>JBGCGG010000049.1:0-78779 GCA_045110585.1 Phormidesmis sp. | reverse complement strand
GATAAAAATCTAAACCCAGTTCCCTTGAACACTCTGTCATGGCACAATGAATGCAATAAATTTTGTCAGAGCCTGATTCTAAAGCGTTTCAGGCTCTTTTTCTTTTGTACTGCAACTGGTCGTGAATAATCCAGGTTAGGTACCAGCAACGGCGGAAATATCACGATTAAGGCCCCTGTCATTATCGGGATTGAGAATAGCGATATTGTTGCAGATGCTATTACAGGTAACGGCGGAAATATAGATATCACCACCAATAGTCTGTTGGGATTAGCATTTCAAGAACAGCGCACCGCTGAAAGCGATATCACAGCCAATTCAGAGTTTGGCATTAGCGGCACGGTAGCCATTAATAATCTCACCGTAGAATCAGCGCTATCTGTAGTTGAGTTACCGAATGCACTCGCCGAGGCTGACGATCAGGTCGCAACGGCTTGCGCTGCTGGCAGTGGTAACCAGTTCACGGCATCCGGGCGGGGCGGACTCTCCATCTCGCCAATGGTCTCACTCAATAGGAACCGACTTTGGATAGATGTTCGA
Source organism: Phormidesmis sp. (assembly GCA_045110585.1). Classification (GTDB taxonomy): domain Bacteria; phylum Cyanobacteriota; class Cyanobacteriia; order Phormidesmidales; family Phormidesmidaceae; genus Phormidesmis. The sequence goes on along the minus strand of JBGCGG010000049.1, from coordinate 78,239 downwards.
GAAACACCTGCTTTGAAAGCAGCTGAATCTGAAGCGCCTCTTATGTCCACCTCACCAGCCCTAGAGCTAGGCTCAACATCTGATTTGTCAATGTCTGATTTATCAATGTCTGATTTGCCAACAGTTGAGTTAGTAGAAGCAGATGAATGGCAGATCAATGAAGATGGCAAGGTTGATTTATTAGCCGTCGCTAACATAGCGAATAACACTCTTCATCCCACCAATTGCTTAGCACAGGCAACAGGTTAACGAACCTTGGTGCACTGGCTTTATTAATTCACCCTTATGAGGGTACGTTCTGTTTTTTGACTGCGCGCAGCTAATTGCGTGCGGCTAATTGCGTGCAGCTGATTGCGTGCGGCTGATTGCGTGCGTCTTGAGAGGCGATATTCATCGTTAGTACGTTGCTAATTATTGGTTGGCGCATTCATAAAACTGCATAAGCCATTTTGCCTGCAGCTATAACGTAGCAATCACAGCAGAACGTTCATTGCAACGTCCAAAATGCTCACCCCTACGCAGCAGCCCCTACAACACTATGAAAAGCATCACCAGCATTAAAAACAGCACCAGCCTTTTAACGCTGATCCTAATTCTTGGCTCAGGCTACTTTGTTTGGGAGAAGGTTTTACCCAATCTTTTACCCAGGGTTTTAGAAAATTTGACGTCAATAGATATCTTCGGGTTAGATGATTCTTACAGAATTGACATTGAAAGATCTCCGCAGGCTGCAAATGCAAGCGGCTTTGTTGCATAAATATTTTCAGCTTGACTCCTTTCCCAAACACTTCCCCGATGGCGGGTGCCTTAGTCATTTAAGGCATAGCTATCCGGCATTCCCAGGTGCGTCATCCGATTGAGGGCAGCACAAGCGAGTAGAATCTCTGCGGCTTGGTTGTCAAAGGTACGACGAGAACAGGTGTTGCCAAATATTGCCTTAAAGCGAAACATCATCGTTTCGGCCAAGGAACGGCGGTGATAATCACTCTCTTGTTTCCATTCGGCTCGGCCCAATTCCTCAATCCGTTTGAGATTTCGGTTGCGAGCATGGCTGTCTCCCTCTTTTTCCCAATACTGGGCATCTTCGCGTGGCGGTATATTGGCTTGTGCTCCTCTCTGTTCAATCTTGTCGTAGCACTTGCGTTTGTCATAGGCACCATCTGCTGAGACCGCCTTGACGGGGTCTGCTATCGCATCTAAAACATCCCCGAATGCCTCATCATCACTGACATTATTCGTACTGACCACGGCTGCTAGAATCTCTCCCGTGTCTTCATCCACACCTAAATGGAGCTTCCGCCAAGTGCGGCGCTTGCTATACCCATGCTGGCGGACTTTCCATTCTCCTTCCCCATAGACTTTCACACCCGTTGAGTCCACCACTACATGGCGGGGGCCTGTACCGTCCACTACTGGCAAGCCCACACTCAATTTCCCTAGCCGCCTGGAGACCGTTGAGTGATCTGGAACCTTCATCTCAACCCCCATCAGTTGAAAGAGCGATTCGACAAAACCTTCGGTTTGGCGGCCTCCCAACTTCATCACTGACCCCAGCGTGCTCATCGTGGCAATCGCCAAATCATTGTAGGTTCGGGGGGCACCACGCTTACCCGTTTTTTGGTCATTCAACCATCCTGCCAACACATCATCATCGACCCAGAAGGTTAAACTGCCACGCTGTTTAAGCGCGGCATCATATTCAGTCCAATTGCGAATCCGATACTGAGTTTTGGCTGGCTGCTCTGACATGCTGGAGTAGGGGGCGGGTATCTAGAGCATTATCTCAGCTAACCCATACTATTTATGCAACAACGCCAATGCAAGCTCTAAAATGACGATAAAAAACAACTCAGAGATTGATTTACGGCTGCATATGTTCAACGCTAGCGATCAGGCCAAAATAATTGCGCGTGAAAACTGGATTCTCAAAAAAGGTGAAAGCAAAACATACGAAAGAAATAGCTACGTATTTCATGTATGGAAGTCTCAGTTTTTTGATGCCAGTATCCAGTGGACGGAGCCGCTGTGGACAGATATAGAATTTTCTGGAAGTGAAGACAACTTAACAATAAAAGGAAGCGATAAGCCCCCCGTCACGATTCGCAATGAGGCTAATCAGCAGCTAAAGATCTGCATTTACAACGCAGATGATAAGGTTCAAGCCATTCCACTTGATTGCTGGACGTTGAGCCCAGGAACCCAAACTACGTGGAAAAAAGCACCGCAGGAATTCTTGATTAAGGCGTTTAAGCCTGCGCTTTTGGATAACCCAGTTCTAACTCAAAGCAATGTTCAAGATATGTCTACCATCACAATTAAGGGTGGGCCTCAATAGAAGTTCTTATATCTGGCAGAATTAGTTGTTGATTTCAATACAGAATCGTCTGGATACAGGAGAAAGGCCGCTATTTTTCTACTGACCCACAAGTTCCTTGAACCAGTCATCACTCCAGATGTCTTCAAAGATCTCGTCGGCAAGGGCTTCTTGCTTGTAGCTGGGTTCTAGGCGAACGGCTTGTTGCAAGTTCTCAAGGGCAAGGTCATTGTCGCGCTGGAGAGCGTAGCAGAGAGCACGGTTGTAGTAGGCTTTGGCGTAGTTGGGGTTGGCAGCGATCGCTTTATCAAAACTCCGCATCGCATCGCGATCGCGCCCTAACTTCAACAGCACATAGCCCCGGTTATCCCAAGCTTTCGTCAAATTCGGCTTAAATCGCACCGCCTTATCAAAGCTGGCCACGGCCTCTTCAAAGCGATCTAACTCCGTTAGCGCCAGCCCTCGGTTCAGCCAGGCAACGGCGTCATTGGTTTGAAACTTCACCGCCTGATCAAACGACTCAAAGGCTTTTTCGTGGGCTTGTAAAATGCCAAAGGCCACGCCTCTATTCACCCAGGCTTCGTGGTATTCAGGGTTAATATCCAGGGCGCGATCAAACGCCTCTATGGCTTCTTCTCGCTTGCGCAACCGACTGAGCACCATGCCCCGATTCAGCCAGGCTTTAGCATCGGCAGGATCCGCCTCAATCACTTTGTCGAAAGTGGCCAGCGCGTCTTCATATTGTCGCTTTTCGCGCAGGAGCAGGCCCGCCTGGTACAGGGCTTCAGTATTATCTGGATTCAATCGGGTGACTTCTGTCAGGGCAGCGATCGCCGCATCTTTTTTACCTAACTCTGTCAGCGCTTTACTGCGGCTAAACCATAGCGCCGCGTTGCTCGGCTGCACCTCCAGCGCGCGATCATAGGCAGTCAGGGCCGCTTCATACTGACCGATCTCTAGCTGCTTGTCGCCTTCTGCAATAAACTCATCGGCAGTGAGAAATAGCTCGGGGCGATTGTCTTGGAGGCGCGTAATTTTCTCTTGAATATCAGAAAGCTGGGTTTGAGAGGTACTCATAAAGGAGTCGGCAACGTACTCGGGCGTAACGCGGCCCAACTCTTTCATAATCTGTTGTTTTTCGCTTTCCGCTTCAGCATTCAGCGCTTTAAGCTTGTCTTGAATCTCTTCTTTAACTTGATCCACTTCGGTGAGGGCTTGCGCTTGGCGATCGCTCAAGCTCGTCTCTAGCTGTCCCAGAGTCTGGGCAAACTTCTCTTCTATCTGTTCTAGTCGCTGCAGGGCCACCTGCTCACGATCTTCAGCGGCTTTGGCCAGCTCCCCAATTTGCTCACCAAGCCGCGCATCAAAGCTGTTGAGCTTTTCAATAATCACATCGCGCCGACCAAACACCGTATTGCGCACACCCGTCAGCTCGCCAGTGAAGCCACTCTCAATGTCTTTGAGCGATCGCACCAACACCTGACGGTCTTCATTAATGCCCGTTTGCAAACCCTGAATCTCCTGAGCATATTCACGCTGCAACTGTTCAACAATGCCTAGCACCTGCTCGCGTTGCTCACCTAAGTCGCCCTGCAATGTATTTAGCTGCTCAGAAAATGCTCGCGTTGCGGCCTCTAAGTCATTGTAAAGCTCGCTTTTTCGCGTCCCCAAATCACTCCCTAAATTAGACAGCTGGGCGCGAAAACCATCCGCCGTAGACTGGAGCTGCATAATCACATGGCTGCGTTCTTCACTTACGCCATTTTGCAAACCAGAAATCTGTTCTTTAAACTCATTGGCAACCCTGGCCATATCCCCCAGAATCGTACCCTTACGGCCCTCCACATCAGCTTTGAGCGTAGCGAACTGAGTGAGAAAGCCATCGGCAGACTGACGAAAGCTCTGCATCATATCCGCTTTGCGCACTTCTACTTCATTGCGAATGTTGTTGAACTGCTGCTGCAGATCTTCTGTAGAGCGCTGAATATTTTGAATCGCCAGTTCACTATGGCCTAGCGCACTCGCCTGGACATCTTGCAGCTCTTTAACAATGCCTTCTTGAGACTGTTGTAGGTTGTTTAGTACCGCGTCGCGCTGCTGTTCTATCTTGGCTTTAGCATCAGCTTCCACATCGGCCAGCTTTGGCCCAAAGTCTTCACCGGATTTTCTCAGGCCCGCAAGGACTCTATCTTGTTCAGCGATGGTTTCTGCCTGCATACTCCCTAGCTGGTCAGAAAGAACAGATTCTTTTCTATCCACCTCATCAAAGAAGGCATCGCGGCGGCGCTGGGTCTCTTCTTTAATGACACCCACATGCCGAGAAAATTCAGCTTCAGAGGTTGTGAAGCGCTGAAGAACTCGCTCATTCTCAACCACGGCCTTAGTTTGCAGCTCGTCTAGCTGTTGTTTTGCTTCTGACTGAATCTCTGCGGTCACTTGAGCAAAATCTGCGGCTGTAGCTTCTAGCTGCTCATTGAGGTTAGAGAGCTGCTTTTCCCAATTGCGCGCGGTATTGAGCTTGAATTCGTTCAGCTCTTCAACTAACTGGTGCAGCACCTCTCTTTGGGCCACCACTTCTCTTTGAAAACTGTTGGATCGTCCCTGTAGCTCACCCGATAAATCGTCCGCATCAGCCAATACCCGGTTGAGGCTCCGCGTGGCGTTATGCACCTTATTCTCCAGCTCAGTCATTTCATTGAGCTGGGTGCGTACAATGGTCGCAACTTCATTCACCACAGACTTACGCAAAGCCCACAACATAGCCACCCCAATGCCCAGCAGCAGCACCAGCACACCCAACATAATAGTCAGGAGGGTAGTCGCTTGGTCTAAGGTGGCATCTGCATCTGAATTTTGCGGAACGATCTCTGAATTTTGCTGAGCGATCGCTGTGGCATCAGGAGCTGTGACATCAGGAGCCGTGGTATCAGGAGCCGTGGCATCAGGAGCAGCTGTATTGGGAACAGGCGTATCAGGCTCCGAGGTTTCAGCCTGAACCTGCTCTGTCTCGATAGGCGGCAGCTGTACAGGGGGTGGCGTAACGCCTTGAGCACGCGCAACGGTAGCACTGAGCACAAGCCAGCTTGTAAACAATCCGCTGGTGGCCAAACGCCAATTCTTTTGATTCCCCTGCATGGGCGCTAATCCCTTACTGTGGCTGATACTCAAAGGCAAATAAAAAGGACGAATAAAATTCGCACTTCAAGGCATCTTTGCGTGTTTAGTCTACCTGAACCGTAAGGTTATCAGATATTTCGCACTTCTCCCTTTCCCTTCCTGCTCCACAGGCACAGCGACCTTTCTTCACATACCGATGTGCCCAATTGTGCGCCCCCTGTACCTAATGCCCTGACCTTTCTTCAGGCACTGCCTTAGCACACACACTTCGCTATATCATTTAACTTAAGCCTAATTTAAGCCTGACATCGCTTCCACTATGACTTCCATTGCCCAGCATTATCATCAGCGCACGAAGTACGATCCGGAAACGATTGCGAAGATGGGGCAAGGAGGACTGGATTGGGCAAAGCAACCCGTTCCTTATAAAGATTACAAACTCGGCCACGAGATAGATCTCAAACCTTACCTAGAGAAAGAACCCAGCCAAGTAGATGGAGAATGGCGCTGGTGGCAGCGGCTATCGCGCTTACTGATTGATAGCTATGGGCTAACCGCCAAGGTCATGACCTTTTCCGGAGAGCCAATGTATCTACGGTCAGCGCCGTCAGCAGGGGGGCTGTATCCAGCGGAAATATATATCGTATCGAGAGGAACGTCACTGCTGGCAGCGGGCCTTTACAACTATCAGGTGCGCACGCATTCCCTATGGCGATTCTGGGACGATCATCCCTGGCAAGATTTGCAGGCGAGCTGCTTTTGGCACCCGGCACTAGAGACCACGCAGCTTGCCCTGGTGGTCAGCGCAGTGTTTGAGCGCTCCGCTTGGCGCTATCAAGATCGGGCCTATCGGCGGGTCTTTTTAGATTCGGGCCACTTGCTTGGCAATTTAGAAGTGGCAGGTACGCTATGTGACTACCGGCCTCACCTCATTGGCGGATTTGCCGACGAGCTGGTGAACCAACTGCTGTACTTAGATGGCGAATCTGAAAGTGCGATCGCCCTTCTCGCCCTAGCCGATCTTTTCCAAGTGGATCAAAATCTCCCGACTGCGCGCTGCGCCCTGCCTAGCCCCACCTATGCCAACCTCTCAAATGTCCCCGATGGCAAGCTACTGGGCTACCTGCACGAAAAATCAGCCATTGCAGCAGACGCTGGCTTTGGGCAGCGAGAGCAGGCTAAAGCCACCGAGCTACCGTCCCCTTCTGAACCACAGACCGAACTCACCGCCGAATCATCGTCTGCATCGCCCACCGAATCACCCGCTGAACCACCCACTGAATCACCCACTGAATCACCGACCAACGGCAGCGAGCCGCGCAAGCCCCTCGCCGACAAATACAACTTTCCGTTTGGCATCACCGTTTCTACCAAAACGCAGCCCATTCCGTGGGGCGATCGCCTCCAAAAGCTAGAAGACACCATCCTCACCCGCCGCTCCACTCGCCACTACATCAACGCGCCCCTCACCCGCGCCGATCTCTTCGCCATCCTCGACTTCACCTACCAGCCCGAGCACTACCGTCTGCAAGGCTTCGACCCCACGCCGGACTATTTCGACTTAGGCTTAATTGAAACCTTTGTCGCCATCTCCAACGTAGAAGCCCTAGAATCTGGCTGCTACTACTACGCCCACCAAGCCCAAGAGCTACGCCAAATCCGCTTCAACCAATTCCACGAAGATTTACACTACCTGTGTTTAGGCCAAAAGCTAGGCAGAGATGCGGGGGCAGTCGTTTTTCATACCGCAAACTTGACAGCAGCCGTGGAGAAGTATGGTGAACGGGCTTACCGCTACTTACACATGGACGCGGGACATTTGGGCCAGCGGCTAAATTTGGCCGCAACGCGCAGAGATTTGGGCGTGAGCGGGATTGCAGGCTTTTTTGATGATCAGGTGAACGAGCTGTTGAGCATTCCAGAGGAAGAAGCAGTGCTGTACATTACAACCCTTGGGCGGAAGCCATTACGGTGAGGCAAAGAAGGCAACCTTCTTTTTTCATCTAGGACTTAGGACAGATCTCAAAAGCGAGCTGTGAGCGATAAAAGCAGACGTCAAATGCAGACGTCAAATTCTGCAAAAAATTTATTCTGCCTAGCAATAAAGGCACGTTAGTACGTTGCACCAGGTTGTAGGGTAGGTTCTTCTTCTTTTGCTAGCTCAGCAACTAAAAACTGCATAACCTTGAGATTATCGATGCGGGGCAAGCTTCTGAAGGTTGGTAGTAGCTCTGCTGCTGTCATAGGAAGTTTGTGGAGCCGGTTGGTTACTAGCATCATGTCGTAATTGCCAAGCGAGTATCTGAACCAGCACTGTTGCTGTATTACGACGCTTGAAAGCAACAAACATTTCTCCCTGCCTGCGCCTCTAAGACTACGAAATCAAAAATAGCTTCCAATCCCTACTCAACGAACAAAACAGCGACTTCGCCCCACTCAAACATCATCAACCCGAAGCCACCGAAGCCACCCTCACAATTCTCAAAAGCGGCCTCTCCTCCTCCTCAGAATTCGCCAAAGAATAGAAAATAATTCGAGCGTTTCATCCGTCACCAAAATTATCGGCTCATTGAAACAGGTATTCGATTAAAACCCATCATGTGGGAGACAGTCTTCACCGTCATGACCAAAACCCGCTGCCAAGACAGATACAACAAAGCCATTGAAAGCTGCAATGTTTTTGTTCTACTCACCCACACCAAAATCGGCCAATATACCCAAGAAGAATTCCTCGTCACTGTAGAAACCTTTAAAGGCAGCCCCATCCCGATCCTACGGTTCACCCTTAATCCCACCCATCTCCCGCACACTCCGCGCGATCGCACTCACATCCTCATCCCCAAACCCCTTCGCCATCAGGCCATTCTCAATCTGCTCCACATAGGCCGCCACCGGCAAAGGAAGCTGCAGTTCACGGGCCGTTTGCAGCGCGATCGCCAAATCCTTCTGATGCAGCCGCACCCGAAATCCCAGCGGATACTCATTGTCAATCATATTCCCCGACCGGTTCGTTAGCCCCCAAGAGCCAGCCGCGCCATTGCCCACCGCCTGCACCACTCGCTCCATATCCAGCCCTGCCTTCATCCCCAGCGCCATCCCCTCCGCCACAGACCAATACGTGCCCGCCACAATAATCTGATTAATCGCCTTCGTAATTTGCCCCGCGCCAATCTCGCCCACATGGGTAATCGTGCGGCCCATCGCCTCTAGCACCGGTATCGCCCGCGTCACATCTTCCGCAGCCCCGCCCACCATAATCGAAAGCGTGCCTTGCTGCGCCCCTTCAGAGCCACCCGAAACCGGCGCATCTATCATATGAATGCCTTGCTCCAAAAGCGTTTGCGCAAGGCGCTGCGTCACCCGAGGGCTAATAGTAGACATATCTATCACCAGGCTGCCAGCTTGAGCACCGTGAATAATGCCGCGATCGCCCAATACCACCGCCTCCACATCCGGGCTATCGCTCACGCAAGTAATAATAATTTCAGCGCCTGCTGCGGCCTGCTGCGGAGACGCAGCTTCTGTTGCCCCTTGCGCAAGTAACGTGGCCGCTTTCCCAGGCGTACGGTTATAGGCCACCACATCATGACCGGCCTTGAGTAAGTTGGCCGCCATGGGTGCGCCCATCGTGCCAAGTCCAATAAATGCAACGTTCATAGCAAAGGAATCAAAAGAGAGCGACTATAGAATACAGCGCCCCTAGAAAAAGCGATCGCAGAATAAAGCGAGCAGCATACAACCACCAACAACAAACACTAAAAAACAAGCACAAAAAAAATCCCCAGCGGGAGCCAGGGATTTTTCGCTTCTATCACGCTGAGCCTAAGCTAGCAGCGTCTTTGGCAGGTAAATAATAATCTTACTCAGCTGCACAAGGATCAGCTGCACAAGGATCAGCCGCACAAGGGTCAGCTGCACAAGGATCTTCCTTAGCTGCGCAAGGATCAGCTGCACAAGGGTCTTCCTTAGCCGCACAAGGGTCAGCTGCACAAGGATCAGGAGCAACTTCACCAGTTGCATCAGAACCGCTGTCAGCAGCAGGTGCACAGCTAGTCAATGCAGTCATACCAAAAACAGACGCAGCAGCCAAAGCAGCCATATACTTAACTTTCATCTTTTACTCCTTAATTTTTACGAGAAGAGAGAGATTTTGGCCGAGGCCATTTCAGACAATTCAATAAAGTAACGACAAGAAAAAATCTTGTTGTTGTGGCCAATCTAATCCTGCTCATCATGACCTGTCAAGCGAGTTTAAAAGTGAGAATCTCCTGAAGCTATGTTAAATAACGGCAGAGAGGTTTATTACTGTTTTGTCATCTTCAAGCATCTGTTTTACTTAGAATCTTCAGATAGCTGGAGCCATTATGAGGCCAGCAGCAGCGCCATAGCACCAACAGCAAACCCTTCCTTCCATCTCCCGTCAAAACACCTGCCAAAAACATAGAAAAGCCCCCAGCAATGCCAAGGACTTTTCCAGGATGTTCACTAACGGATGCTCACGCAACCGTGACCATCAACCGCCATGTGTGAGCGATTACTCAGCTGCTGCACAAGGGTCAGCCGCACAAGGATCAGCTGCTGCACAAGGATCAACAGCTTCTTTAGTCGCGTCTACAGCGCCGCCAACAGCATCTTTAGTGGCACCTACAGCACCGTCTACAGCATCTTTAGTGGCATCAGCAGCACCATCAATTGCTTCGCCAGCTTTCTCAGTAGCGCCTTCTACAGCAGCGCCAGCATCAGGAACAGAAATTTCTTCAGTTGTAGCACCACAGCTAGCGAGTGTAGTGATACCAAAAACAGATGCCGCAGCCAAAGCAGCCATGTACTTAACTTTCATTTTTATGCTCCTAGTTTTTACAAGGAAAGAGTGAAGAACCAAGATGTGAGCACTTATCAATAAATTGCGTCGGTGTCACACTCGCTCATAAAGCTAACGGCACAAATATGGGTTGTCAACAAAGCAAACGCGAGAGATCTTGCCAAAGCCTCTATCCCAAGGCAGACATAGGAATTTATTACTCTTTTGTTATGTATCTGTCATGTTTATAAATGTCTATAGTTTCAATTGAAGTTACAACTATTCTCCCGTTTTGTTCTCTCCATAGTTCTTTCTAGCGGCAGTTCTTTCTGGCGGCCCTACCCAAAGCTGATTTTGCTGAAGCGAATCTGAGGGCCAAAGGTCTTTTTCATAAGACCTTTTTTAAATCCTCTAACTATTTCTGCGCTCAATTTCTGGACTCAATTTCTGCTCTAGCGTCTATTCTTACGTTTTTTATTACGTCGCCTTTTACGCACTAAATGGCTGCCCACCGTATCGCTAGCCGAATGACTAATAGCCCCCAACTCTAACCCCACCAATACAGATAGCCACTCAGCCAGATAATTTTTGGCCAAATATCTAAAGGGCGCATTCAAGCTTCCTAACGTCAGCTGCGCATTCCACACCGCATTTAGAACTTCTACGGCAAGCACCGTAAACAGCCCAATCCAAACAGCAAGGTAAATCACCCGCAGAGCGGTGCCAATAATAGGACCATGGGACAGCCGAGAGCGATGCTTAAGCGCAATTTGGTACGGCAACCAAATCCAACGAATCGGCCCCCATCGTTTGTACTGAATGGAGTGAATGTCTAAATCGGGGCCTAGCATAAAGCCACCCACCAAAAAAAATATGGTGACAATAAGGGTCAAGGTAGGGCTACGAACCACCCAAAACGTAAGACCTATCACAAAAGGAAGGCACCAAAGCGTAATACGGTCATGGGTGTGGCCTGAAGGCATAGAGCGACGTAAGATGCGACACCCTATACAGTAATACAAATGTTTTGTATGGAGAGGAGAAAATAGCGGAAAAAGATCGGTGCTTTACATCGCCCCGTCTTCTGTTATTATCTTAATCCGGAGAGAAAACCAGTCCGGAGTGCAAACGCACAATTGGGGCGATTAGCTCAGTTGGTAGAGCGCCTCCCTTACAAGGAGGATGTCGACGGTTCGAGCCCGCCATCGCCCATATATCACATCTAAATGAACTCTAAAGAAACTGGGCCTACGCCAAAGCTGCCTTTACAGTTTTGGATTGTCGCGTCAATTGCTTTTATCAATTCGGTGAGCTTCACCATCATTATTCCGGTGCTGTATCCGTATGCGAAACAGTTTGGACTCAGTGATCTTGAGGCGAGCCTACTCACCACCGCTTATTCTCTGTCGCAGTTTGTGGGCACGCCTGTGCTAGGGCAGCTTTCCGATCGGTGGGGTAGACGGCCACTGCTGGTCATTAGCTTGCTGGGTACGGTAGTGGCTAATTTGGCAGCCGCGATCGCAACGGTTCCCCTCCTCCTCTTTGGCGCTCGTATCTTCGATGGCATCACTGGCGGCAATAGCTCCATTGCGCAGGCCGTCGTTAGCGACATCACCACACCAGAGCAGCGCACCCAAGCCTTTGGCATTTATAGTGGGCTGTTTCGGCTAGGGTTTGTGGCAGGCCCGCCGCTCAGTTACCTAGCCCAAACGGTACCGCCAGTGCCGGGGGTATCTTCGTTGGGGATGAGCTTTTTAGTGTCGGCCACCATCGCCCTAATTGCGGCTATTCTCTGTTTCTGCTTCCTCTCCGAAACCAAAGCTGACCCCATAGCCGCCATACAAGATAAAAAAGACGCAGACGCAGCGAAAACAGCTAAGAAAATTGACTTCATAGGTCTCCTAACCGCGCTAGGGCGTCCGGTAACAGGTCGAATTTTATTAATGACTTTCTTGAACGGCTTTACGTTTACGATTTTTACGTTTGCCTTTCAGCCATTCTTTATTAATGAGCTGGAGCAAGATGCCAGAAATTTAGCGATCGCATTCGTCGCCTTCGGCATTTTGGCCTTTCTTTCCCAAGTGTTTGCCCTAGAGCCCCTGCGAAAACGCTTCAGTATTGTGAACGTCCTCGTGGGTTCGCTGCTCGCCCGAGGGGTGCTGTTTATGCTCATGCCCGCACTCCCCAATATTTGGGCGTTCTCCATCTTGTTAGGGTTATTTGGCTTGGTCAATGCCTTTCCCATGCCATTGATCGATTCCATCTTAAGTACGCGCAGCCGCCAAGATGAACAGGGCGAAGTCCTCGGTCTTAACGCCTCTTATCTCAGCATTTCTAACGCGTTCGGCCCTGCCGTCTCTGGTATCTTAGTCACAGCCTTTGGCTATTCCATGCCGTTTTGGATAGCAGGCATCCTCACTGTGATCGTGGCAGGTTTCGCCGTCACCCTTAAGCAACCCAGCCCTACCGCTTCTTAGCAATACTCAAACATACATAGGCAAAACATACCCTTAAGCCACTTGGTCACTATCCGAGGCTCGGCCCTGTAGCTTCAAATATTTTTTCTGGTAGGGCTGCCACTGCTGCCACAACGCTAGCCGTGAGCTTTGGAACTTAGCAGCAATCGTTGGAAGCTTGTCGGCCCAATCTGCACCGATTTCATCAGCCAGAAACTGACTGACCACGATTTGATCTTGCAGGCCCCCTAAAATTTTTTGGAGTGTACGGAACTCTCTAACCTGAGACGCGTAGGCAATGCCATACAGCCCCCTAAAAAATTCTGATTGATAGCGAACGTTTTTAATCTGCTTACGCAAATCGTGGAGCTGTTCGCCGTTTTGCGCTAGCTGCTGATTGAGCTGTTCTAAGGTCAAGCTTGAGACAGGAACAAAGTGGGTGCCGCCACCGCGATCGCCTACTTTACGGCTAGCCATTAACCAAGCAGGATGCTGGAGCAAGTTCGCAATAGGCTCAACAATTTTAAGCGCGGCTGCTTCAGCGGCCTTCGCTTGAGCAAGTGCCGTAAAAGTTGGCTGCTTTCTCCACCGCTTAAATTGGTTAATGAGTTTTTTATAGCGATCGCCCTGCAGCGCCTCCGTCAGGGTCGCCAATTTCTTTTTACGGCGTTTTTTAATTGCCTTCAGCAGCGCCCGAATCGTTTTCTTCTCTTTTTTGCTAAACGAATGCGCATCGTGCCCATCTTCTTTACGCCGGTCATTCACCAGCGCATCCGCAAACCACTGCTTCATCACGTCCATATCACGGACATCGCCCAGGGTCTGGGTCAGGTTCTTAATCTCCTTAGCAAGCTTTGCCGCCGAGCGCGTTTTACCTTTCGCAGAGGTGATGCTGACCGCATCTTCAAATAACAACACCGCAGCCGCGAGCCGTCGGGTGCCGATGCGCATTTTGTGAAGGTTTTCAGGATCTTTATCGGCAAGCACAGATGAGCGCAACTTTGAAATCACCTGAGACTGCTGGCTAATAATTTGATAGGCATAGCCACCTAATCGCGTTTCGTCTTGGGCCATATCTTGGGCCACACCCGGCTCAACACCATCAGACATTAGGCCCGCCTGCTGTAGCTGCACTTTTTTCGCAGATGCCGAAGAGATTACTTTGCCCATAGCCTTAGATGCCTTGAATTCAAAGAAAGTGAGACTTAAATTCTTGTGTTAAGAATGCCACCTACATTTATCTGCGTGCAGCGAACGCTGAAATGAATTCCTAACTTTCAAACCGCCTCCTAGCCCTTCAGACAACCTTTTCTTATTGACTTGTTAATCGTTTTTCAACCCAAGATCGTTTTTCAACCCAAGGATTTAATCTTAGCGTTCCGGCATGATTTCGCGACACGGCGGAATTATGGACGCCAAAGCATTTACTCTAATCAATGGTAAAAATAGGAAATAACTAGAAACAGATACCCTATCCCCCCACAAATCGAGTGCCTACCACATGCCCTCCATCGCGGTATCTTTCCGAATGCCCCCTAGACACCGCTGCCAATTTCCCTTTAGATAAGCATAGATAAAGAAATATTAAATATGCCTACTTATGCCTTTCTGCCCCTTCTCGATCACCTATCAAGGCCATCGGCAGGCAGTTGGTTTTCCCCTTGATGTGGGAAGTAATGTCTTGAGTCCCAGGACAGCTTGAGGCAACCCAAACAGTTGAGATTGGGTTTCTGAGAGTCATCGTTCTGGAGATCGCCAAACGATAGATGACATCAGACTCAAAAATCACAATCGTCATTTCCGATCTTTTCATCCCCCCTTTGTCACTGACGATATCCCCCGTAGGCAAATCGCGTCGGATGACAAGGCCCATGCAGTAGGCCCATAAACAAGGTCTACATAGCGAGATCAGAGCGAAATCAGTGGAGACGAAACGCCATCCCAAGGCGCTAGCCGAAGGCATAGAGCCTTCGGCGCAGGTTTCAAGTCTTTACATGTTCCGGTTTCTAGCAAACTCGAACTGGCAGCATTCGCTCATCGGGTACGCCATGCTGTACTGCCGCTGACCATTCCACGGGTAGGCCCACTGGCTCAAACTCATTTTAATTTTTAGGCTTTTTAAGGAGACCCCTTGAGTATTCGTAATCCCAACATTCGCGCCCTATCTTGGCGCTCCCTCAAACGGGAGTGGCTAGTCAACCCTAAAGACGACCTTTTAGCGGGAGCTTTGGTGGGGCTAGCGCTCATTCCTGAAGCGATTTCCTTTTCCATCATCGCTGGGGTGGATCCTAAAGTCGGGCTTTATGCCTCGTTTATTATTGCGGTTATCACCGCCTTCCTCGGTGGCAGACCAGGCTCTATCTCAGCCGCTACCGGAGCAATGGCTCTGCTAATGGTGGATCTAGTTAAAGATCATGGCCTGCAATACCTACTCGCGGCCACCTTCCTCACCGGCATTTTGCAGGTGCTCTTTGGCATACTCAAGTTGGGCCGCCAAATGAAATTTGTGCCCCGAGCCGTCATGATTGGCTACATCAATGCCCTCGGCGTACTGCTCTTTGTCGCGCAGCTTCCCCAGCTCACAGACGTGCCCTACATGGTGTACGTACTGGTGCTGCTCTCTCTTGGCATTATCTACATCCTGCCTCGCTTCACTAAAATCGTCCCGTCTCCCCTGGTTGCCCTGGTGGTCATCACCGCCGCTGCTATCAACTTAGGCATTGATGTGCCCACCGTCGGCGATATGGGAGAACTCCCCACCGCGCCGCCCCTCTTTGCCCTTCCCCAAGTCCCTTTCACACTCGAAACACTGCAAATTATCCTGCCTTATTCCTTTACCCTTGCAATTGTCGGGCTGTTAGCATCCTTCCTCACCGCCTCCCTCGTGGATGATTTAACCGATACGCCCAGCGATAAAAACCGAGAAGCCAAAGGGCAAGGCATCGCCAATATTGTGACGGCTTTCTTTGGTGGCATGGCCGGATGCGGCATGATCGGTCAGTCCGTCATTAACGTGCAGTCCGGTGGTCGTGGTCGCCTTTCCACGCTGGCAGCAGGCATCTTCTTGCTGGTCTCTATTCTGTTTTTACAAGACTGGGTGGGGCAAATGCCGATGGCCGCACTAGTGGCCGTCATGATCATGGTTTCCATCGGTACGTTTCGCTGGTCATCATTCACCAATATGCGCCGCGTTCCCCGTAGCGAAGTAGTGGTGATGTTAACCACCATGTTGGTGATCATTTTCACGCGTAACTTCGCCCTTGGCGTCGGCATTGGCATTGTCATGAGTACCGTTTTCTTCTCTCGCAAAGTAGCCAAGCTGGTCTTTGTCGATAAGGTGTTAACCGAAGATGGCGCTCACCGCATTTATAAGGTTGCAGGACAAATTTTCTTTGTCTCTCGGGATGAATTTGCCGACTCTTTCAACTTTACGGAACCAGTTGAGCAAGTCACTATCGACCTCAGCAACGCACACATTTGGGATCAAGGCGCTGTAGAAGCCCTAGAAAAAGCCGCACAAAAGTTCCGTCGGCAGGGCGTTGAAGTAACTGTGGTCGGTCTTAATGAAGCTAGCTCCACCCTATTCAACCGCCTCGCAACAGAGGAAGAATTGGTCGCCTAAGGTCTCCACCTAAAACACACCCAGCCCCAAACGTCTCCCAGAGGCACCTCCCAGAGGCACCTCCCAGAAGCGCCTCCCAGAAGCGCCTCAAAAGATCTATCACCTAAAGAACTTATTAACCCAACGCTGCCGACAGCGATGCCGGAGATAATGCTGTCAAACAGGCCGCAACACACACCGCCCATCCCCCTCACTTCAACCCATGAAAACAATTCTTCTTTGTTCCGATGGCTCTGCCTTTGCAGATAGCATCTACCGCTACGGCGCTTGGTTTGCGCGCCAGTTCCAGGCCAAGGCCAAGGTGCTATTTGTCACAGATATTCGCCAAAAGGTGGTTTCTACCGGGAATCTCAGCGGCAGTATCGGCTTAGGGGTACAAACGCAGCTCCTCAACGAGCTTGTGAGCTTAGAGCATGAAAAAGCCAAGCTCAACAAACAAAGGGCGCGGCTAATTTTAAAAAATGCCGAGCAGGCCCTTAAGGCTGAGGGGCTGAGCGATGTGGAATTGCTTAACCCAACAGGTTTTTTAGTGGACTGCTTCCATGATTTTGAGGAAGAGGCCGATATGGTGGTGCTGGGCAAGCGCGGTGAGGCCGCAGAATTTGCGTCAGGGCATTTAGGGGCCAATATTGATCGCATTGTGCGCAGCAGCAGCAAACCCTGCTTAGTCACCCCCCAAGCCTTTTCTCCCGTTCAGCGCGTGCTGTTGGCCTACGATGGCAGTCCTACGGGCAAACGAATTTTGGATTTCCTGGTGAATAATGCTGCCGGATTTGAAAATATTGATATTCATTTACTAACCGTAGCGAAGTCAGACTCAGATGAGCGGAAATCGCAGGCACTAGCAACGGCTCAGGAACAGCTTCAGCAGGCTGGAATTATCCCAACGAGCCATCTCGTTGCAGGTGATCCAGAAAAAGAGATTGCAAAGTACATCGAACAGCACCAAATTAACCTGCTGCTCATGGGCGCATATGGGCATCGCCGTATTCGCCACCTCATCATTGGCAGCACCACTGTTCAACTCCTAAGAAGCAGCCAGATTGCCATGCTTTTATTCCGGTAAAACAGGTTAATGCGATCGCCCCGCACTGCCCGTTCGACACAGCGCTGTCTACGTATATAGCGCTGTTTACGTATATATAGACAGCGTTCAATCACAGCCCCTTTTCATCACTAGACGCTTTAATCACTGAATTCTTTAATCACTAGCCCGTGGGAATAGAACATACCCGCGGGCTTTCGCATGCTAAATGCATAATGTCGTGAGAGAGATCACCGCAACAATAATCACCGCGGCAATACCGCTCTTGTTGAACGACGGTAATCATTGACATTGAGTGAGGAAATTAAGTGAGGAAATTAAGTGAGAATTAACCTTGCTAGTTAATTTAGACCACATGTTCCCAACAACCTTCAAAACAACGTCATCAGAAGAAGGTGCAGCGCCCAGGCCACGGGAAAGCACGCCGCTGTTTAATTGTTATCACCCCAATAACACTTGGGCAACTGCACTGACAACAGCGGAGCTAGCCACTATCTGAGGCACTAGTTCAGAAGGCCAAATCACGAAGGTCAAATCACACAATGAAATCAGGTTGATTACACCTTCCCTAACGAGCCTATCAACCGCATTGTTGCACTCACAGGATCGTCATTACTTGTGCTACGGCACAACAATCCACTCGCCAGATAAATTCATCAATCGAGGGAACCCAGTAACAGAAAATGATGACTTTTACGCCCCATTCCCTGTTGCCGAGGCTATCACTGTGATGGCGTCAGAACTATCAGCTAAAGCCCATGCGAAACAGTGGCCAAAGTGACTGGCAAAGTGGCTGGCAAAATAACTGGCAAAGTGCGGATGCACTCGCACTTTGCGATATCTCATACTCATGCTGATAATGGCTTGATATCTTGGAAAAGAAAATAAGCTTTATAACCTGCCCCCTTTAACGCCGTCTTACTAGCGCCGTCTTAACTAGCGCCGTCTTATGAAAATTGCCCAGCTTATTCACCCCATGTTCTTGACGGCCCTTGGGCTACATGCCTCGCTCATGTTTATCCCAGTGGGCGGAGACTCAGAGCCTGTGCTCATTGAAGAAGACGTGCCCTTGGCCAAACTCACTGAAGATGCGAGCAAGGCAACCACAAGTAGGCTTCCAGTCCCCGATCCAAACGCCATTACTGGGGCAGCAGCGGCGACAGCGGCAAAAACAGGCACCACCCAAGCAGCAAATGCCCAAAGCCCCACTCGCAAAGCATCATCCAGAAAAGCGAGCGCAGCGGGTACGCCTGCACAAGTAAGGGCGACTGGAAACGTGCGCCCAACAGGGACATCTACAACACCGGCTGCCACGGGTGGCACGCAAACACCAGCTGCAACCAATACAACCACAACCGCAGCAGGCAGCACGAGTACAGGAACGAATAACACCGCAGCCAATGCGGCCCCTTCCTCAAGCGCAGGATCAAACACAGGCTCAAACGCAGCCCCTAATCCACGACAAAACCAACCCCAGAGTCAGCCCCAAAGTCAAACCCAGAGTGACATTACAACGCCAGTGGGAGAGACACCACCAACACAAACAGCCGATGACAACGACACAGATGCAGATGCGGGATTAATTGGCGCTAATAGTGGCGGCACACAAATTCCAGTGGAATCTCCTCGATTAGCCGCCCTAATTGCTTCCGCCCAAACAAAGTTACCGTCTGACTTAGAATCTTCGGTTCTCACTTTGGCTGAGGCGCTGGTGTACCGAGCTGAGGGCACAGATGATAATAGAGCCAAGGAAATGCGGGAGTCATGGATAAATGCAATCAGTCCGCTGGCAAGTCAGACAGATGTTATTGAGAAAGTCGTACCAACGGTTATTTCTGATTTGGAGTTGGCGTATCCACTGGCATCTTCTGAGCTGAGAAATGGGCGATCGCTCGACGTATGCCTAGATGAAAAACCCAGCAATGCCGAAATTGGGCTTGTGTTTAATTCACAAGGAGATCTAGAAATTGACCCTCAAATTTTGCGCAGCACAGGCTACGAAGCGCTGAACTTAGAACTGATTGCGATGCTAAAGGATACGGAAAACTTTCCGAGCGATCGCAACGCCAAAGCCTACATATACGAAATTGAAATCGACTACGACGCCCAAAAGTGCGTTAACCTCAGCGAGCTACAGTCCTAGATTTGTAGCCCTAAAATTTGTAACCCTAAAATTTGCATCCCTAAAATTTGTAGCCCTAGCGTTCAGGCCTTAGCAGCAGCCCTTTCACAAGCAGCGCTTTGACCAAAGCGGCGGAGTAACCAGTACGCATTTCAGCCACTACCGGCACCGCCAAAAATAAAACCCTCCAGGCATCAAACCCTTCAGGCATCAAACCCTTCAGGCATCAAACTTTAGTGCGATCCGTCAAAATCTCATAGCCATCTTCCGTCACCAGCACCGTATGCTCCCACTGCGCAGACAGCGCCCTATCTAAAGTGACAACTGTCCAACGATCTTTCAGGGTGCGCGTATGCTTCGTGCCTTCATTCAAAATCGGCTCAATCGCCAGCGTCATCCCTGGCTTCAGCACCACATTTGGCGCACGCTTTGTCCGAAAATTAAACACCGCAGGCTCTTCATGTAAGTTACGGCCCACACCGTGCCCCGTGTAATCTTCCACCACCGCAAACTTACTGACCTTCACCGAGTCCTCAATCGCACCCGCAATATCCAACAGCGTATTGCCCGCCTTCACCTGACTAATTCCGGCATATAGCGCTTTCTCAGCCGCATCAATGAGCTGTTGCGCCTTAGGCTTCACCTTCCCGACCGCGATCGTAATGCACGAGTCTCCATGAAAGCCTTCATAAAAAGCGCCCGTATCAATCTTCACCACGTCCCCTTTTTTAATCACCTTGCGCCGCCGTGGAATACCATGCACCACCTCATTATTAACGCTGGCACAAATAGATGCCGGGAACCCGTGATAACCCTTAAAGCTAGGCGTTGCGCCCATTTCACGAATGCGCTTTTCCGCATGGTCATCCAGATCAGCCGTCGTCATGCCAGCCTCTGTTATTTCATTAATTTCTTTCAGCACCGTCGCGACAATTCTCGCAGCAGAGCGCATCGTCTCAATTTCTGATTCAGACTTAATTTCAATGCGCCTGCCAGCCTTTACATTCAGCGCTGGCGGGAAGGAAATGCGAGGGAGCAAACCGGTCAAGAAATTCATGTTCAATGGGCGAATGGGCTGTTCTATATATTAGCGCTGACGAAAGGCATAATCCCGCTTTCAATTTTTACTTGTTTGATATATCCTTAAAGACTGTGCGCTTTTAGAAAGTAATGAACGCTGAAGCAATTATCCGCTCAATTGAAGCGGAGCAAATCAAAGAAGATCTGCCTAAGATCTATGTAGGTGATACGGTTCGTGTTGGTGTGCGAATTGTAGAGGGCGGCAAAGAACGCGTCCAGCCTTACGAAGGTACTGTGATTGCCATGCGCAATGGCGGTATTAATGAGACGATCACGGTTCGCCGCATCTTTCAAGGTGTGGGCGTAGAGCGTGTATTTTTGCTCCATGCCCCCCGCGTTGCCAGCATCAAGGTAATGCGTCGGGGTAAAGCGCGTCGGGCTAAGCTGTACTACCTACGTGACCGCGTTGGTAAGGCAACTCGCCTCAAGCAACGTTTCGACCGTGCACTTTAGGCTTCTGCTTTAAGAAGCTTGATAGTGTGTACACCTCACTAAGGTGTAATATGTCGCAACATTGGGCTGTCGTAAGATAGTATAGATTTGAGCAAAGTAATTCATCTTGAATGAACACCGCTGGCTCATCTATGCGTCCTTAGTTCAGTTGGTAGAACGTCGGTCTCCAAAACCGAATGTCGGGGGTTCGAGTCCCTCAGGGCGTGTTCAGATTACAAACACTGCCCGAAAGCAATGAATGCGTAGGCGACTTTAATGTCGGTTTATGCAGTATAGTTTTCGGGCAGATTTGTTGTCTGTATGGCAAAGCGCGACACGATAGCGCGCAATTAAGCGAATATTTGAGACGCTTTTTAAAAACGTTTAAGTGGACAAGGGATGAAAATCGGTGGCTAAAAAAGACGCTAGACCAGCAGCTAAAGAAGACGGACAAAAGCCTGCAAGGTCATCTAAAGCCGGGGCCTCTAAAAAGCAACCTGCGAATAGCAAACCGACCCCTCAGGATGAAAGCTTCAGCGCAAGTGAATTTGTCCAAGGCACTCAAGAAGAGTTATCGAAAGTTATTTGGCCTACCCGCCAACAGCTCATCAGCGAGTCCGCAGCCGTCATTTTGATGGTTGGCTTATCAGCAACCATTATCTATCTAGTCGATAATCTATTCGGCTGGGCATCGAAACAGATATTTTAAGTAGGCTTAGGTTTAGTTAGGTTTGGTATCTATGGCTTCCGAAGACACTAATTACGATGACATGGCTGTGCTGAACAATGAGCACGATGAGGGCGACGAAGAGAAAGTCAAAGTACGCAAGGCCCGCCCTCGCTGGTATGCGGTGCAGGTAGCCTCAGGCTGTGAAAAGAAAGTAAAACTAACGCTTGAGCAGCGTGTCAAAACCTTTGACTTGTCTAATGTCATTTTGGAAGTAGAAATTCCTCAGACGCCTGCTGTAAAAATGCGCAAGGACGGCAGCCGCCAAAACATTGAGGAAAAGGTATTTCCTGGGTATGTGCTCATTCGCATGGACTTAGATGACGATGCTTGGCAGGTTGTGAAAAACACGCCCCACGTCATTAACTTTGTGGGCGCGGAGCAGCGCCGGGCACAGGGGCGTGGACGCGGGCACGTAAAGCCCATGCCGCTCAGCCCAGGCGAAGTAAAGCGAATCTTTAAGCAGACCCAAGAGCAAGCGCCAGTTGTGAAAATCGACATGGCAGAGGGTGATAAGATTACCGTGCTCTCTGGGCCATTTAAGGATTTTGAGGGCGAGGTGATTGAAGTGAGTCCAGAAAGAAGCAAGCTCAAAGCGCTGCTTTCGATTTTTGGTCGCGATACGCCTGTAGAGCTTGAGTTTAATCAAGTGAAAAAAGAGTCGTGATTTCGGCTACGTTCAACCGCCGGGCAGGGTGCAATTGGTTTGCATTCCCAGCGGGTAGAGCGGGTCGGGTTGCGTGTAACTAAGGGGTGAGCGAAACCGTTCGTTTTAGCGTTTGCTTTAGCAAAACCCCAGATATAAACAGTTCAGTAAGTAAGAGTCAATAAATGGCAAAGAAGGTAGTTGCGCTCATTAAGCTAGCGATCCCCGCTGGTAAGGCGAACCCTGCACCGCCGATTGGCCCAGCCTTGGGTCAGCACGGTGTCAACATTATGGCGTTCTGTAAAGACTACAACGCCCGAACGTCTGACAAAGCAGGATTGATTGTTCCAGTTGAAATTTCTGTTTTTGAAGACAGAAGCTTCACCTTCATTCTCAAAACGCCACCTGCGTCCGTTTTGATTAAGAAGGCTGCAAAAATTGAAAAGGGCTCAGGTAATCCTAAAGTTGAGAAAGTAGGGTCTATCACCCGCGCTCAGCTCAAAGAAATTGCCGAGACCAAAATGCCTGACCTGAATGCGAATGACATTGAGATGGCAATGAACATTATTGAAGGCACAGCGCGCAACATGGGCGTTGAGATTGCTGGGTAAGTGCATTGGCAAAAATGCCAACCGTCACGAATTGAAAGCCACGAATTGAAAACATTTATTTGGGGGAGAGGTTAAGACCTCGCTACATGACCCCAGGAGAGAAAAATGGGCAAGAAAGTATCAAAACGAATGCAGGCGCTACTGGAGAAAGTAGACGAAACGCGTGAGTATGAGCCTGCTGAAGCGATTAAGCTACTAAAGGAAACAGCGACAGCAAAGTTCAATGAAACCGCTGAAGCGCACATTCGACTAGGTATTGATCCGAAATATACCGACCAGCAGATTAGAACAACGGTGGCACTGCCGAAAGGCACAGGCCAAGAAGTCCGCGTAGCGGTGGTCGCTCGGGGTGAGAAGGTGAATGAGGCAACTGAAGCAGGTGCTTCACTCGCAGGCTCTGAAGAACTGATTGAAGACATCAGCAAAGGCATGATGGATTTTGATGTGCTGGTAGCCACACCCGACATGATGCCTAAAGTTGCCAAACTTGGCCGAGTGCTTGGCCCTCGTGGTTTGATGCCTTCACCCAAAGGTGGCACCGTTACTTTTGACATTGGCAAAGCCATTGAAGAATTCAAAGCAGGTAAGCTTGAATTCCGTGCAGACAAGACAGGTATCGTTCACGTTAAGTTCGGCAAGGCAGATTTCCCTGAAGCAGATTTGCTAGAGAACTTAAAAGCGTTGCAGGAAACGATTGATAGAAACCGCCCTTCTGGTGCAAAAGGTCGTTTCTGGCGCACAGTGACGCTCACCATGACACAAGGCCCTGCTATTTCCGTAGATGTTCAGGCATTGCGTGATTTGAAGCTGGAAGACTAATCCGAGCTATAAAGTCTGACGTTGAATACTCCGACTTTGAATACTCGTCTAGCTGTGAATACTTAGATTTTGCCCCCTTTTGTTTTGCATTCTTTTACAGAAACGTGAAGGATATAGGGTACAATTTGAGTCCGAAACAAATTAAATATTTGCTGCCAGAGACAGTAGGTGCGATATCAGGAATTCCTGAAGCTGCTTAATTTCCTACCGAGGTTGCGTTTAGAAGAGATTTTTCTTGTGAGTGTCCCTATCTTTATAGGTAGGCAACGCAAATAAACACTTCAATGCGTTTGCCCCGATCTGGTTAGTAGGTCGGGGCTTTTTGGTTGTATGGAGCGGCTTGATTTGTATAGAGCGGCATAGTATAACCATCAGCCTCAAAAATCTAAGAAAAGAGGAGGTGAAAAAAGCATGGGAAGAACATTAGCAAACAAAGAAGAGATTGTAGGCGAACTAAAGACACTTTTAGACGACTCATTTTCTGCCTTTGTCATTGACTATGAAGGACTGACCGTTGCTGAAATTGGCGACTTACGTAATCGTTTGCGCGAATCGGGTGCGGTCTGCAAGATCTCTAAGAACACACTGCTGAAACGGGCAATTGACGGCCAAGAACAGTGGCAAGAACTAGAGTCTTTGCTAAAAGGTACGTCTGCTGTGCTACTAACCCAGGAAGATATTGGTTCTGCGGTTAAGGCATACAAAAAGGTTAAGAAAAAAAAAAAAAAAACTGAACTACGTGGTGGTGTGCTGGAAGGCAAACTGCTAGGTAGCAAAGAAGCTGAAGCGCTTGCAGATTTGCCCACCAAGGACGAGCTGTACGCAAAGATTGCGATTGGCATCAATGCGGTGGCAACCAAGATTGCACTCGGCATCAAAGAAGTTCCATCTTCGATTGGTCGTGGTGTCAAGGCTTACGCAGAAAAGGGAGAAGAATAACCGAGCGACTCTTCGAAAAGCGCAAAGCGCTACGACTCCGCGCAGCCTACGGGTACAGCGGATGAGGCTTGGTTATTTCTATTGACTGATTCTTAATGATTGGACTGCTAGACACTTTATGACTTTGGCCTGTTGCTTGAGCGGAGTTGAAGGCAGATCTATTCACAACACAATTCAACAACAATTAAAGGAGAGACATCAATGTCTGCAGCAACTGACGAAATTTTGGAAAAGCTGAAAACGCTATCTTTGCTAGAGGCTTCTGAGCTGGTTAGCCAGATTGAAGAGGCATTTGGCGTAAGTGCGGCTGCACCTGTAGGCGGCATGATGATGGCTGCTGGCGGCGGCGCTGCTGAGCCTGAAGAAGAGAAAACTGAGTTCGACGTTGTGTTGGACGAAGTTCCTGGCGACAAGAAGATCGCTATTTTGAAGGCGGTTCGTACGATGACTGGTTTGGGCTTGAAAGAGGCCAAAGGTATGGTGGAATCTGCGCCTGTTACGGTTAAAGAAGCGATCGCTAAAGACGCTGCTGAAGAAGCTAAGAAGACCCTTGAAGATGCGGGCGCTAAAGTTACGCTTAAGTAATTTTGTAGCGTAAGTAGATGGCACGTTAAGCGTCATCTATCGCAATGAATCTGGCAACAGATTACGCTCATTAAAGAGTGTCTTAATGGAAAGAGCCTAGTGGATAACGCTAGGCTCTTTTTATTTGGCTAGTAGTTTATTTGGCTAGTAGTTTGTTTGGCTAGTAGTTTGTTTGGCTAGCAGATTTCACGCATTTGGTCGCATCACCAAACCTTCTGGAAATGCGATGAGCGCCTTAAACGGCCACTTTTGCTGACATGAGCTTTTTACGCATTTAATTCAACTGATGGGCAGTGACTGATGGGCAGTGATAGTCAAGTTATCCATCGGCCCCAAGCAGAACTTACCAAAGAAGCATTTGGCAGTTGGTTTTATGCCCAGGCTTGGCGATTTAGCAACCAGCGATTGGTGAAACAGTTGGGGTATGAACCTGAATTTTCCTTGGCGCAAACGCTGAAAGATACGCTGCAAATGGCCAAATAGTTTCACCGAATAGGCTGGATAGTCTATCTAAATAAGCCAGATAACTTAACGGAATAATGTGAAAACGTTGTGACATATACGTATGAGCCTACGTATTTTCTGGTAGATAAAGGATAGTCACTGTTTTCCGGCGTTGCTTTTCCGGGGTTGCTATGGTTACCAAACTTCCGGTACGCAAAATTTTGGTGTTGGCGGCAAATCCAGAGAATACCTCTGGATTACGGCTAGATAAAGAGGTGCAGAGCATTCAGCGTGCGCTTCAGTTAGCGAATGAGCGCGATCGCTTTGAGCTGGTTTCAGAGTGGGCGGTGCGCACCGAAGATTTGATGCAGACCCTGGTGGCGTATCAGCCGCATATTGTGCATTTTTTGGGGCATGGTGCGGGTGAGCATGGCCTGGTACTAGAAAATAGCCGAGGAAAAAGCCAGCTAGTGCCGACACGGGCGTTGGCGAGGTTATTTCAGCAGGTGGCGAGCGTGGAGTGCGTGCTGCTGAATGCGTGCTATTCCGATACGCAGGCCCAGGCGATTAGTCAGTTTGTGTCTTGTGTGGTGGGCATGAATCAGCCAATTGGTGACCCGGCAGCGGTGTGCTTTGCACGGGGCTTTTATACCTCGTTGGGGAATGGCGGATCTTATGAAGCGGCCTATGAGATGGGGCGCACGGCGATAGATATCGAAGGGATTGCAGAGGTGGCGACGCCGGTGCTGCGGACAAAATCGGGGAAGGTGATTGATGAAGCACGGCCACTCTACCCCAGAGGAACACCAAGGGCGAACGACTCCGCTCAGGGTTCGGGGGCTGAGGGCTCGGAGCGCAAGAATGAACCTGTAAAAGTGTTTATTAGCTATCGGGATCAGGAGCCAGATAAGGGATTGGCGCTGGCGTTTCATAAAGCTTTTGAGGCGGCTGGAATTGATGCGTTTATGGCGGCGGAGAGTATTCAGCTTGGGGAAGCGTGGCGCGATCGCATTAGCACGTCCCTCAGAGCCTGTGATTACTTTGTGTTGCTGCTGTCGCCGCTATCGGCCACGAGCGAGATGGTGACGGAAGAGGTGAAACGAGCCAGGGCGCTGAGAGATAAGCGCATGGATCAAGGCGGGGTGGCACGCCCAGTGATTTGGCCTATTCGGGTGCAGTTTCCGCTAGATGATCCGTTGAACTATGACCTACGGGGGTATTTGCAGCAGATTCAGCAGCGGGAATGGCAGTCGGCAGCAGATACGCCTGCGCTGCTGAAAGAGATGATGGCACTGATGGAATCGCCCCTCGCACAGGTTGATATTGGGCTGGCTGAGACAGACATGCCATCGCCAGCGGCGTCTCGGAAAGTGACCGTTGTGAGTGCTGCGACGGCGACTAGCGAAGACGGGAGCGAAAACGGGAGCGAAAACGGGAGCGAAGACGGGAGCGAAGACGCTAGATTGGCACACACGCCGGTAGACAGTGTGGACAGGCCGCCTTTGCCAGTGGCAGAGCCGGAATTGCAGCGAGAGCCAGGGGGCGCAATACAGCTAACCTCTGGGCTGTATGTGGAGCGGCCACCGATTGAGACCGATTGCTTTACTGAAATTGAGCAGCCGGGAGCGTTGATTCGGATTAAAGCGCCGAGGCAAATGGGCAAAACGTCGCTGATGGCGCGGATTTTGAGCCATGCGCGGGAGCGGGGGTATCAAACGGTGCCGATTAGCTTTCAGCGGGCAGATAGCCGGTTATTTAATGATTTGGACTTGCTTTTGAAGTGGTTTTGCTCTCAGGTGGGCAGGCGGCTGAAGAAGCTAAAGGACTTGGATGAGTATTGGGTGGGGGACTTTGGCAGCAAAGACCGGTGTAATGCGTATTTTGAAGATTGCTTGCTGGCGGAGCTAGATGCGCCGCTGGTACTGGCGATGGATGAGGTAGATATGGTATTTCCGCATCCGGAGGTGGCGGATGACTTTTTTGCGCTGGTGCGCTCTTGGTATGAGGCGGCGCGCTATGGCGACTTTAGCAGTGAGCTGTGGGCAAATGTGCGGCTGGTGGTGGTGCATTCTACCGAGGCGTATGTGCCGCTGAATATTAATCAGTCGCCGTTTAATGTGGGCAAGAATGTGGAGCTGGTGGAGTTTGCGCCTGAGCAAGTGCAGGATTTGGCGGGGCGGTATGGGTTGAGTGCGAGTGCGAGCCAGACGGAGGCGCTGATGGCGCTGGTGGGCGGGCATCCGTATCTGATTCGGAAGGGGCTGTACCATCTGCGGCGGGAGGATATGACGCTTACTGCGCTAGCGGAGATGGCGGCGACGGAGTCGGGAATTTATAGCGATCATTTGCGCAGGCATTTGTATGTGCTGCGAGATTATCCGGCATTGGCGGAGGCGTTTCGGCAGGTGGTGAGTAAGAGCAAAGCGATAGAGATTGATGCGGAGGCGTCTTTTAAGCTGGAGAGTATGGGGCTAGTGCGGCTGAACGGGAATGAAGCATCGCCGCGCTGCGAAGTGTATCGGGAGTATTTTAGGGATCATTTGGAGGGGTAGGAGATGAGTGCAACGCCGACATATCAATACATTACGGGTGGTGCACTGCGGCAGGATGCGCCAACTTATGTGACGCGGCAGGCGGACAGTGAGCTGTATGAGGCGCTGAAAGCGGGGGAGTATTGCTACGTATTTAATTCGCGGCAGATGGGAAAGTCTAGCCTGCGGGTGCAGGTGATGCAGCGGCTGCGGGCGGAGGGTGCCGCCTGCGGTGTGGTGGAAGTGACGAAGATTGTGGGTGTGGGCATCACGGCGGAGCAGTGGTATGCGGGGCTGGTGCGGCGATTGCAGCAGAGCTTGGGGCTGAAGATGCGGGTGTTGCCGTGGTGGCGAGAGCGGGCGGCGCTGTCTCCGGTGCAGCGGTTTAGTGAGTTTGTGGAAGAGGTGTTGTTGCCTTCTACGGATCAGCCGATTGTTGTTTTTATTGATGAAATTGACAGTCTGTTTCAGTTTGATTTTAATGATGACTTTTTTGCGTTGATTCGGTCGTTTTATCAGGAGCGGGCGGAGCATGCGGCGTATCGGCGGCTGAGCTTTGTGCTGCTTGGAGTGGCGACACCGGAGGATTTGATCCGAGATAAGCAGCGAACGTCTTTTAATATTGGCGGGCGATTCATTGATCTGAAAGGGTTTCAGGAAGATGGGGTGGGGCCGCTGGCGGCAGGGTTAGAACAGAAAGCAGATCATCCGGCGGCGGTGCTGAGAGAGATTTTGCGGTGGACAAAGGGGCAGCCGTTTTTGACGCAGCGGTTGTGTCAGCTCATTGCAGGGTCTGATTTTGCGATTCCGGCGGGGCAAGAGGCAGGGCTGGTGGAACAGCTTGTGCGTTCTCGGATTATTGATGATTGGGGAGCGCAGGATGAGTCTGTGCACTTGAAAACGATACGAGACCGATTGCTGGTAAATGAGGTGCGTAGTGGGCGATTGTTAGGGCTGTATCAGAAGATATTGCAGGCGGGGGAGGTGCCTGCGGTGGGGAGTGATGAGCAGATTGAGCTGCGGCTGTCTGGGCTGATACGAGAGGAACAGAATTGCTTGCGGGTGGCGAATCCGATATATGCAGAAGTATTTGATCAGGGGTGGATTGATGAGGGGCTGCTGAAGCTGCGGCCTTATGGAGCGGCGATCGCGGCTTGGTTGGCGGCGGGGCGTGAGGATGAGTCTCGGTTGTTGCGGGGGCAGGCGCTGCGGGATGCGTTGATTTGGGCGAATGAGAGCCGGAGCTTGGACGATGAAGACAGGTTGTTTTTGTCGGCGAGTCAGGCGGTAGTGCAGGCGGATACGCAGACGCGGCTGGAGGCCGAGGCCGAGGCGAATCGAATATTAAGTGAGGCCAGGGTGCAGGCTGAGGCTGAGCTGGTGGCGGCGAATGAACAACTGGCAGACACGGAGCAAAGAACTGAGCAGTTAGAAGCGCAGGGGCGCAAAACGCGGCGGCGAACCACCTTGATTGCTGGGGCGGCGACGGCGGCGGCAATCGTGGCTTCGATTTGGGGCGGGCAGCGGGGGTTGCAGGCAAATAATGCGAAGCAGGAAGCGACCCAAGCGCAGCAGGAAGCAACACAGTTTCAGCAGGATGCCACGCAGTTTCAGCAGGATGCTGAGGATGCTAAGGCGGAGAAAAACAACATTGAGCTGGCGATGGGGGAAGCCGAAGCGCAGCTAACGGTGGCACAAAATAAGCTAGATGATGCGGAGAACAGCGTAAAAGAAGCCGAGCAGCAGCGAAAAGAGGCTGATGCGCAGGCGGCAGAAGCGGCGCAGATAGCGCAGGCGGCGCAGACTGAGATTCAGGCGGCGCAGGGGCAGCTAGAGAGTGTGAATGAGGAGAAGCAGCAGGCGCAGCAACAGGCACAGCAGGCACAGGCAGCGACTGAGGCGGCGGTGCAAGCCCAGCGGAGCGCCGATGAAAAAGCTCAGGTGGCTGAGCGCAACTTAACCGCCGCCCAAGCAGAACAGCAGGCGGCTGAAGCCGACTTGCAGCAGGCAAGGCAAAGTACAGAAGTGGCCAGGCAAAGTGCACAGCTAGAGCGAGATGGGGTCTTTGCTTTGAGTCGTTGGGGGCAAGTGCCCAGTTCAGAGACATTGCTAACAGCGATGAAAGCGGGCCAATCGCTCGATGACTTAGTAAAACAACAGGCCAAACAACCAGCCAAGCAGCAAACTGAACAACGACAAAACACTACACAACAACACACACAACAGGGGCCTAATGAACCCTTCCCCGCCTTTAGCCCGCTGCTTGCATTAGATACCATTTTAAAGCGGCACATGCCTCAATTGAGAAAGCTCAACGGACATAGCGCCTTGGTTCGAAACGCCAGCTTTAGCCCCGATGGCACGCGCATTGTCACCGCCAGCTATGACCAAACCGCAAGGGTCTGGGATGCGGCCTCCGGACAACAACTCGCTGAGCTCAACGGACATAGCGCCTTGGTTCTAAACGCCAGCTTTAGCCCCGATGGCACGCGCATTGTCACCGCCAGCGATGACCAAACCGCAAGGGTCTGGGATGCGGCCTCCGGACAACAACTCGCTGAGCTCAACGGACATAGCTCCTTGGTTCTAAACGCCAGCTTTAGCCCCGATGGCACGCGCATTGTCACCGCCAGCTATGACCAAACCGCTAGAGTCTGGGAAGTGTACGACCTTAAAGACTTGTTGGCGCTAGGCTGCGAGCACCTCAATTATTATTTGATTAATAACCCAGCAAAGTTAATGACGCTGCCGGTTTGCCAATCGCCAGAGCGGACAGTTGCTGCGGCTGAGGTGCTTATAAAAGAAGGAGATGCACTGGCGAGACAAGGCAAAAGAGCGCAGGCGATTGAAAAGTATCAGGCGGCTAGCGACTGGGGGCAAAGCGTGAACCCTGAGCGGCGCGCTCAGACCCAGGAGTAAGCCGCTGAAGAGAACGCTGAGCCAATTCCAGTTTGGTAATGCTCTATTTGCCTTCATGCATTGAGCATTTGCCCCCATAAATTGGCCTTTTATCCTCACCAATCAACCTTTTTCCTGGACTTTATCTATAGATAAAGTCCCATCCATAGATTTTTCCTAACAGATTGACCTTTTGCCCTCACCAATTGGCCTTTTGCCTGGGCTTTATCTATAGATCGCCTCTCATCTATAGATTTTCCCGTCAATTGTCGAGCCTCCGCCCTCATCAATCCAAAAACATTCAAGGCATAGCCCCACTTTCAGCCCAGTTACGCCACAAGTACCCACAAGGGTCATGCCATCCCCACCCCCCACTCCTTAACGTTGAAACTGTAGTCGAAGTCACAACCCCTCACTTCCAACAAAGTGGGCTTCCGACAGCGTGACCTTCGACCCCTCATACAACGTTTAAGGAGCATACTCATCATGCAACCTCTCAACTCTACCTCCAACAAATCCACATCCAACAAATCCACATCCAACAAACTGCTACTCGCAGTCGCCGGACTCTCCCCCCTCGTTCTCTTGGCCCCAGCCGCCCAAGCCCGCATCCCCCAAGATGCAACCCAGCTAAAGCAAGCCTCCGCCAACTCCCCCTTTATTGACGCAGGCGCTCGCTACAACACCCTAGAGAACATGAAAAATGCCCCCATCTTCCGACCGGGTGACATTCTTCAGGTAGAAGACGGCGGCGGCACCGGAAAAGAAGCCAGTGACAAAGGCAAAGACGCTAGCGACAAAGGCAAAGATGCCTGCGACAAATGCGACTCCTCTCGCCCCTCCGGCAACGTGATTAGACCAGACATTGACCTAGTCAACCCTGGCTCTCCCACCCCTGGTCCCGTTATCCAAATGGAGCGCCCTGCTGAGCTGCTGCGCAGCCCCAAAGTGATTTTCTAAGCGATTTCGTTTAGGCATAGTGTCTAGGGGCATCTACCAAAGAGCCTCTTAAAAAGGGCCTCTACAGAGCGCTCCGCGACTTTCGTTGAGCGCTCTACACAACAGATTAATAACAACATAAATTCGAGATAATTAACTGATCACCCTTAGCCTGAAGCAACTTGTCGCTTAGCGCCTGAAGTAAATCCCTTCTGGAAGGGTGGACGCGCAGCGGACGAGATGGGTTCAGCCACTAACATTACTAACCGAAAACCCACCCCGCCCCCAAAGAAGAATGGGGGCACCCCTCCCAAGAGGGGATCTTCTTCAGACTGGAATCTGTAGGAGACTTCTCTCGAACTGCCTATCTCGAATTGATTCTCAAAAGATAAAGACAACAACATCGAACTATCCCATCCACAACAAACCCATCCACAACAAACAATCTGGAGTAAACCCATGGACTTACTCATTGTGGGTAACGAAACCGACCCATTCGCCCAAGCCATCCAAAGCGACTTCGCCGCACAAGGCAAAACAACTCGCATCCTCAACGTACTCGAAGCCGCGCAGCTATTCTCCCTCACTATCAGCAGCGGGCACATCCAAATTACCCCAGATGTGCCCCTGATTCTGCGCCCGCCCGCATCGCCGCCCAATGACGCAGATAATGCCTTCCAACATGCCGAAGCCCTCTCCACCCTATGGGCCGCTGCCGCTGGGTGCCAATCGCCCGTACTCAATCGGCCCACCCCAAAGGACATGTTCGGCGCGGTCTCTTTTTCTACTGTGCTCACCCAGCACCGCGCCCGCAGCCCCATTGATACTAAAGAGACATTAACCAGTCAGTTACCCAATCAATTAGCCAGTGCTGAAGGCCAACAGGCATGGTTTACCCAAGACCTTGACAGCTACGACGTTGCCGCTGCCCCCGCCAAGCCAGAAGGCAATGGCCCCTACCGCACCCGCCAAACTTACCGTGAAGGCAGCTATGAAAAAGTTGTTGTTTTAAAAGACAATGCTTGGCGCTCCACGCAAGTCAAACTGCCAGCGCTGGAGCTAGAAGGCGAAAGCATTCAAATCTTGCGAAATTTAGATCTTGATTTTGGCGTAATTACCTGGAACATTGCCGCTGATTTGCAAGCTGCCACCATCGCCAGAATCGACCCCTTCCCTTCCCTAGAGCAGGTCTCCCTCGTTTGGAAAGACCTCAAAGAAAGCTTATACCAGGAGATGTTCGGATGATTTACCTGATAGGACTCGATAGCGATCGCACCTTTCGCCACTTTGCCCGCGTCGCCACCGAGCAAGGCATTGAACTGCAAATGATTAATTTGCGTGCGATCGCTCAACAAGGCAACTGGTCTCTCAACTTACCCATAGATAAGGAGAGCTGGATTCACGACGGAGAACAACAAATTTACCTCGATCCAAACGCCGCCTACTACTGTCGCTTAATCGATCTCTCTTCTGTGCAAACAGAGCCTCACCTCGCCGCCCGCTGGCGCAACCTGTTAATGTCTGTTAGCGCATGGCTAGAGATGATTCCCGGTAAAGTGGTCAACCGCCCTGGCTTTAGAAACGACAACAACAGCAAACCCCTACACGAACTTTGCCTGCAATACTACGGCTTCAAAGTTGCCGATAGCCTCACCAGCGCCGACCCCCAGCAGCTTTACGAATTTGCCAGCGCCCAACCCACCATCGTCAAAGCCATTTCCGGCGTACGCGCCGATAGCCGTTTGGTAGAGGCAGAAGAATTTTTGGAATTCTCTCCTAGCCAAGGCCCGGTACACCTGCAAAAATTTATTAAAGGCGAAGATGTACGGGTGCATGTGGTGGGCGATCGCTACGAAGCCGAACGGGTAAACTGCCCCACCGTAGACTACCGCCGCGATCATGACATTAGCGAGCACTTTCCTCACCACCCCATCCCCGAAGCCCTCGCCCAAAAGATAATCAAAGCCACCCAAGCCTTTGGCCTCACCTTTGCCGGATGGGACTTTAAACTCACCGCAGACGGCGAATATTACTGCCTAGAAGCCAACCCCATGCCCGGTTACGACGGCTACGACCGCCGCTGCGACCATAAAATCACCCACCTGTTGCTCTCCTATCTGCATCCGGACGCAGTGCTCCCTCCTGCTCCATCTGCCGCCAACAAAAATCTCACCCTCACCCCAGCAGAATGCCAGCAGGTGTATCAAACCATCACCTCTCTCGAACAACACTGGCTCTCCCGTGGCCGCAAAGACTATCTCTTTTGTAGCTTAGGCGCAGCCAGCTACCTAGACTTTGGCCCTTGCAAAGATCCAAACGATACCTACTGGGACAAAGCCGCCCGCTACAACCCCATTCTCAAACAACACTTTAGCTGGCTTTACGAGCGCGTGAAACAACAGCTTGAAGCACTACTCAACGCCCCCGTAGCCTACCGGGCAGACACAGCCCTACCCGGCTTTCACCTATGGCTTTCTAACGCGATTCCAACCCGGCCCTTAACGTCCATGCACTGCGACCTACAGTATCAGCACCTCAACTGGCCTAGCAATATCCCTATCGACTTCAGCAAAACGCTCTCGTTTACCCTGCCCATCGTCTTACCTGCAACGGGCGGCGGCTTAGAACTAGCCGACTTCAACCAATCAGAATTCCTTAGCATCACTAAATACAACAACCTCGACTGGCAGCTTATTCCTCGCTTCCTTCAGCGGTCATATCATGCCTACCAAGCAGGGCAAATGGTGCTCCACTCGGGCTACACCCTGCACAGAGTAGCCGCCACCAGCACAACAACCCCTACCGATAAGCGCATTACCCTGCAAGGCCATGCCGTTTTAGTAGAGGGCACTTGGCAGCTCTATTGGTAAAAGCGATTGGTAAAAGCGATTGGTAAAAGTGCGATTGGTAAAAGTGCGATTGGTGAACAGAACAACTACAAAAAGAGTGTGCCTTAATCCCGTCGAGGCTCTGGCGTAAAGCTAATAAATACGCTGCCGCTGTTGCTTCCTGTTGTAACAGGTAAAGTACCGCTGTTGAGATTCGTGAGCGCCGCACTGTAGCCGTAGCCCGCATCGACCCCGTACACCATGCCTCTGGCCCCTTCATCCGAGAGCGCCGTCCAGAAATTACGCGTCCTAAAGTCAGGTGCAATCGACATCCAAGTAGGATCTTCACCTGCGTAGGCACCTGCCAGCTCACCGTTAAGGGTAATGCTGTCGCGGTTTAAAAGAGAGGCAAAGGACGTGCCGCCAAAGTAAAGCGTGCCACTGTCGCTAGCGGCGATGTCACCAATGCGCATAGTGTTGGATTTGCTGCTGCGGAGGCGAGGGAACGTGAGCTGAGAATGCTCAAGCTCGCCTGTGAGGGGATTGACTCGGGCATAGTAAGAAATGTGGGCAGAGCCACTGTTCCATAGCTGACTGTGACGATCAATTTGAGACAAGAACGGACTTGCGGTGCCAAATTGCTCAGCTTCCGTCATGGGCTGACCGCGCCAACGGAAAATGGTGGCTGTCCCGGCACTTTCACCCCCAATGTAAAGGTAGCCATCTTGCCCTAGCGTGACCCGGTAAAGGCGGGTATCAGCCACGTTTTGCTTAATGGTTTCAGAGGCATCGCCAAATAGGCTCCACTGCTGCTGGCCCGTAAAGTCAAAGGCTTCTAATCTGGCAATTTGGACAGGGTTGCGCTGACCGTTGAGATCAATAAAGGACGTATTGCGGAAGCTGGTGACATACACACTTTGCCCGCCTACGCCGCTGCGAATTTCCAGATCAGTAACGGCAGTGTAGTTAAGGGTTTTAGAAAACAGCAGGGTATTGTCGTCGTCGTAGAGGAAGACGGTTTTATCTGCGATCGCCCCCACGTGCCCATCTTTAGAAATCGCCACGCGATCAATGCTCGTTACAGCAATATCCTCAATGACGTCGCCTGTCGTCGCATCTACTTTCAGCAGCGAATCGCCAGTTGCGAGCACCAGCGTATCATCGTTATTAAAGGCAATATCTTTTAAGCCATTTTCAAAATCCACCGTTTGCGAAATAGCGCCGGTCTCTGGATCAATCCAGTGCAGCGAGGAGCCGGTTTCGTTATTTACAGCCGCGATCGCCCCAGATTGCGTCAGCACCACATCCACCCCTTGCGTGCCCGGCAGCGCCAAACTAGCCGTCAACCCCACATCGGTGCTGTAGCTACCGCCCTGAGTCAATACCGACTCATCCGGCAACTCATCTCCAACCCCAGTCAGCGGCGTCTCAATCTCAAAGAGGAAAGGAGCAGTGGCCGCATCCACGCCATTACCGGCCAAATCTTCAACCCCAGACAGTACAGCAAACGCGTACTGATCATCTGGCAGCTCAGCGGCAAGGCTAATGTTAACGGTGCGCTCATCTACCCGATTAACAGCATCAATTTCAACAGCCTCTCCAGCCTCCGTACTGAGCGCATAGTTACTCTTTACAGCGGCGCTGTCACCCACGGCCTCACTAAAAGAAACCTCAAAGCTAGAAAACGTAGGACTTGGCCCAGCAGAAACAGTAGGCGTATAAGTAGGACTCTCCGTATCCACAATAATGCCATCTATCCCCACGCCCTGAACGGAGCTGGCATTGTTGCTCTCGTCTGTTTCAACAACCCTATTATTAGTATCTACCTGAGCAGCCAAAAACCCTGCCCCTTCAGGCAAAACGACCTCTCCAGGGAACTGCACATTGGCCGTACGCGTTAGGGTATCTTGCGCCCCAATTTCATCAATAATAAGCCGATTTAGCAGGCGGTCATCGCTGTTACCAATAATCTCATCTTGAGAATAAACAATATCGACCGTAAAGCTATCTGCCGCCGCCACGCCGCTGTTTTGCAGGGTAAACGTCACATCCGTACCGCTCAAAGAGAGGTAATCATCTACCGCATCAAATGACAAAAGAGCCAAATCGCCACCGCTGCTTTGCTGAATGCCCGGACTTGCAGGCGCATAGTGCACTCTAGGCGGAGCGGGCACTTCGATGATGCCAGGGCCAGCACTCGCCTCTGTACTCAATGGCGCAAAGGCCCCTGCAAAAACAGGCATATCAATCACAATCGGGGCAGAAAGCATTTCCATAGGGCAAGGAGAACAACGAAAAGGGGGCGGATGATTTGCACCTTTTAATAAGGCTTATTTATTTCATTTACTCGCCAAAAAATAATTATCCGTAGATATCACTATGAATTAAATATGAGGATACATAAACGCAATGTGTTAAAAAGTCGCGGTACGTCCTCACCGCAAGATTTCCGCTCAGGACTCCTCACCTCATCCCACGAGGCGCAAAGAATAGAGAACGGCTTTCGGCAAAGTCTATTGGAAATGCGCAGCCAGAAGATTGCGGCGCAGGCGTTTAGACGTAATATTTTTAGCCTCATTCATCAACATAATTCCGCATAACTACGGGTCTTTCGTTATGGGTCTGGTTGAGACGGGATATATAAAGAAGGATTGGTATATTTCTCTCGGTGCAGCTTGTGTGCCTTATTTTTGAGTGCTTATGTTGATGCTGTTGTTTTGGATTGGGAATGAGCGATGGGCGATCGCAGCGGCTGACATAAAAGATGTTCTGCCGCTGGTTAATCTACAACGTCTGCCCCATAGTCATCCGACGCTAGCAGGCTTACTGAACTACCGAGGCGACATGATCCGTACGTTAGATATCTCTAACCTGATCACAGGCCAGGCCGCCAAACCAATCATGAGCACTCGCATTGTGGTGGTAGAAGTAGCCGGTGAACCGTTAGGTTTGGTCGTAGAACGCGCCGAAGAAACCGCACAGCTCACGTTGCAAAACACAGCAGTAGGACACAGCGCATACGCCCAAGCCACCCTGCAAGATGAACAAGGCGTCATCCAGCAATTAGCACTGGAGACATTACCAACGAAAACAAAAACGCAAGCGCCAGACCCAGCATCTGAACCAGCGCAAACGCAACCTTTAATTGGAGTGCACTGATGAAAGACAGTCTTATGCAAAACAAGGTTGAAGAGTTGCTTAGGCAGCGTATTGGCCTCAATCCAGAATCAATCGGCTCTCGCTCTATTTTGCGGGCCGTGAGAAAAGGAATGCGTACCGGCAAAATGAACGGCATCTCTGACTATGTAAAAGGTCTCGAAGATAACCCTGATCTATTTGAAGCGTTGGTGTCATCTATTGTGGTGCCCGAAACCAGCTTTTTTAGAAACCGGGCCTCCTTTGTATTTTTGCGGCAGTGGGTTTCTCAAGAATGGAGCAAAACCAAATCAGCGCATCAAGAGAACGAAAATTCTTCCAGCCAAACGGCTCACCAAAAACTTAGAATACTGAGCATCCCGTGTTCTACCGGCGAAGAGCCCTACTCTATTGCAATCACCCTATTAGAAGAAGGGCTATCGCTAGATGAGTTTCATATTGATGCTGTAGATATTAACGAACAGGCGATCACAAAAGCCAAACAAGGCATATATAGCCCTTATGCCTTTAAAGCACCCACCCAGCAGGGCAACAGCAAATATTTCAGTATGAAGACCCCCTCTACAAGCGCCAGTAAGCGCTTAGAGAAAAGTACAAAAAAAAGTGCAGAGAAGCTTTCGGTGCAAAACACCGAGAAACGCACCGAAACCCAAACTAAAAAACGCACCGAAAAACGTTCAGTGCAGCGCTACCATCTCAAGGAATCCATTCGGGAAAAAGTAGTCTTCACACAAGGCAACCTATTAACCCCCGGCCTGCTAGCCCACCAGCCACCGTACGATGTTATCTTCTGTCGAAATTTACTGATCTACTTTGATCAAACAGCCCGCGATCATGCCATGACATTTTTAGGGAAGATGCTAAAGCCTAAAGGGTTACTATTTTTGGGTCATGCAGAAGCCGGATTAGTTGATACTCAAAAATACAAACCGGTTCCCTATCCTCAAACCTTTGCATACTACCGCAGAGAGCACTCCGTTACATCTCACGCATTCGCCACCGCCAACAGCACTTCACAAGTCTCGCCCATACAACAACAGTCTTCCGGAGAACTCGAAAAACCGGTCAGCCAGTTACCACCCACCGTCACCACAGCCACAGCGGCCTCACTCTCAACGGAGGGTGCCAAACCACCAACACTCGCCAGTGCACAGCAGCTAGCAAATAGTGGAAACATTGAACAAGCCGTCATGCAGTGCGATGCCTATTTATTGCATGATCCAACAGATGCCAAGGCTCACTTGCTGAGAGGAGAGCTATATCAGGCCGTGGATAATTTAAAAGCAGCAGAAAACTGCTTTGAAAAAGCTGTATACCTCGATTCACAGCTAGTAACGGCACTCATGCATCTTATGTTGATAAAAGAGGAACAGGGCGCAAAAGAAGAGGTTGCCCTCCTTCGCGATCGCATCCAGAGAATTGAGAACCTGACGGTATAAGGTTGATTGATTATTTGTTGTTTTCTGACGTATATTTTCAAGCATCTCGCCTAGACTATGTTGAAAAATCCTTTAAATAAAATCAGCTATCAGATACTGCTAAGCTACGCCATTCCCCTCATGTGCCTATGTGGGCTGTGTGTCTCTACTTACAACAGCGCCCGCAAAACGTTTTCCATAGAGATACACAGAGATCAGCTAAATGAGTCTAAAGATGCCGTAGAAAATGCCAGCTATCACCTCATAGATTCTATCCGGCGAATACAAGAAATTACCTTGAGCCCTAAGGAAGCTCAGTTTCTCACAACCTATCAGAGCAGCTACGATGGTTTCATTAAAGATATTGAAAAGCTCAACACACTGGCAGAAAAGCAACAAGATAGTGAGCTACTGGCTTTAAATCAGGTTTTCACTGAAGAAGGTGAACGGATTGACAAAGTGGCTCAACGGATACTGTTGTCAATAGAAAATAACAACCTTGAACGGGCGACCTCGCAAGTATCAACTTTAGGCTCCGATACAATCGCCCTTAATAGAGACGAACTCATCCATCATCTGGAGCAAAAGCTTGAGGAGAATTTAGCAACTTTTACACGCTCACAAAACAGATTCAAAAATACTTTAATCAGCAGCACCATACTGGCCACTATCGCCACATTAAGCATAGGCTGGCTGCTCACACAAAGAATCCGCCACCAAATAAAAAAAATGGTGGGCGTTGTAGAACAAAACGGAATTCAGGTCACAACCTCCAGCACCCAAATTGCAGCCTCTAGCCGCCAGTTAGAGGCTAGTGTCTCTGAACAAGTCGCCTCTACCCACCAAATCACGGCAACAACAGCTGAAATTGCAGCCACTGCTGAAGAACTGAACCACACCATTGGACGCGTCGTCAATCTATCAGAATCGGCTTCACACATGGCCACCCAAGGCAAACAAGATCTGGAGGGTATGGCCAGCATGATTCAGCAGCTAACGGCTTCAACTGCGACCATTTCTGCCAAGCTAGGCCAAATAGACGATAAAGCCAACAACATTAGCGCCATTGTTACCACCATTACAAAA
Organism: Phormidesmis sp.; assembly: GCA_045110585.1. Taxonomy (GTDB): domain Bacteria; phylum Cyanobacteriota; class Cyanobacteriia; order Phormidesmidales; family Phormidesmidaceae; genus Phormidesmis. Next base: position 37,623 of record JBGCGG010000049.1, on the reverse strand, counting down.
GTAGCGGATCAAACCAATCTACTCTCTTTGAACGCAGCCATTGAGGCAGAAAAAGCCGGAGAGTACGGGTCAGGCTTTTCAGTCGTTGCGAGAGAAATTCGCCGCTTGGCAGATCAAACTGCGATCGCAACGCTCGATATTGAAAATATGGTGAAAGAGATGCTTTCTTCCGTATCGGCAGGCGTCATGGAGATGGATAAGTTTACACAGGATGTAGATGAAAGCGCAAGTAGCATCACCGAACTGGGGTCGCAGATGGCACAGATTATTCATCAGGTACAAAGCATTGTGCCGCAGTTTGAAATTGTAAGGAACGGCATGAGCGCCCAAGCTCAGGGAGCACAGCAAATTAGAGCCGCAATGGAACAACTCAATGACACCTCACAACAAACGGCAGAGTCCGTCCAAGATACTAATCAGGTCATTAGTCAGCTTGGCGATGTCGCCAAAGATTTACAGTCAGAAGTCGCTCACTTTAGGTTAGCTGTTTAGATAAAAACGGGTAGTCCTATTTTCTAAAGGATAGAGAATATTAGCCATGAATATGCAGTTCAGACGGTAAAGGACTCGTCAGAATCAGTTATTTTTCTCTGCCCTTTACATAAATGGACTACCTAAAAACGATTTAATTGAAAGCGGTTTAACTGAAGATGGCTTAACAGCGGTTCAGATAAAAACAGTTCAGATAAAAACAGTTCAAAGCAAGGAAAGAGCAGCCATCGTAAACTCTCTAAAGCCACTCCTAGCCTAAAATCGCAGAGCTATTAGCCCGTTGAGATAGCCCACTCAGCCACCGTCAGCGACCCTCGATTTGTCCCATGTCTTTTTTATTTTCTCTTTTCAACCAAACAACACCGACCAGGCGCTTAGCCAAGCTCTATGCGGCCACTATCTTAACAATTGCGACCCTTTCCATTACAGGACAAGTAATAACTCAAAAAGCACTCCACACACAGGCAAAAGACGCGCAGCTGATTAACATTGCAGGACGGCAAAGGATGCTGAGTCAGAAAATTGCCAAAATCGCCTACGCCACAAAAGCGCTACCCATTGCGCAACAAAGGCTGGTTAGGAAAGAATTAGCAGATGCGCTAACGCTATTTCAACAATCTCACGAGGGATTGCAATTCGGCAGTGAGGCACTCTCGCTCACGCACACCAACAGCGAGCAGGTCACTGCAATGTTTGCGGAAATGGCCGCAGACTATAACGCGATCATCTTAGCAGCCCAGTCCATTTTAGATACCAATTTAGTGAGCCTAGACGAGGTTGCAAACATTGCAGCGAAAGAGGGTGATTTTTTAATCGCGATGAACAACATCGTCACACAGTATGAACAAGAAGCGACAGCCAGAATTTCACACCTGCAAACCACCCAAAAAATTCTGCTCAGCTTAGTGTTACTTACCCTACTCCCAGTTCTCATCCCGCTTTATCAGGTTACAGCGCAGGTCAGCAATATGCTCAGCACAATACAGCGCTCTGGCATACAGGTAAGCGAGTCTTCCCTACAAATCGCGGCGTCTGGTGAGCAAATAGAATCGATGGCAACCGAGCAAGCGACAACCAGCGCTCAAATTACAGCATCCTCAAAAGAGATTGCGACCATTGCCAATCAGCTCAAGCACGAAATTTCCCAAGTGGTTAGCGAAGCCGGACAAGTGAAAGAGAGCGCCAGCCACGGCGAAGCAGAAATGATGGCAATGGCTGAAGCCATGACTCAGCTAGAAGAGGCCACTCAACAAGTAGATCAGCAATTAGAGATCATTCATGAGCGGGCAAAAGACATCGATCAGGTCGTGTTAGCCATGACCAAAGTCTCTGATCAAATCAATTTGCTGTCGTTAAATGCCGCAATAGAAGCCGAAAAAGCCGGTGAAGCAGGCACGGGGTTTGGTGTAGTTGCCCGAGAGATTCGACGGTTGGCAGATAAAAGCGCGATCGCCACGCTTGAAATAGAAACCCTGATCAAAGAAATGCAGGCCGCCGTCGGCACTGGCGTCACTCAGATGGATCACTTTACCCAACATGTGCAAAAGGGCATTGGTAGCACCGCAGTAGTCACACAGCAGCTCAGCGAAGTCATTTACAGTGTAAGAGCGCTACTGTCTCCACTCAATCACATTCAACAAGGCATAGTGGCCCAATCGGATGGTGCTGAGCAAATCCGAGACGCCATGACTCAGCTCAGCTCAGACACAGAGCAAACAGTGCAATCTTTGCAAGATAACAACAGCGCCTTAATACAGCTGCAAATAGCAGCCGAAGGCTTACAGGAGGCGGCATAATGACAGCGCCAGAACAGCCGTTGAAAAAGCTAGAAAAGCTAGAAAAGCTAGAAAAGCAGTTAGAAAATAAAAATTCACCCAGACCTAAACCAACAGATACGATCAAGGCGACAGCATTATTACAAAGAACCATCCCAGACAGCTACAGAACACAACAAACAGCCCAAATAGCAGAAACAACAACCCAGCACCGTCCCAGCACAGCCCTATTCACAGCGCTCATTTTTCGGCTAGGCCGTGAATGGCTCGCCTTACCAGCCGCCATCTGTCAGCAAATTCTTTCTCCCGTGGCCAGCCATACGCTGCCGCAGCGCAGCAACAGCACATTGTTAGGCGTTGTAAATGTCCGAGGGCAGTTATTACTCAAAGTATCGCTGTTAGAAATTTTAGGCTTACCCAGTCGTCCGGCACTAGCATCTTCTGCACTCACCAGCACAGCATCTGAGCAGACCTTTCGGGGCTATCGCCGCATGATCGTTGCCGAAAAAATGCTAGATGGTTGTTTAGATGTTTGGGCCTTTGAGGTAGATGAACTGTACGGTGTGCACTCATTAAGCGCTGAAGAATTTCAGCCAGCCGCTACCGGCATCAGCGCCGTCAGTTCAGCCTGTACTCGTCATGTCTTTTCCTGGCACAACCAACAGGTCAATGTTTTAGATGACACCAAACTCTTCAACGCGCTGAGGCTAAAAGCACTATGACCGCCCCTGGAGATATTCAATTCAAACAGCAGCAATCAGCCACTGAAGAAGACTGGAATGTGCTCTCTTTAATGAGTCTATTTCGTGTAGAAATAGAAACGCAAGTAGCCGAACTAAATCAGCATTTATTAGCCCTAGAACAATCTACAACCCATTCAACCAGCCGAGAACATCGGGAGCATTTAGAAGCTCTCATGCGAGCTGCCCATTCTATCAAAGGGGCCGCACGGATTGTACAAGTAGAAGCGGCCGTCAAAATATCTCATGCGCTAGAAGATTGTTTTATCGCGGCCCAGCGGAATATTTTAACCATTACCGAAGAACGAATTGATGTGCTGCTTATGGGCGCAGATTTACTCTCTAAGCTAGGCAATTTAGATGAGCAGAGCTTATCAGCACAAACTACGCCCTACGACGCAGATGTCGATGATGTGGTGGTCGCCCTTGAAGCCGTGGTCGGGATTGCAGAAAAAGCTGATCGGAACAAAGTAAGGCATCGAAAAGCTCAGCAGCTTCTCGATGCTGAGCAAAACATACAGCATCAAGCAACATCGCCTACAGAACAAAACGCGGAACAGCAAAAAGCACAAAACACAGACACCGAAAAAACAGACACCGAAAACACAGACACCGAAAAACCATCCGCAGAGAAGCCCCACACCGAAAAGCCCCACACCGAAAATCCCCACACCGAAAAGCCACACACCGAAAAGCCACACGCGAAACAACAGCCCGTTACGCCTTCACCAGCAGATTCGGATACGCCAGACTCACGAACACTAGAGTCTCATGCAGTAAATAACCCAATAGAAGCGATTAAAGCACCTATCCCAAATGTAGATGAATCGAATCGGATGATTCGCATCAGCACAGATAATCTCAGTCGGCTGATGGGGTTAGCTGGCGAGATATTGGTAGAATCTAACTGGCTTCAGCCCTTTAGCGATTCGTTACTGGCCACCAAGCGTAAACAGCAAGCTGCACTCTCTCGTCTAAAACAATACCAAGATAGTGGTTCCAGTCAAGAGAGTTCGTTTAGTCAGGATAAAACCCTTAGCGAAGCCACAGCAGCACTACAGGCGTGTCATGCACTATTAGGTGAGCATCTGGAAGAAGTAGAACAGATTTCCAGACGGTTTGGCCAGCTATCAGATCGACTCTATCGAGAAGTCATTGCCAGTCATATGTGCGCGTTTGAAGAAGGCACACGCGGCTATGCACGCTTAGTGAGAGACACCGCAAAGCAACAGGGAAAACAGGTCGTTTTAGAAATTAAAGGACTCAATACCCAAATTGATCGAGATATTCTGACCAAGCTAGATACCCCCATTACGCATCTGTTAATCAACGCTATCACTCACGGCATAGAGTCTCCAGAGGTGCGCTTGGCCAAAGGCAAACCAGCTGAGGCCAAAATAACGCTCTCTGCCATGCACCGCTCAGGCATGCTGATGCTGGAAGTAGAAGATGATGGCGCTGGCATCAACTTTGCACGGCTGCGTGAAAAGATCATCCAAAAAGAGTTGATCACAGCAGCGATCGCCCAGAAACTAAGTGAGTCCGAGCTAATCGAGTTTCTATTTTTACCCGGTTTTTCTACCGCGCCACAGTTAACGGAAATGGCTGGCCGGGGCTACGGATTAGATCTAGCCAGAACCATGGCGCAGTCAGTGGGTGGTTCACTCCAAGTCACCTCTCCCACCACCCGCTCTGCCTTAGCCACCGCAACCTCACTCCAAGTGCCTCCCCCCCAAGCGCCCCTACCCGAGACGCATCCAAGCGGCGGAACATGCTTTCGCTTCCATTTGCCGCTGACGCTCTCTGTGGTGCGATCGCTCCTCTTTGAAATAGAAAACGAAGCCTATGCCGTCAGCCTATCGAGAATTAATCGGGTGGTAAAGCTCAATAAAGAACAGATCCATTACAGCGAAAATCGACCTTACTTTCGCTTAGAAAAAGAGAATATTAGTCTCGTCGTTGCCCATCAAGTGTTAGGGCTCACAGGCCACGCCGCGAGCACGCTTACACCCAGCACGCTCACACCCAGCACGCTCAAACCCAATACGCTCACACCCGAGAAAAAGCTACCCGTCATCGTAATGGGTGAAGGAAAACAAAAATATGGTCTATGCGTAGATCGACTGCTAGAAGAAAAAGATTTAGTCGTGCGTCCGTTAGATCCTCGATTAGGGAAAGTGCCTAACATCAGTGCGGCCGCGCTGAGTGAAACCGGTGCACCAGTGCTCATTTTAGATGTGGCAGATGTATTGCGAGCTGCTGAAAAAATGGCAACCGGGATAGCCCCGCCGCCTTCTATTAATCCAGACAATGACATAACGCCAGAGCCATCCGCAGATGAAACAACAGGGGCTCACAATACAGCGCCCAATGAACCCACCGCTCCACCTAAAAAAATATTGGTGGTAGATGACTCCATGACGGTACGAGCCATGGAAAAGAAACTACTGCAAAATCGAGGTTATACGGTGGACATTGCGGTCGATGGGGCCGAAGGGTGGAATGCAGTCAGAATAGATAAGTACGATTTGGTGATTACAGATGTAGACATGCCGCGCATGAATGGCATCGAATTGATTTGCAAGATCCGAGACTATGAGGCAACCAAAAAGCTGCCGATCATCGTCGTCTCTTACAAAGATCGAGAGGTGGATCAGCTAGCGGGGCTAAATGCTGGTGCCAACTACTACCTCACCAAAAGTAGCTTCCACAACGACGGACTGATTACAGCTGTGATGGATTTGATTGGTGCGTAAACAGAAAAATCTATAGCGAAAAATCCATAAAGAGAGAGAAACAGAATGAAAGATAAGGTCGATGAATAATAAGGTTAACGTTGCGATCGCAAATGATACGCTTATAGCCCTAGAAGCACTGCGACGTGCGATCGCAACAGAACCTGCCTATCGACTCATTTGGACAGCCAGAGATGGCGCTGAGGCGATCGCCAAAGCCAAGCGCCATCCGCCTGATCTAATCTTGATGGACTTACTGATGCCCAAAATGGATGGCGTTGAAGCCACCCGACAAATTATGGCCCATACGCCCTGCGCCATTTTGCTGGTCACTGGAAGCGTACGAAAAAATACGTCTCGTGTGTTTGAAGCGATGGGCCACGGCGCATTAGACGTGGTACAAACGCCAACCATCACACCCATAAAAGGAAAAACCAACACAGCCACCGCACAGGCCGCAACGCAGGCCGCAATACAGGCCGCCGCGAAACCCCTACTCGCCAAAATGGTCACAGTCAGCAAATTTATTGGAAAGTACGCCAGAGTAGCAAATCACCATCCTAAAAGTACTCAATCGGCAAAGCATGCGCCTCCTAGTCGATCGCTCATTGTCATTGGCGCCTCCACCGGGGGGCCAAAGGCGCTAGCCAAAATTTTGTCCCAGTTGCCCCGGTCTTTGCCCGCAGCCGTCGTCATTGTGCAACACATTGATCCACAATTTGTCCCCGGGTTAGCAGAGTGGTTAGCAGGGCAAAGTATGCTCCCTGTGCACATCGCGAAAACAGGCGATGTCCCCAAACCAGGAAGGGTACTGCTAGCCAACGCCAAAGGACATTTAGCCATGAAACGCGATCGCTCGTTTACCTACCTTGCCGCAAGCGATCCAGCCGTAGCCGATACGGTCTATCGCCCCTCCGTTGATGTCCTCTTTAAAAGCGTTGCGCAGCATTGGCGATCGCCAGGGCAAGCTGTCCTGCTTACAGGAATGGGCAAAGATGGCGCAGCAGGACTCAGCGTTTTACAAACGGCTGGCTGGTGCACCATTGCCGAAAACCAACAAAGCGCGGTTGTATATGGCATGCCTCGTGCAGCCGTAGAAATGGGCGCAGCCAACCACATACTTAGCTCAGATGAAATTGCCAAAACCCTGACCCGACTCACCCTACACAGCTAGTCTTCAAATCATGAGCCAAAACTAATGAGCTAAAACTCGTGAGCTAAAACTCGTGAGCTAAAACTAATGAGCCTAAATGACGCACAAAAAATGACGCACTCATAAGCACAAAAAAATACGTATGAATGCTGAAAATAGATGTTCTTTCGCACGCAAAAATCTATTCAGTGTACGCCAAACAGCTTACGTCTCTCACTTGCAATTACAGCATCTAAAACGTATCGCGTAAGCAAAGTAAGCAAGCTTCTAGCGCAATTGTATTGATTGAATATCCTCAATACCACGCGGGCATAATAGTGCCAATCCATACAGCTTTGCTCACTGATATCCAGCCTCTACCAATAAGGTATATCCATGCCCGATTTGTCGTCATCTTTTCAAAAACACAGCAGCCAGCCACCTGTAACTGTCCTTGTAGTTGACGATCAGCCCATTGTTGTTCAATCTATCCAGCGCTTACTGGCTTCAGAAGCTGATATTACAGTACACGCCTGCCACGATCCTACCCTGGCCCTTTCTTCGGCTGTCAAAATCAAGCCCACCGTCATCCTGCAAGATTTGGTCATGCCTGATGTGGAAGGGCTAATGCTCGTCAAATTCTTTCGGGCCCATCCCCTCACCAAAGAAATTCCCGTGATCGTGCTCTCATCAAAAGATGATGCGCGCACTAAAGCCACTGCCTTTTCAGGTGGGGCAAACGACTATTTAGTAAAGCTACCCGACCCAATAGAATTAGCCGCTCGTTTGCGCTACCACTCTCAAGCCTACTGCAACTTGATGAAGCGAAACGAAGCAGAACAAACGCTCATCCATAACAAAGTGCTAGAAGAACGTGTAGAAGAACGCACCCTAGAACTCAAGCAAGCCCTAGACAACTTAAAGCAAGCACAAGCCAAACTCATCCATAACGAAAAAATGAGTAGCATGGGGCAGCTAGTCGCAGGCATTGCCCATGAAGTAAATAACCCCATCAATTTCATCTACGGCAACATCAACTACATGAATGGCTACGTACAAGATTTGTTGGACTTGGTCCAAACGTACCAGGAGCACTATCCGACGCCAGCGCCCCCTATTGATGAAAAACTAGAAGAGTTGGATTTAGACTTCACAGCCACCGATCTCCTCAAAAGCTTTGTGTCCTTACGCAGCGGTGCCAAGCGAATTCGAGACCTGGTTCTCAGTCTCAAAAACTTCTCTCGTTTCGATGAAGCAGACCTTAAAACCGTTAATATCCACGAGGGCCTAGATAGCACACTGGCCATGCTGAGCGCACAGTTACAAGGGGTTGACGTTCAAAAAAACTATGGAACGCTACCAAAGGTAAGCTGCTACGCCAGACAGCTCAACCAAGTCTTTATGCATATTCTTACTAATGCCCTAGATGCACTGAGCCTAGGGGCGGCCAACGGCAACAGCACACCACAACTGAGCATCGGCACCGCCGTTTTAGATAACAATCCACAAGGCGATAAAATCTCGGTTTGGATTGAAGATAACGGCTCTGGCATTTCTCCTGAAGTTCAAGAGCAAATGTTCGATCCTTTCTTTACCACCAAAGAAGTAGGGGAAGGCAGCGGCCTCGGCCTTTCCATCAGCTATCAAATCATCACAGGGCAGCATAGTGGCGTTTTAAAGTGTGAGTCAGCTGTGGGGAAAGGAACAAAATTTTCAATTGAGCTGCCAGTGAATCAAAGCATGACCTCAGGCACTGTTTCCGCCTATCAGCGAGAGGCCATTAGCGTATAGCTCCTCTGACATAGCCTCTCTGAACTACCGCCAACATGCTTAAAAACAACATAATAAACAACAGAAAAACAAGCTGGATAAAAACAGCTGCGTAAAAACAGCTAAAGCGCTTTTCTGGCAGCCTGCGTTAGATCACACAATGCCTCTAATGAGGGCCAATCTTGGCACGCCTCTGTTCGTTCGCTCAGCCACAGTAAATATTCAATATTTCCAGCCGGGCCAACCGTATCAGACCACGTCAGTCCTTGGTATTTCCAGCCTAACGAATCAGCAGCCTGATTTACCTGAAAAATCGCACCAGCTTGATCTTTCGCATCACGAACAACCCCTTTTTTGCCAATTTTTTCTTTTCCAACTTCAAACTGCGGCTTCACTAATAGAACAACTTCGCGAGGGCGGGTAAGCAATGCCCAAAAAGCAGGTAACACTTTGACTAAAGAAATAAAAGAGACATCCATAACGCCTAGCGTTGGCAGCTCTGCATCCGCATACAGCTGATCTGGTGTCAGGTGGCGAATGTTCGTGCGCTCTTTGAGAACCACCCGAGGATCTTGACGGATCTTCCAGGCAACTTGGCCATAGCCAACATCTACACCATAGACCTGTTGCGCACCGGCCTGTAGCAAGCAATCTGTAAAGCCACCGGTAGAAATCCCCCCGTCTAGGCAGATCTTGTTAGTAGGATCAATATCGAACGTTTTCAGCGCTTTTGCGAGCTTCTCTCCGCCCCTGGAAACAAAGGGAGGTTTTTGTTTTAGCGTAATGGTTGAGTCTTGAGGAACCAGCGTACCCGGCTTGTCAAAAATTGTTTGGTCAATCTTGACCTCGCCTGCTCTAATGAGACGCTGCGCTTGCTGACGAGAAGGGCATAGCCCTTGTTCTACAAGTAAGGTATCGAGTCGCTGTTTGGCCAAAAGACTATTCGCTAAAAACTATGCATGTACAGAGAGAATTGTATCTTTACGGCGACCCCAGCATAGCGACAAATTACACCATAATATTTTCTTTACCCAATTCATGGTCTGTGTTTGGTACTTTAGCCACTAAATCTCAGGGTGTTGGTACGGACTATGATGGAGCTTATTATTACCGGACTTATTCACGGGGCGATGGCGGGTGGAATCCCCAAAGCCAGTGAGTTTTATGTCGTTGATGATGCCGTTGATGATATTTCTGATTTGAGCGTGTATGGGTTCGGGGCAGCTCATAACGGCAGGGGCAGTAACGACGTGGGCAGTAACGGCAAGAGCAGTAACGGCAAGAGCAGTAACGGCCGAAAATATACGTTTTCTGGCACGGCGCGGGCAGGCGACTATCTCTATATTTCTGCTGCTGAAGCCACAGCGCCAGAAAACATCACGCTGATTAGTGCCATACAGGGCGCTGCTGCAAAGAGCCCCATGCAGGGTGAAGCAGTAACCGTAGAGGCAATTGTTGTTGGAGATTTTCAGGGAGAGACAGGACTCAACGGTTTTTATCTGCAAGAAGAAGATACAGATGCAGATGGAGCGGAGAACACATCAGAAGGATTGTTTGTATTTGATCCAAACTTTGCTGTAGATGTGGCAGTAGGCGATCGCGTCCAAGTCAGCGGCACCATTACCGAACGCTTCGACACCTTAACGGCGCTAGAAAGCATCACCAATGTTGTACGGCTGCCAAGTGATGGCACCCTGCCAACCCCTGCCATTGTCAACTTTCCTATCGACGCTGAGGCCGCGTTAGAAGCAGTCGAAGGGATGCTGATTACCATTCCCGATACGCTGTATGTCACGGAATACTTTAACTACGATCGCTTTGGACAAATTACCCTATCCAGCGATGGGCCGAGCAACGCCCCCGGAACAGATGGACGGCTCGATCAGTTTACGCAATTTAACGCGCCGGACACAGCAGGCTTTGAAGCTTATCAGCAGGCGATCGCCACCCGCAAAATCATCCTAGACGATGGCCGCACCGAACAAAATCCGCAGGTGCTCCCGTTTGCCCGAGGCGCTCAGCCCCTCAGCGCCACCAATCCGCTCCGAGGCGGCGACACCGTTAACAATCTCACAGGGGTTCTCAGCTTCGATTTTGGCAGCTACCGCATCCAAGCCAATCAGGGCATCAATTTTCAGCCCACCAACCCCCGCCTCGAAGCGCCGAATGAGGTGGGCGGCTCACTCACGGTCGCCAGCTTGAATGTCCTTAACTTTTTTACAACTCTCGACCAAAAGCGTAATCCAGGCAGCGGCCCCAACAACCTTTCCCCCCGAGGTGCAGACAACGCCCGTGAATTTGACCGGCAGCTAAAAAAACTGGTAACGGCCATCGCCCTTATGGACGCGGATATTGTTGGACTAGTAGAGCTGGAAAACGAATTTGAAGACACCAATGGAGACAATGCATTTGCAGTAGGTGTGCTGGTAGAGGCACTCAATGCTCGCATAGGCGCAGAGACCTATGCCTTCATCTCACCTGGGAATCCGTTTGTAGATACAGGTGATGCCATCTCAGTCGGGGCCATTTATAAGCCTGCAACGGTCAAAATTGCCGAAGGCACCCGCGTCGAAACCTTAACAGATGACGACCTGCCAGCGCTGAGCATAGACGGGCCTTTGTTCGATGGATCTGGGACCAACCGAGCCGCCTTAGCCGTCACCTTTGAAGAAATCGCCAAGGGAGAAACGTTTACGTTCTCAGTCAATCATTTCAAATCCAAAGGCGGCAACGGCACGGGCGACAATGCCGACATAAACGATGGTCAGGGCAACTTTAACGGCATCAGAACCAGAGGTGCGCAGGCCCTAGCTGTTTGGCTAGCCAGCGATCCAACTGGCAGCGGAGATGCCGACATTTTAGTGGTGGGCGATTTGAACGCGTATGCCAAAGAAGCCCCCATGAGAGTGCTGGCAGACGCGGGCTACACTGATTTGGCGGCTAAGTTCTTAGGCAACAAAGCCTACTCTTTTGTCTTTAACGGTCAGCTGGGCACGCTAGATTACGCACTCGCCAATGACTCGTTAGTGCCCCAAGTTACCGGCACCACCGAATGGCATATCAATGCAGATGAGCCAGATGCCATTGATTACAACCTAGAGTTCAATCGGGACGAAACCCTATTTGATGGCCAAACCCCGTTTAGAACCTCTGATCACGATCCCATCATTGTAGGGCTGGACTTAGGCAACTAAACAAGCCGCTAAACGGGCAAGCAAGCTTCTCCCCTTCTACCGCAATGATTTGGTCAAATAGGCCGTATTTGGAATCAAGCCAAAGAAAGCGTACTCGTACCACATCGTCCACAGGTAGCTGCGTATCCAACGGTTCCGCTTCGGCGTGTTCAAGTTGTATTCAAACGCGCCTGCGGCTTCATCAATAGCAGAGACATGACTATCGCAGCCACAGCCGTGCTGATAGGTAAGGCCGTACTGAGATGCAATGCTTTGTATTTTGGCCTGAATCGCAAACACTTTACCCGCATGTAAAACCGCATCCCAAGGGCGCTTATGGTTTTGGTCACGCGGGTCAAAGCGTAGTGCCCGTTCTTCAAAAATATGCTCCCGATACAGCGGCGCAAGGTGAACGTGATAAAAGCTCGCGGGTACATCGTAGCCAAACTCAGAAAAGAGATCGACTCCGATACGGGCGACGTTAAAGCGATAGGTACTTTGTTCTTTTTCTTTCGGCGTTGCTGTCTCAAATTCTCTTTCTAACTCTCTAAAGACAGTATCGAAATCGGGGTAGCGCCTAACGCGAAAATCTTGCCCGTAAAATTCTAGAGTTTCGTTAGCCAGTTGCCCCAGCAGCTCACTAACACAGCCTTCTAAAGGCTCAAGTTCTGGCCGCTCATTGAACAAATCCACATCGCAGTGAGTGAGCTTGTAGTGAAACAGCTGGGCCATCTTCACGGTGACCAAGGGAGCACTTAGGCGGGTATTGGACTCGCCCAGCGCGATCGCTTGCCAGCTCTCAGGCAACTCTGCAATCGGCGTTGCATTTTCACCCACAATCACTTCAGCAGCACTCACAGCTGAAGTCTCGGTCTCTATCACGTCAAGTAGAAGCATATTGCCAGCAATGTTTTATACATGAACCCTGTCAGTAAGGTTATATCGAATACTATCGAGTTTTTTCAAGGGGGCGCGGCCCGTCATCATTCGTTGTGTAGCCGCCAAATAAAGTCAAAAAATCGAACATCAAAAGAAAGTTCTTCCGCACTCACTGCAACGCTTGTAGCATTTTATAAACAAATACAGAAAAAGCTGTAATAATGTGACGAAATCTTCGATATAACAAATCGAAATGCACCCTAGCATTGACTGACATTAATACAGTATTCCCTGAGCCTTTATGTGTAATTGGTTACGGGAAAAAACGAAGCAATATCCTTTTTCAGTAATTGTAGCGATCGCACTTAATCAGAACTTATAAATATTTTAGAATTCTCTTACAGCCTTCTTTAAGCTATCTCAACCTACACGAAGTAAACATCCAGGCAGCCTAAGAAACCGTTTTGAAATTACAAACTTAGCGTTTCCAAACAGCATTTCTGAACGCGGACAGTCGCCTGCCTTACCTGCTTTTCTGATCCGTCTTTTTGAGTGATCTAGCCTTTAATGATTTAGCCTTTAGCGATCGCCCCCTTTATAAATCCACATAGGCTGCGTATCGCTAGCACGCGTAAAACCACACTTTTCATAAAAAGGAATCGCATCGGCTTCTGACACCAGCATTTGCATGTGTAGCCCTTTGTACTTTTGCCGCAGCCTATCCATAATTTGCTTGCCAATGCCTTGCCTCTGATAATCAGGGTGCACCAGCAGGTGAGCGTAATACACCACCAAAAAACCATCCGATAAGGCATTGCCTACCCCCACAAGCATTCCGCCATCCCAAGCAGACACCACCGAATGAGAGTTTTCTAGCGCCCGATGAAGCGCCGTGGGTTTACGCCCAGAAGACCAATCGTTAGCCAGATATAGCTGCCGGAGCTGTTCGACGGCAATGTCTTTCTGTTCACGAAAGGTTATATCAGTTGCGTCAGACATCTCAAAACTCAAATAAAGAAACTCAAATAAGGGTCATTGCAAAAAGAGGGCTAGTACCGTCATAGATTACAGCAAATGAAACAAAAGTATAGCAATCAAAAAAAGCTCTAGGATAAATGACGCCCTTCTGGAGGGACATGATGATAGCGCCAAAACATCTGCACCCAAAATTATCGGCGCTGCTGTCAGCAGTTTCCAGATCGATAGTCAACCCAAAAAAACTGACTGTTATGACACTCTCATTGCCATCTTCAGAAATCGCTCTAAAAAAATAAACACAAAGAGGCGCTAAGTCATTAATGACTTAGCGCCTCTTTGTATTAGCAGAAAATCACTATCTTCTACCTTGTTATACGGAAGCACAACAATTCACTTACTTAGAAATGAATTGCAGAACTACACAGACAAGAACGTGTCTGCTGTGAAGTTAGTAGCCGTAGTGTTGAGTACATTCACCAGCGTTTCGCCATTGAAACTAATGGAAGTAGAATTGCCCACTTGAGTGAGCGTGAGCTGATCAAAGGTGATACCCCCACCCAGGCCAATGATGTCACGAGGGGCTTCAAAATCGAAGACTGTATCGGTGCCAGAGCCAGGGAAGACGGCAAAGATATCAGTGCCTTCACCGCCAAAGAGGAAATCATTCCCCTCACCGCCACGCAGGTAGTCATTACCTTCACCGCCAAAGAGGGAGTCTTCGCCTTCTTCGCCAAAGAGGATATCGTTGCCACCGTTGCCTAGCAATTCATCGTTGCCCTGCCCCGCAAACAACTTATCGTTGCCAGAACCTTCCAAATCACCGACGAGGGTATCGTTACCGCCATTACCGAACAGAACGCTGTCGCCAAATCGACCGGCAATAAACTCGTCTTCATTGCTACCAAATAGCGCAACAGATTCACCAACATTGCCAATGAGAAAAATTGGCCCGTCAGCGGCAGGCATATCACCCGTCATTACCTCCGTCATCGCGATATCAGACTCAACAAGAGTAGCAGGGGCGCTAGGCAGGTTGGGTGCACTAGGTGCTGCAGATTCAGCGATCACTTGATCAACCACGCTACCTTCATCTGCATTAGGGTCTAAAAGTTGAGTAAGTGGGTCTGTTGAAGAGGCTGGCATAATCTTTCGATATAAATTTTTATGGGATTAAGAAAATGAATGGAACAAGCGTGCATATACTCTGAAAAGAACATCGTTTTGAGAGCATGACATCACATAAGAGACAATCTCCTTAAAAGAGATTCACGCTTTCCAAACATCACAATGCACCGCATAGAGAGCAAGTAGACAAGGGCAAACAAAACGGCTCACCCAAGCAACTATTTGCAGTCATTTCCAAACTATCAGAGTTGCTCTGGTTATGTCTCGCTGAAATGCCTGTCAGAGCAACTATTCACCAATTCTTGATGAAATGCGTAAAATTCCACAGGGTTGACAAAGACTTCAGGAAGAAGGGGAAAATCCTCCGGTTCGCAACCAAAAACGAGGTTCACCGCAAAGTCAAGCGAGCACGGAGCATTCGTCATTTCTTTATATTGTCAAGGATGAAGGGAATTCTAAAGGAATAGTGATAAACCTTCCCAAACCCAGTAATGGAAACTATCTCAAACGATTCCTGCCAAACTTTCCCCAGCATCTGTGGCTACACCATTACTGAACAGCTCTACGAGGGATCACGCACGTCAGTGTACCGGGCGGTATCTGCGCAGCAACAGTCAGTCGTCATCAAGCTCTTACAGCAAGCCTATCCTACGTTTGGGGATATTATTCACTTCCGGAATCAGTACTCAATTACTAAAAATTTGCCGGTTCCTGGCATTATTCGGCCCTTGAGCTTAGAACCCTGGCGCAATGGCTATGCACTAGTCATAGAGGACTTTGGGGGAATTTCGCTTCAGCAATATATGGAGCAAAATCAGGCATTAACACTGATTGAGATTTTGTCAGTCGCAACGCAATTGGCAGAGATTCTTCACGATCTATCTCAACATCGGGTTGTGCATAAAGATATTAAGCCCGCCAATATCCTCATTCATCCTGAGTCTAAACGTATACAACTCACTGACTTTAGTATTGCGTCCTTGCTAAGCAAAGAAACGCAGGAGGTTCAGACCCCTGGGGAGCTAGAAGGCTCGCTCGCTTATTTAGCACCGGAGCAAACCGGGCGAATGAACCGAGGAATTGACTATCGAACGGACTTTTATGGCTTGGGTGTCACTTTATATGAGCTGCTCACCCATCAGCTGCCGTTTTCAGCGACTGACCCTCTGGAGCTATTGCATTGCCATATTGCAAAACCGCCCATACCGCCACATCAGCTCAACCACGAACTGCCCAGTGCGGTGTCGCAAATAGTGCTCAAGCTGATGGCAAAAAATGCGGAGGATCGCTATCAAAGTGCCTTGGGTTTAAAGCATGACCTGGAGCAGTGTTTGTATCAGCTAAAGGATACGGGAGAAATTGCGGCCTTTAGCCTGGCGCAAGAGGATGTGAGCGATCGCTTTACCCTTCCAGAAAAGCTCTATGGCCGAGAACATGAAGTGCAGGAATTGCTAAATGCATTCGAACGAGCCAGCCAGGGCAGAGCAGAACTCATGCTGGTCGCAGGCTTTTCGGGTATTGGCAAAACAGCCGTCATCAATGAAGTACACAAGCCTATTACCCGCGAGCAGGGCTACTTTACGAAGGGTAAATTCGATCAGTTCAATCGCAACATTCCCTTTTCAGGGTTCGTACAGGCTTTCCGTCACCTGATGGGGCAACTACTCAGTGCAAGTGACACACAACTACAGCATTGGCAAACTAAATTCTTGCAAGCACTAGGAGATAACGGCAACGTCATCGTTGAAGTCATTCCTGAACTAGAACACATCATTGGGAAACAGCCCACTGTTCAGGCACTTTCTGGCAAAGCTGCGCAAAACCGATTCACCCGGCTATTTCAACAATTTATGCTGGCGTTTGCGTCACAACAACATCCCCTCGTTGTCTTTTTAGACGATTTGCAATGGGCAGATACGGCTTCTCTGGCTTTAATTCAACAGTTATTGAGTGAAACCAACACCCAACATTTACTCATGCTCGGGGCGTATCGAGATAATGAAGTCACTCCGGCCCATCCACTTATGCTCACCCTTGATACGGTGACAAAAGCAGGCGCACCCATCAGTACGCTCACCCTCACTCCATTGGCCTCAGCCGATCTCAACTTATTAGTAAGCGACACTTTGAGCTGTGCGTGTTCAGTGGCTAAACCGCTAACCGAGATGATGGCGCAAAAAACAGGGGGCAATCCATTTTTTGCCACGCAGTTTTTGAAAGCACTTCACGCCGATGGGCACATCACCTTTGAGCGAAATTTAGGCTATTGGCAATGTGATATTGCCCGAGTTAGACAATTAGCCCTGACCGATAACGTCATCGATTTTATGGTGATGCAGCTGCAAAAGCTGACGACTGACACCCAAGAGATGCTCAAACTGGCTGCTTGTATTGGCGCTCAGTTTGACTTGAACACATTGGCGATTATTGCTGGGCAGTCTCCACAAGCAACATCTGATAGCCTATGGCAGGCATTGCAAGAAGGCTTAATTTTACCCGTAACCGAAGCCTACAAATTTTTCCATAGGAGCAACACACCTTCTGACAACACACCTTCTGACAACACGTACAACAACACAACGACAAATAAACCCGACACAAGCAAGCCTGATACAAGCAAGCCTGATACAAATAGGCAGTGGAGCGCGGAACAGGTCAGTGTCTCCTATAAGTTCTTGCATGACCGTGTGCAGCAGGCTGCCTATTCGCTGATTTTGCCAGAGAGAAAGCAGCAGTATCATCTTGAAATTGGGCGACGTTTGCTTCAGCATACGCCTACTGAACAACAACAGGAAAAGCTATTTGACATTGTAAGTCAGCTTAATGCCGGGCGATCGCTCATTACGGATGAAGGCGAAAAAGAAAGGCTGGCAAGACTGAACGTTCGTGCCGGTCAACGGGCAATTGCCACCACAGCTTACGATACCGCTAACCACTGTTTACAAGTCGCGCGTGATTTATTGAATGCAGATAGCTGGGAAACGCAGTATGCACTTACGCTAAGCTGCTACACCAGTGCAACAGAAGCAGCCTATCTGCAAGGGCATTTGGTCGAAATGGGAACCCTGGCAGAAGTGGTCATTCATCAAGCCAACACATTGATAGATACAGCTAAGGTTCATGAGATTAAAATTGAGGCTCAGACCAATCAGGGAGCGTTTCAGGCGGCTTTAGAAATAGGACTTAGTTTTCTGAAATCGTCAGGTATGGAATTTCCTAGCGACCCTACAGATCAAGATTTTACGTCGTTTTTCGAAGCTACTCAGCAACAGCTAGCAGACCGCTCGACAGCAGAACTGCTCGCGCTACCTCAGCTAGCATCACCCACTACTCAGGCACTGTTACGCATACTGGTTCAACTCGCCACACCGGCCTATTTAGGCAGACCAGCGCTGTATCCTTTGGTTTGCCTTAAGCAGGTACAGCTTTCTGTTAGCAAAGGATATAGTCCTGCCTCAAGCTTTGGCTATGCCGTCTATGGATTACTGCTCTCTGGCGTGATTGGTGACATTCCAGCAGGGTATAAATTTGGTCAACTGGCCATGCAGTTATTGGAGCGGTTTGATAGTCAGGAATACACATCTAAAGTGTTGTTTCACATCGGAATATTTATCGAGCATTGGCAAAAGCATGCGGCGACAACCCTGCCTATTTTACAAGAAGCCTATAAAGTAGGTCTCAATACTGGGGATTTAGCCTATGCAGGCTATTCAGGCCAGGTTTATATTTTCCATTCCTACTTTGTCGGGAAAGAACTCACAGCATTAGAGAAAACCTGCAAAGCCTACAGCACTGAACTGAAGAATATCAAACAGCACAACGCCTTATGCTATCTCCAGATCTTCCACCAATCGATTGCTAACCTACTCGGCCAATCAGATAATCCTCAGCTTCTCATCGGTGAGATATTCAATGAGCGGATCTGCATAGAACAGCTTAAACAAACGAATGACCAAGCTGGACTAAGTCATTTTTATATGAACAAGCTCATCTTGAGCTATCTATTTGGCAACTATGATGAAGCGATCACCTGTTTTCATCATAGTAATCAATATACGGGGAGCAGAATTGGAATGCTCAACATCCCGATTCTGTGGTTTTATGTATCATTATCGAGCTGCGCTAAGTTAGCAAACCACCTAGACGAAGCAACACCTGAACAAGCAACATCTGAGAAGATCACATCTGAAGAAGAGACATCTAAAACAAGTGAGCTGTGGTCATGGATAGCGGAAGCTGAAGAAAAACTGCAGCATTGGGCAACGTATGCCCCGATGAATTGTCAGCATCGCTACAATTTGATTTGCGCAGAAAAACAACGACTATTGGGGCAGCCACAGCAAGCCCTAGATGGATACGATCGCGCCATTGCCGGGGCGAAAGAGAACGGATACATTCAAGAAGAAGCGCTGGCCAATGAACTTGCAGCGAAGTTCTACCTCGACTGGGGAAAGGAGAAAGTTGCAGCAGGCTACATGCAAGAAGCCTACTATTGCTACGTTCGCTGGGGTGCTAAGGCTAAAACAGTTGATCTCGAAACCCGTTATCCCGAACTGCTACGTCCCGTATTTCAACAATCTGCAACGTCAGGGGATGTATTCAGCACGCTAATGTCAGTAGCAGCGCCTACGATAACCGTGCATGCCAACACTCGTTCAAGTAGCACTCGCGCAAATACCCATGCCGCTAGCTTCAACCAATCACTTGATTTTGCCAGCGTCCTGAAAGCCTCCCAAGCACTCTCTAGTAACATTCAGCTAGAAGCGCTGCTGCGTCAGCTCACCCAAATTATTTTGCAAAGTTCAGGCGGAGACAGCTGTGCGCTCATTTTGCCCAATCAGTCGGGCGAGTGGCAACTGCGGGCGATCGCAACCCTCCAAGACACAGAGCTTTGTACAACTGCCGTAGAAAACCATCCCCATCTTCCGCGCCAACTCATTCAGTATGTCAAAAACACTCAAGAAGTTGTTGTTATTGATGAGCTAGACACTGACTTACCTATTATTGATGACTACCTCATACAGCGCCAGCCGAAGAGTATTTTGTGCTTACCCGTAATGAATCAGGGACATTGCATTGGCATTATCTCGATTGAGAACCAGTTGACCGGAGGCGTGTTCACCCCAGAGTGCATTTTAGTACTCAACTTTCTGTGTACTCAAGCCGCTATTTCGATAGAGAATGCACGGCTGTTTGCAGAGACGCAGAAAGCAGAAGCATCTTTGAGAAAGAGCCGAGAAAAACTGCGGACAACGGCCAATAGTCTACCGGGTCTGGTCTTTCAATTTCGATTAGACACAGAGGGGCACACCTCATTTACTTATCTCAGTGATCGCGCCACCGAGCTGCTGGAATTTGATCAAAATACGCTTAGGGAAAGTGCTGATCCAGTTATTCAGTGCATCGCGCCTGCAGAGCGCCCGATTTTTCAGAAAACCTTGCTCAACTCTATGGAGAACCTGACATCATTTAGTTGGACAGGGCAGTTAAAGTTACCTTCTGGCCAAGTGAAATGGATCGAAGTACGCTCTACGCCAACACGACTAGACAATGAAGATTGCCTATGGGACGGGGTGCTGTTAGATATTAGCGATCGCAAATCGGCAGAAACGGCATTAGAGGAAAGTGAAGCGTACCATCGCAACTTATTTGAACAATCTTCTATAGGGCTTCTTCTGTGCCGAATGAATGGAGAATTTGTATATGGCAATCAGGCATTTGCTGATATTCTTGGCCACGAAAAGGAGGCTTTACCAGAGTTAAGCTATTGGGAAATCACGCCCCAGAAATATGCTGATATAGAACAAGTACAAATCGAAACATTAAAACGACAGGGATGCTACGGCCCCTATGAAAAAGAATATATCCATAAGGATGGGCACCTTGTTCCCGTTCGGTTATCTGGGGTAATTGTCGAGCGAAATGGAGAGCAATTTATTTGGTCTGGCATAGAAGACATTCATGATCGCAAACAAGATGAAAAAATAATTATCCAAAAATCCCACGATTTAGAAGTCGCGCTGGCTGAACTAAAAAATGCCCAGTTAAAAATGGTACAAAACGAGAAAATGTCGGCACTAGGGGGATTAGTTGCTGGCGTCGCGCATGAAATCAATAATCCAGTTGGGTGCATCATTGGCAATGTGAATGCAACAAAGAACTACATTGAAGACTTGCTGCACATTATCGATCTCTATGCCGAGCGAGTGCCCAATCCTGACGAAGAACTGAAAGAAGAGTTGGAAGGGCTTGATTTAGACTACATGCGGGAAGACTTGCCCAAGCTGATTCGAGCGATGAAAGACAGCGGCGATCGCATTAAATCAATTAGCCAGAGCCTACGCACATTCTCCCGCGCTGATACTGACAGCAAACAAAGCTTTGATCTTCAAGAAGGCATTGAGAGCACAGTGCTAATTTTGCGCCACCGACTCAAAGCCAATGAGCTGCGCCCCGCCATTGACGTGGTTACAGACTACAGCGAAATACCTGCCATTGATTGTTTCCCAGGCCAATTAAACCAGGTGTTTATGAACATATTGGCCAATGCAATTGATGCTTTAGATGAAACCAGCCAAGGCAAAAGCTTTGCGGAAATGAAAGCCAATCCTCACCGCATTACAATTACAACAACAGCCGAAGCCAACCAGGTGTGCATTGCGATCGCAGATAACGGCCCTGGCATGCCAGATGCCATCAAAAACAAGATCTTTGAGCATCTGTTTACTACCAAGGAAGTAGGTAAGGGCACAGGGCTAGGATTGGCGATCGCCCATCAAATCATCGTAGAGACTCATGGAGGAACCCTAGACGTGCACTCAGAACTGGGGAAAGGCACCCAATTCTGCATTCGCCTACCTCTTTAAAGTCACCTGAAACCAAGCACCAGAAACCAAACACCAAGTACCTGGAGAATCCGTCTAAGTCTCTGCTACATACGCGTACCAAGGTGCTGGGCGAGCATAGTTGGAAACAGCCTGAGACCGCAAATTTCCTTTACTATTCAGCGGCGGCCTTTAGCGTACTGTCTCCCATTTCAGCGATTGGCATTTAGTGTTACTCAATCACTTTTGGATACAGCACTAAAGCTGCACAGCACAGATTATCAGCGCTAGCACCGTTGCTGACTTTAGCAATCTAAAAACAGCACTTTTTTATTTAAGGCGACGGTTTCTCATAGGAGGTCAGTGCACCCACCGGAAGCGGCTGTTTCGGCGTCAGCTGATAGAAAAATACAGGTTCACCAAAATCGTAGTTTTGATACACATCAAACGTTTTAATCAACGACACTGAGTAATAATCTTCCAGCGTTTCCGCAATCGGTGGCTTCATCTCACCCACACAGATGTAGTAGCCCGGATTAAACGTCTCAATCCGATAGGAGAGTGGCTGATAGCCCATCTCATCATTAATCGCCTTGATGTCGTCAGTCACCAGTGCCAGCGAATCGGCAAAGTGGCCCATGAGCACCGGCGAATGATCAGGCGCTGCTTCCACCGTGTGCTCTACCTGATGAGCCATGCTAACAAAGCTATAGTCAGGCGCGAGCAAGTAGCCACTAATGCGAAACAAGCTCAGCAGCACCGAGAGCGGCACCAGCATAAAAAAGGCGGCTCTTTTGAGATTGGGCTTAGCGTTAATCTGCTCGAAGAGGGTGAGTTGGCGGCGCTGCAAAAAGTGACCAATGGCCAGCGGAATCACCAGCGAAATCGGCACAATCAAAACAATCAGGTAGCGCGGAGCCGCATAATTACTGGTAGACAGTCCCCCTAAAAACAGCACGCTCCACAGCACCACAATTTGAAAGAGCGTGCTTGAGCGATAACGCTTGTGAGGAGCAAGCGTGACAACAGAAATAATCAGCGCCGAAAACAGCATCGGGAAAACTTCAGCGCAGTATTTAAATACGCGCAGCGGCCCTTTAATGGCTGAGAACAAACTGTCATGAAACTTAGCGGTGACGTTATAGGTAGAGAAATAGCTATAGCTTTCGACAGCACCTTGGGTGGAAAAGGCATGATACAGACCATACGCGGTCAGAAAAGAGAGGAGCCAAATAGTGCCCTGATGCACCTTTTTACGGGGAGAACCTGGCTGCAGAACCAAAAGCGCCAGCAGCATGGGTGGCACAAACAGAGCCGTTGTTTTGGCGAGGATGGCCAGTACGGCAAGCACCGCTGAGACGACTAGCATCAACTCTGAAGATAGCTGCGATCGCAGCCCTTCTTTAGTCCGTACGCTTTTGGTCGCTAACGGCTCCTGCGTGCACATGGTAGGCGATGTCACCAGCCAAAGGCTCAGCAATATCAGCACCATCATCGGCATCTCTAGCAGCGCAATGCGGCTAAAGGCAAACACCGGATAGCTACTGAGAATAATAAAGGGAGCCAGCCAAGCCAGAGCCGGTTTTAGTTCGCGGCGAGCGATCGCATATACCAGAATGCTAACCATGACAGAGCACGTGGCCGTCAGCGCCCGCGCCGCCACCTGACTCACACCAAAAGCCTTAAACCACAGCGCCTGAAGAAGGGGCACCGTCGGCAAATTCAAAATGGTGTTATAGCCATCATCAATAAACCAATTGCCTTCTCGCACCAGCGCCACCGCATTGCGAGACCACCAGCCTTCGTCGGTATACGTCGCACCGTAGCTGGTCAGCCCAATGGGAAAGTCGGCAGAAAGATTAAAAAATCGCCCCACTGCCAGTAGCCCTAAAATGGCAACGGCCAGAAACGTAAGCGTATAGTTGCGATCGCGAGAAACAGACTGTTTAGGAGCCAACACTAATTTTCCATCCCAACTAGCTTTGCAAGGCCAGTGTTTATATAGACGACGAAACAGGCATGGGTAACTAGCTCACTCAATTTTCATTGAGTGCCTGATTTTCTTATAACCAGCCTGATTTTCATCAAAACACCGACATTCATCGAAGCCCTAACGTTCATCCAGACCCAAAGAGCTAGAGAGCCATCCTAAAAAAACTTGCAGTGGAATCTCGAACCTCCCCGGACTAAATTAATAATCTGGGCAAAAAAAGTCATAAAACTTGTGACTTTAATCACGTCGATCCACCCTGGTTAAGTGTAGCGAATAGCTCCAGCAGACGGCTCCAGCAGACGGCTCCAGCAGACAGCTCTAGCAAACGGCTTAAACCGAAGACTCACTGACGTCCTGTTCTCTTAGCATCTGTATCCACTGCTGACACAGCGCCGTAAGCTGCTGCCGCTGACTCACGTCCAGACCATCCGGATCAAAGCGATAGCGATAGTGAAGCGCCAAAACGTCTTGCACAATGGCCGCATGCGGCGCACGGCTCGGCTCAGCCTTCGCCGTAGCACCATCTAAATTAGGACGAATTAAATCAGGTGCCACCAGATGCGGCTGCAACCGGCTTAACCACTCTGCAAAGGATTCAGTCGCTAAGCGAGGCGAGTAGAGCTCACTTAGCCGTTTTTCCAGCACCTTTTCCACCGCGAACAGTTCTGAATCTAGGCCATAGCGCGTGAGTGACTGTGCATTGGCAGCACGATTAGCCAGCTGCTTGCGCTGCCCCTGAAACTGCTGTGACGTCCGCCAAACCAAATAGCCAAACACAGGCGTCATAATTATCAACACCTCTTTTAGCCCCAGCTCTCCTAGCTGACGAATACGAAAAGAGATTTGAAAGCCTGCAAAAGAGAACAAATCAGAAATTGAGCGCAACAAGGTAGACATTGTCCCTTCTTGAGCGCGCTCTTGTGCAGCCCAATCAGCAGGCGTATTATCCACGATTTGCCATTTTTTATCTATATACGCCAATGTCCAGGCGTGAGCATCCCGATTACGCACCAAATATTGCCCTTCTAACGAGCTAAACTCGTGGGCAGAAAAGCCAACCGCATAGCGAGCAGGAATGCCGACACTCCGCAGCAGTAGAGCAGTGGCACTCGCAAAGTATTCGCAGTGGCCCGTCCGCGTGTTCAGCAGAAAATCTGCAACGGGAGCATTAGAGTCACTGGGGCGGATGAGATCAAGAGAGTAAGTGAACGATTGGAAATAAGCCGTGATGCGGCTAAGAATCTCTTGTTGAGAGAGTGTTTGTAGGGTATCTGCCGGGAAAATTTCAGCGAGCGTTTGCTCAATAGCATCTTGCTCAACCTCAGGAATCTTGAGATCCCAATCAGTCGGCGGTGATTCAGTACGGTTAATGATCGGATCCGTTGAGAACTGAATTTGGTAGGTGGTGCTGCCTTCTGCATCCACTTGAACCGCGCTGTACTGATTGCGCTGCATCTCCTCAACGGGGAGATTTTGAATGCGGGTGGTGCCCCTGGGCAAAGTTAATAGCCCTTCAGCACGCTCTAAATCTGTCGAGAGTTGCAGGGTGCTATCTTGTTCGCTGGCCTGGGCAAGAATCCATTCACCATCCGCCTCAGCCGGTGGCACCGGTTGAAAAATACTATCGGTTGCTTTCCAGGTAGCGAGCTTATAGTCATTGTAGGAAGCCTCTTGCAGCAACAGGGGAAAATTGTTGTCATTGTCGGACTGGATGCGAGCGATGATGGCTTTAGAGAGCTTGAGCCTGCCCACTGCGCCCATCCGGGTGGCCGTCCCATCTGGATTGACTGCGCCACTGGCGTAGTTGCCCAGCATGGCAATCATCTGCGCTTCTAGCTGTTGTTGCGCTTGGGTAAGCTGCTGGTGTCCGGCAAAGCCAAGCCCAACCGATAGAGAAAAAAGCAGCATCCATAAAACAACAGATGAGCGGCGTGGGCGCAGCGGCCACAAAATAAGCCCTACCATGACCGTAGCCGCACCATAGAAGGTAAAGCTATCCGTATCGGTGGCGCTGGCGGCAAGGAGGCACAGCCCCATAAAGGCATAGTGCAAATTGAACGGCGTTTGTTGGGGCCGGCGAATGCGACGGCGCGGCAGGTAGGGATTAGAGAATGCCTCGTACAAACGGGTGGAAGCGCCCAGACCGTAGGTTTGGCTCATCACCAGTGGAAAGGCTGCAACGGGAAGCCATTGGAACAGCGTATAAATGAAATAGACCCTTTGGGTGATGATGATAACGACGAACAGCATGGCCAGCAGCGCGCCAGAAAGTTTCGCAATTTCTCTTAGATCATTGGCCGACATATCCCAGCGCTGCTGAATAACGCGGCGGGCTTCTAAGGCGAGTGCCAGCGGCACAGCAATGAATAAAAGCTGAGTTTGCCAGCCCCAAAGCAGCAGCGCAAAGCTGCACAGCGTAGCATTATCAAACCAAATAGGGGAGCGAGCATCAGAAGCTCCAGAATGAGAGGCCCCTGAATGAGAGGTATCCGCACTGGCCGAATGAGCACCAGAGGAACGAGAAGAGGCATGAGAAGAAGCACGGGTCATAGCGTTAGCAGCGCCTCCTGAATATTATGAATGCTCAATACTTCAATACGGCTCTGCCGAGTTCGCAGGCAGCTTCTATCTATGTCTTGGCGCAATCCTTTCTCTCCTTTTATCACCAGCACCCACGTCGGCACCCCTGACATCTGTAGTTGTTCTACCAGTGTTTTTCTATCCTCATCCCAATCCAACAGCAGGCAAATGCAGCCGCCCATCGCAGCCATGTTTTGCTGCACAACAGGCAACAGCGCATCGAAGGGTTGGTTTTGACAGGGCTGAACGCTAGCCAATAGTTCGAGTAGTCGTTCGGTGTGAGTGAGGCTTTGCCCAGCCGTAAATGAGTGAGCTTGGGGGCCAGCAATGACGAGATCTAAAAGGGATTGTTGGGTTTGGATGGTGTAGGCAAAGGAGGAGGCGATCGCGACGGCTTCTTCTAGGGTTTCACTATAGTCTTCTTTCTGAAACGTATCTAAAATCAGCGCATGTCGAACAGAATGGTTATCTTGTTCTTCTTTCACGATGGGTCTGCCTGTTTTTGCCCAGCTCTTCCAATGAATTTTTCGGGGCGAGTCACCGGGACGATATTCACGCAAAGCACGGAATTCTTCGGAGCTACCTTTTATAGCCGAGATGGCCAGTCCACTAGAATGGTGGCTGCGCGCACCCGGAAATTCGATATCGGGTAGCTGATACCGCTTAGGCAAGATAAGAACAGACTGCGGCAACGTTAGCTTCAGTCGTCGGTTCATAAAACCCAGCGGCTCCGGACAAGCCAGCACAATTTTCTGAAAGTTTAGAAGGCCCCTGCGCAGCGGCACAATCTCACCTTTAATCTCTGTGTCACCCTTTGCCGCCAGCGTAGATAGATTTTGAGCGGGCGCAAAGGCCCACTGCTTACGAGCCAACAATGAAAACCAAGCTCGTCGCTGAAACTCTCGCTTCCCTTTAAACACCTGCCGAAATTCTTGAAAGGTAGGAAATGTGTGTGTGAACCGTTCAAACAATTTAAGTCCGAACAGGCGCTTACGACTGGGATTGTGAATGTGAATGCTGTAGAGCAGCGGAACGCCCACCGTACCAAAGCGAGGGAGGGTTCGAGAAACGCTGAGGCGGTAGCGCACAAAGGGCAACAGCATAATCGAGACGAGCAGCAAGGACAGCAAAAAAGCAAATAGCTGATAAGACACGCTGCGTTTGATATCTATACCAATGAGGCCGCACACAAAAACAGCACACAGCAGGCCCATGCCACTAGGCGTGAACTGAGTAAAAATCCACTGTCGCAGGTAGTGATTAAACCGCAGAATTCGGTAGATGATGCGATTCATAGGGGGTAAGTGGGTGGGTCTATCTAATATTTAAGTGGCACAGAAAACAACATCACTGAATGGCCTCTCAGCCCCGAAGCCAAGGGGGGCATCGCTAATCCAGCAGATCTAGTCACCTGACCAGAGAGGTTGTAGGTGTCTTGTTTCAGAACCCTGCTCTTAGAAATGGAGACTGAGGGGAGATGGGGACTGAGGGGGCGTGGGCAAACTTTATGAACGCCTCCGTTCCGCTGTCGATTCAGAGACTTTGGAAGAGAATGCTGAAGAGGACTTACGCAGGAACAGGGAGAGTTTTGATAACGTTTTCAATGACGCTCTCAGCGGTTTTGCCGGAGAAGTGGGCTTGGGGTTCCATGACTAAGCGGTGGGCTAGCACGGGTACAGCAATCTCTTTGATGTGGTCGGGAGAGACAAATTCATAGCCATCAAATAGAGACAGGGCTTGGGCGATTTTCATGAGGGCAATGGAGCCACGTGGGCTGGCACCAAGCTGTACGCCTTCGGCTGTGCGGGTGGCATTTACAATGTCTACGACGTAGCGCTTTAGTTCGGGGCTGACGCGAATTTGTTTGACCTGTCGCTTTAGCGCGGCAATATCTGCGGCAGAAAGGCAGAGTTTAATTTGTTCTATGGCAGCAATGTGCATTTGATTAGAGAGAATTTCGACCTCGTGCTCGGGTTTGATGTAGCCGAGGCGAAACTGGAGGGCGAAGCGATCCATTTGTGCTTCGGGCAGGGGGTAGGTGCCACGAGAGTCTACGGGGTTTTGGGTGGCGATAACGAAGAAGGGATCACGCAGCTTGTTGAGGTGGCCGTCTACACTCACTTGAGACTCGGCCATGGCTTCTAACAAGGCGGATTGGGTGCGGGGTGAGGCCCGGTTAATTTCGTCGGCGAGCACGATGTTGGCAAAAATTGGCCCTTCGTGAAAGTGAAACGTGCGCTTTTCGGGGTCGAGAATGGAGACGCCGAGGATGTCTGATGGGAGCAAATCTGGGGTGAACTGGATGCGCTTAAAGGCGGCGTCTACTGAAAAGGCCAGGGCTTTGGCAAGGGTAGTTTTACCGGTGCCGGGATGATCTTCTAGCAGGACATGGCCACCGCTGGCAAATGCAGCGAGTAGCTTACGGATGGCATCGGATTGACCTTTGACGACTTGCTGGATGTTATCGGAAAGGCGCTGGTAGACGGCTTGGCCAGATGGTTGGCCAGAAGCTGGCGCGTCGGTGCGGGGTGGAAGCAGGGTGGAAGTCATGGAAGGTCAGTAGCGGCAATCTGTAGCGGTAAGCTTAGGTTGCCCAGATGACCCGACTCAAAGATTAGAACATTCTGAGTAACAGAGACTGACCAGAGAGCTACCTATATGAGTTGCTTTGATTATTCAATTTTCAGCCTAAAACAGTAGCTATGGTTACAGTTCCGAGGTCTTTGACTCACGTCATATCGTGTCGTTAATGACCGTTTCTACTTGATTAAATAGAAGTTGCACTTGAGCAAGGATGGGCGATCGCTCAACGGGATCTTCTTCTGAATCGATATCTTCGTAGCGTAGCCTTACGGCAAAAGGGGCAAAGTCTGAAAGCTCACGGTAGTCAGCAACATCAAAATCTAAATCTTCTAATAGTTGGAACAGTATGTCCAAGTTGTGCGTGAGCGGATACATTGTTCCAAGTGCAGCTAACCAAGCTTTGAGAAGCTTTTCTACCGCCTGCTGTACATGAAAGCCAAATATTTCATCGGCGAAAACATTCGCATCTGACATGCCAGCGAGTGCTTTTAAATCTCGCTGAGCTGCCCTCAATAGGTTCTGAGCCTGATTAATGTCGCTCATAGACGGTGTGTCCTTCTCTCAAAGCACGACCCACTACATGGTTAAGGCTTTTGCGCCAGTGCTTCACTTCGTCTGAGCTGTAAATCAAAAGATCGGTTGGGACTCTCAATGCGGCAAGGGCGCGGGAAACTTTTGAAATTTGCTGACGGCGGCTGCGGCTTTTGTCAAAAGGTTTAGCATCAATAATTAGAAAATCGTAGTCAGAGTCAGCTTGCGCGGTTCCTTTTGCTCTGGAACCAAACAGAACAATTTGCTCAGGCTGTGCCACTTCCACAATGACATTGACCATTTTTTCTAACAGCGGTAGGTCATGCGAAATGGAAGTATTTGACTGAGTATCTCCTGTGTGAGCAGTCATAGGTGATTTAGCAAGGTTTGTTTTGTGATCCTTGTTTTACGACTCTTGTACTTATATTAGGTGGCGGGTGGTATAACCATGCGCTCACTCACCAATATATTACGATGCTCACAAATGGCAAATTCTGATTAACAGCCTAATCAGCAGCAACTCTAGTCGATATCAATCTAAGGCAAACGATGGATTTTCCACTTGTTAACTTCTTCAATGTCTTGCTGGAAGTCTCTGGCGTAAAGGAAAAGGTAGCGCGCAGTGAGCAGGTGATTCGGCTGAAGCAGCGGTTTGGCATAGCAGATATTGAGTCACTGAATAAGTTTGAGGATGTGTATGCTTATGCGCTGGTGGAGTATGCATTTGACGAAGAGGGGCTTGGCAAACCTCGGGAGCTAGTTGAGTTTTTTAAGCTGAAGGCAGTGCGGGATGTATTTCGGGTGGCATACCGAGATAGTAACCCGGCTGGTTGGTTGGGGAAGGGGCAGGCGATCGCACAGTATGAACTAGGCGACAAGCTACCAGCCAGCATCGATCCCAAGCGGGAACTAGGCGTGTTTGCGGCGGTGTTTTTGGAGGTGGTGAGGGGGAGCAGGTCGCCGAAAGAGAACCTTCAGGCGCAGGAGTTGGAGAAGTTGAGAGGGGAGATGGGGCGATCGCTCCAAGCTATCCAAACCCAGCTTCAGCAGCTCCCCACATTAGAAGCGATTAATCAACAGGTGAATCAGCTTTCTGGTGCGTCGTCTGCCTCGCAAACCTTGGCGCTACCGGCTGCTGCACAAAACAGCAATGCGGTGGACTTGGCCCATCGGCTGGGGGAATGGTTTGAGGTATTGGATTATGACCGTGACCCGGACTATGAGGAATGGACGACGGACTATTTTGAGTGGATGATCAATTTTCCGCTGGGTCGGCGTAAGGTGTCTCGCACGTTGGTGCGTGGGGTGGCAGGTGTGGTGGAAATGGCAGATTTGCAAGACTTTGCGCGGGCGGTGGAGCGAGCCGGGGCAGATGAGGGCTGGCTGGTGGGCAACCGACGGGTGAGTCAGGCAACGCGGAAGGTGGTGCAGGCAGATGCGGCATATGAGGATATTAGCTGCTACACGTTTGATGAATTGTTGGATGAAGATGCGGACTTTAGCAAGTATTTGAATTGGCTAGAGGCGGAGATTAAGGCGAAAAAAGTGGATACGGAGTATTTAGCCTTGGCTTGTCGGAAGGATGAGCTAGACCCGACCAGTCAGCGCAAGATTGGGGTGAGTGTGTATGGGGAGGATGACGGGTGGATTGATGGCTACGTGGATATGTGGCTAGATGATCCGGCGAAGGAGCATCTTTCGGTGTTGGGGGAGTTTGGCACGGGGAAGACGTGGTTTGTGTTGCACTATGCGTGGGAAGCTTTGCAGCGGTATCGGGAGGCGAAGCGGAGAGGGACGGAGCGGCCTCGGATTCCGGTGGTTGTTCCTTTAAGGGATTATGCGAAGGCGGTTTCGGTGGAGTCTTTGTTTTCGGAGTTCTTTTTCCGGAAGCATGAGATTTTGAAGAACTATTCTGTTTTTGAGCAGTTGAACAGAATGGGGAAGCTGCTGCTGATTTTTGATGGGTTTGATGAGATGGCAGCGCGGGTGAACCGTCAGGCGATGATTGATAATTTTTGGGAGTTGGCGAAGGTGGTGGTGCCGGGGGCGAAGGCGATACTCACCTGCCGGACGGAGCATTTCCCGGATGCGATGGAGGGACGGCAGCTATTGGGGGCTGAGCTGGAATCTTCTACAGCGATTTTGACGGGGGAGACTCCGCAGTTTGAAGTGTTGGAGTTGGAGAAGTTTGAGGATAAACAGATTGCGCAGTTGTTGAAGCGGAAGGCGCAGGCTTCGACGGTGGAGGAGGTGATGGGGAATGAGCAGCTTTTGGATTTGGCACGGCGGCCAGTGATGGTGGATTTGATTTTAGAAGCGTTGCCGGATATTGAGGCGGGGAATCCTGTTGATATGGCGCGAGTGTATTTATATGCAGTCAGAAACAAAATTGAGAAGGATATTACGAGCGAGAGATCGTTCACTTCTCAGGCAGACAAACTTTATTTCTTATGTGAACTATCCTGGGAAATGCTCTCAACGAATCAAATGAGCCTAAACTATCGAGCCTTTCCTGAGAGGCTAAGGTTGCTATTTCCTCAACTCAAGGGAGAACAAGAAATTGACTATTGGCGTTATGACATGATGGGTCAAACGATGTTAATTCGTAATTC
The DNA here is from genome assembly GCA_045110585.1 of Phormidesmis sp. Classification (GTDB taxonomy): domain Bacteria; phylum Cyanobacteriota; class Cyanobacteriia; order Phormidesmidales; family Phormidesmidaceae; genus Phormidesmis. The sequence continues at coordinate 5,701 of JBGCGG010000049.1, read as the reverse complement.
AGAGGGAGACTATAGTCCGGCACATCGATCTTTGTTAGAGTTCTTTGTCGCATACAAAATTGTCGCTTCTTTGGGTGCAATGGCCAACGACTTTACTGCAATCGCTCGGGCGCAGTCGCATATAGACAATTCTTTGTTGACTCGAGACTATACCTGGAAAAGTTTCTTTAAGAGAGAATATAATGAGAGTGGTGTGCCCATGCCGATGGCACAACTCAGACAATTTAAAAATTTAGAGTTTGATGAATTGCTACCACTCTTAGGAAGAGAAAGAATAGCAAAAGCGGTATTGGATTTAGCTCATCCAATGTTAGAAGAAAAAAATATAAGGCAGCAGCTACTGCCTTTGTTGCAGGGAACTGCGAGCCGAACGTTTCAGGAAAGTGGATACATAGGGGGAAACATAACACAGCTTATGATTGCAAAGACACCTTATGCATTGATAAATGCTGACTTAGTTAATACTAAGATGAGAGAGGTGAACTTTGTCCAAACATATTTGCGAAGAGTGAGTTTAGAGAAAGCGCAGTTATCCGACGTGAATTTCTCTAAGGTGCTGGGCGGTGTGAATGCTGTCGCATACAGCCCAGATGGAAATAATTTAGCAATTGGTGACACTAAAGGTATTTTACAAATATGGGATATTGCGACAGAGAAGGTCGTTCTATTTTGTGTAGGACATGGATCTAGTATATGTTCCGTAACCTACAGTCCAAATGGTCAGCAGCTTGCTTCTGCTAGCCATGATAAAACAATCAAGCTATGGAACGTAGTAACAGGTGAGTGTGTCTGCACACTAGAAGGGCATAGGAAATGGGTTTGGTCGGTAGCTTATAGTCCAGATGGTCAGCGACTTGCTTCTGCTAGCCATGATAAAACAATCAAGCTATGGAACGTAGTAACAGGTGAGTGTGTCTGCACACTAGAAGGGCATCACAAATTGGTTAGAGCTGTTGCCTATAGCCCCAACGGGAAACAGGTTGCTTCTGCTAGTGATGACTGTACAGTGAAGTTGTGGAATGCGATAACAGGCGAATGTGTTTGCACACTAGAAGGGCATCACAACTTAGTTAGAGCTGTTACCTATAACCCCAACGGGAAACAGGTTGCTTCTGCTAGTGATGACTGTACAGTGAAGTTGTGGAATGCGGCAACAGGTGAATATATCCATACGTTAGAGGGCCATAGAAGTACTATTAGGTCTTTAGTCTATAGCCCAGATGGGCAACAGCTGGCCTCTGCTTCTGATGATAAGACAATAAAACTGTGGGATATTGTTCTGAACGACTGTATTCGTACTCTCGAAGGCTACGAAAACCGAATTTGGGTAGTAGCCTACAGTCCAGACGGACAGCAGCTAGCCTCTGCTTGTGACGATAAAACAGTGAAGATGTGGAATGCACTATCAGGTAAGTGTATTCGTATCTTAAAAGGACATGAAGGTTGGTTTTTGTCAGTAGCCTACAGTCCAGATGGACAACAGCTAGCTTCTGCTTGTGATGATAAGACGGTAAAGTTATGGAGTTCGGCAACAGGTGAATGCATCTGTACCCTGCAAGGTCATAAAGACTGGGTTAGATCAGCAGTTTATCGCTCAGATGGACAACAGATTGCCTCTGCTGGTGCTGACAGTACGATAAAGCTATGGAATGCAATGACAGGAGAATGCATCTGTACTCTCAAAGGCCATAGAAATTCGGTTTTGTCAGTTGTTTATAGTCCGAATGGCCAGCAGCTTGCGTCTGCTAGTTATGACAGTACGATAAGGCTATGGAATGCAATGACAGGAGAATGCATTCGTACCTTAGAGGATCACGAGAGAGTTGTTTTGTCAGTTGTTTATAGTCCCAATGGCCAACATATTGCTTCTGCTAGCGATGACCGCACCATAAGGCTATGGAACTCATCAACAGGAGAATGTATTCGTACCTTAGAAGGTCACGAAAAGGCCGTTCTATCAGTTGCTTACAGTCCAGATGGTCAACAGCTTGTTTCTGCTGGAAATGACCGTACGATAAAATTATGGAATTCAGCGACAGGGAAATGTATCTATACTTTTGAAGGGCACGAGGATGTGGTGAGATCTGTTGCTTGCAGTGTGTGTGGAAGGCAAGTTGCTTCTGCTAGTGCTGATAGAACAATAAGACTATGGGATTTAGCCTCGGGCACATGTATCCGCATATTACAAGGCCATGAAGCTAGAATCAGATCAGTAATATACAGCCCAGATGGAAATCAACTTGCCTCTGCTAGTGACGACAACACTATTCGGTTCTGGGAAGTTGCTACAGGTAAATGCCTCCGAATAATAGATGAGCGTGTCTGTACAGGGCTTAATATCACCGACACCATCGGCCTCACCCCCGGCCAACGCACCGCATTAAAACTCATGGGCGCAGTCGATCACAACGACAAATAGAACAACACATTTTCAATAGCAGCCTCTATCACCTTTCAGAATCGATTCGCCAAAGCAATTAGCCAATCAAAAATGCGCTGAGGCCAATAAATCGGCAAATCCTTAACCCGCACCTTCCGGCTAAACACCGACAACAACAACGGCACCCCACCCACCTTCAAAGAAAGCAACAGATGCCCCACCATCAATACCCCAATCGCCGCCCAAGCAAACACATGCAGACTGTAAGCCAAATCTGAAAATTGCCCCACCATCATGGCATCATCATCCAGTGCATCTCCAGACAGCACCACCAAGCCCCCCATCATCGCAAGCCCCGTATTCACCAAACGATGCAGGGTATACCACCACACAGGCTTGCCCACCTTAGCAAGCTGACTAAAGGACTTTGGCTGAATTAACCGGCGGCGACCCGACAAAAGGCTGTAGACAATGAAAAGCGCGATCGCCCCTCCAAACAACCCCCCAATCTCCTCATGAATCTCCAGCACAAACTCCGTCGCCCTCGGCAGTGGCAAAGCCAACCAACGCCGATCCCAAGTATTAAAAATCCAATATCCCGTCACCATCCCCAACAATAAAAGCACCCCTTGCACCATATGCAAACAGCGAAATATCAAGGGTTGATAAGGCTGAGAACGGGATTTTTTTTGAAATCTTTGAGTGAATCTTTGATTGAATCTTTTTAGTAGGTGCATAACAGAAGCTTGCTTTAGCAAGACAAGCGATAACTTCTGTGAACCTAACAAGATAAAGTCAAGAACTTTGCAAGTTCAAAGCACTCTCCCAGCAAAATCTCTCTTTTTGAGATTTTACTTGCTAACCTTCCTCAACAACACAGCTAAGCAGCAGTCGCAGGCAACTGAATCGTAAAGCAACTGCCATAGTCAAGCTGGCTTGTCACCGTAATCGTACCGCCATGATTATGCACAATGGCTTGGGTAATAGAGAGCCCCAAGCCCGACCCACTAGCCGCCTGAGTCCGGGCCTTATCCGCCCGCCAAAACCGATCAAAAATCTTATCCAAATGGGCCGCATCAATGCCCACGCCCGTATCTTCCACCGTTACAAATAATCTGTTTCCTTCTTGCCATCCTCGCACCACCACCTTTCCCGCACTCAGGGTATAGCGCAGCGAATTTTGAATCAAATTCGTAAAGGCTCGAATTAACGTCTGTGCGTTTCCAGACAGCGACAAATCAGGCTGAATATCTGCAGAGAGGTTGATAGAGCTGCTCTCCGCTTGAGATTGATAGAGTCGTACCAAGTTCTCCAAAAGCCTGGTTAAATCTACAGCTCTCTTTTCCATCTCAATTTGTCTATCAAACCGTGAGAGTAGCAATAAGTCATGAGTGAGGTCAGTCATTTGTTCTGTTGCACTCACAATGATATCCAGAGTTTCTTTATCGTCCTCACGCATCCCTTCAGAATATTTAAGCGCGAGTTCCGCATTGCTGCTAATGGCCATCAGCGGATTTCGCAGCTCGTGAGAGGCATCGGCGGTGAACTGCCGCAGGCGATGGTAGCTGTTTTCAATTGGGCGCATGGTCTGACGGTTGAGCCACAGCCCCCCCAAGCCACTAATGCCTAGCGCCACCACAGCCCCCAAGCCCAACCCCATATCAAATTGCCTGAGCGTGTCATAAAAAGGCTGAAGTGACTGGCTAGCACGAATATGAGCTACTATTTTCCCTTCATGGGTTACTGGCAAAGTGTAAGACTGTATGGGAATTGGCGCGGGGTAACGATAGAACCCTGGCTGAGCGTTGAGGCTCGCAGTAGGATGCACATCTCCTCGCTGATCGATGAGCTGATTTTGTTGAAACCACTGTACGCCCTGAAGTGCAGGGTTCACGCTCTGCGTCGGAAATTCGTAGCTTTCAATCTCAATTTGGCCATCTTCAAACTCAACAACAGCAACACCGCTACGGGCAAGGGCAGAAACCTGCGCTTGATATTGCTGGCGGAGATTGTAGAGAAAGCTCAGGCGAATAGCGATCGCAAACCCACCTAACACCAGCGAAAAAACAAACAAATTAGACAGCAAAAGCCGTCGCCGAATTTTACGAAAGGAATCAACCTGCACCGTTCTTGAAGACGTCATACCTGGAACTTTTTTTTGCACTTTTTCTTATAGCGCTAACCGATAGCCCACCCCATACACTGTTTCTAACGAATCCGGAGGATATCCGTTCGCCTTCAGTTTTCCTCTAATATTGCCGATGTGGGTCTTAATCGTCCCTTCCCCAATCGCCTGATCATAGTCCCAAAGGTAATCTAGCAAGGTGTCTCGCGGAATCACCTGACCGGGATGACGCAGAAAATACTCCAAAATGACATACTCTTTTGGCGTCAGTTTTAGGGCTTTATCCTGGTAGCTAATCAGGTGAGCACTGGGGTCAAGCTTCCATTTTCCGTGGGCAATTACGGTGGGCTTTAGCTCCCGGCTACGGCGGCTCAGCGCGCGCAAGCGGGCGGCCAGCTCGTCTAGCTTAAATGGCTTTACCAGGTAATCATCGGCCCCGGCATCTAAGCCCACAATTTTATCTTGCGTCGTATCTTTGGCCGTCAGCATCAAAATCATGGCCTGACAGTGCGCTGTTCTCAATTTGGAACACAGCTCAACCCCACTCAAATGGGGCAACATCCAATCTAAAAGAATCACGTCGTAGTCCATCGACTGCGCAAACTCCCAGCCCTCTAAGCCATCTACAGCAACATCAACAACATGGCTCTGATGCCGAAGATCCTTTGCCAAGGGCTTGGCTATCCGGTGGTCATCTTCAACAATTAATATTCTCATCGCCTTAATGTCGCTATCTGAATCAAAGTGAGGGTCACAGTAGGTGAGCACTCGCAAGAGTGCCAGTGCTATGGGAACACGGCTTCTTCTACTTGACCACTATAGATATGAATTGACAAGAACTCGGCAAGATTCCTTTGCATGAACCTCATCAGACGCTTCCTCCTGGGGACTTTCAGGTCAATTATTTGACACGAATTGAGTGACACAACACCTACAGACAGTCGAAATTACGCCCCTTTCCTGCACCTTGTCTATTCCTTGACTTTCTTTTCCTATAGTCCAATCAGAGTCAAACAAATGACTTGCTCATTGTTGTTAATAGACACCTCTATCTCATAGCAATAGTTCGGACAGAAAAAGGAGAGAAGATAGTCAAAAAAGCCATTCGGGCATACGGTTTAGTTAACACAACAAAACCCACCAAAATGGCTATGCCAGCTATCATACCGGGTCTACTGAGCAAAGTAGGCTATTTA
>JBGCGG010000048.1:0-49235 GCA_045110585.1 Phormidesmis sp. | reverse complement strand
GACGGGGAGGTTTGGCACCTCGATGTCGGCTCATCGCAACCTGGGGCGGTAGTACGTCCCAAGGGTTGGGCTGTTCGCCCATTAAAGCGGTACGTGAGCTGGGTTCAGAACGTCGTGAGACAGTTCGGTCCATATCCGGTGCAGGCGTAAGAACATTGAGAGGAGCCTTCCTTAGTACGAGAGGACCGGGAAGGACGCACCGCTGGTGTACCAGTTATCGTGCCAACGGTAAACGCTGGGTAGCCAAGTGCGGAGAGGATAACCGCTGAAAGCATCTAAGTGGGAAGCCCACCTCAAGATGAGTGTTCTCATGGAGTTAATCCAGTAAGGTCACGGGAAGACGACCCGTTGATAGGTTCTAGGTGGAAGTGCAGCAATGTATGTAGCCGAGGAATACTAATAGACCGAGGGCTTGTCCTTACAATTTTGGATAAGTCTACGCACGATGAATGCAAGACGTGTTTATTGAAGACACAACAACGACCATAGCTTTCTTATTCTATGCAGTCTTTCAAGGCTCTAACCTTTGAATCGATTCCTTCCTAAAGTGAGGGATTGTTTCAAAGGCATCAATACATAGCCTGACAGCTTTCCTGGTGTCAATGGCGCAGTGGACCCACTTCGACCCATCCCGAACTCGATTGTGAAACGCTGCAGCGGCGAAGATAGTTAGGGCGTTGGCCCTTGTGAAAATAGCTCGATGCCAGGTTCTAATATTAGTGAAAAGTCTTCTTTCAAACAATAGTTGAAGGGAGACTTTTTGTGTTAGTGATTTATACGCGTACTGTCTTCAGCATAACCATTACTTAATCAGTACTGGCTGTGTGTACCCCACAAGGCTCTTCGTCTTTACTTGTGTTTTGCATTATTTCTTTCCCATACTGCGCGAACTAGCTTTATTTCCTGATAGTCGTAAGTTTCTCCGGTTCGTTCACGAATGTTCCTAAGAGAATGTGGGCCTACTTCTTCAATCACTCTTGTGATTACGTTCTGGCGTTCTGTTGCTACTAGCGTGTTAATGTCAATGTCGTATCCAGTTTCTATGAGTTTGGCTATATGCTCGTTGACTGTACTTAATCGAAGGTTGCGTTTGAGTGAGATGTCAGAAGGAGATAACCCTTTTTGGTAGAAGCTATACGTGGTTAGTTGAGTGCTGGTGACATCGGACTTGGTTGAAGACACTGGAACAGTTGTGTTTTTTTGTGCTCGTGTGTCTAAATTATTCTCTTTGCAAAAGGTTTGAATAGCTTGAGTAAAGGGATCTCCGTACTGAGCAAGCTTGCGGTTGCCGACACCGGAAATTTGCGAGAACTCTTGTGCCGTCTGTGGTTGTTTCTGTGCCATCTGTCGGAGGCTTTCATTGGAAAAAACAACGTACGGAGGCACTGACTGTTTGTCAGCAAGTTGTTTTCGGAGTGTGCGAAGTTCGTTCATTAATTCGTTTTCTAGTTCAGTGAGTTCTGTCTCAGCTGTCTTTTGTTTAGAGGTAATTGGTTGTTCTATTTTGTTCACTACCGAAACCTCGACGGTGGCAATCTTTTTGAGAACTTGGTTACTTTTTTTATTGAGTTTGAGCACAGAGTAGCCGTCTGTAGTTTCGTCTATAAAGCCTTGGTGGATAAGAGCACGGCATAGCAGTCGCCATTCGTCTGCTGTGCGTTCTGAGCCGATATTGTAAGTGGAGAGTTGATCGTGTTTGAGCTCTAGGATGCGTTTCTTACGTGATCCACGTAGAACATCAATGATGTGATTCATTCCGAAGCGTTGTTCACAACGGTAGACACAGGATAGGAATTTTTGGGCTTCGATCGTCCAGTCTTCGAGCGGTGCAGGGCTTATGCAATTGTCACAGTTGTTACAGGGCGTTTCGAATGTCTCCCCAAAGTAACCAAGCTGAATTTTGCGTCGGCAAATAGAGCTTTCAGCGTAATCGATGATTTGATTAAGTTGTTGTTGAGCGATACGCTGTTCGTTTGGATCGTGCTTTTGACCGATGAGGTACTTGACTGTGTGAACATCTCCCCAGCCGAAGAGAATAGTACATTTTGCTTCTTCTCCATCTCGGCCGGCACGACCTGCTTCTTGATAGTAGCTTTCAAGGTTTCGAGGGAGATCGTAGTGTATGACAAAGCGAACATCTGGTTTGTTGATGCCCATTCCGAAGGCGATGGTTGCAACGATGATTTGTATGTCGTCGCGGATGAATTTGTTTTGATTTTCTTCTCGTTCTTGGGTGCTTAGTCCAGCATGGTAAGGAAGTGCTGAAATACCGTCTTGTTTGAGCTTTGCTGTGACTTCGTTCACGTGTTTACGGCTAAGACAGTAAATAATGCCTGAGCCGCTGTTTTCACCTTGGTTTTCTTTGATGGTAGAAAGGAGTTGGTGGTATGCCTGTTTAGATTTTTGTTTGACTTCGTAGTACAGGTTTTGTCGATTGAAGCTGGAAATGTGTATTTGAGGGTCGTTGAGGCGAAGTTGCTGAACGATATCGGTTTGGACGCGCTGAGTGGCTGTGGCGGTTAGCGCGATGATAGGTATTTGGGGATAACGTTGCTTGAGTTGAAATAGTTGGCGGTATTCAGGGCGAAAGTCGTGTCCCCATTCAGAGACACAATGGGCTTCATCTATCGCAAAGGTACTGATTCCGATGTTTTGAATGAGTTGTTCTAAGAAAATTTGAAATGAAGCGTTGAAGAGACGCTCAGGTGCGAGGTAAAGGAGTTTTATTTGGCCAGATAAGAGTGCTTGCTCTCGTGCACGGCCTTCTTCAAAAGAGATAGTGCTGTTTAAAGCGGTGGCTGCAATTCCGTTGTCTTGAAGCGATGTTACTTGGTCTTGCATGAGTGCAATGAGTGGAGATATCACTATCGTGATACCGCTTTTGAGGATTGCTGGTAGCTGGTAGCACAGTGACTTGCCACCTCCTGTTGGCATGATGACCAACACATCTTGGTTTTTGAGAACTTGCTCGATGATACGACGTTGCTCAAAACGAAAGTGTTCGTAGCCGAAGTAGTGCTTAAGTGCGGCTTCTAGTGTTGTTTCTGTCGAGAGAGCTGTGGTCGACTCAACTGAAGTAGTCATAGTGTAGAGGCGTATAAAGTGAGAGGTTAAGCAGACTCTTGTACAAGTTTTACTGTGTCCTGTTGGACAATACAGTACAGAATAGCCAAAGAGATTGGGACGCTACTCATTCTGAGCACAACTCTTATCGCTATATTGTGATATTAAGTAGCGCGTGCAGTGTTGGGTTTCTCAGGATGAACTGCTAATAACATTTACTTTTGTAAATAAAATGACGTCAAAGCGTTGTGACGTCTTGACAGCTATGGGTGTGATCGCTAATGTGATGTACAAGTTCGGGGGAAGCCCGCATCATGTTAAACGTACTGACTCGACATGCCAGCTAAGCAGAAGATTACGCTTTATATTTCAGATGACCTGCATCGGCAGTTCAAGATTCGTTCTGCGATTGACGGTGAAACGATGTCGTCTATTGCTCAGCGTGCGATTGAATTTTATTTGGCTAATCCGGAGGCTGTGGATTGCTCTGGTAAGGTCTATGGACAAACTCATCGGCTCCATGCCTGTCCTAAATGTGCTACGCCAGTTGCGTTGCGAGATGATGGGTTGGCTTTGGTTGCTAGTCAGCCTGAGCAACAGTTTGAAGACTTGGCTAAGCTGGGGCGTGTGTCGGAACTTGGTTGTGATTCGCTCAGTCCTGATGAGGGTGAGCTAATTGGTTGCCCATAGTTTTAGCTTCTTTTGTTCTGTGGGTTTTGTTACGGAATAGTTGTTGTTTTTGCTTTATTCTGTTGAGCCTGAGTAAGTTTGTTGTATTTGATTGAAATACGTTCTCGGGCGGGTATCTGAGTGCAAAAGGGTCGATTCGTAAAGAGTGTTAAGTCGTTTTGACTGGGGGTGATCGCTATGAAAGAAGAGCTAAGTGTTCTTATCCAAGCTCAATATCCGCTGATCTATCTGGTCACTTTTGAGGAGGAGCGGGCAGAGCGTATGATTGCGGCGCTGTCTCAGAGCCACCCCAGACAGCGAATGTATACTTGGACAATGACCCATGGCATGATTGAGTATGGTTTGCAGGGGGCGACTGGACAGCAGAATAATACTGTCTCTCCGCAGGCTGCTATCAATTGGGCTGTGCGGCAGAAAGAGGATAGTATTTTTGTGTTTAAGGATTTACATCCATTTAAAGATAGCCCTGAGGTAACGCGTAGTTTGCGAGATGCGATAGAAGCTTTTCGTGGTACGCACAAGACGATTGTTCTAATGTCTCCTGTGCAGGAGGTTCCGATTGAGTTGGAGAAGGAGGTTGTCGTTATAGACTTTACTTTGCCAACGATGTCGGAGTTGAATAAGGTTCTTTCGGCTGAGTTGGAAAAGGCCCATACTACTGGAATCACTACGGAAGGTAGAGAGAAGCTGCTTAAGGCCGCTCTTGGGTTGACTCGTGACGAGGCGGAAAAAGTGTTTCGTAAGTCTCGGGTAATGGCTGGGAAGCTGACAGAAGGCGAAGTTGATATTGTTCTTTCTGAAAAGAAGCAGCTTATCCGTCGTAACGGGATTTTAGACTATATTGAAGAAGATGAGACGATTGACTCTGTTGGTGGTTTGGAGGAGCTGAAGCACTGGTTAAAGCAGCGTTCTGGTGCGTTTACAGAGAGGGCTCGTGAATATGGTTTGCCTCAGCCTAAAGGAATGTTGATTTTAGGGGTTCCAGGTTGCGGTAAGTCTTTGATTGCGAAGACGACTGCTAGGCTTTGGGGGTTGCCTTTGCTGCGTTTGGATATGGGCCGAGTATATGATGGTTCGATGGTTGGGCGATCTGAGGCTAACTTGAGAGGCGCTTTGAGGACGGCGGAGTCGATTTCACCTGCAGTATTGTTTATTGATGAAATTGATAAGGCCTTTGCAGGGAGCGCAGGGTCAGCGGATTCGGATGGTGGCACTTCTAGTCGGATCTTCGGTAGCTTCTTGACGTGGATGCAGGAAAAGACATCTCCTGTGTTTGTGATTGCGACTGCAAACCGAGTGGAGCGGTTGCCGAGTGAGTTTTTGCGAAAAGGACGTTTTGATGAAATCTTCTTTGTGGATTTGCCTAATGAAGAGGAGCGGAAGGAGATCTTCAAAATTCATTTAGGTAAGCGTCGGTCAGATATTGAACGGTTTGACTTTGACCAGTTAAGTAAGGTTTGTGAAGGTTTTTCAGGCGCGGAGATTGAACAAGGTCTTATCTCTGCGATGTACGAAGCTTTTGCTCAAGGGCGGGAGTTCACTCAACTCGATATTATTGCGGCGATTCGCGCTACGATGCCGCTTTCGAAGACGATGAGTGAACAAGTGACAGCTCTGCGTGATTGGGCTCGGCAGAGGGCTCGTCCGGCGGCTTCATCGGTGGCAGAATATCAGCGTATGGAATTCTAGCCCGGTGTATACGGTCTTTTTCCTGCTCCCACAGGAAGAGGTGCTAGTTCGTTTTTGGTGACGGCTAGCGATTTTCAACAAACTGTCAGGTTCTATCCCATTTGATAGCTGGCTGATTTCGATTTCTAACTTCGTTGTCTCTCAAGTTCTCTTCAGGAGGAAACTCACATGTCTCACTTTAGTACTCTGCGCACTAAAATTACGGATGCTGAAATCTTGAAGTCTTCGCTCAGCGACCTAGGTGTCTCTGTGAAGACAGAAGCTAACATTCGTGGTTACAACGGCCAGAACGTTCGTGCTGATATTGTCGCTGTGCTAGAAGGCGACTACGATATTGGCTGGTCTCGCAATGCGGACGGATCTTTTGATTTGATTGCTGATCTCTGGGGTGTTGCGAAGAAGCACAATCAGACTGAGCTTATCAACTCTATTAATCAGAAGTATGCCGTGAATAAGACCTTGGCTGAAGTTAAGCGCCCTGGTTTGCAGAATGCAAACGTGCGTTTGGTCTTGCAGTAGGTTTGAAGAGCGTTTTGTAACATCGTTCTGATAGTTAGATGGGCTGCTCGGTTATCCGAGCAGCCCATTGTTTTGTTAGGCGTTTTTCCTGAGCTAGTGCCGTTGCAGATGTGTCCGTGTGTGTTCTATTTGGTGATGGTTTGGTTGAGGAGTTCTGCGATCGCTCGATGCTCAATGGGTGGTTCTGCAACAATCGCCTGTCGAGTATCTGTAATGAGCCAATCTAGCGCAGCGGCTTGAACATCTATAGAAGCCCCTGTTTTATCAACGCAATAGCGTCCAAACACGAGTTTTTCAACAAGACGGACACCTGGGCCAATACGAGAATATTCGAAGACAACACTTTTATCTATGATGGTCCCACTAGAGATTAAACAATTAGGCCCAATCATGCTGGGGCCTACAATTTTTGCCCCGTCTTCAATTTCGGTCATTCCACCAATATATACAGGCCCTTCGATGTCTATCTTGTCCCAATTGGCTTTTACATTAAGTCCAGCAAATACTCCGGGCATTACTTCATTGCCTGGAATATTGACGCCTTTAACTTGCCCTGTCAAGACGTCTTGAATGGCTTGCCAGTAGTCGGGGACTTTGCCAATATCAACCCATTCAAAGTTCATGCGGATGCCATAGAAAGGGGCATTGTCGGCCACTAACTTAGGGAAAAGATCTCCGCCAATGTCAAACTCCTGGCCCGATGGGATGTATTTGAAAATCTCTGGCTCAAAAATGTAGATGCCTGTATTGATGTCTGTGCTGAGCGCTTCTTCGACGGTGGGCTTTTCCTGGAAGGATTTGATTTTGCCTGTATCGTCAGTAACAACAACGCCGTAGCTAGGCACCTGTTTGAGCGGTACCTGCTTCATTACAATCGTGGCGATAGAGCCTTTTTCTTTGTGTTGGCGGACAGCTTCCGTAAGATCTAAATCGATGAGTGCATCGCCACAAAGCACAATAAAGGTGTCATCGAAGAAAGGAGAGAAGTCTTGAATTTTACGCATCCCGCCAGCTGAGCCAATGGCTTCACCCATCAACTCACCGTCTGTAATGCGACCTTCAAAAGAGTAGGCAAGCTCTACTCCAAATCGCTGGCCGTCTCTGAAGTAACCTTCGATTTCGTTCGCTAAATGGCTGACGTTTGCCATAATTTGGGTGAAACCGTGGTGGCGAAGTAGCTCAAGGAGAAACTCCATGACGGGTTTCTGCATGATAGGAATCATGGGTTTGGGGATGGTGTATGTGATGGGGCGTACCCGTGTCCCTTTACCTGCGGCCAAGATCATGGCTTTCATTTTAAAGATTCCTCATACGTAGATGTAACAAACTTAGATACAGCAGATTTAAGATGCTGAATGCTCATGTTATCAAGGCTAATATCAATATACCCTGATTGAATTTGAGACTTTATTCCATCCTTACAGGTTTCAGTGGATTGAGTTGAGAATTCGTCAATTTTGTCAATTAGAAATGCGGTGGCGACAGAGATTAGTTTTAACCCTAGCCCAATTACGCTAAGGGTTAGCGACTCAAGCGTTAGTGAAGAGTCTGAAAACAGCTAGAGCGCAAAAAGCCCCAAGATAAAAAACCTTGGGGCTTAAGTATTAGATTAGAGGAAGGGGCCTAGTAAAGCGCTTCTTCCTGGTGAGTCTGGACTGTGCAGTCGGAAGTAGGATAAGCCACACAAGTGAGGACGTAGCCTGCTTCGATTTGGTCGTCGTCTAGGAAAGACTGGTCAGACTGGTCTACAGTGCCGGCAGTGATTTTGCCTGCACATGTGGAACAAGCACCTGCACGGCAGGAGTAAGGCAAATCGATGCCTTGCTCTTCAGCTGCATCTAGGATGTACTCATCTTCAGGTACTTCAATAGTCGTGTTTAGGTTTTCTGCTTCGTTAATGAGCGTAACTTTGTAGCTAGCCATGTGGGTTCGTTCCTCGGGTTTTATATCTTGAAATGGCCATCTGCCAACCGCTTCTAAGTACGGGAGTACCTTTCGTAGATAGCCTTAGCAGCAGCCTAGTCCGATACTACGAGAAAACCATTAATGCCGGAACCTTCTCAAGGGGAAAGCACCAATGGTATTCGTAATCTAAATTTGAAAACTGACCTGGATTTGCTTATGGTTGATGCTTGTGAACAGCTTGCCATTTATGCCCAATCGGTTGGTGGGAAAGGGGATTAGGCATAATCAACCATTTTTCTAATAGAACATATAAGAATACCTTTGCATAGTTATTCTATGGATGATTCTATTTTTTATAAGTTTGCCTTATGCGTATATGGATGCTGGGGATAGTGTTAGAAATATTGCTTCGCGGTTGGATGATTTCTAACTAAAGAAGGGTGCTTCGATGGCCACTTTAAATTTGTTGTTTGCTACTTGTTGTTTGCGTTTACGCATTTTTTAAAAGGGTGGGTGTCGGTGATGGTAATTCGGGTGGGGGTGATAGGCACGGGCTATGCGGCTGGCGCACGGGCAAAGGCGCTGAACGGAGATGCGCGATCGCGTCTTATTGCTGTCGCAGGTCGTGATCTTGACCGAACGGAAGCATTTGCTCAAACGCACAATGTGAGGGCTGCAAAAAGCTGGCAGGCTTTGGTTGCAGATGTGCAGATTGAGATGGTGGTGGTGGCGACAGTAAGTGCGCTGCACGGAGACATGGTGGAAGCTGCGCTGCGAGCTGGGAAGCATGTGGTGGTGGAATATCCGCTGTCTTTGGATGTGATGCAGGCAGAGCGGCTAATGGCGCTAGCAGCTCAGAAGAATGTGCTATTGCATGTGGAACATATTGAATTATTGGGTGGGCTGCATCGAGCTATGAGCGCGCATTTGCATGCTGTGGGTTTGGTTCGGTATGTGAACTACCGAACGCTGAACCCGCAGCATCCCGCGCCGAGGAAGTGGACCTATAATCAGGCGCTGTTTGGTTTTCCGTATTGTGGCGCGCTATCTCGGGTGCAGCGAATGACGACTTTGTTTGGAGCTGTAGGGCAGGTGAGCTGCTGTACTCAGTATGTTTCTGATGCTGCTGAGGGAAACTGGTTTAAGGGCGTTGTGAGTTCGGCTCGGCTGGAATTCGTTAGTGGTGTGGTGGCAGCGCTGACTTATGGTAAAGGGGAAGGGCTGTGGGTACGGCGAAGGGAGGTGGAAGTGCAGGGTAGCGACGGTGCCATGACTTTCCAGGGCAACCAGGGCCGATTAATAACGGTGCAAGGCGAACAGGCGATCGCTGTTGAACCGAGAAAAGGATTGTTTGTAAAAGATACAGATGCTGTGATGAGCTATCTCACAGATGGGGTGCCGCTATATGTGAATGTTCGAGACAGTGTATATGCACTCAAAGTTTCGGATGCCCTACGCAGGGCATCCGAAAGCGGTCAGACCGTAAAGGTAGATTGAAAGTCGTATTGCTCAGATGAGCCTATTTCCAGACTAGAATGCCTGGGCTTTGCTGAATAGGCACAATATCGAGGATGTCTAGCTGAGCGCAATAGTCGATATCTGCTGTATTGTTTTTGCGCAGCAAGCGTTGGCCGTGACTGGCTTGGTATAGCAAATCCTTGAGTTGGTCTTGCCACTGTACGTAAAGGCTGACTGACGCCAAGGCAGCGTCATTACCGATGATGTCTGTATAGGTAAGCTCAGCGTCATTCATAATGCCTTGAATAATCGCTCCAGCGCAGACGGTATCTTCGAGAGAATAATCACCTTCCCAACCAGATCCGACAAGCCAGATGGTATTAGGCTGATGCTTAAGAATGTAGTTGACGACGGCTTGGCGCGTGGTGAGCGCAGCGGTGATGACGGTAGGGGTGTCTTGGATGCGCTGTAGGCATCGAGTGCCGTTAGTGGTACTCATGAACAGCCGTTTCCCCTGGGTCTTTTCGGGGGAGTGATCGCGGGGAGAGTTTCCTAGGTCAAATCCATCCACTTTCTGACCGCCTCGCTCGCCTGCCCGGATGCGTGTCGCCGCAGGCCAGCTTTCACTCGTTGCTAGCAGTTTTTCTAGGTCACTAAATACTTGTATGGCTTCGGCACCAGCGTTGAACGCTGCGGCCATGGTGGTGGTTGCTCTAAGAACGTCTATGGCGATCGCACAGTCGGGCAGCTCACCTGTCGGAACTTCCTCAGGGGTGTGATAGACAGATAGTTTCACTGGAATTTGGCCTGTGCTTTACTTTATTGCGTACTCAGTTTCACATTCTGCGGTAGTAAAACCGCAGTCTGTGACTTTATATCAACAGTAGAACTGAAGAAATAGAATCATTTTGATTGAGATAATCAACGGAGAGGGTGGGATTCGAACCCACGGTACCTTTCGGCACACTCGATTTCAAGTCGAGCGCATTCGACCACTCTGCCACCTCTCCACGAACCGCTTCGCGGCCTATGGCTTGGCTATATTAGCTTGTTTGTTCGATAACGTCTACTGCGATTAACGCATGTTTTACCCCGGCTATAGCTGGCGCTGATTTGAGAGGTTGAGGCTGGGGGACGCTAGAGTTTGGCACTAGGGTTTTGAGCCTGGGGTTTTGAGCCTGGGGTTTTAAGGTTGGAGTAGAGCGCTTCTTGGGCGATGGTTTGGAAGTGGGTATCTAACCAAATGAGGTCGATAGCGTCTACTTTGCCCTCATTAAGCGTGACCACTGAAAAGCAGCGGTGATTGCCTTGGGCGGTTTCTTCGATGCGGGGGACATGGGCGGCATTGAAGTAGAGGGTGCCGGTTGGGCCAACGGCAACACGTTTGCGGATTTTGTCGGTGTTTTTGATTTTGTGGTGCATGTGGCCAAAGGTGACCAGGGGAATGTGTTTGCCGGATTGTTGAGTGAGCGCGATCGCGTCGGCAAAGTCAGGATCGCCATAGTCGCCGCCGCTACCGTGCTTGCCCCAGTCCTTTCCGCACGGATCGTCTGGTTGGGCGCCCAGGCCGTAGGGGCCGACATGACCTACGAAAATAATGGTGTTTTGTTCGGCCTCATCGGCGGCGGCCAGGATGAGATCTAAGGAGTCATTGAAGTTGCGGATATCGAAGCGATCGCGATAGAACTTTTTGTAGCGCCACTTAGATCCGCCCCAGCTAAAGGGCCGTGCCCCAACAATCGTGAGCCCGAACTGCGGAAATTCTTTTTTGCCGAAGCCAACGTGAGCGTCGCCAAGTAAGTCCATTTGCAGCTGCACCCAGTCTTCTTTTTCGCGATCATAAGGACATTTCTTTTTGCCCTTGTTACTGGCAGAGTAATAAGCGTCGTGATTGCCCATCACGGCTGCTTTGGGCACCTCTACTGCCGCGACGCGCCGAACCACTTCAACGGCTTCGTTACCGTAGTCGCCTACAAATAGGGCGAGATCGACATTGAGGTGTTTGAGCGCGGCGTTGTCTTCCAGCTCCCAGAGATCGTGAATGTCTCCGACGACGGCGATTTTGACGGTGGATTGGAAGTCGGGTCGCTGCACGGGCGGAGGCCATAGTTTAGGTATTGATCAAGGATAAACAACTCTTGTTTGTTTATGTAGCGTGAGGTTCTACTGTTTTATCAATGAAGCAGGCGTTTACTGAGGTAAGAGCAATTATGGCTGAAAAAATGGTGGTGACTTCTTTGAATTGGGTCATGGGCGATTGGGTGACGGGATCGGATGCCGCATTTTTAAGTCAATTAAAGCCGGTTTTGGCAGAGCTGAGGCGTAAGAACGTCGCTGTAATTGGATTTTCAGATCGCGATCGCGCTGAGATAGAACCCCTTCGAACTGCGTTGAATTGGTCTGATCCTTTTGTGGTCGAAAGCGGTAGCGCAATTTTTACCCCTGTGGATCACAATCCCTTTTCAGTGCCGATGGGGGAGCAGGATGGCGCTTATTTTGTGGCGGAATTTGGGTGCCCGTACGTTCAGTCACGCGCGGGATTGCGGGTGCTTGCCAACTTAATTTCGCATCCCTTGAAAGGTTTTGGCGATTTTACGGTGCCTCAGCTAGAGCGATTCTTAAAAATTTCAGAAGAGGTGGCACATCGGGCGAAAGCGCGGGAGTTTAGTGAGCCTTTTATGACGCCTAAGGCCGTGGAGACAGATGTGCTGGTAAAGGCCGCTAAAGAAATGGGCTTTGAGATAGTGCTACGTGATCCCGAGACGACTCGATTTTCTGAGCTAGTGGGGGGTGGCGCGAGTGTATCTGAGGCGATCGCGCAAATCATAAGTGCTTATAAACAAGACAATGCAGCGGCCTCGGTGGTCGTATTAGGGACAGAAGCAGATCGACAGAGCGTGCTTTCTGCGACAGAGACTGTGAACGATTGGGCCGCTGTTATTGTGCGATCTCAAGATGAATGGCTCGCTCAGCTCAAGCACTTGTAACTGGTCTGTGATAGCTCTTGGCAGATGCTGAGGCAGGTGCTGAGGCGGATGCTGACTCGGCATTGAGCTTGGGTTTTCAGTGATCTGCACTCGACCCTACGAGATAACACTATGCACTTTTGGTAAAAATGACTATAATTGAAATCCAGTAAATGGTAATCCAGAACATTTCACGAAAGGTATCGGAAATGGGACGCCAGAACGCTCGGATAACAAAACGGACGTGATAACGCCCACCGAAAAACGCCCACTTAATAACCGACCTAAGAGAGGAAAGTTCTGTGTTTGCAACGGCTAGCGCAACCGCGCAACAGACTAACAATGCTATCCCTAAAGACCTTTTTGCCGCAATTGAAACCTTGAAAAAAGATCTCAATGCGGTGGTCTTGGCGCACTATTACCAAGAACCAGATGTGCAAGATATTGCAGACTATATTGGGGACTCGCTGGGGCTGTCTCAGCAAGCAAAGACAACGGAAGCGGATGTTATTGTGTTCGCTGGGGTTCACTTTATGGCTGAAACCGCCAAAATTCTGAACCCAGATAAGCTTGTGCTGCTACCGGATTTAGACGCAGGGTGTTCGCTCGCCGATAGTTGCCCGCCTGCTGAATTTGCTCAGTTCAAAGCGCAGCATCCAGACCACATTGTCATTTCTTACATCAACTGCACGGCTGAGATTAAGGCCATGAGTGACATCATTTGTACGAGTTCTAATGCGGTCAAAATCGTGAATCAGCTACCGGCTGATCAAAAGATTATTTTTGCGCCAGATCGCAACCTGGGTCGCTATGTAATGGAGCAAACGGGGCGGGAAATGGTGCTATGGCAGGGCAGCTGCATTGTGCATGAGACCTTCTCAGAGAAGAAGATGTTGCAGCTCAAGATGGAGCACCCAGATGCCGAAATTATTGCGCACCCAGAATGTGAGGCTGCTGTGCTGCGTCATGCTAGCTACATTGGCTCGACCACGGCGTTGCTGAAGTATGTAGAGCGAAGCGAAAAGATTCGCTTTATTGTGGCGACTGAGCCTGGCATTATTCACCAGATGGAGAAGCAGGTGTCTCAAAAGCACTTTATCCCCGCGCCGCCAGAGGCGAACTGCCAATGTAATGAGTGCCCTTACATGCGGCTAAATACGCTGGAGAAGCTGTATCTGGCGATGAAAAATAAATCGCCAGAAATTACACTCCCACTCGAGACTCAATCCGCTGCGCTTGCGCCGATTGAACGCATGTTAGAGATGAGCCGTTAATTGCGAATATTCATCGTGATTTTTGATGACATAGGTCTCAGTTTGCAGCTTGCAGTGCACTGCAGATCTCAGTTTGCAGATCTCAGTGTACAGATCCAATTGAATAGATCTTAGGGCACAGGTTTGTGCAGGCTCAGATGCGTTATTGGGCCAGCTGTTCTTTGATTTGAAATGCGAGCATATCAATGATTTTGTCACCGCCTTCTGTCAGGGATGCGGTGGCTTCTTTCTCGGCGCGTGCGACAACGTCCGCAGGCAGCTTAAGCAGCGTTACAAGAAGGTTATATGCATCACTTTCTTGCTGGTTCACCTTGTCTTCGTTTGGGGTGCGGGCGCTGGCGTTGATAACTTCGTAAGAAAGGCGGAGGGCAACTTCTTTTTCGGCTGCGGTGGTTAGTTTGCTGACCGCTTCGGGGAGCGGAATCTCTTGCACGAAATACTCTGTGAGCTGGCTTTGAAGTTGGGTTTGCTGCTGGGGATCCGTGGCGAAGAGATGGCTGAAGCGACTGATCATGGTGTCTACTTCTTTTTGCTCCAGGCTGTCGTCAGCCCAAGCCATAGCAAGGACAACGCGCAACAGGTTCATTTGGCGAGGCGAAATTGGGGGCGGTTGCATAGTTAGAGCCAGATGTGGGGGTTGGCTCTACTGTAGGGAAAGGCGCTGAATAAGGATGATAGGCCGCACAAAAGTTTAAAGATGCCAGTGGTATTATTGGCCTTTTATTAGCCCAGTGATTAGCCCAATTTGGAAAGGTGGCGGAGGCTTTTGAGGTCTAGCAGTTGGATGACGTTTCTTTGGCTGTCTATGTTGATCCAGTTGCGGGCGATGAGTTTGTCTAGGATTTTAGGAACTTCAGCGGGTTTGATGTCAGCGATCGCTGCTAAGTCACTGACCGGAATATTAAAAATTTCCGCCGTGTCGTCTTTCTTTTCCCCATAGGCGTCGGCAACATCTACCAGGGTGTACACCATCTTGACGCCAGGCGGTTTGTTCCGTAATTGAAACCTTTTCTGGGTGTGCTTGAGGCGTTGCACCATGCTTTGCAGCAGGCGGTGGTGAAGCTGTGGATCTTTAAAGAGGGTTTGAACGAATAGCTGCGCTGGAATGCTGATGAGATCGACTTGGGAGAGGGCTGCAACGTCGGTGGAACGGGGTGATTCGTTGAGGACGGCCATTTCACCGAAGTATTCACCTTTCCCGAGGACGACGAGGGTGACATAGCCATCTCCCGACTGCACGCGAACTTTTGCCCAGCCAGAGACGATGAAGTATACGGCGTTGCCCCAAGAGTCTTCCATGAGGACGGTGCGGCCAGACGGGCACTTATTGAAACTCGCATTTTTGTGGAGAGTGGCGAGAGTTTCCGCGCTGGCGTTCTTGAAAAGAGGAAAGAGATCGCTAAATGCCTCGGATGACATGGGGACAGGTAGGGCAGCTAGAGACATGGCGAACGAGACGTGACTATAAACAGGATTTGTCGGTATTAGGTTACCCGTTCGGTTGCATAAGTTTCTGTTGATAGATTTGAGGCTGCGGGGGGATTGGGACGATAGCGGTATTGGGGCGATAGCGGTATTGGGACGATATTAGAGTGATATTGGAGCGATATTGGCGTAGTATCGTCGCGATATTTTGGTGTGATGTGGAATTCTAATGTCTGTTGCATTAGATCGCTTTGCCGCTGAATTAGGTTGCTCTGCAACGTGCGGCCCCGGCGGCGGCGATGGAGACGAGGATGCAGGCGAGGAGCGATCGCACGGAAAGCCGCTCACCTAAAATCATCAGACCCGCGAGTGCTCCCACCATCGGTTCTACGCTCATCATCACGCCAAATACTTTGATAGGCATGCTCCGTAGGGCAATCATTTCTAGGGAATAGGGCAGCGTGGTGGAGAGGAGGGCGACCCCTAAGCCCATCAGCAGAAGCGGAGGGTTAAGCAGTGCCGTGCCTGTGGTGACAATGCCGATGGGCAATAGCAGAAAGGTGCTGACAATGAGACCCCAAGCGAGTCCTTCTATGCCAGGGAGCTTGTTGCCTAGCTTGGCGGAGCAAAGGATGTAAAGTGCCCAGCCGACGGCGGCAATTAGGGCGAACAAAATGCCTACCGGATCGATGGTTGCGCCAGTGAGGGGGGTGAGCAGGATGATGCCGATGGCGGCGAGGATGGCCCAAAGACCGTCTAGCCAACGTTGGGAATTGAGGATGGAGAGACCGAGGGGGCCAGTGAATTCTAAAGCGACTGCAATCCCGAGGGGAATGCGGTCAATGGCGAGATAAAAGCAGGAATTCATCAGGGCAAAAGTTGCCCCAAAAGCCACGATGAGCGGGGCGTTCTGGCGGATTCCCTGGCTCCATTTCAGGCGCAAGAAGCCTGCGAGGAGAATGGCTGAGAAGGTGACGCGGAGGGTGACGACGCCCCAGGGGCCAAGGTCAGCGAAGAGCGATTTGGCAAGGGCGGCTCCAAACTGAACGGAGAGAATGGCAAGGAGAACCAGTGCGGTGGCGGGGGGCTGTTTGAGGAGGCTATTCATCTCCTCAGTTTAGGCGGATTTTAAGTTTAGGGTGACTTGATAAAAGAGGATGAGGGGGAGGGCTATTTGACGCTGACAAAACGGGATTGCGCGATCGCTCTTAATCGCTGTAAATCTTCCCGGCGCGAGACGGACAAAGGCACGGTTGTTTTAATGGTGTGTTCAATTAAATCGGTATTGACGGGGCAGCGCTCATGCAGTGCATGGTAGAGCGCGGTCACGATGGCCTGCTCAATTTCTGCGCCACTGAAGCCATCGCTGGCGGCCACTAGACGAGGTAAATCAAACCGCTGTGGATCTTGCTTATGCCGGTTCATATGAATTTGCAAGATAGTGGCCCGCTCTCGGGCATCGGGTAAATCGACAAAGAAAATTTCGTCGAAGCGGCCTTTCCGTAACAGTTCGGGAGGGATAGCCGAGATATCGTTGGCAGTGGCGACGACAAAGACTTCTTCTGATTTTTCCTGGAGCCAAGTGAGGAAAGATCCAAAGAGTCTGCGGCTAAGTCCACCGTCAGTATCGCTGCCGCTTTGACCCATGCTTTTCTCGATTTCATCCACCCACAGAATGGCTGGAGATAGCTTTTCGGCGAGGGCAACGGCCTGGCGGAAGTTTTTTTCAGAGCCGCCCACATATTTATCGTAGAGTTTGCCGGTGTCTAGCTTGAGTAACGGCATTTGCCACTGGCGGGCAATGGTTTTCGCTGCGAGGGATTTGCCGCAGCCTTGGATGCCGACAATGAGAATCCCTTTGGGCGGGGTGAGATTAAAGGCTTTGGCCTGGGTGCTGAATCCAGCGCGGGCGCGGTTTAGCCATTGGCGGAGGTTGGCAAAGCCGCCGAGCTGGGCCGTGTTTTGTTCGGGCGGGCAATAGTCTAGGAGGCCGGTTTCATGAATGACTTGGATTTTGCGCGCTAGGATGCGGTCGATATCGTCACGGTTGAGTTTCCCATCTGAGATGGCCGCATAGGCGATGACTTTTTTGGTTTGTTTGAGGGTCATGCCTTGGACGGCCTGAATGAGCTGTTGGCTGTCTTGGGGGGTGAGATTGACTTTTACCTTGCCCCGACAAGATGCGATCGCACTATCAATTGCTTTTTTTAATTCCATCGGCCCCGGTAGCGGCAAGTCAAAATAGACGGCTTCGTGGGCGGTTTCTTTGGGCAGTGAAACCTGCTCGCCTGTGAGGACTAAGGCCGATTGGTTATAGCTGAACTGATGGGCTACCTCTCGAAACTGTCTTGCGATCACATCGTCTTCTAAATGGGTCGCAAAGTCTTTTAGCCAATAGATGCCGCGTGTAGATACGCCCTGGATATGGCGCAGGACATCTAACGGATCTGCTGTTTTTTCAATGGCCTGACGACTGCCGCCCGGCGGTGCGTATTCATTGTTCCAATGACTGCCCTTCCCCTGAATTCGCCCTAGTCCGTGGGCGACGCTCCAGTCAAAGGTCATCATTTGCAGCTCACTGGTTGCCTTTTCCAAGAGATCTTGAACACGCTCTTCTTCTACCGTCTCGATAATGATGACCGGATGGAAGGACATCAGCAGGGTTTGAAAATGTCTGAGGCTTTTGGTAAAAGCCGCGCTGGCACCGTTGTGAGAAGACGTCATCTGAACTGTTCAGTGAGGGTCTGCTTAGTTATGCCCAGAACCTTCTTGGCGCTTTGTGAATGACGGTGCCTTATTTGCGGGCAGCGGGCGGTGTTGCGGGCGGTGTCGTGGGATCTGGCGCGGGCGGTGTGTTTTGAGGCGCTATTGCTGGGGGATGGATATTAACGCTGTGAATGTCGATTTGGTCGGCTTCTAAGGCCATGCCGTTGGGGGTTGCGGTTTGGGCAAGACGCTGGGCAAACGGTGTGTTTTGAGGGATTTGCCAATGGTTGAGGATGTCTTGAATCAGCAGTTCGTCTATCCAGGTTTTGGTTACGACGGTGAGGGGGAGGGCCAGCAGCAGGCCCAGGAATCCAAATGTGGTGGCAAAGAAGATTTGGGCGACGAGCGTAAAGGCCGGAAGTAAGGAAACTTGGTGGGCCATGATGGTCGGGGTGACCCAGTAGGACTCGACTTGCTGAATAACCACATACAGACCGACGACCGCGATCGCTTTCCACGGTTCATCTGAAAGCAAGGCCACAATGACCGGGAACCCCATGCTTAAGGTGGGACCAATGTTAGGGATGAAGTTGAGAATGCCTGCGAGTAGGGCGTGGGCGAAGGCCAAATCTACGCCGAGAACGATTAAACCGACGAAGCTGAAGGTAAAGACAAACAGGGAGCTGATGATGATCCCACCTAGCCAATTCCCCAGGGCGCTTTCGCATTTGCCAAAAATTTCTCTGGCTCTGCGCCGATAAAACGAAGGGAAAAGAAGAATGATGCCTGTTAAATACGCAGATGGATTCACCAGCATCATGATGGCCAGAATAAGGACAAATAATGCTTGAAGTGCGGTTTGCAGTGACGAGTTGAAGAAGGAAAAGAAATTGCCGAAAACATCTATAACGGCAGAGTCGGGAGCGGTAATCCAGACCAGAAACTCACTCAGATCAGGGAGGCGGATGCGGTCAGGAAGGTTGGTTTGTAGCTGTGCGATCCGATCGGGGAGGGTTTGAGAAAAGCGAACAATGAGTTCTACAAGAAGTCGAAATTGCTCGATAAAAGGGGGAACGATGCCGAGGATGAACAGGGCAGCGATGAGGGTGGTGAGCAGCAGGGCTGTCGGGATTGCAAACTTGCGAGGGATTTTGAACTTGCGGAGTTGGTCTGTGAGGCTGTTGAGTGCGATCGCCACTACCACCGCTGCAAAGGTAAGAAGCAG
This sequence comes from Phormidesmis sp., assembly GCA_045110585.1. Lineage (GTDB taxonomy): Bacteria > Cyanobacteriota > Cyanobacteriia > Phormidesmidales > Phormidesmidaceae > Phormidesmis. The sequence goes on along the minus strand of JBGCGG010000048.1, from coordinate 30,315 downwards.
TAGCGGTCTGATTTCCCACAGGATGTAAGCTGCGGTTACAAAACACAGCAAACTGATCCAATCTCCTAGCTTCATCGCCACTCCTTCCCTTTAATTTTGCACATTGTATCTGAGCGCTCTCAGCGTTGGTGGGTGCGTAAAGATTCCAGTCGTAATGTTTAGATGCTTGAAATGCTGGGTGGTGAAGCGCTACTTGATTGTGGCGGGGGTGGCTCATGATGAGCGTGTTGAGATGTCCGGCTCGCAGCTTGTTGTCGCTCTAGGTCATATATATAGGCTGTCGCTTCAGATAGAGCACGTCTATATATATGGAGAGATTGCAGGCAATAGCTACCAGGCAATAGCTACCAGGCAATAACTACTTAGTTGGGCGACTAAAGGCTGGCCTCCATTGCGTAGCTCAACTAAATGGAGGGCGAGGTGCTAGCGTAAGGGCAATTGAGGCGTACTCTTGTTCTCTATTCGCTTTGTGATTTCTACTTACTGGTTATGGAGCCGCTATGGCTACACCTGACGCACTACCAATGGATTGGAAGATAGCGGCTGTTGAGCCGCCTTCTGCAGACTGGGTGAATACGGTTGAGACGGTTACTGGTTTGCTGCAGCCGAGGCGTGGGGCACAGCTTTTGTGGCAGCGCGGGGTGCGAACGGCTGACGCTTTGCGCGGTTTTTTGCAGGCGTCGGCGTATGAGCCAGCCAGCCCGTTTGACTTTGGCGAAGAGATGGCGCGAGCTGTGGTGCGGTTAGTCGCCGCTCGTGAGGCCGAGGAGAAGGTCGCGATCTGGGGTGATTTTGATGCGGATGGGGTGACTTCTACAGCTGTCCTTTGGGATGGGCTAGGGCAATTTTTTACCGCACCCGATCATCTCCGCTACTTTATTCCGAACCGACTTAAAGAGTCTCATGGCCTTTCTTTGATGGGGATTGAACAGCTCGCCGCAGAAGGGGTGAAGCTGATAGTGACTTGCGATACGGGGAGTACGAACCCAACGGAAATTGATCGGGCTAATGCGCTGGGGATGGAGGTGATTGTGACCGATCACCATACGCTGCCGAGCGATCGCCCTGCGGTGGTGGCCATTGTGAACCCGCGCGCACTGCCGCGTGACCATGCGATGGCGGATTTATCTGGGGTGGCGGTGGCGTTCAAGCTCGTGGAGGCAATGTATGAGCGGCTGCCAGAGGTGCCGACCCGACCTTTGCGAGAACTGGTGGATTTGGTGGCCATTGGATTGATTGCGGATTTGGTGGCGCTGCGGGGAGACTGCCGGTATCTGGCTCAAATTGGAATTGAGCAGCTGCAGACGCATTTGAGAACAGATGATCCGGTGCGCCCAGGGGTGGCGATGCTGCTACAGCTATGTCGGAGAGCAGGCGATCGCCCCACGGACATTTCTTTTGGCATTGGCCCTCGCATCAACGCTGTGAGCCGCATTTATGGTGAAGCCAGCTTTTGTGTAGAACTCCTCACCAGCAAAGATCCCATTCGATGCCGTGAGCTCGCTGAGAAAGCTGAGCTAGCAAATGCGCGGCGCAAGGCACTGCAAAATGATGTGCTGAAACAAGTGATGCGGCAGCTTGAGGCGCGTGATTTATCGACGATGGGTGTGATTGTGCTGTGCGATGCGCAGTGGCCCGTGGGGGTACTGGGGCTAGTGGCAGGGCAGGTGGCTCAGCAGTATGGTCGGCCAACGATTTTGCTAACGATGGATGCACCTGGTGCTGTGTCCGGGGCGGATGCCAATGAGGTGTTAGTAAGAGGGTCAGCGCGCTCTGTGAATGGGATTGATCTCTATGAGCTGGTGAATGCTCAGCAGCATTTGTTACGTGGATTTGGGGGCCATCCATTCGCGGCAGGACTGAGCTTGCCGTTGGGGAATTTGGCGCTGTTTACCGCTGCCATTAATCAGCGGTACCGGCAGCAGATGGGCGGACGGCAGAGCTTGCCCACCGTCACTGCCGATTTGACGGTGACGGTGGCTGATTTGGCTTTGAATTCGGGGCGCGACTTATTTCAGGAATTGAAGCTATTAGAGCCTTGCGGGATGGGCAATCCAGTGCCGAAGCTGCTGATTCAAAATTGCTGGTTTGAAAATGTGTGGCACCAGAAGCTGAAAGATCGCACGGGCAGTAAGGTTGGCTACATCAAGGCGAGCTTTTTTCTGTGCGATGAGAGCCTTGAGGGCAATCCAAAGCTGAGGTTCCCAGGGCTTTGGTGGGGCCACTATAAGGAGGATTTACCACCGGGGCAATGGGATGTGATTGCAGAGCTAGATTACAATTCCCATCCGAAGAGTCGGCGGTATGAGATTCGCTTAGTGGATATTCGTCCGAGCCAAGAGCGGTCATATGATGAGCGCGATCGCCTGCTTTCAACTGCAGGTGCTACGACAGATGCTACGGCCACGTGGCTGTTGGATCGCCGCATTAAGGAAGCGGCAGCGCAGCAGATGCGCCTAGCGGTAGAGCCAGCACTAGAAACGACGGATTTGATCTTGGATGAATGTCCATCGCAGTGGAAAGAGCTTTCTCTGTGGCAGCACCAGTCTGAGCAGACGCACCAGCCAGTTGTGTTAGCCTATGCGTCGCCAGAGAAAGCGAATCCTATCGTGAGGTGGGAGCGGCTGTTGGGCTTGGCGAAGTATTTGAGCCGGGAGCAGGTGCCTGTGACGGTGGAGCGCCTGTGTGAAAAGTTAGAGATTTGTGATCGCACTCTAGCTTTGGGCCTTGCCGCCCTCAATCAAGCCGGATTCACCGTGAATCAATCTGCTGTAGACATCCGCTTCCAGTATGCAGAGGGGCTGTCTGCTCCTACCTCAGAAACTCAAGGCGGCGCAGAGAAGACGGCATTCTCTGATGCCTCCGCACCTGTAGGCCGCGAGCAAACACTCAGCCGATTCCTTGCGGCTGTGCAAGAAGAACAATTTCGTCGCCGCTACTTTTATGAAGCGCCAGTGACTACCCTAGAAGCGGCCATCGGGAGTGAAACCCAGCCATTGCCTTAACCGTCAAGACAATTCGGTGAAAAATATTAAAAAATAAAAAATGAGTTTATATACCCATTGTCGAATTAATCTGAAAACAGTATCATCGTATACAGAAAGACAAAACACGTTCATCTTTCACGCGTTATTCACTCAAGTATTCTTTGGTGAGTAGATAGCAACCGAAAGACGGAAGTAAGAGCCAAAAGACCTAATTAAAATAGGCCCAATCGACTCTGAAGGAACGCGCCTCTTATCAAACCAAACACTATTCGAGGCGATTACCATGCAACTCTCTTACCGTGGCGTTAAGTACAACACTGCTTCTCCTAATGTTCAAGTGACTGAAACTCAAGAAGTTGGTCACTACCGTGGTGCTACTTACCATGTTCGTCGTGCAGCTAGCGCGGCAGCTCGTAAAACGAGCGATGTACTCAAGTACCGTGGCGCAATTGTTCGCTAGACCATTTTTGCTACCAAGTCTTAACGATTGAAATACTCAGTTAAGATCCATCACCCAATAGGGCGCACTCTGTAATTTTTAGAGTGCGCCTTTTTTATGGCTGCGTATTTTATGGCGACATAATTGATGCCGGTGACGCAGGGGCTTGTGAATAGTGTGACTCTCCCCCATGGGCAGATGCTATATGATGTGTCCGATAGGTCCCGTATGGGCTGGGAGTACAGATTTACGTGCTGGGATTCATCATAGGGTTATCGGTTGGATTTGGGCTGCTGGTGCTGTACCGGAGACAAGATGATGCAAAGCTGAAGCGGCTTTTAAGCCGGTTGGAAGATCGCCAGCCCCTGCCGACGCTGGGCGTAGATGCACAGCTCGCCAGTGCAATTTATGACCAAAAGGCGCAGGCACAGGCGCTGAGTGAGCGGCTGCGAGATTTTCGTCAGGTGTTGGAAGCAGCGCCTTTGGGCTATTTGCAAGTGGATGAAGAGAATCGTCTCCTATGGTGTAATCAAAAGGCTCAAGATTATTTGGATATTGAGCAGAGTGATATTGCTCAGCTGGATTCCGAGTCACCCAAGCTGCTGCTGGCGATCGTTCGCTCCTATGAGTTGGATCAGCTGGTAGAACGCACTCGACTTACCCAGTCGGTTTGTGAGGCAAAGTGGACGTTCAATTCTATTTCTACTGATCCGTTTAACTATTCGGAGCGACCAGCTTATCCATTACAGGGCTATGGCCTGCCGATGAGTCAAGGGCAGGTAGGGGTCTTTTTGGAGAACCGACAGGAGGCGGTGAGTTTGGCTCAGCAGCGCGATCGCTGGATTTCGGACGTGGCCCATGAGCTAAAAACGCCGTTGACGTCCATTCGCTTGGTGGCTGAAACATTACAGTCACGAGTAGATCCTGCTTTGACAACCTGGGTAGATAGGCTCCTAAAAGAGGTGATTCGGCTCAGTAAGTTGGTGGATGATGTGCTGAATATGAGCCGGTTAGAGCAGCGGCGATCACGCTCTGTCAATGGCGCTAATGTGGACTTAGTCATGCTCATTCAGGCGGTGTGGCAAAGCATAGAGCCGTTGGCGAAGCTGAGTGATTTGACGTTGAGCTATCAAGGCCCCAACAAGCTAATTGCTAACGTAGATGTCAGTTTGATGCATCGGTTGCTGTTTAATTTATTGAGCAATGCGGTGAAATATAGCCCGTCTGCTCAGACGATTCAGATCAGGCTAGGGATGGCGCAAGAAGGGTTGGGGCAAGCGATCGCTACAGATGCTAGCCAACTGGCAGCATTCAACCAAGATTCGGCCCAAGCGTCTATTTTGATAGAAGTGATTGATGCGGGGAGTGGACTAGATCCTAAAGACCTGCCCCATGTCTTTGATCGGTTTTATCGATCAGATCCAGCGCGATCGCATCAGGCTGATACGGCTGATGTTGTAACCGCTGCAAAAAGTGAAAACAATTTGGAACTGGTAGAGCTTTCGAGCAGTGGGACTGGCTTAGGCTTAGCGATTGTCCGGCAGATTGCAGAGTCCCACCAGGGGCGCGTGGAAGCTCGCAACAGCCCGGAAACCGGGGGCGCTTGGCTGCGGGTTTGGCTGCCAAGCAAGCGCTTTGTGGAAATAGAGTAAAGATGCCGTATAAATTCAGTGAAAGTACTCGCCTATGCAGGTGCTTTTTTGCATTACGTAATGGTATTGCTTATCTATTGCTGTCAGCGATCCCACGCTTCAGATTGTCACTGGCGGCATATATTTCTCTACATTTACCTATTCACAGCCCCTTTATTTAAAGGAACTGTGAGGCACTGCCGTCGGCCTGCTACGTTGATCCCCGTAGTGGTATGTAAGTTGAGACCTTTTACAGTGAGGGTTGTCACGTTGACTTCGGTATTCACCGCCCCTCTTAAGATAATAAATGTATGAAATCTTCCCCATTCAGTGGGATTACCCCCTTGTGGATATTCGGAAAGAACTGTTTGAATGAGTATGTATTGATAGAACGCTCAATCGATTGCGGTGTTTTACGTAGGTGTCTACGTACTCAGTGTTGTGAGTTGGGTTTCACATAAGTGGATGGTGTCAGTACTCGTACTTAGGAAAAGCCACTGAAGCTGTTTTTAGGCTGTGGTTTCAATCCGTTGTTTTGACCTGTCGCTTTGTCTGATTGGGTCTGTACTGTTTAGGTCTACACCGTTTCGTTTCGTACTGTTTCGTTGTTTGCTTCGTTCTTCCTATGGCCGACAGGCTACAAAAGCTGCTTTCACAGCGAGGCATTGCTTCTCGGCGTCAGGCTGAAAAGCTGATTTTGGACGGTAGAGTGACGGTCAATGGCGAGCTGGCCGAGCTGGGTCAGCGAGCCGATATAGTGCGCGATGTTGTCTGCGTAGATGGTGTGGCTATAGGTCAAGCCCCCGACCATACCTATCTTTTGTTGCATAAGCCCCGTGGCGTCGTTTCTACATGCCGCGATCCCCAGGGCCGCAAGACCGTTCTCGATTTGTTGGATTCTGGGCTGCAACATGGCTTAGGTATTCATCCTGTGGGCCGGTTAGATGCGGATTCGACAGGCGCACTGCTGCTGACTAACGATGGCGAACTCACTCACCGACTGACCCATCCTAGCCATCAGATGCCAAAGGTCTATCGAGTTTGGGTAGAGGGCGTGCCTTCGAAAAGCGTGTTGCAACAGTGGCGCAATGGCGTTTTGTTGGAGGGGCGCAAAACCCTCCCGGCCAGCGTTGTGCTAGTTCGCTCTGCGGCCAAAACCAGTGTTGTGAAACCGTCTGCGGCTACAGCCTCCGCCCCTATTTCGTCTGTTTCTGGGCGCATCCGGGCTGTGCGAGGTGACGGCAAACGTCAGCAGAGCCTTTTGCAGGTGACGCTAACAGAAGGGCGTAACCGTCAAATTCGCCGTGTGGCTGAGGGGCTAGGCCACCCTGTGACAGCCTTGCACAGAGCGGAAATTGGCTCAGTGGCACTGGGAAAGTTACCCCGCGGTCGCTATCGTTTACTTGAAGACCATGAGGTTGCGCAGCTCAAGAAAAGTGTTTGTTGAGTTAATAGGTCTCTCATCTGGCCGTTATAGGCTGAGTGAATAGGCTCTTATCGTAAGCAAATGTTTTGTTCTCATTAATTTTTTTTAATGTCTGCTAACGCTTTATTACCGTTAGATAGACCATGCCTAATAGGCGCTCTTCATATTTTTATTTCCTTGCCTTACTCCCACCCTGTCGAACTCATGAAGCAGAAAGCGCGCATCAAAGAACCGACCGCCCAACAGTTGCAGCAAGAGCAGCTTTATTCACTTGGCAATATGCTTAAGCAAGCGCGCTTGCAACGAGGGCTGTCGCTGGAAGCGATTGAAAAGCGAACCTTGATTCGTCAGATGCTGCTGTCAGCTTTAGAGGAAGGTAAGATCTCCGATTTACCTGAGCCGATTTATATTCGCGCCTTGCTGCGCCGGTATGGCAATGCGCTGGGATTGGATGGTGAGACCATTGCCAGTCAATTTTTCACGCGTCCAGTGGTAAATTCGCCTCGATCCTCTTGGAAGGACTCCCCTGCTGCTCAGCTGCGTCCGCTGCATTTATACGGCGCATACGTTCTATTGATTATGGGTGCGGTGAGTGCGCTGTCTGGGTTTTTGCAGCGTAGTGCGCCTGATATGACCGCACAGCCCATCTTGGATCCTGCGGCGATTGAGCAGCTTATGCCTAAGCGCGCAGTTGCAACGAACCCGGCTGCGCCTGTTGCGGCAGAGCCAGAGCCTAAGAAGCAGGAGAAGCCTGTTGAAGTGGATTTGGTGTTGACGGGGCAGTCTTGGGTGCGCGTGGTGGCGGATGGACAGACTGAATTTGAGGCGATTTTGGAGCAAGGCGAGCAGCGGTCTTGGGGGGCAGATGAAACGATTACGGTGCGCGTGGGCAATGCGGGTGGTGTGATGTATTCGTATAACCAGTCCGAAGCAGAGCTGATGGGCGAGATGGGCATGCCTGAGGAGAAAACGTTTGGGCCAAAGGTTAGTTTGGCCACGCCATAAGCCTCCTCTAATAGCGCCTAAATGTGCCGCCTAATGCCTAAAAGCTTGTTGGTTTTGGTTGCTGGTTTAAGTTTTGAGGTTGGAAGTTTAAGTAAGACGCGTCTAAGTCGTGAGTGTATGGCTGGGCGCGTCTGCTTTTAGGGCGGTTGGTTTAAGCGCGGAGGCTTTGGTCGGGATCGTGATGGTGGCTGTGGTGCCGTTGTTTTGCTCACTGGGATCGTTTGGGTCGGCTATTTGGCTGGTGAGTGTGAGCTGGCCCTGATGGTTTTCGGTGATGATTTTAGCGATCGCTAATCCTAATCCTGACCCGCCCGCGCTCCGGCTCCGTGCTGCATCGACTCGATAAAAACGGTCAAATATTCGGTTTAGATCTGCTGGGGGAATGCCGATGCCGGTGTCTTGAATGGTGACGATAATTTGATTGCTATTGGAGTGGGCGGTGACGGTAACTGCGCCTACCTGGGTGTAGCGAATGGCATTAGAGATGAGATTGGTGAACAGGCGCGTGAGCTGATTGGCATCGCCTTGGAGGGTGAGTGGAGGGTTCGGCAGGTGGCTGGTGAGCACCAGTCCTTTTTCTTTGGCTGGGGCCTGCTGCTCTTCAATGACTTCGGCTAAAAGAATAGAAAGATCGGTATGCTCTCGCTGCATCGGCACCAGTCCGCTTTCTTGACGGGCAAGGAATAGCAAATCATCTACGAGCCTACCTAACCGGCGAGTCAGCCGTTCGACCACTTCTAGCTGGCTACGCTGGAACTGTTCATCTGGATCGGCAAGGGCGACCTGGACATTGGTTTGAATGACTGCAATGGGGTTGCGAAGTTCGTGGGAGGCGTCGGCGGTGAACTGTTTGAGCTGCTGGTAGGAGTCTCGGACGGGGTTCATGGCGAGGCCGGAGAGCAGCCAGCCAACGAAGGAGACCACGCTGAGCATGGCGGTGCTCCACAGAGCGAGGTCGATGATCAGCTGACGGCTGGGTTTGGAGACTTCGAACCAAGGATGACTGACTCGGATGTAGCCGAGGAGCTGGGATCCAGATTTGACGCGGCGGGTGATTTGACGTAGCACCACACCATCCGGCGGGGTGACGGTTTCGCCATCTGGGTTGACGTGGAGGGAGATGGCTGGGGGATGGAGGAAGGTGCTCCAGGCGAGTTCTCCGGCCGGTGTGAACCATTCGAGATCGATGTGGTCATCTTCGCTGGCGTCTTTGCTGTTGCGGAAGCTGTCTTCGATGTTAACGCGCAGTTTGGGCCTTTGGATGCCAGTGGGCGTGAGCATTCTGCCTGTGGCTGCCGCATCGGGACTCGGTTCGATGATGAGCGATCGCTCTACAATTTCCACCACATGATTAAGCGTGTCATCTACTCGGTCTACAAGGGTGCTGCGCACATAAACGTAAACGCCGCTGGCAAAAATGAGGAGCAAGACGGCGGTAACGGTGGTGTACCAGAGTGCAAGGCGACGGCGAGTGGTTTGGAACATGGCTTCGACTCCGCTCAGCCAGCGGTGGTAATCAGGTATCGATTCCTGAACGGAGTCGTTCGCAGCGCGTTCTCGTAGAGTCAGGTGGTCTGACGCCGCCGACAGGTTTCGATACCTTTATCCTACGTCAGCAGATTCCCTACACTGTGACTAGCTCAGCAGGCAACCGCTTAAACGAGATCCGCTCATTTTCCACATCGACAAAGATGGTGTCGCCAGGAACAAATTCGCTACGCAAGATAGCTTTGGCAATTTGCGTTTCAATCTCGCGCTGGATGGCCCGCTTAAGGGGGCGTGCTCCATAGGTGGGGTCGTAGCCAACTTCGGCAAGGAAATCGAGGGCCGCGTCGGAGAGTTTGAGGGCCATTTTGCGATCTTCTAAACGGCGCTCTAGGCGCTTGATTTGGATTTTGACGATGTCGCGAAGCTGGGATTTCATCAGCGCATGGAAGATGATGATTTCGTCGATGCGGTTGAGAAATTCGGGGCGGAAGTTGCTGCGTAGAGCCTCTGTGACACGCGATCGCATTTCATCATATTGAGTATCATCACCGGCAATATCCAGAATGAACTGGGAGCCGATGTTGCTGGTCATGATGATGATGGTGTTGGTGAAATCGACTGTGCGACCTTGTGAATCCGTGATGCGGCCATCATCGAGAACCTGCAGCAGAATGTTGAAGACATCTGGGTGGGCCTTTTCAATTTCATCAAAAAGGATGACTGAGAAGGGCCGACGGCGCACCGCTTCGGTAAGCTGGCCGCCTTCGTCATAGCCGACGTATCCGGGAGGCGCACCGACTAAGCGAGAGACAGAATGCTTCTCCATATATTCGGACATGTCGATGCGAACAATCGCTTCTTCAGTGTCAAACAAGTAGCTAGCGAGAGCTTTGCCGAGTTCGGTTTTACCTACGCCGGTGGGGCCAAGGAAGATGAAGCTGGCCATGGGTCGATCGGGATCAGCGAGTCCGGCACGTGACCTTTGGATGGCATCGGCGACGGCTGTGACGGCTTCGTCTTGACCAATCACGCGCTGGTGCAGTTCGTTCTCTAGGTTCAGCAGCTTATCCATTTCGGACGCGACGAGCTTGCTAAGCGGAATGCCTGTCCACTTAGAGATGATTTCAGCAATGTCTTCTTCAGTCACTTCTTCACGCAGTAGCGTTTTTCCAGCGGTTTGGCTATCGCTGAGGGCTTGCTCTGCATCGGCGAGATCTTTTTGAAGCTGTGTGAGCTTGCCAAACTTCAGCTCTGCGCCTTTGTTGTAGTCGTAGTTGCGCTCGGCCTGCTCAATTTCAACATTCACCCGATCAATTTCTTCTTTGATGGTTTGAATATTGCCGATGGTGCCTTTCTCAGATTCCCACTGGGCGCTGAGTTCGCCTTGCTCTTCTTTGAGATCGGCGAGTTCTTTTTCTAATCGCTCTAGGCGATCAACAGAGGCGGGATCACTCTCTTTTTGCAGAGACAAGCGCTCCATTTCTAGTTGAAGGATTTTGCGATCTACTTCATCCAGCTCTTCGGGTTTGGAGGTGATCTCCATTTTGAGCTTGGCGGCAGATTCGTCTACCAGATCGATCGCTTTGTCAGGGAGGAAGCGATCGCTGATATACCGTGTCGAAAGTGTGGCAGCGGCCACCAGCGCACTGTCGGCAATTTGTACGCCGTGGTGAACTTCATAACGTTCTTTGAGTCCGCGCAGAATCGACACGGTATCTGCAACGGATGGCTGATCGACATAGACCTGCTGGAAACGGCGCTCTAAGGCTGCGTCTTTTTCAATGTGCTGACGATACTCATCCAGTGTGGTTGCGCCAATGCAGCGCAGCTCACCCCTTGCCAGCATGGGCTTAAGGAGGTTGCCTGCGTCCATTGCACCTTGGCTTGCGCCTGCCCCGACAACGGTATGGATCTCATCAATAAAGAGGACGATTTGACCGGCAGATTCCGTGACTTCTTTGAGGACGGCCTTGAGACGCTCTTCAAATTCACCGCGATATTTTGCGCCTGCAATCAGCGATCCCATATCTAATGAAATAAGCGTGCGATCTTGTAAAGACTGAGGCACGTCGCCACGGACAATGCGCTGAGCGAGTCCTTCTGCGATCGCTGTTTTCCCGACACCAGGTTCTCCAATGAGCACCGGATTATTTTTGGTGCGGCGAGAAAGAATTTGAATGGTGCGACGGATCTCATCGTCGCGGCCAATGACGGGATCAAGCCGACCTTCTTTGGCATAGGCGGTGAGGTCACGGCCATATTTCTCTAGCGCTTCGTATTTGCCTTCGGGGTTTTGATCAGTCACTTTCTGATTTCCTCTTATCTGCTCAATGGCTTGTTTTAAATCGGTTTCGCTAACGCCAAAGGCTTTGAGTAAGTCCAGGCCGAAGCGTTTGTCTTGGGCATATCCCAAAACGAGATGTTCTATAGAGATGTAGTCGTCTTCAAATTGTTGTCGGTAGCTGTCGGCACGATCCAGCAGAGTATTGAGGTTACTGCCAAGATAGACCGATTCGCTGCCGGTGATTTTGGGTTGTTTTTCAATAAAGGCGTTAGTGCGCTGGCGCAAGTCTTTAATCGGCACGCCTACTTTTTGAAAAATGCTCGCCGCTAGCCCTTCTTGCTCTAGCAGTGCCTGCATTAAGTGTTCAGGCTCTAGCTGCTGTTGACTGGCTTGTTTAACGATATCGGGAGTCCGGGCGATCGCACTCCAAGCTTTTTCTGTGAACTGATTAGGATCGTTCGGTTGCATACGTTCCCGCCTCCTTTGCGTCTATCTCGTCTACTGCGTCTTATTGATTGAACTAACTCATGTATGCATTGTAAGAAGCTGGAGGCATTTCCTGGATTCGGTGTTCACGGTTCCTACAGGTAGGTATTGCCGCCCTCGTGCTTGGCTCGCGTTGATGTGAGGTGTTCGGTTCTCTCACCTTCACACGTTCTTACCTTCACACTTAACTCATCTGCAAAAGGAACCCGTTAGATAGCGCTGCGTCCTAAATAGAGAGAAGCGCAGGGGCAACGCGGAACTATGACGTTAGGGACTGTATTAAATCCGAGCCGAAAACGGCGGCGGTATCGGAACGCAAGTGTGGTGGCAGCGTATGTGCGCCAAGGCGCGATCGCGCTGATTGCATTCTTGGTCGCAGCCTTCTTGCTGAACCGCATTATTCCAAGCCCAACGATTCCGTCCAACGTTGTTTTTATTGGGCCAAAGTACGAATACTACCAAGCGCACAAGGATGACTATAACGCTCTGTTTTTTGGCTCTAGCCGAATTTACAGCCACGTCATTCCCGATGTGTTTGACGAAACAGCGCAGTCGGCAGGCGTAGACGTCAACAGCTATAACTTTGGCGTTCCCGCAATGCGAGCGATCGATAGCGCCGTACTGCTGAAAGAAGTCCTCAAAAATCCGCCCAAGGATTTGCAGTGGGTTTTTTTCGAGTCGATTTTGGATAAAGGCTATGAGCCGATCCCAAATGCGCGCACCTATCGCGCCATTTACTGGCATAACTGGGAAAACACCCGCTTCGCGGCTCGTTATATCCTCACTTCCGATGAATCGCTACCGAAGAAAGCAGTTTTACTCACCAGTCATCTGATCCCGTTTCTTTACCATCAGCTCAACGTTGGTAGAGTGTTCAATCAGGTTTTGCCGAGTGAGCTATCGGCGGGCGAGCAAGCGGTTGCGGCTGAGGTGAGAGCAACAGAAGGCTACTACGCTTTGCAAGATGAAAATGATCCTAAGCGACAAGCCTTTTTGGCTAATCAGTCTGCATACGCTGAGCAGGTCGCGGCATTGAGTGAAATGCAGGCCCAGCCAGATACGCAAGATTACTTGAGCGAAAATAAGCAGGCGCTGCTGAGGGAGGTCACGCAGGCGATCCGTGCCGCAGGTGCTGAGCCTATTTTTGTGGAGCCGCCTTCGCTGCACATGGTGAACGACTTTCAGGCCGCACAGCAGGTAGGTGCGATTGACACACTGCTGTCTTACAAAGATCCAAATCAGTTCCCCCAGCTCTATGGTGTCGAACAGCGGGCGGATGCCGACCATCTGAACGATGCCGGTTCGAGAGTATTTACTCGACTGTTGGCTGAGGACTTTAGTGAAGCGGCAGGCGGTGAAGCGGCAGGCAACTCTGATGAGGTGGAGCTAAGCAATTAGCTAGCTTCCTTGTCGGTGGATGTCTCTTCGGGAGGCGTGCTCCGAGAGGGCGGCTCTCCCGTTCACCGTTCTAAAGAAAAGCGGTGAACGGGAGAGCGGCTTTAGGTTTTTGGTTTTGAGATTTTGTCTTTTAAATGGCTGGCTCGGACGAGCGGGCGTAGCGTTTTATAAATCCTATGATTTTTACTGAGTTTCGCTTTTTTATATTCTTTGCACTGGTTTTTGGTGTCTATTGGGCGCTGCGTAGCAACGGATGGCGCAAAGGATGGATTCTGCTTTGTAGCTACGCCTTTTATGGGGCGTGGGACTGGCGGTTTTTATCGCTGATTATTGGTTCCACGCTAGTGGATTATGTGGTGGGTCTCAATCTGGTTAAAACAGATAGCCAGAAGACTCGGCGCACTTGGCTGATGCTGAGTTTATTGGTGAATCTCGGTGCGCTGGCGTTTTTTAAATACGCAGGATTTTTTGTTGAGTCGGCGGTCGGACTGTTTGATTTTGTCGGGCTTCCTGTGAATTCGGTCACGCTGAGCATTGTGTTGCCAGTGGGTATTAGCTTCTATACCTTCCAGACGTTGAGCTATTCACTAGATATTTATGCCGGGAAACTGGAGCCTAAGAAAAGCCTGCTGGATTTGGCGACGTTTGTGGCGTTCTTTCCGCAGTTGGTGGCGGGGCCAATTGTGCGGGCCGCAGACTTTTTGCCCCAGTTAGAGGTGGCGCGTAGCTTTAGCCAGGTGAATGTGCGGGCTTGTTTAACCTTATTTATGGTGGGCTTTTTTAAGAAGGCGTGTGTGTCGGATAATTTGGCACCCATTGTAGATAAGTATTTTGCGGATCCGGGGGCGTTTGATGCCCTGAGTGGCTGGATTGGCGTGTTGAGCTACACCGTTCAGATTTACTGCGATTTTTCAGGTTATTCAGATATGGCGATCGCCTGCGCTGGACTGCTGGGCTATGAACTGTGCCTGAACTTCAACTTTCCTTACTTTGCCAACAGCATCACCGACTTCTGGCGACGCTGGCACATTAGCCTTTCCACTTGGCTCAAGGACTATCTCTATATTCCATTGGGGGGAAACCGAGGCGGGCAGATATTTACTTACCGCAACTTGTTGCTAACGATGGTGCTGGGCGGACTGTGGCACGGTGCGGCTTGGACATTTGTGGTGTGGGGTGCTCTCCATGGTGGGGCGCTGATTGTGCACAAGGAATGGAGTAAATGGACAAAAAATCGGCAAAAGCCTTCCTTCTTGTTGAATCAGACTTTGAGAACGAAGAATATTCGCACTCAAAGCATTCCAGAACCAGGCGATAGGAAGCCGATGGCGAAAAAATCTGCTTTGACACCCTACTGGGCTGTTCCGCTCACCTTCTATTGGGTTTGTATTACTTGGGTGTTTTTCCGAGCGGATAGCTTTGCAAGTGCGATGACGGTGTTGCGTTCATTTGTGCTGTTTGATTCGCCGGGCGCACAGCAGTTGAGTGTGGGTGTGTTGGGTTTTATTGCCGTTTTGTTGGTATTGCACTGGCTAACGATGCAGCGGGTTTGGACGCAGGCGATCGCGCAACTGCCCACTCAACTGTTTGCGGTTGGCTATGGGTTTGCAGCGGCTGTCATCCTTACCCTAGTGCCCGTGGGCTACACAGCCTTTATTTACTTCCAGTTCTAACCGCGCTCTATGACGTTCCCAATTTTGCGACAGTACGCATGAGTGAGGTGTGCTGTCTCGAAATAGGCTATACGTAGATAGACTTAAAAAAAACTTTTAATCGCTATTTTGTCATCCCGCCCTCGCGCTATTTCCAAAAGAATCTATGCGACCTATCGCCAGCAAAACTTGCCAGCGCGGATTTGGCGTACGCTTTCGCCAGCTGAGTTTGTACGGTTTTTAAGCTATATCAACTGGCGAACCGTGAGGTGGGTAGTGCGCAACACGTTTCGCCAACGGCTGCCTAGCCTAGCGTCGGAAATGGCCTACAACTCTATGCTGGGACTGTTTCCAGCTATTCTGGCGTTTCTCACTGCAATTAGCTTATTTCAGCCGCTAGAATCAACCGTTATTAACCTCGCTGGAAGCCTCAGCGAAATTGCCCCAGCGGGCGTACCCGAACTGCTTGAAGGCTTTACAACGGTTGTCACGACGAACCAAAGCAGAGGGTTATTCTCGGTTAGTTTTGCCTTTTCATTGGTGGCGTCTTCGGGGGCCATGAGCGCAGCCATGCGAGCGCTAGATCAAATGCATCGAATTCCGGTGCAGCGCAGACGCCCTTTTTGGAAAGCGCGTTTAGTTTCTATTACGCTCACGCTTGGCACCATCGCACTGCTGGTGATTGCCGCCATGCTGATTTTTATCAGTGATTTGGTTGTTGATTGGCTAGTGCTAGAAGCCGCGAAGCGGAATGCGGCTGAAGCCAGCCTTTGGATTTCTGAGCTATGGAGCTTGTTTCGCTGGCCGCTGTCGCTGAGCGTGATGTCAATGGCGTTCGCTTTTATCTATCGGTTTGGGCCTAGCCGTTGGAATCCTGGTAAGCCCTTGCTGCCGGGAGCCGTGTTGGCGGCTTTTTCGTGGGCTGTTATTTCCGGGCTATTTCGGCTGTACGTTACGCATTTCGGTAACTTTGTCTATAGCGCCGTGGCCACTATTATTGTGCTCTTGCTGTGGCTATGGCTCACATCTTTAGTCATGCTGATTGGCGATTTATTGAATTTGACCGTGTGTAAAGCGATGACGGAACGGAAAAGGCTAGCAGCCAGAAGCTAGCGCCTTGCGCTTAGATTCGGTGGTCTTCGCGGCTCTGACTCAACTGTGCCGCGTTTATCGGCTGCTTAGCGGCTAGAGACTGTTCAACGCCATATGCTGACGGCTTAGATTCATGGGCTGTACGCATGGTTAGCGCATGGAGCGGATGCTGTTGACCACGAAGACGCCTATGCAGGAGAGCATTAAAAAATAAAGGACGATCCCTGGCAGAAAGGAAAGCAGGGTGAGGCCACGCAGCACCCATACGCCAAAGGTAAAGCAGATTAGGAACAGCAAGAGCTGGGAGCCGGGTTTGAGGCGAAAACGCTTGGCCATAGTTATACAGAGGTCGTTTCGATGAAATAGTCAGAAAATAGAAGGACTTCTACAGTCTGCTACAGCGTTGGTGATTGTGAATACGTTTTTTTCCATGAGCAATTGCTAAGTTTTAGACGAATTCGCAACATTCAACAAAAATACTTACTGATTTCCGTAGGAACTCGGACAAATAGTGGCACGTCCAAAGAGCAGAACGGGCATTATCGAAGGGAAGATATTCCCGAGGATTCGGTAGTTTCACTAAAAGTTCACTGATTTACACCTTCTGCTTATGCTTTGTTTCCGTAAGACTATGCATAATGTCGGAAGAGTTAGCTAAATCTGTCTACATTAGCTTTTTGTCTTATGACAGCATCTTCTCTCAAGACTGCGCCTTCTTCTGTAACCCATCAGCAGGAAATATCTCTTCTACAAGGAGATGTTTTAATTTCTACAACACCGACTGAGACAGGGGCGGCTGTGACAGCGACCATGTATGTGCCATTGGTGCGATCGCTCACCTGGCAAAAACTCACGGACTACAGCAAGTGGGTTCACTACTTCCCCGACATCGTGCAGAGCCAGGTGTTGGAAGTAAAGCGCCAGTCTAAGTCGCATCCGATGACGCGGCGGTTGTATCAGGTTGCTCGCAAAGCCTTCATGATGTTTTCTGCCCAGGTAGAAATTTACCTTCAGGTGGTTGAAACGCTTCACCAAAAAATTCAGTTCCGCTTCGAGCGCGGCACCTTTTCCGATTTTGCAGCTGATTTGACTTTGGAAGATTATGGCCAAGGCACGCTGCTGACTTACTCGGTAAAGGCAACGCCTACCATTCCCGTTCCTTCTTTCTTAATTGAGCAGGCGATTCGCCACGATTTGCCTGGCAACATGAAAACGATGCGCCGAGTCATGTGTGCGGCCTAAGTAAGCCGCTTCCATATGGCGTATAAATGAGCTTGACATGCGGCATGATATGAAAGCGCCGATGTTTCCTTTCATGTTTGTATGTCTAACAAATCTATTGGCTTAGATGATCAGCTATATGACTATCTGCTGGCAGCGACGCTGCGGGAAGCGGATGTGCTAGCTGATTTGCGAAAAGCGACAATGGCGCATCCGCAGGCGAGAATGCAAATTTCGCCGGAGCAGGGTCAATTTATGGCTTTGTTGATGCAGCTTATTGGTGCGAAGACAACGCTTGAGATTGGCGTGTTCACGGGTTACAGCGCTTTGGCGGTGGCGATGGCGCTGCCGGATGATGGGCGAGTGGTGGCTTGTGATGTGAGTGATGAGTTTACGAGCATTGGTCGCCCTTATTGGGCGCGAGCAAACGTTGCTCACAAAATAGATTTGCGGATTGCGCCTGCGTTAGAGACGTTGGATAGTTTGCTGGCAGAAGGGGCGCAAGGAACGTTTGATTTTGCTTTTATCGATGCGGATAAGAGCAATTACGACAATTATTATGAGCGATCGCTTCAGCTGATCCGTCCCGGCGGTCTCATTGCCATAGACAATACGCTCTGGTATGGCCGCGTTGCTGACCCGGAAGTGAAAGATAATCGCACTAAGCGTATCCGCACTCTGAACGAGAAAGTGCGGGATGATGAGCGGGTGACGATGAGTTTGGTGCCCATTGGTGATGGGCTACTGCTTGCTGCTAAGCAAGGATAATGATGTCTTTAGTGAAAGTAGGCAGTTGAGTTAAAGCTGAGTTATTTAAAGCTGCGTTGTTACGGGTGCGCTCACTATGGTGTCACTAAAAATGGTTGGCGGTACGCGATGCTGACTGATTTTGTTGCTTTTTGCGAAGGTGCCAGTAGTTACCTGAGAGGCTATGACGGTTGAGGCGATTTTTATGGTTTGACCGCTAAGCCAGTGCCTAAAATAGGTTGTTGTTTTGCCTATGATTAACGTATCAAAAAGCAAACAAGTGAGCTACGGAGAAGGCTAAGATGAACCTAACCCAAATCACCATCCCTTCACAAAACATGAATCAGGCTGTAGCGTTCTACAAAACTCTTGGCCTGCGTTTGATTGTTGACTCTGTTCCTCGTTATTCCCGATTTGAATGCCCCAATGGTGACTCAACCTTTTCAATTCATCATGTGGAGTCACCTATTCAACAGGAAGGGATTGTTGTTTACTTTGAGTGCAACGACTTAGACAAACAGGTTGCAAACCTAATAGCAAAGGGCATTGTTTTTGAGCTAGAGCCGACAGACCAGCCCTGGTTATGGAGAGAAGCCCACCTGCGTGACCCTGATGGCAATCGTCTGATTCTTTACCATGCAGGTGTCAATCGTAAGAATCCACCTTGGCGAATCTGAGCCGCCTGCTGACAAACCGCTTCCTGATAAAGTGAAAAGAAGCGCAACTACCCCCGTAAGTTAGGCATTAGCGATGAAAGAGTCTCAAGCTCCCAAGGTAAGCTTCACGGCTAGGTCAATGGCAGCAGCACGGGCCTTAGAATCTAGGCGAGAAGATGCTTTGTTTCATGATCCGCTGGCTGAGAAATTGGCAGGGGCAGAGGCGATAGAGAAAGCTGCGTCTATTGTTGAGAAAAATGAAAAAGAAGGGTCACCGTACCCTCAGGTCAGAACTCGTTTTTTAGATGATGTTTTGCTCGCGAATGCTAGTGATATTCGTCAGGTTGTGTTGTTAGGTGCTGGCTTAGACACAAGAGCTTTCCGGATGGGGCTTTCGTCAGATACTCATGTGTATGAAATTGATCAGCAGGATATTTTTGACTATAAAAATCCCATTTTAGAAAATGATCAGCCCAGTTGCGTTCGCCATACGATTGTGAGCGATGTAAGCGAGGGTGAATGGCCAGAGCTTTTATTAGAAAATGGGTTTCAGAAAGATAAACCTTCTATTTGGATTGCAGAGGGCTTTCTCTATTATCTCTTTGAGAAGGATGTAATAGCCTTAATGAAAACCCTGCAAACGTTCGCAGCCGTTGGCAGTGTGTTTGCCTGTGATGTCATCAACGAGGTGGTTTGCAATGGCAGAGATGATTGGTCTAAGTATTGGCAGTGGGGCTGTGATGAGCCAGAAGCCTTTTGGGGCCAGTATGGCTGGCTAGCTAACGCTGTGCAGCCAGGTGAAGAAGGGGCTTGCTTTGACCGCTACACGTTCCCCATCCCACCTAGAGAAGATAAAGATAAGATTCACATTTTCTTTGTGACGGCAGTTAAAACGTAGTAGCTACCTGACTGATTTATTGTTGTTTATTCATTTTCCTTTGACGCTTCCGCTCTCGTAATTTTTCTCTTCTTTCTTCCGTCAGCTCACTAAAGCAGTGTGGGCAAGAGACTTCGCTTTCGTATTCTTCACTTTGTTTCTCGGCCTCAGAGATGGGATGGCCGCAGGCATAGCAAAGGGCGTATGAGCCAGTCTCTAGGCCGTGCTTGATAGCGACGCGCTCATCGAATACAAAGCACTCACCTTCCCACAGGCTTTGTTCTGGGGGCACTTCTTCTAAGTACTTTAAGATGCCGCCTTTGAGGTGATAGACTTCCTCGAACCCTTGAGACAACATGTAAGAAGAGGCTTTTTCGCAGCGGATGCCGCCTGTGCAGAACATGGCGACTTTTTTATTCTTTTTAGGGTCTAAATTGTTCTTGGTGTAGTCGGGAAATTCGGTGAAGGTGGCCGTGTCTGGGTTAGATGCGCCTTTGAAGGTGCCCATGCCCACTTCGTAGTCGTTGCGGGTGTCTATGACAGTAACTTCAGGGTTGGAGATGATGTTGTTCCAATCTTTTGGGGGGACGTAGGTGCCGACTTGTTGGGTGGGGCTAACTTCAGGGAGGCCGATGGTGACAATCTCTTTTTTGAGGCGAATTTTGAGTTTCTCGAAGGGAGGTTTTTCAGCCGGGGAGAATTTAATGTCTACATCCGTGAGGCGAGGGTCGGCTTGGATGTGGGCGAGGGTCGTGTCGATGCCTGATTGGGTGCCTGCGATGGTGCCGTTGATACCTTCTTGAGCGAGGAGGATGGTGCCTTTAATTTGGTTGGCTTTGCAGCAGGCTTTGAGAGGTTGCTGCAAGGCGGCGTAGTCAGGAAGGTCGATGAATTTGTAGAAGGTGGCGACGGTGATCATGGGCTGGGTGTTGGCTTCGAGTCCGCTCAGCCACTGAAGGTCTCGGAGACCGAACCCTGAGCGGACTCGTAGAGCTTTGCTCTTCTCTCAGAGTAGGGCGGCTGGTATATGCGGGGATCTATTCTGTAGAAACCTATTCTACGAGGTCAAGACGGCTTTGGCGGCTCTGTGTAATAGAGAGTGACGGTAAATGAGGGCGTCCATGTCTTCGCTGTAGCCGCCGCCGATGACGCAGGCGACCGGGGTGTGGGTGGTGTGGCACGCTTGGAGGACGGTGAGGTCGCGCTGGTAAATGCCGTGGTTGGTGAGGGCGAGTTTGCCGAGGCGATCGCCTCCATGAACATCTGCGCCTGCGTCGTACATGACAATATCGGGTTTGAGCTGGTTGATAAGTGAGGGAATGTGCGACCGTAATTCCTCTAAATACGCGTCATCTTCCATGCCTTCTGGTAAGGGCACATCTAAATCACTTTGCTGTTTACGGCCCGGAAAGTTAATGCCGCAGTGCATAGAGAACGTAAATACGCTGGGATCGCCGTTGAAGATGAAGGCTGTGCCGTCTCCTTGATGGACGTCTAAATCTACGATGAGTGCGGTGCGAATAAGACTTTGTGACTGAAGGACTTTGAGCGAAACGGCGAGGTCATTGAAGATGCAGAAGCCGGAGCCATAGGTGGGAAAGGCATGGTGGGTGCCGCCAGCGGTATTGCAGGCAATGCCATGCTGAAGGGCTAGCTTGGCGGTGAGAATGGTGCCGCCGACAGCGGTGCAGGTGCGCTTTACTAGGCCTTCGCTCCAAGGTAAGCCAATGCGGCGCTGGGCTTTGGGGTTTAGGGTGCCTTCGCAGTAATCTCGCACATAGTTGGGATGGTGGACGAGGGTGAGCCAGTCTCGGCAGGGCGGGCCAGGCTGATAGAGCTGCTCGGGGGTGATAACGCGATCGCTCAGTAGCAAATCCTTAAGACGCTGAAATTTGGGCATGGGGAACCGATGCCCTTCTGGAAGCGGTGTAACGTAGTCAGGATGATAAACAACAGGAAAGTAGGCCAAGCTTGAATCGTCTTTGGTAAGGAATTCTTTTAGTGTAAGGAATGCTTTGATGTAAGGCGTTCTTTTATTTAAGGAAGGCTTTGGGGCCGAGCATATCTCGGATGCAATTTCTAGGTAAGAGAAATATTTTATGAGGATTGTTCTTGTTGGGGCGCTGATAATCCCAGTTTGTTTTGTTCTAACGGTTTTCTAAACAGCTTCTTTGCGTCATTTGTTCCTACATATCGCCAATGCCAAGGTTCAAATGACACACCCTGGGGGTTGCCTTCTGGAAAAGAGAGTTCAAACCCAAACTGGGCTGCATTTTCTGTTAGCCATGCGTACGCGGGCGATTGGGCGAAAGCAATAGAAATATCATAGGTTTGCTCCAAAGCCCCATCTGCTAAATCTATGGCGTAGCCTGTGTGGTGTTCGCTATAGCCTGGCGGAGCGCTGACGGTGGCGGCGGCTTCAGGAGAGCCTTTTTCTAAGGTTTGATTGCTGAAGAGACTGCGCTGCTGCTCAAGGCTACGAAAACCAGAAGCTGGCACGAGCCAAATTCCATTGGCCCGTGCAGCCGCGATCATTTTGTGTAGGGCGGCGGCAGCATCGGGGTGGAGAAGCTCATCGCGCTGATTCTCGCCTTCGGCGTAGCTAGCGACAAGGCTGAGGGTGTCGGGATTACGAACAGGATATGAAAAGTGCCCATATTTTTGGGCTGTAGCCGATGCTACGACAGGCGTTGTTTGGGGGCTGAGTTTGGCCTTGGCTTCTTCTATGGTGGCTTCTGGCGAGATTGTGGGGACTGCCTGAGTCGTTGAGTGGCTGGTGTCTGCGCTGCTTGATGGTGGCGAGGAGGGTGTTGCGATCGCTATTTCTAGGTCGGATGCTTCTGGTTGGTTATCTATGGACAGCCTCTCTACAGATGCATGGTTTGCAGAGAGGCTGTCCATAGATGAATTATTTGCTGGGCGCGGCTTGGATACTTCCGTAATAACCACAGCAGCAGGTTCCGTAATGGCTGGGTTACGATGTGTCTGGATTGAGCGCCAAATTTCCGTAAATGCTACGGCATTGATGGCTACGCACACGGCTACTAGTGTTGCTGGAATGACGAGTCGTAGCCAGAGAGGAAGTTTGTAAAACCGCTTCATGCCTGAGAGCACCCAGTAAATATACTTAGCTTCCAGCATAAAACGATATTGTCCCGTAGGGGCGTCTGCCTCTATGGGAACGATGTGCTTTTATCTACACCAGGCTTTTTTATACGGAGCCTATCCGCAAGATTTTCGATATTTCTATGTAGTCATTACAAATTAGTGAAGTATCGATGTATGGCGGATTGTTTTGATAACCCCAGTTATTCAACTGATAGGTTTTATTAAGAGTAAAAAATAATTAAAGACGATTGCTTCTGCAAACTCGTTATTGTAGAGAAATATGGCTTGGCAACATATTATTTATCCGGTCATGACGCACTTTCGCAGGCAGCGCTTAGCTGAATTCCTGAAGGCGTTTCCAAATTTAAAAGACTATTCTGTTTTGGATGTGGGGGGAAGACCTTTCCTTTGGGATCTTTTAAAGCAAGAGTATGGTGTGGCCCCTAAGTCTTTGGTGCTGTTGAATACACCTTCTGAAACAATGCTTCCGGACTCTCCGGACTATACGGTAATGATTGCTGATGGCCGTGAGCTGCCATATGACGAGAACAGCTTCGACTTAGTGTTTTCTAATTCAGTGATTGAGCACGTGGGTAACCACGCGCAGATGGCTCAGTTTGCCAAAGAGTGTGACCGCGTAGGCCGCAGACTTTATATTCAAACACCTAATCGCTGGTTCCCATTGGAGGCACATTTTGGTGCGCTTTTTGTTCATTGGTTGCCTAGAACTTGGTATAAGAAACTCTCTATATTGTCTTTGCGTTATTTGTTCTCCTATAAGGATCCGGTCGAAAAAGACTATTTTTATCAGGAGTTAGAGACAACGTTATTAGTCTCTAAGAAGGAGCTGCAGTCATTCTTCCCTGGCAAGCGCATTGTGGCAGAAAGGTGCATGGGAATTGCTAAGTCTTTGATTGTAGTGAGTGCTCAGGTGGATGACATTCCTGAACCCGCTGTTGTACGGGAAAGACCGAAGATGCGCGTACTCTCCACTGTGCCTGAAGTTGTGATGACGGCTGAGCCTACTTTTGCTGCGTCGTCGTCTTTCTCTCGATAGCGACCGACTCTATCTACTACAGATGCTAAAGCCAGGAGGGTGAAGTGACTATCTTGCAGAGATAGTCTGTGCCTTTTTGGCTTTTGCTTTTTAGGGTTTACTTTTTAGGTTTTGCTCACTGGTTTTGGCTAATTTATCTTGCTTTATTGGTCTTGGCTCATTGGTTTTGGCCTATTGAGTTTGATTCATTCTGCTTGGCTTATTGGGGCGTAGAAAGCGGTAAGTCAGCTTTTCTCCAAGCGGAGATACTGCCTGTGAGCTGAATGACAGCCTCAAAGCCTGCGTCGCTTAGGGTGCGTTCCGCGACGCCTGCTCGAACTCCTCGCTCACAGTACACAATCACTTCGTTGCTATTGAAGGAACGGATAGTGTCTAGCTGGTTGGGAATATCTCGATACTCTATGTTGATTGCGCCGGGGATGTGGCCTTCTGCGTATTCTTCAGGTGATCGCACATCTAAAATAAGTGGCGCTGTATTTTGCTCAATTTGTGTGGCGAGTGCTTGAACAGAAATTTGTTCTGTTGCGATCGCGGCTCCGCAGGCGATGAGCTGAAAACAAAGCAACAATCCGATGCCTATTCGACAGAGGCGAGTGCTCAGATTGTCTGTATTTACCCAACCTTTATTCATAAACTGTCTACTTATCGATTCTCTATTGTTCAAACTTCTATTCCTCAGCCCTCTGTTCCTCAGCCCTCTGTTCCTCAGAGTTCTCTTTGCTAGAGTTCTCTTCTTAACCCTGTATCCATCAGACTGCTATCTGTTTTCTACCTATCATATCTTTGTTCAATAGGGATTTACTCATCGGCATCTTCTGTTTTATAGATGATTTCATCTTCTACTTTCCATGCTGGATCAACAATCGCAAGAAACACAAGCGGTACTTCTCCGCAGCTGTGAATATATTGTTTTGCCATTGGTGGAATATAAACGGTATCACCGGACTCTACGAGCTGAGTTTCGTCGTCGATGTGCATTTCTCCCTTGCCAGAGAGAATGTAATACACTTCTGATGTTTTGAGCGCATGCGGATCTGACGTTTCGCCGATGGGCAATGTGGCGTGGGCTAGGCTGTAGCGTAGCACAATGTCTTGTTTATTCGGGTGCAGCATCTCGCGTAGTAGCGTGCTGTCTCCGGCAACGAATTCTTCGCAGTCGTGGAGCTTTCTAACCAGCATAATTAATCAGATTTGAGATGGGATGGAGACGTGATTATACAGTCCGGTGAAGGCTTAAAACTGATTTTTTAACTGAAGTAAACTGGTAGCGATGGAATCGCTGTGTTGGTTTTTATGTTGTTTTTTATGGTGGGCTGTTCTTTTAGTGAGTTTTAAATAGATCTGCTTTAGCGTGATGCGAGGTGATATAGAAACTAGGTGATAGGGCAATTAGCGAACCCGAGCACCTCGATAGCGTAGCTGAGTTTTGAGTGCGGAACGCTGTGCAAAGTTAGGCATATCTCCTTGATGCCCCATGATCATGACAACATCATTTTCGTAGAGAACTTCTTGATGGTTAGGGTGAATAGTGATGGTGCCGTCTGCGCGCTTGAGGGCAACGATGATAAAGGTTCCTTGGCTATGGTTCTCGACATCTCCCACTGTGCGCTTCAGCAGTGCAGATTCTGGTGTGACGGCGAGTTCATTGATTTGAATGTCAATTTCGGCGAGCAGTTCGTTGAGGCTTACGCGATCATCATTTTGGGCTAGAAAATTGACGGCGTTGGGACGGGAGATAAGATGGGCAATTCTGAGTGCGCCAATGGTTGCAGGTAAAACGACTTGGTCAGCGCCTGCGAGCCGTAGCTTTTTCTCAGAAGAGGGCAAAGTGCCTCTGGCAATGACCATAATATGGGGGCTGAGTTCGCGGGCGGTGAGGCTAATAAACACGTTGGCGGCATCGCTGGGCAAAACGGTAGCCAGCACCCGCGCACGACTAATGCCGACCGCCTGTAGATCTTCTTCATCGGTGGCATCGCCCAAATACACCAAGTAGCCGTGCTCTTGAGCATCGTCAATGCGCTCAGTGTTTTTATCCAGAATGATGAATTTCTGGTGGTCTGCTCGCAGCTTTTGGGCGAGCATTTGTCCCATTCGTCCGTAGCCGCAGACGATGACGTGATTATGGAGGCTATCAATTTCTTGTGTCATTTGTCTAATGTGCAGTGCACGGCGAATTTCTCCTTCGGTAACGAGCTGTACAAACCCGGCTACAATGTATGCGACAGATAAGGCTCCGGCGATAATCACTAAAATAGTGAATATTCGTAAGCTAGCTGTCTCTAAGGGGTTTACTTCACCGTAGCCGACCCCAAAGATGGTGATAACGACCATGTAAATGGCATCTAGCGGTGTCCATCCCGCAATGATGTAGCCGAGAACGGCAACCAAGATGGTGATAGAGAAAAATAGAATGCCAGTGTTAATGCGTTGAAATGAATTGCGACTGAGCGGACGCATGGCGGTAGGGGTGGTGAGCAACCATTGTGGAGCGACAGCCTTATTTATCGTGTTGGGCACTGTGCTGAGGGATGGCGCACAGGTGGAAAGCCTCATATGGCAACGGGCCAA
Organism: Phormidesmis sp.; assembly: GCA_045110585.1. GTDB lineage: Bacteria > Cyanobacteriota > Cyanobacteriia > Phormidesmidales > Phormidesmidaceae > Phormidesmis. The sequence goes on along the minus strand of JBGCGG010000048.1, from coordinate 4,190 downwards.
GTGACTGGCGTTCCTTGCGTGCCGCTGAGAAACGCTATAGCGAGCTAGGTTGTTGTCATTTAGATGAATAAAGCGTCAATCAAATAAAAGTGACAGTCAAATTAAAGCGTCAATTAGTAGCATGCGGATGCTGTGAGCTGGATAAGCAGTCATCTGGGTTATTTTTATAGAGGTTTTTTGGGGATGGTGTGACTGACGATGGTGTGATTTCTAGCACGTTTAAGTGGCTTGAATCAGTATGGTTGCTTACTGATTCAAGCCACTTTTACAAGTGGCTTTGTAAATAGATTTCAGTATCCTTGCGGAAAACTTGAGCGCGAAGCTGATAGCTAAAGTGTCCAATATAAATCAAGGGATGCTTACCATGCCGGTTCAATCTCAATCTGTTCAGTCTCCATCTATTCAGTCTAAAACTACTGCGAGCGCTACGTTTCAGTCTCAGCCAACGTTGCGAATAGGAGATAGTGGCTCTGCTGTTGAAGACCTTCAACAACAGCTGAGTGCGTATGTTTCTCCTATCTCCGTGGATGGTGTGTTTGGTCTGCAAACGCACCATGCAGTACATGCCTTTCAGTACAGTATGTTTTTGTTGGAAGATGGTGTTGCTGAGCCTGCGACCTGGGCTTCACTGGTGTCAGGACTGCCTGCTACGCTGCCTGCCCTGGCTTTAGGCTCGCGGGGGCAAGAAGTGGTATGGGTGCAAGAGATTCTTGCGAATTTGGGTGTGTACCGTTCTGTGGGGCTTGGTAGCTTGGTAGATGGGGTGTATGGCTCTGCAACTGCGCAGGCTGTGCGGCGCTATCAGGCGGATCAACAGTTGTTTAGTGCTGATGGCGTTGTGGGGCCGGTCACTTGGATGACGCTTGCGGGCGATCGCTTGCGGGCCGCCAATTACGATATTTTAGGTATCCAGCTGATTAACCAGCAGAAGGAACATACGGGAAGCGTGAGCGCGATCGCGACGACGCGGGATGTAAGGTTTATTTTTACTGGCAGCTCCGATACGCTTGTGCAGCGCTGGGATGAGCAAGGCAACAAAGCGGCTGAACCCGATGCTGGAGATGGCTGTGCGGTGAGTGATGTGGCGATTAAGTCCAGTACGTTAGAAGTGGTGAGTAGTACTTTTGGTGGGACTATTCGTACCAGTGATTTTCGTCAAACAACAGATTCTCGTGAAAACAGATTCCCAGGCAGAGGAGGATCTGTACGGGCGATTGATATTTCTGTGAGCGGTAAGGTGATCGCGGCTGGTAACACTGACCAAAGCCTGCGGTTATTTGATTCGAAAGGTGAGTTGCTGAGTGAAATGACGCTGCATGAGGATGATGTAACAGGGGTTGCCTTTAATCCTCGTCGGGAGCGATTTGCAGGGCAAGTGGTTAGTGTTGATACGGCGCAAAAGGTTGTTGTTTCAGAAGGGGCTACAGATATTGGTGACCCAGTGTTACAGCCTGCGCTTATTTTGTCGGGGGCGAGCACGGGCGTGTTTAAGTCTTCGGTGGCGATTAGCCATAGTGGCTATTACATTGCGATCGCGGGTGGGCCAACGCTCAGAATCTTCAGTGTGTTGGGTGGACTGTTGTATTCCACCAATTACAGCGTGGCCCTCAACGATGTGGCATTTAGCCCTTGTGGTCGGTATTTGGCGTTGGCGTGCGGTGATTCGTTTGTGCGCGTTTTGGATTTGTTCCCTGCCACAGCTGGCGCAGATATCTTTGCACCTGTGTATGCGCTAGCGGGACACTCTCAGAATGTGACTTCAGTTGCCTTCGCTCACGATAGTGAGTATCTGTATAGTGGTGATGCTGATGGTGAGCTGTTTACTTGGAAGATTGAAAGATAGTTAGCGTAGAGATGCTTGAGAAAGGTTTACGGAGCTGAGACGTCAGGTGGTGCTGTGCTATGCGAACTAGCATAGTTTGCGTTAAGACGCTTGCGTTAAGACCAATATTGTCTTTGTTCTGTTGGTGATGGCACTATTTTGGAGTGAAACCTATTTCTCCAAACAGTATGTAGGACAACAGCTAACCTGACTCGCGAAAGTACGAATGCATTTGTTCTTTTCCACAGCGCCTAACTAAACAGCGCGGTTTCTACAAGACATAGAAACCGCGCTGTTTAGTTAGGCGCTGCACTGCGGGCGAAGGCGAGCTGTTTGGACTGAGGATATTAATAGTAGGTGCTTGGCATAGACGTTTGGTTTTGATGTGTTCGGTCTGACTCACTATATTTGTTATGGCCCTTGAGCAAGACTTAATGATAAGGCTTAATGATTTTATGCTTATTTCTCAGCGCTTAGACAAAATTCAGGCTCCTGTGATTCCCCTCGTGGGCGAAATGATAGCGGCTAATCCTGGCACTATTTCTTTGGGCCAAGGCATTGTGCATTACGATCCGCCCAGTTCTATTGTGGAGGCTGTGTCTAGTCGGCTGAGTGAACAACAAAGCCATCGATATGGCCTTGTGTCGGGGCATTCTGAGCTGATATCTCAGCTAAAGGAAAAATGTGAGAAAGAAAATGGAATAAGCATAGACGAGAGCCGACGCATTATTGTGACGGCAGGTTCGAATATGGCTTTTCAATCGACGGTGTTGGCTATTGCTGATCCTGGCGATGAAATTATTATTCTTTCTCCTTATTATTTCAATCATGAAATGGCGATTGGGATTGCTAACTGCAAAGCAGTGGTGGTACCTACGGATCATTCCTATCAGCCAGATATAGCCGCGATTGAAGCGGCCATGAGTACTCGTACCCGAGCCATTGTGACGATTAGTCCTAATAATCCAACTGGGGCGGTTTACAGCCGAGATAGCTTAACTGCGATTAATCAAATGTGTCGAGATAAGGGCATTTATCATATCTGTGATGAAGCCTACGAATATTTTGTGTATGGAAAGTCGAAACATTTCTCGGCGGCCTCTCTGCCAGGTTCTAATGAGTGGACGATTAGTTTATTTTCTTTGTCTAAGGCTTATGGGATGGCTGGATGGCGGGTGGGCTATATGGTTATCCCTAAGCACTTGGAGATGAGCATTAAAAAGATTCAAGATACCAATCTTATTTGTCCGACAATGCTGAGCCAGTTTGCGGCGATTAGTGCATTAAAAGAGGGTCGCATTTGGTGTGATAAACAAATGCAGGGCTTTGATGCGGTCAGGCAGTTGGTGCTATCAGAACTTTCGAGTTTGGGTGAGAAAATAACTGTGCCTAAACCTGAGGGCGCTTTTTATGTCTTTTTTAAGCTAGCGAATCCTCATGATGACATGTTGTTGGTTCGACAATTAATTGAGGAATATAAGGTTGCTGTTATGCCAGGAAGAACGTTTGGTGTGGGAGATGGCACATATTTGCGTATTGCTTATGGAGCTTTATCACAAGCGTCTGTCGCTGAGGGGATGTCGAGATTGATTCAGGGTTTAGAGAGACTGTTGTGATGGATGTTAGGCGCTGAGTGATAGATGTGCATCACGTTATCGGAAATCGTTCTGTCGCTTGATACTTTTGGTGAGTGCGATCGCGCCCATAAACTTCTCCTCTTTCGCACATACACTTTTGGCTGTTTCCCTTTGGAAGATATGTTGAAAATTTTAGGATGTTTTCTAAGGGGCACCTTACTATGCAGAGCGTGGGCAGTAATCTTTCTGGTTGGATAGATAGGCTGCCAATGCAGCGCTCATGAGTCGTTAGTCAATCAGGAAAGAGAGCGGATGAAGTTGTTTGGCCACCCCGATTCTGGACATGCATTAAAAGTGAAGTTTTTCTTAAACTGGCTTGGCATACCCCATGAGTATGAATATGTAGATATTTTTTCTGATAGAACGACCAGGAGCGTAGCGTTTTTGTCGGCATCTAAATTTGCTGAAGTACCCACACTGCTGGATGGTGAAGGTGTTTACATTCAGTCCAATGCCATCTTGGTTTATTTGGCGGATAAATACGAAGTATTCAAAACTCCAGCCGCAAGGCAAAAATGTTTGGAGTGGCTCGTTTGGGAAGCGAACAAAATTGGCTTATGTCTGCCACAGCTACGAGCCGATAAAAAGCTGTCAGGGCAATATCCCGCTTTGAAATTGTCGCCAGGTGCCTATGAGTGGCTGTTTGCTAGATATCAACATGACGTAAATGTACTAGATAGAGAGCTGTCTGATGATCGGCAGTTTATACTCGGTCAAGAGATATCGCCTGC
>JBGCGG010000047.1:0-117744 GCA_045110585.1 Phormidesmis sp. | reverse complement strand
GAACAGAATGTACAACAAGTATTGAAACATCGTTGTGCTTATCTCAATGGTCAATTCTCAACAGCAACATAAGCTGCTGGCTCAGCTCTCGTTAGATTTCATAAGTAATTGTACTCATTGCAAAACTGAGATGCACCCTTTGCAAGGTTACTAGGGGAATTGTCATTAGGTGAAATGATAGTATTCTGCTCGGTCGCAGGTACCGCTGCTGCATCGTCAGCCTCCTCGGCTGGTTCAATGCTGTAATCCGCATCCTCTGAAGAAGCCGCACCTGGATTTACAACGTTGACAGGAGAACTGTCGTCAGGCGATAAAATCGTATTTACTTCAGTGGCTGGGGTTACCATTGTGGCTTCATCAGTAGGGCCTTCAGGAACAGTTGCATCTACCTCACTAGCACTGCGCGCGCCTGGGTTCACAACATTGATAGGGCTGTTACTATCGGGCAAAATAATTCCGTTTGTTTCCGTCGCATTAGTCGGCTCTACCCGCTCTTCCGCTTGTGCAAAAGAAGCAACAGAAAACGTTGCAAATGCAGACAGTGTTAAAAGACTTAGGCGTATCATAATATTCTTGTTTTCCTATTTGTGGTTTCTTGCGAACCACATTCGTAAGCGAAACTCTCTCTCGAAAAGCTCAGCACAGACATACTTGTAAAACGGATGCCTTAATAATTCAATGTGGCTCTCAACACTTACAAACATACGGTGAAAGCCCAGTGGGGCGTATCTTTCCAAAGCGTGAAGCTCGTTGTTGAGAGATATGTCGAAAAGTAGACAAGTGCAGAAATTAACGTAATGAACGCTCCAATCTAAAAATCTCCTATAAAATCTCTTCGTATGGGTCTATGCGCTTTGCGGAGTCGATTAAATTCATACCAACCAGCAGAATACTTCACTTCCAATTTTTCATGAACAACGCCTCAGACGATGTGGATAAGCTCAGCACACAGCCTGCTAGGCAATGTGCAGAAATTTCACCAACAGCCTACGCAGATGGGCTAGGCCGAGAACAGTTTATGGATAGGGGCATTCGTGAACTATGGCCGCAAATTCCACGAATTGCAGGGCCAGCTTTTACAGTGCGGTGTGTTCCTGGCGATAATCTTATGCTCCATGCAGCCCTTTATCGGGCTAAGCCCGGAGACATTATCGTGGTGGAAACGGGCAGCAATGACTATGCAGTAGCGGGCGGGAATGTCTGTGCAATCGCTCAAAAAAGAGGCATTACCGGATTTGTGATAGACGGTGTCATTCGTGATGTCGCAGAAGTGCGTGAAGCCCGCTTTCCGGTGTTCGCAAGGGGCTGCATTCCTAAGCCAGGCATAAAAGAACGCTTGGGAGAGCTAAACGTGCCTATTTCCTGTGGCGGCGTTTGGGTATCAGCAGGGGATATGGTGATTGCCGATGAAGAAGGCATTGCGGTGGTGCCACAGGCTCAGCTATCGGAGGTGTGGCACATTGCAAAGGCGCGGGCGGACAAGGATGCGGCGACGAGCTTAGAAGATTGGGCGCGATCGCATCAAACCCGCATAGCCTCTCTATTAACTCAAAAAGGATTTAACGGATAGCACCACGTAACGCGCGCTCAGTTAAATTCGCTATGCCTTCAAAACATAAAAATGTAAACAATAAAACAGGAGGCTTCAACAATGGCCATGCAGTTAGACAGCATTGTCCCCTTTGGCCGCTCTTTTGATGAATACGTCAAAATGTTCTCTCTCACAGAAGCCGATTTAAACCAGTCTATTTTGAGTGTCGCCGATGGCCCAGCCAGCTTTAACGCTGAAGGCACTGAGCGAGGCGATCGCATCCAATCGCTAGACCCGCTATACGCCTTTAGCGCACTCGAAATTAGGAATCGATTCTATGCTGTGCGAAACAACATCATTCAACAAATACGTGACACGCCAGAAGATTGGGTATGGAGCTATCATGCATCTCCAGATGATCTGCAGGCAAAGCGCACTCAAGTCACAGAACGCTTTGTGGCCGACTATGAACAAGGAAAGCAGCAGGGCCGTTATACCGTAGGGTCTTTGCCGGAGCTACCCTACGCGGATAATGCATTTGAGCTAGGGCTGTGTTCGCATTTTTTGTTTCTTTATTCTGAGCAGCTAGATACGGATTTTCATATTAAGGCGATCGCTTCAATGCTTCGCGTTTGTAAAGAAGTCCGCATCTTTCCGTTGCTAACGCTCATGCGAGAACACTCGCCACACCTAGAAGCCGTTATCCAACACTTTGAAAAGAACGATATTGCAAGTGAGATTACACCTGTAGCATACGAACTTCAAAAAGGAGGAAATAAAATGCTGAAATTAACTAAATGATCCAACTAAATAAATACTGAATGATCCAACTAAATAAATACTGAAACTAAATAAATAACACAACTGTCTTGTCAAAGATCAGGATTCGCATTAGTGCAATACCAAGAGTGGGGGTTCTTAGGATTTAGATAGGTTGCTTTGGTCAAACGAGACGCTTTGAAGAACAATTCACAGTGGTATTCATCTAAGCTCAGCCCTGTATAAACATAGTCAGGGCTCACACCGCTGCCAGAAAGCTCTGAAAGCTCATCTGGAGAAGACTTCGGCTTAATCGAATACTTGCAAGACCAGCGAAATACAGGATACACATCTTTCACATCGTTTCTGTATTCCACCCCTTGAGGCACCACCACGTCCTTCACAGGGCTGTAACTTTGTCGTAGTTTCTGTTGATAAAATCTTTTATTCTTACAAACAGCGTCCATATCACCTTGAGTAATTCGCTCCTGTTCGTAGACGCCAAAGGTGATCTGCGGGGCAAATTTTTCGACAATGCTGTATAGGCTGTAGCCCACTAGCAGCGCAAACGCTAAGTTGCCCAATACAGGATATTTGATTAGCCCATTAGCTAATCCCTTACTCTTCGCCGCCTGCTTTATGTTAGTTACTAAAGGCATAGCTTCGCTCTTGGCTCAGTAGAATACAGCGCTCTGTCCTAAATCACAGGTGCTTTTTAAAGTACAGGTACTCGGCAAAAACAGCTAGACTGACGCGACTATTTTTTTATCGCTGCGCTGAAGGTAGCAACCATGCCAAACCTTAAGCGCACCAAACCTTAAGCGCACTAAACCTCAGCTACATTGCGACAGAATTAACCACCACACAAAATCAGCGCGGCAAAAGTCAGCGCGGCCAAAAGTCAGCATCTACGTAACCCTAAACGCTGTAAAGAATTTCGCATATCGCTCAGTCCCCAAACCGGCTCAAGCTAAAATCTACGCACTTATTTCAGCCTCGGAGATATCTAGCACAATGAGCGCAGACTACAAGCTCGGCACCCAATGTTTACATGCAGGCCAAACTCCTGATCCCACCACAATGGCCTGCGCCGTTCCCATCTATCGCACCAGTGCCTACGCCTTCCGCGATACCGAACATGCCGCTAATTTGTTTGCCCTCAAAGAACTCGGCAACATTTACACGCGGCTGATGAACCCCACCCAAGACGTGCTAGAAAAGCGCGTTGCAGCCATGGAAGGCGGGGTAGGCGCATTGGCACTCGCATCAGGCACTAGCGCCATTTACTACACCATCATCAATATCTGCCAAACCGGCGATGAAATCGTCTCCGCCAATACGTTATACGGCGGTACCTACACCATGTTCAACAACATCTTGCCGCAGTTTGGCATCAAGGTGAACTTTGTTGATCCCCGAGACCCTGAAAATTTCCGGGCCGCCATTACAGATAAAACAAAGCTGGTATTTTGTGAAACGGTGAGTAATCCAGGGCTAGAAGTATCGGATTTAGAAGCCATTAGTGCGATCGCTCACGAAAACGGCCTCCCCCTCGCCGTCGATAGCACCTTCACCACCCCCTACCTCATCCGCCCCCTAGACCATGGCGCAGATATTGTCATCCACTCCCTCACTAAGTGGCTAGGTGGCCACGGTACTGGTATCGGCGGCATCGTTGTAGATTCTGGCAAATTTGACTGGACATCGGGCAAATTCCCCCTCATGAGCGAACCCGAAGCCAGCTATCACGGTTTACGGTGGGCACACGATTTGGGCGATCTAACGCCCCTTGCTTTCCTCCTACGGATGCGGCTAGTTCCCCTCCGAAATTTGGGCGCATGCATCGCCCCTGACAATGCATGGATGTTCCTGCAAGGCGTAGAAACGCTTCACCTCAGAATGCAGCGACACTGTGAAAACGCGGCGGCTGTCGCGGACTTTTTGCAGCAGCAGCCTGCCGTCGAGTGGGTGCGCTACCCCGGCATAGAAACAGACAAAGCCCACGCAGTTGCCAAGCGCTACTTGAAAAAAGGCTACGGTGCAATGGTCGTGTTCGGCATTAAAGGCGGCATGGAAGCAGGCAAACAGTTTATTGAAAAGCTAACCCTGTTCTCACACTTAGCAAACGTGGGCGATGCCAAAAGCCTCGCCATTCACCCATCCTCCACCACCCACTCACAGCTGTCTGAAGAAGATCTCTCCAATGCGGGCATTGCCCCTGGCCTCATTCGTCTGGCCATCGGCATTGAAGATTCTGAAGACATTATCAACGATCTCAAACAGGCGCTAGCGGCCTAACTTACCCCCTCGTACAAGTCCCCCTTTCAAGCGTTCACACACACACTTGAACAGAGGGGCTTCACCCTTTTCACAGACTGCCCCACATGAGCATCGGTCAAGTCCAAACAAAATTCTTCCAACTCAACGAACCTTTTCCTTTAGAATCTGGAGAATCTTTCCCCTCTCTCACAGTTGCTTACGAAACCTACGGCACCCTGAATCTGGGTGCAAACAACGTCATCCTTGTTTTTCATGCGCTCACAGGCAGTCAACATGCCGCCGGATTCAACAAATCTGTGCCTGGCGTAGCCCCTCTCTGGAATGACGAATGCGTTCCGGGCTGGTGGGATGCGTTCATCGGGTCAGGAAAAGCCATAGATACGGATAAGTACTTTGTAATTTGTGCCAACTATATTGGCGGGTGCTATGGCTCTACGGGGCCTCGCTCTATCAATCCAAAAACAAATAAACCCTATGGCAGTCAGTTCCCCCAGATTAGCGCTTGGGATATCATCCACTCCCAGCTCCGCCTACTAGATCACCTGGGAATAACTTGCTTACATGCTGCCATCGGCAGTTCTCTAGGTGGCATGCTCTCTATGCTGCTAGCGACCCGATGCCCTGAGCGCGTAAACAAGATTATTGCGATCGCCACCGGCCTCCAAACCACCGTACTCCACCGCGTTCTCAACTTCGAACAAATCCTTGCGATTCGCAACGATCCCAACTTCCAAGGCGGTGACTACTACGATAGTGAACCCCCTAAAGGCGGCCTGCTCCTCGCCAGAATCATCTCCCACAAAACCTTTGTGTCCCTCAACATGATGGCCAAACGAGCCAGAAAAGAAGTTCGCATTGCCCCATCAGAAAGCTCAACTTATACGCCTGCCAATCCGGTCGAATCCTACATGTTTCATCAGGGCAAAAAGTTCGCAGAGCGCTTCGATGCCAACAGCTACCTGCGCATCATGAACATCTGGCAAAAGTTCAGCCTTAACGCCCATCAGCCCGGCCTCTTCGACGGCTGCGCCCACCAGCAGTACCTCATTTTCAGCATCGATTCAGACGTTTGCTTCTATCCAGAAGAACAAAAAGTCATCGTTCAAGCCCTAGAAGCAGCTCAAATGGACGTAAAGCACATCACCGTCCACTCCGACAAAGGCCACGACTCTTTTTTACTTGAACCCGACCTATACACGCCCTACATGCACTTTACGCTTGGGTAGCCGTAGGAGATACATTTCAAACGTTTTTTAGGCTCGCTTTAGGCGTACTCGTGGCTGACAGGCAAGCCGTACCATAGCAATAAGGCCATAATGCTAAAGGCTCAAACGATAACGTCACAGAATACGCCACAGAATACGCCACAGAATGAACACAGATACGCCGAATTCAGCCAGTGCTATTCCACCTTCTGATGACACATCACCCCCATTGCTGTTTTTAGGCGCAGGGCTAATCACATTAGGCTTTCTCGCCAATACCATTCAAGGCGCACTCGGCAAAATAGCACAAGAAACCATTGGCCCAGGCCAGTTCCTCTGGCTGCTCATTCTTTTGGCATTAGCGGCACTCGCGCCAGTTGAAGCCATCCGCAAGGGGAAGGAGTTACAGGCAGGATTGAATGCTGACGTGCTTCCCTTTTATGCGCTGCGGGCTATATTTGGTCTCTGCGGATTTTATTTGTTCATTTGGGCAGCAGGGCTTGGCAGCTTAGTAAGTGCAAATGTGTTGTTAAATACGACGCCTATTTTTATTCCGATTATTGGTGTGGTTGCCCTCGGCAAAAAAGTTTCACTCAAGCTTTGGGGTGCGATCGCCCTTGGTTTCTGTGGCTTGCTCCTCGTCGTTCAGCCCAACGCTGCCCTCCTGCGCAACCCTGCCAATCTCATCGGCCTCGGTGCCGGACTCTCCGCCGCCATAGAATTCCTCACCGTCCGCCACCTCAATCAAACCCAATCGCCTTTAGGCCAAACGCTGTTCTATCTTATGTTCGGCGCAGTGCTCACTGGCCCCATTGCCCTCTACCAGTGGCACGTACTCAACCTACAAACCGTTGTTTACATTGCCTGTGCTACCGCCGCGTTTCTCTCTTTCCAGCTCCTGCTTGTCAAAGCCTACAGCTACGCAGAACCTCACCAAATCGGTGTGTTTCAGTACAGCAGCGTTATCTTTTCTGCCCTCATCGGCTGGCTCTTCTTTTCAGAAATTCCCAACAACATCGCCATCATTGGCATGGTACTCATTACCATTGGTGGCGCACTGGCTATTTACTTAGAGCAAAAACCACAGCTAGAAGAAGCTAGTTTATCGGCATCGATTAGCGAGTCAGATGAATAGACATGTTCAAAAAATAGAGCGCGATCGCCGTCAAAACAGCCGTCTGCCAACGCTTTAACCGGTGCGTTCTCCAGGAGAGATTCCGTAATAAAACCAGCATGAGCGGAACAAGAATGCCTAACTCAATAAATAAATTGGCGTAAAAATAATAGTTTTGCCAGTGAGGCGTCCCGGCGCTCGGCAAAAGACCCACAGGCGCTTTAAAAATTGTCGAATAAAACGGCCAAAATAACGGCAGACCAATCACACCCACAAACCAATCCATCAAAGGATGCGAAAGCCCCGTCGCTAAGCTTTGTAAGCTACTTATCTGCCATCTTTGGCCTCGCAAACCAAAAGCATAGAGGGCAGTGCTTGTGAGCACCGGCAGCACCACGCTACTGGCCAAAGCATGAGAAATTCTCATCCCTGCATTCTGAGACATTTGTAGCGCCGGAACAACATGATCAATATCGGGTACCCAAGCCACTATTATTAACCAACTAAACTAAACAAGTGCACCCCACCGAGACAAAAACGGTCTGCGCTGAGGTGAAACAACTGAATGCGCACAGACGGCAGCTAAGCCGTGACCGATAAAAGAAGACATGGATTGCCGCAAACATCATCTACAAAAAAAGAAAAAGAAACTGCGGCGCTAGGGGTCACTAACGCCGCAGGGATTTTAACCGTCATTAAGAGGAATCACGTATGAAAAGTTAGATTCCCGACAGACGCCGAATTAAATTGAGCATATTTGATGAACTGACGGTTCAAAGCACTCACCACAGCGCAAAAAGCCGCCGCCGTAATATCGGTGTGTAGGCCCATGCCGTAGGTGGTCTGTGTTTGTTCAGAAGGTTGACCCGTCAAGTTGTGAGAAATCTCAACCAGGGCGATCGCCCGGCTTTGACTCCCCCTATCTCCTGGCAGCGATCGCTCCTCATAATGCACAATCTCTATTTCGCCAGCATCATCTACAGCGCCCTGAGAAAACAGTTGAGGTAATAGTTGATTTAGTGCGATCGCAAACGCATCCACCGGCCCATTACCAATTCCACACAGCAGTTGCTCACAGCTACCAAGCGCCATCATAACCTCCACCTTTGTCCGCTCATCTGCCAACCGCACCGATTGATGCGATACGTACTTCAGCGCCCCAGAACTAGCATCAGAACTGGAGCCAGAACCAGAATGGCGGCAATACTCCGCCTGAAAAATCTCCCAAATCGTCTCAGCCGAAACCTCCTTTCCACTCACATCCACTGAGGCCTGTACCACACCACTAAATTCAATTTGCAGCTTACGCGGCAACACCACGCCGTAGTCTTTCTCCAGCAAAAAGGCAATTCCCCCTTTTCCAGATTGACTATTCACACGCACAACCGATTCATAAGAACGGCCCACATCTGCCGGGTCCATAGGCAAATAAGGCACCGCCCAAATACTCTCCGGCTCGCGCACCGCAAAGCCTTTTTTAATCGCATCCTGATGAGACCCCGAAAACGCGGTAAACACCAGCTCACCCGCATACGGATGCCGAGGATGCACCGGCAATTGTGTGCAATCTTGTGCAACCCGCACAATCTCATCAATACGAGAAAAATCCAGCCCTGGCGAAATCCCCTGGGTATACAAGTTCATCGCCAACGTCACCAAATCCACATTCCCAGTGCGCTCTCCATTCCCAAACAAACAACCCTCTACCCTTTCTGCACCAGCTAGCTGTCCCAGCTCAGCCGCCGCCACACTACAGCCTCGATCATTGTGCGGATGCACACACAGCACAACCGCATCACGGTAGGCCAAATTCCGATCCATCCACTCCACCTGATCCGCAAAAATATTGGGCGTAGACACTTCCACACTCGCAGGTAAGTTAATAATGGCCTTTGCCTCAGGCGTTGGTTGCCAAACCCTAAGCACCGCATTACAAATCTCTTTAGCAAAGGGTAGCTCTGTAGAAGTAAACACTTCTGGAGAATATTGAAAACGCCATGCCGTTTCAGGCTGAGCCGCTGCAAGCTGTTTAATCAATAACGCAGCTTCAGTCGCCAACCGAATCGTCCCAGCTTTATCTCGATTAAAAACAACTTTTCGGAAGGTAGGTGCAGTCGCATTGTAAACATGCACAATCGCTTGTTTTGCACCATGCAATGCCTCAAACGTACGACGAATAAGCGAGTCTCTAGCGGGCGTCAAAACCTGTAGCGTCACATCGTCAGGAACAAGATTTTGTTCTATGAGGCAACGAACAAAATCAAACTCTGTCTGCGAAGCTGCTGGAAATCCTATTTCTATCTCTTTAAATCCAATCTCAATCAGCGTACGAAACAAACGCAGCTTACGGGCAATATCCATTGGCTCAATCAGTGACTGATTGCCATCTCTCAAGTCTGTGCTGAGCCAGATAGGTGGCTGAGCAAGGCTGCGCGTAGGCCAATTACGATCAGGCAAGCTAATGGGTTCAAAAGAGCGGTACTTAACGCAAGGATTCGTCAACATTGTTGTTTCTGTATATACTTATGAGATGAGTAAACGGCGTGAGTTTTAGGTTTCACGAAAAGAAATGGCAAAGGTAATAGGTCAGGACTGTCAGGGTGCCATGAAAATGTCTGGCAGCCCTGCATAAGTCGTAGAACGAAAAGGGAAAAGTTGTTCATGTTAGGGGAGATTTTTTACAGAAGAACAATTTTACAGAAGAACAGTTTTACAGAAGAACAGTTTTGAAAAGGATAGAACCAAGTGAACAAAACCAAGTGAGCAAGACCAAGTGAACAAGATCAAGCGAATAGAATTGAGGCTGAGCAAACAACTCAGAGACTCAATTCTATTCAAGGCCAAACAGCACTAAGCAGAAACGTCGCCCCTAGATTTCAAAATAGAAAGGCTAGATTTCTCAAGCAAGAAGGAAAAAGTACTCGCCAAAGTCTGACGTAATTACTTTTAAAAAATATTAGGGTGTAAAAAAAATAATTATGCGCGCCCGCGCAGGAGCCATAGGCCCAAAAGGCTAAGGCTAAGTGTGAAGAGAGTAGCGGGCCGATAAGTCATGAAAAATGATGCGTTTTTGAGCCTGTTTACGGCACCTGTGGAAGGCGCACTTTTATGGATACAGTTGAATGCTATCTCAGCATTCTAAATTTCGTCAAGTTTACATAAACCCATTATGTTCTGCCATACACTATTAAATCTATGTAAAGCTACTTAGAAAACGTATCAATGTGTCTAAGTATATTTTATCTTTCCATCAGAGGATACTGATCGGTACTCAGTCGGCAAGTTCTTGGATGACAGGTTCTTAAGCGGCAGATTTTTAGACAGTAGGTTCTTGAAAAATTAGATCTCAGGGTGTTGCTTTATCTTGGGGTCTCATTTTTAACGTCAAGATGTTTGGTTTCAGGCGCGTCAGTGTTGAGCTGTGGGCTTTTGAGAGCGCTATACCAAAAACACACAAGCAATCAGCGGATGCATACTTTAGCCAAAAGGCAGGGCCTACGTTGATTGATTGTCGAGTCAGCGAGCAGTTGTGGCTAAAAGGTTCTAGCGTTGGCGTAACCTCTCCGAGGAGAATTGCTTATGTCCTCATTAACTCGACAGAGGCAATAGCTCTCAAACGCGCTCCTCAAAACGAACGAAAGCAACGTACATAACAAACGCTTAAACGGTGAGGAATGCTACCTGAGCCGGTGAGGATAGCAATGTGGATTTAAATGCTGCACTAAAGTGGCTCAGCGCTGCTGTGACAAATCAAATCGGGCACTCCCTAAAAGAGCCTGACTTGGTCATCTTGAGAGGAACTTGGCGAGGGCTGACCTATGAACAGATGGCAGACAGCTCAGCTTACAGCACCAATTATTTAATGCGAGATGTCGCACCCAAGCTCTGGAAGCAGCTATCCAATGTATTTGGCCGCTCAGTTGGAAAAACTAATTTTAGAGTCGCTTTAGAAGCTTATGCGGCAGCGCACTCAAGTGACATGGCGTTTGAGCTAGCTGCTGCGTCATCAGAATCCAAAGCGTCTCAATCTCACTTCCCCCAAACACAGCAGCCCCAAGATCCTGAAACGGGCCTTTATTGGCATCCCTCTGTGCTGCCTTCACCGCCTGCCATGCATAGGGAGATGGAAGGCCATCATGAAGCCGCTAACCGCGTCTCAATGCCGACTAAGTCAGCAGCGGTGATGTATGGATACCAAAGCGAACTCACCCAGCTCGAACAATGGATAACCAGAGCAGTCAGTCATGCCAAAAGCACTCAACCCAATCATTCCAATCTAGACAGTAGACACAGCGCTTATTCAGTCGCGCCATCGGCAACAGGGCAGATTGTAGGAATCTGGGGATTAAAAGGGGTTGGGAAAACGCTGCTTGCGAAAAAAGCAATTGATCGAGTGGGCGATCGCTTTGAAGGCACTGTCTGGCGATCGCTGCAAAGCCAGCCCTCACTCAATGAACTTAGCGCCAGCATTTTAAATAGCTTTGGCATCACTGCTTCTGCCCAAGCATCGGCGCAGCTACTCACATTGATGGCTCAGAGATCGCTGCTGATCATACTAGAAGACATAGAAACCATCCTCACACCGGGAACGCTGGCTGGCAGCTATAGCCCTAAGCATCAAGCCTACGGCAAGTTCTTTCAGGCTGCGATAGACTCACGGAGCTGCATTGTACTGACCGGTATTGAAGGCCCCACTGAACTGAGCCATCACAGCTCACATAGTAATGTGCACGCGCTTGCCCTCTCTCAGCTTTCTAATACAGCAGCCACTCAACTCCTACAAACGGAGCTGAGTAATCCGGTAATCTCAACAAAAGCAGCCAGTGCCACTGAAATTGGCTTTTCAAAAAGTTTTGACGCAGAAAGTTTTGACGCAGAAAGTTTTAAATCAGAAAGTTTTGATGCAAAGAATCTGACCTCCAAGAATTTGGCCTTAAAAAATTTGGCCCCAGAAAGTTTTGACTCAAAAAATCTTGCCTCAGCAAGTTTTGAATCGGAAAGTTTTGAATCGGAAAATCTTAAATCAGAAAGTTTCGAATCAGAAAATCTGAACTCAGAGAACCTTTCCCAAAAACACTTCTTAACAGAGTCGCGCACAGATCCCCGAACATCTCACTCCATTTTCTCCTCATCTTCAGAGCAACCTCACTGGCCAGCGCTAATCAATCGCTACCAAAACCACCCGCTAGCGATCAAGTCAGCATGCCGAATCATTCAAACAATTTTCAACGGACAAATCGACGTTTTTTTACAGCAAACATCCGTCTTACTCACAGATGTACTGCGGGTCATAGCGCCTTCATTTAATCGGCTTACGACCACCGAAAAAGATATTTTGTACTGGATAGCCAGCCAGAGCACACCATCTTCACTCGCTGCTCTAAAAGAAATACCGCTATCCATTAGCTCAGCCCAATTAATTTCTGTTTTAGACTCCCTTCAGCAGCGATCGCTCCTAAACGTTGACACTACACTCAACCGTAAAGGCACACTTCCTACGTTTTCTCTGCCGCCACTTGTCAAAGCCTACGCTATCCACCAATTTATCAGCTGCTTTTCAGAACAAGCCATCCCGTCTTCGCCCCCATCAACCGCTGAACTCACCAAAACATTAGCGGCCCCAGGGGTAACTCCACGGGTCGGCCACAGTCTTGAACTAAGCTCACTTCCCCCGGCCCCCATTCCGCTCAGCCAGTGGAGCAGAGGCTATTTCGCCCCTACCTGGCAATCTCTCGATCACTTGATTACAGAGTCCGCACATCCCACGATCCGACTGCGCAACGTGTACCCCCTGCACTCATCATTTATCAAACGCTATAAGCTCATAACGCTGAACGCTAAAGCACCTGCCGCCAAAACAGAAAGCGCAACTAAAACAAAAATCACACCCCCCATCCAAGCAGCCCTCATCGTAGCCATTCAGTCAGACACTAAAACCCGCTACAGGTTACGCGTCCAAGCCCAACCAGCCAAAGCCGATCATGTTTTATCCGCTAACTTCACCCTTACCCTACTAAACACCCAGCAAAAGGTACTGGCGACAGTTGCTGCGCAGCAAACAGATACGTTTATTCAGCTACCTTACTTCCAAGGAAACTTATCCGAATCCTTTTCAATTGAACTAACCCTAGGCGATCGCACTCATACAGAGACCTTCCTCATCTAAGCAACCAGATGGATAAGCAACCAGATGGAACATATCCATGAGACTATGCACTGGCTTCCTCTGGAACAAGTTTTTCAGTCGTCGTGGTTTTAGTTGTCTTCTTAGCGGCGGCTGTTCGCGTTGTCTTTGCAGTCCCTACTTTAGTGGTACCGGCTTTAGTGGTACCGGCTTTAGAAGTGCTCGCTTTCGTCGTTTTCTTTGCAGTGGTAGCTTTTTTAGTCGTTTTCTTTGTAGTGGCCTTCTTGGTTGTTGTTTTCTTCGCAGCTGCTTTCTTTGTCGTCGTTTTCTTCGTAGTCTTCTTAGCAGCCGCTTTTTTCTTTGTTTTCTTCTTAACAGGGCCGCCTTTATCTTCCAGCAGCTTCACAGCTTCTTCAATAGTCACCTCTTCAGGCTTTTTACCCTCCGGCACCGATACATTCACCTTGCCGTGCTTAATGTAAGGGCCATACGGGCCGTCATACACATTAATGGGTTCCTCATCAATCGGATGCTTTCCAATCTCGTGGATCGGAGTAGCTGCTTTACGGCCACGGGTCGCTTTCGGTTGGGCAAGCATTTCTAAAGCCCGTTCCAACTTAATGGTCAAAACATCATCGTCCCCTTTAATGGAGCGATAATCGTCCTTACCATCCTCTTTCCCCTTGGAATGAACAACATAGGGGCCAAAGCGTCCCAAACTCGCCTTAATATTGTTTCCAGTTGTGGGATGAACGCCCAGTAAACGAGGCAGTGACAACAGCCCAACAGCCATTTCTTCAGTCACATCTTCTGCCTTCACACCCTTAGGTAAAGACGTGCGCTTAGGCTTTTTATTCTCTTCAGTCACATCCCCTAACTGTACGTAGGGGCCATAGCGCCCAATGAGAATATACATAGGCTCACCGGTCTCAGGATGTAATCCAAGCTTTTCGGGGCCATCTGTTTTCTGCTTCAGCAGAACTTCTACCTGCTCATCGTCCAAATCTGCCGGACTCACCCCATCAGGAATAGAAGCGCGAACCGTTTCCTCATCTTTTTGAAGCTCCACATACGCGCCGTATTTGCCAATGCGCACCTTAGCGGATAGGTCATCGAGATCAACTGTACGAGCTTCCGTCGGATCAATATTGTCTTGGCGTTGGTCAACTTGAGCCGCCAAGCCCTTATCACCGTTATAAAACTTTTTCAGATAAGGAAGCCACTCCTCGTGCCCTGTGGAAATTTCGTCTAGGGTTTGCTCCATGTTCGCGGTGAAGTGAACATCCACAAGGTCAGGGAAGTTCTTTTCGAGGAGTTCAGTAACCGCAAATGCTGTAAAGGTTGGCACCAGGCTGTTGCCAATCAGCTCCGCGTAGCGACGCGCCACGATGGTACTGATCACGGTGGCATAGGTACTGGGTCTACCGATGCCTTCTTTTTCTAAGGTTTTAACCAAGCTGGCTTCTGTATAACGAGCAGGAGGCTGGGTCTCGTGACCAATGGCATCCAGTCCAGCGCAGTCAATAGCATCCCCCTCTTTCATGGCAGGGAGTAACACCTCTTGGTTCTCCAGCGCTGCATCCGGATTATCTGATCCTTCAACATAGGCACGGAAAAACCCAGGAAAGTCGATGCGCTTGCCGGTGGCACGGAAAATAGCGTCGTCTACTGCAATTTGGGCAGTAATGTTTGTTTGGCGAGCTTCGGCCATTTGAGTAGCAACTGTACGCTTCCAAATCAAGTCGTATAGCTTTAGCTCACGCTCTTTAAGCGGGGTGTCTTGAGGGGTACGGAAAACCTCACCCGAGGGACGAATTGCTTCATGGGCCTCCTGTGCGCCTTTGCTCTTAGTCGAAAATTGGCGCGGCTTGTCACTGAGATAATCTTTACCGTATTTATTTTCTACACAGCTGCGCGCCGCCGCGATCGCCTGCTTAGACAAACTCGTCGAATCGGTACGCATGTAGGTAATAAAACCTTTCTCGTACAGCCCTTGCGCTGTGCGCATGGTGTCACGAGCAGATAATCCCAGCTTACGGTTAGCCTCCTGCTGAAGCGTGGAGGTAGTAAATGGAGGCGCAGGTTTACGAGTGTTGGGACGCTCTTCAATTTTAGAGACTTTCCAAGCGCTCGATGCTAAACGAGCCTGCAATGCCTGAGCTTCCTGCTCATTGAAAAGCAAAACGTTGCGACCAGCTTTCACCTGACCAGTAGATTCATCAAAATCACTACCATTCGCCACGCGGGTACCGCCCACCGAAACAAGCTTGGCATCGAAGGGGCTTTTTGCTTTCAGTAGCGCCGCCTTTAAATCCCAATAAGAGCCTCTACGAAAGGCGCGCCTCGCCCGCTCACGTTCCACTAAAAGGCGTACAGAAACAGACTGGACTCGCCCGGCAGAAAGGCCAAACGCAATTTTTTTCCACAGCAGAGGAGAAACAGTGTAGCCCACCAACCGGTCTAAAATGCGCCGGGTTTCTTGTGCGTGCACCAGCTTGTCATCAATAGTGCGGCAGTTAGAGAGCGCATCTTGAATCGCTTCTTTGGTAATTTCATGAAACACCATGCGCTTAGTCGGCACCTTGGGCTTTAGCACTTCCATCAAGTGCCAGCTAATACTCTCTCCCTCACGGTCTTCGTCAGTCGCTAGGACAAGTTCATCTGCCGTTTTGAGCGCATCTTTTAAGGTTTTGACTACCTTTTTTTTATCTTGAGGAATCACATAAAGCGGATCAAAGTCGGCTTCTGTGTTCACACCAATTTGTGCCCACTTCTCTTTCTTCACCTTCGCCGGAATCTCTTTAGCCGACTTAGGCAAATCACGAATATGACCCATCGACGCTTCTACTTGGTATCCCTTAGGCAAGAATTTGCGGATGGTTTTTGCTTTTGTGGGTGACTCAACAATGACAAGCGTAGACATAGGGCCCGGGCGGTTTTATAGAGAAACTTTGATGTAGGCGATGGTATAGAGCGAACTAATGCGGAGAAAAACTAACGCATGCAGGGATAAATCGAAAACAGAAAGCAGCCACAATGATGGCCAACATTTCGGAGGTATAGATTATTTGATCTGAAGCATTCCCAATGAAGCGCTCCCAATAATGAAGCCCGCTAGAGACCTGAAGAGAGACATCAACGCTCCATCCTATAAAAGCCAACGGCACCCATCATAGAAATGAACCATTCTGGCTCGACCACGGATTACGTATTCGCCTCTATTTATATAGCGATAGATCAAAAGGGGCCTTTCCGTCTACCCCAGATTTTCACTTTGTCCCGATCTCAATTGAGCTATTGACGTGACCTCATTCAAACGGACAGTATTTTCAAAATAAGCTGAACCCTTTACACAGCAGATATTTGAATTAACCTTTCAGAAACGTGATCCTGTTGTAACGCTCATCTATGGAATCTGTCTATTAATTTTTTTGGTAATGCCCGATCTGAGACATAAATGCAGGTGTGAATGCCGCTCTAGGTAGGGCTATCTATTCAACCTTAGAAAAAATATTCATCCTAGTGGTAGGCTTTGCCGGAGATACACGGTAAGCTTTCAGGTGGAAAACGTTATTTAGCCCTTGTGAATTGGGCTGCCCGTCGATGGATTTTGCAAATATTGCCGCTCAGCTTAATGCGGGCA
Source organism: Phormidesmis sp. (assembly GCA_045110585.1). Taxonomy (GTDB): domain Bacteria; phylum Cyanobacteriota; class Cyanobacteriia; order Phormidesmidales; family Phormidesmidaceae; genus Phormidesmis. The sequence continues at coordinate 101,088 of JBGCGG010000047.1, read as the reverse complement.
TCATTTTGCCAGAAGGGATTGTGATCTTCACAATCATGGCAATTATCATTACCGATATTGTCGGTGGGCGGGGGGTGAGCAAATGGCTGCCTTATGTTGCGATCGCAGGTCTCCTCACGGCCACGGGCGATCTTTTCTTACAGTGGGGCGCACCTGACCCCATTGCCTTCCTTGGTGCGTTCAACGGCGACGATCTAAGCATCGTCTTCAGAGCAATCATCGCGCTCTCCGCAGCGGTGACTGTCCCCATGTGTATTCGCTATGTCGAGCGCTCTGGTACAGCTCTAGCCGAGTTCTTAGCCATTCTGCTTACCGCAACACTGGGCGGCATGTTCCTTTCCGGCGCAGATGAGCTAGTGACCGTCTTTGTTTCCTTAGAAACGCTCAGTATTTCCTCTTATTTATTAACGGGCTACATGAAGCGCGACCCTCGCTCAAACGAGGCCGCTTTAAAGTATTTGCTCATCGGTGCAGCCAGCGCGGCCATTTTCCTTTATGGCATGTCGTTGCTATACGGCCTCTCAGGCGGCGCTACTAATTTAAGTCTCATTGCCACTCGCATCGCTGCTGACAACGCGGAAGCCCCAATTGGCCTCATTATTGCGCTGGTCTTTGTGATTGCAGGGATTGCCTTCAAAGTTGCAGCGGTGCCCTTTCACCAGTGGACCCCCGACGTATACGAAGGTTCACCCACGCCCGTCGTTGCATTTCTATCCGTAGGCTCTAAAACAGCTGGCTTCGCACTCGCCATTCGGTTGCTGCTAACGGCCTTCCCGATGGTGGCTGACCAATGGCGCTTTGTATTTGCGGCCCTAGCCATCTTGAGTATGATTTTGGGCAATGTGGTCGCATTGGCTCAAACCAGCATGAAACGACTGCTGGCATATTCATCCATTGGTCAAGCTGGCATCATCATGATTGGCTTCATCATTGGCACAGATGCAGGCTACTCCAGCTTAGTTTTCTACCTGTTCATCTATCTATTCATGAACCTTGGCGCATTCACCTGCGTCATTCTTTTTTCACTGCGCACAGGCACCGATCAAATCAGCGCATACAGCGGCCTCTACCAAAAAGATCCGCTACTCACGCTATGTTTGAGCCTCTGCTTGCTCTCATTAGGTGGAATACCCCCACTGGCTGGTTTCTTCGGTAAAATTTACATCTTTTGGGCTGGCTGGCAGGCAGGCGCTTACACCCTAGTACTCACAGGTCTCATTACCAGTGTTATCTCCATTTATTACTACATCCGAGTAGTGAAAATGATGGTGGTCAAAGAACCTCAGGAAATGTCGGAAGCAGTGAAGGCGTATACCACCAGCGATTGGACACTGCCGGGAATGCGGCCTTTGCAGGTGAGCTTAGTATTGGCAGTAACGGTTACGGCTTTGGCAGGTGTAGCGGCAAACCCATTGCTTCAGTTAGCCAATAGCGCTGTAGCCCGGACGCCTTTACTTCAGCGCTCTGTCCTAATCCGCAATGCAGAACTGGCTGACACGAGCCTGCAAGATATTTCGATGGCACCGGCACTTGAAGCAACTGTTCATAACTAGCGAAAAGCGCCTAAACGGCAAAAGCTTCCCAAAAGACTAACCAGTAGCTAATGCTAAAAATGCTTGAGGCGAGCCTGTTAATAGGTTCGCCTCAAGCATTTTTAAAGGTAATTTTTCAAACGACTCAAAGATGCATCTGCCAGCTTAAATAGCCATAAATCTACAGACACATCAACTTTCATTGAGTCAGGTACGACTTTTGCAAAGGTCAACGGGCAAGCTAGAGACGATCTAGTTCGTCTGTCCCTTTAGCGCACATCTGGCACATGACCTCGGAATTCTACATCGCCCAGCAGCAGATATACGACGATTTGCTAGAAGCTGTCCGCAAGCTGCCGCCTGTAGAAGCCTTGGCCGAGTTTGAGGCTATTTTCTTTGGACACAGTAATTCGCTAGAGGCCGAAGTTTCCCCTTTTCTGTACAAAATTCTATTTGCTGACGATGAGGCTGAATTTCGTAACACCCTCAAACGAGCCTGCTATATCTATGTCAATAACTGGGACTTAGCTCGCGAAGGCGATATGCTCCACATGCTGCTAAATCTCTTCAAGCAGCCAACCCTAGAAAAAACGACTCTCTCACCCAGCCTCAAACGATTACGAAAATGGCTGTGCGACTTTGCCAACAGTAAAGACTTTGAAGAACTAGAGCTATTTGCAGCGCAGCGCATGGGACCAATCATCTCTGGCAATTGGAGCCAGCGGTATGCAGCCTATCAGCTCACGGCACAATACGTAGACGAAACCAATTCATTAGAACAACGTGAAGCAGCCAAAACCCTATCCCGAAGGCTGAAGAATAGGTTCAAACACGACCTGGCCATGTATACGGCCTTTTCACAAAACTCTTCTCGGCTCAACCACAAGTACATCAACCCAACCGTACTGGGCGATGAGGTGCTCAGACTCATCAAGGCCATTCTTGTGCGCAGGGGCCAGTTTAGCTATCGCAATGTTGCGCGGTTATTTCAGCAACAAACTATAGAAGCTAACTATGCCGACTATAAAGATAGCTTGCTGGAATACCTTTGCTTTTCTATTAGTGACCCAGCTTTTTTAAGCCTGATTGAAGGTGAACTAACCAAGAAAATTCCGCAGCTATATCCAGAGCATGATGATGACACGGTAGAGCCATCGCTCAACCTGAGAACCTGTAACCGACTCATTGATTGCCTTACAACAGAGGATCAAAATATGCCCTCTATGTTGTTCGCACGGTTACTGGCTCAAGGCAATCCGCTGAATGTGGTGGTAATTTTGCTGAAGGTGATTTTAATTTCCCCTAATTCTCAGCTTTATTTAGAGGCTCGGCTGGCGAACCTAATTAGCTACTATAAGCAGTTTATGGAAGCGGAATGCCGCGCCATCATTCAGTTTTTAGAAATTTGCGGCGTCACGTTTGCAATCTACAGCGACAATGTGGAATACAACCTTGTACAAGTATCGCCAAGGAAAAAGAGCGCTAGTACAACTGAGGTGGCTGCAGCGACACCACCCGACGAGTTTCGCATTTTTTCTCGGAGCTTTAGGGCTGCGCAGAAGCGCGCTAAGCAGGAGTTTGAGAAGCGCAAGGCAAATGCTGAATAGCAGCGCGCTGTACAACCTGTAAAGGCACGTCAAAAGATTGTGCTGCACGCGCGCAATCTTCGTATTCAGGATGCACGTTAAGGACTTTCCCCTCAGCGCTGGCTACTTTCACAGAGAGCGTTCCGTACTCTGTTTTAACAGAGACCAGTACTCTATCCAACACGGTGCGCTGTTGAACGCAGCGGCGGATACCAAGGGTCGTTGTTTCCCTAAATAGCACAGTTTCACAGGCGGCTACTGCACTGTGAGGACAGAGTACGGTGAGCAGCGTGCCCAACCGATTCTTTTTCATGGTGACAGGCTGAGAAAAGACGTCTACAGCCCCTGCAGTGAACAGAAGCGTGAAGGTGTGGGCGATCGCCTGCGGAGAGCAATCATCAATTTGAGTCTGTAGCTCAACAATTTCCTCAGTTTTGGGGCGTTGTATCGCTGACTCTTTTGTCGCTGGCGCTTTTATCGCTGGCTTATCTGCTATCGCTAATGGCTGTTGTGCTGTTTGTGATGCATCCCCGTCCACCGTACCTATCCATAGGCGCAGAATATTGGGCAATGCAAGATTACGACCACCCGCACCGAGGCCAATTTTTTTCAAAGTGAACTTGGGGGGCAAGCCAAACGATTTAGCCAGGGTGGCAGCGATCGCACATCCTGTGGGTGTCACCAGCTCTTTTTCAATCCCATTGCCATACACCGGAATGTTAGACGTCGCCATCATACTTAATACCGCAGGCGCAGGCACTGGCAGCAGACCATGTTCACATCGCACCGTTCCGCCGCCCGTTGGCAAAGGCGAACATAGCAACTCATCAATATTTAGCCAGTCCAAACCCAAACACGTCCCAACAATATCCACAATTGCATCCGTTGCCCCAACCTCATGAAAATGTACCTGCTCAGGTGGAATACCATGCACCGTAGCCTCCGCTTTAGCCAGCAAACGAAACACCGCTAAGCTCCAATCAGCCGCTCGCTGCGGAATATCAGCCTGCTGAATTAACGATTCAATTTCAGGGAGACGCCGTCCGCCGTGGTGATGATGGTCGTGGTGATGGGAGCCGTGCTGAGTCGGTGCATCTGTGGTGTGACTGTGATGATGCACCAACTCATGCGTATATTGATGAGAATCGTGCTGATGAGAATCATGCTGATGAGAATCGTGCTGATGGTTTTCATCAGCCTTTTCAGGTTTATGGCTGTGCGTATGTTTCGCTGAATCTACCCGCTCTACATGAACCTTCGTAGCGGCCTGCTGATTACGCTGCACAGACTCAGCTCGCAGGCAAAACTCATCGGATATCCCCAGCTTGGCTAACTGACTCTCTAAATACGCCAGCGGCACCCCCGCATGAACCAGCGCGCCCAGACACATATCACCCGAAATGCCCGTCGGGCAGTCCAAGTAAGCTAACGTTTTCATAACAATTTGGCCGACAAAAAATAAACAGCGATCACAGTAAGAGAAGATAACCAGAAGAGAAGATGGCCAATAGCGGCCAATTAAAGCAGCCAGTTAAAGCGGCCAGTCATCATCCTCATGGCAAAACTTTACAACATCCATCCCCAAACGCCTCAACCTCGGGAAATCGAGGCCGTCAAAGCAGAACTGCGACGCGGGGCCATCATGCTCTATCCTACCGACACGGTATACGCGATCGGCTGCGATTTAGAGTCTAAAACGGCTATCAAAAAGGTTCGTAAGCTCAAGCAACTCGCCAACGATAAACCGCTGACGTTCTTATGTTCCTCTCTATCCAATGTTGCTAGCTACGCCCATGTGAGTGATCCGGCTTACCGCATCATTAAGCACCTCATTCCTGGCCCCTATACTTTTTTGTTACCAGCAACCAAAGCTGTACCGAAACTCGTTGTAAACCCCAAACGCCGTACAACCGGCATTCGTGTACCGAAAAGCCCACTGTGCAAGTCGTTAATAGAAGCCTTAGCGAACCCTGTGATTTCCACATCAGCTTTATCGGTTGTTCGTAATTCTACGGAAGATGATATCGAAGCTTTATCTAAGCCCGAATTGTTCGACCGGATGGAGAATCTTGTAGACGTAATTGTAGACAGCGATTCTGATCTTAGGCATCAGGTGTCCACAATCGTAGACCTTACCGGTGACTCACCTCGCGTAACGCGAAAAGGTCTTCAATGGCAAGAGGCTGTTGATTGGGGCGCCGAACTTTAGAACGCGCTCGCCTACACAAGCGTCGGACTGATTCAAACAGTCCAATTTCTCCCAAGCTGAGGCTTTCGAGAGTAGACCTTTTAGGCAACTGTCATAGAGGAGTTATACCCCTCAGACAGCTCGTTTTTTTGTGCCTAAGCTCGTCACATCCCACGCCCTACAAAGCACTCAGGACCATCTATGAAAACCCTAGCGAAGCGCACATCAGCTTGTGCCAGTTACTATGTGACAGTTGATTGGGATACTGCCACACCAATTCTCAAGAGTTGGATTCATATTCTCTAAGGTGAAACTGTCGAATCCGGAAAGCATTCCAAATAAACGACTTGTGCGCCCACTAAAAAAGAATTATGAGTCCATCTACCATGTTTAATTCCTTATCTTCCGATAGCCCTTTCTCCCACGGTCTTCCTAACAACACACCTAACAACCGACTCAGTAAAAGCTCGAACACCCCTCAGCCTAACGTTGCCTTTTATACTACCGAGCAGCCACAGCAGAATCCGGATGCTCAGCACAAAAGTGACCTTTTGAAAAGTCATGTAAAGGATTCATCAACGCCTCAGTCATCTTCCCCAAAGGCACCGTCTACAGCCGCTGAGCCAGCAGCAGCCAATGCTGTAAAAGAGGACGATGCCCCTAAGGAATTCATCAGTAGCAGCACACCGGCATTAGCCGAGGGCGACGAGCAGACCCTTTGTCCTGTCGATCAAAAGCTAATTGATGTCTTAACGATTGAAATCAACGAGCAGATTTCTACCAGTAAAAAGGTTGTGAACGCAGTTGCCACTCGCCTAGCGATTGAAGTAACTCGAATCTGCCGCAAGAGTAAGCGCATTCAGGCTTCCGGTGAGGTGGTTGCTTGGCAGCGATCGCTCGCACAAAACCGCATCAAAAAGTACCTCGACTACTATCGTCTAGGGTCTCGTCAAGGTAGAGCAGAATTACACAGTCGCTTGAGTGCGATCGCCTACCGCTACATTGCGCCCGCACGCACGCAACTCGGATTCCAAGGTCGAGTCACCCTGTTAGAAGATTTCTTGCAGAGCTTCTACATTGAAGTGCTCAAAGCCTTCCGCCGGGAAAATCACCTCGGTGACCACTACACGCCTCGCACTCGCCTAGAGCTAGCTGAATATATGGCGTTTAGTGAGCATTACGCCAAGCGCCGCATTTCGCTACCAGGTTGCTACAACCAACAGCTCATCGTACTGCGTGCCCAGGCCTTTGCTCGTCGCCTTCCAGCTGAAACCTCAGTAGATATTGAGATGGCGGTTGACTCACCTAAAGGTGACGATGCAGACGGTTTCTTTCGCTCTCCAGCGATTCAGCAAATTCGCGAGAAGATGGTCGCGAATACTGTAGATCCGTCTGAGGCAGTCTTACGCGATCGCATTATCAAAGAATTGATTGAGTACCTCGAAGAGCAAGACCAGCACGCTTGTATCGACTATCTCACCTTGCGCTTGCAGGATATGGCGGCCTCTGAGATAGACGAAGTGCTAGGACTCACCTCCCGGCAGCGTGATTACTTACAGCAGCGCTTTAAGTACCACGTCGAAAAGTTTGCTCAGTTCCACCGTTGGGAGCTGGTTCACCAGTGGCTCGGCGCGGATTTGGAAAAGAACTTTGGCCTATCTCCCCGTGAGTGGCGCATTTTCTTGGAGCAGCTCAGCGAAGAGCAGGTTCGGCTACTGACGCTCAAGCAGCAGCAATTAGAAGATCCCGACAATGGCCCTTCTAACAATGCGATCGCTCAATCACTGAAGTGGACACCCAAACGCGTAGAACGTCGCTGGGGTAAGCTGATCAGCCTTGCCTGGAAGGTTCGCAATCAGCACGCTCAAAAGCCATCCCCAAGCAAATAAAATTAAGTCGATGAAAAGCCACCGAATCAAAGAGCCTTTCCTCATCAATAGAAGAAAGGCTCTTATCGGGAGGATAACCTCATCCAAACACACTTGGGTTCAAACAGGGTGCCTCTACCAAACGATTAGTTTAATCAGGTCTGCGCTCTAAAAAACGACCTTAAGCTATCTACTTAAAAGACATCTGCTTAAAAGACTGGCAACTATAATTAAGCCTGACGCGAAAGGGACTGCGTCCCCAAAAGCATCAACCCTTTACGCAGTAGCCGCTTCTCCAGTTTGCATCTCTGGCGGCGGCTCAAACTTATAGCCCACACCACGCACCGTCTGAATCAGGGTTGGCTGCGTTGTATCTATTTCAATCTTCTTTCTAATTTGACCAATGTGTACATCCACAACACGCTGGTCGCCCACATATTCATAATCCCAAACCTTTTGAATCAGCTCAGAACGCCGCCATACTCGGCCCGGATGTCCGGCCAAAAAGTGGAGCAAATCAAATTCTAAAGCCGTCAACGGCACCAGATCACTCGCCAACGTAACCTCGCGGCGAATGGGATCAATTGAGAGCTTATTAAACGTTAGACACTGCTGCTCAGCAACCGTAACGGGCCTCTGTCGCTTCAGAATGGCACCAAGCCTAACTTCTAATTCGCCCAAGCTGAACGGTTTCGTAATGTAATCATCTGCGCCCGTATTAAAGCCGCGGATTTTGTCAGCCTCATCCGTACGGCTTGTGAGCATGAGCACAAAGACGCCCGTACGAGACTGCATCTCTTTGCAAAGGTCGTAACCATTCGCATCGGGTAAGTTAACGTCTAGGATCACAAGATCTGGGTTGAACTGATCAAACACCGCCAGTGCACTCTTTCCGTCTTCAGCCGACTCCATTTGGTAGTCTTGCTTGGCTAAAAAACGATGAATGAGATTACGAATAGCGGGCTCGTCGTCAACCACAAGGATTTTGGCAGCGGCCATAGTTTAGAATCCTGGTAATAGGCAAATAAAAGGGAGTGTAAAGCGGGGGCAAAAAATAGAGGTTTCTTTACTGTGCTTCTCATACTTTACTTCGGTGCCTTTTAGAAGCTTCAGTAAAGTTTTTCATAATGCATTCACACCTTAGCAAAGAAAGCATCTTTTGCTGACAGAATCAAGCCTCAAATAAGGCTAATTAGAACCCACGTAGTTACAGCCCTGTAACTACGGATACCCAGATTTAATCAAAATTAAAACAATTGGTGTGTCTTTAACTCTGCTAGTTACGCAAATGCACCGCTACAATTGTCCATAGAGATAGCTTTGTGACTGTAGCTTTGCGGCTTGATATCGGCGCTTTGTTCGCCTGCCTCCTAACGGCGGCGGGCCTTGAAGTAGCTGAATAGAAAGCAGGCATACGCTATATATGTCTAATATCTATGTATGTCTGATTATGTAGCTTACGCGTAGGCGAAACCTTAAAGTCCGTAATGCATTCTCACAAATTGGGATCAATAAGCTTTAGGGTGACGTAACAGCTAGGTCGATTTAGAGGTTTAAGGATGAGCGAACAGAATGTTCACTACGAAACGCTAGGCTTAACAGAAGCGTCTTCCTTTGAAGAAGTGCAGTCTGCCCGTAAGCGTTTGGTGGCGGATTACGAAGACAGCCCGCAGAAAAAAGAAACCGTTGAAGCGGCCTATGATGCCATTTTGATGGAGCGCCTTAGACTCCGGCAGGAAGGCAAAATTAAGGTACCTGACCGCATTCGCTTCGCGGAAAAGCAGGCTAAGCCTACGGTTTCATCGTCACCTGGAATAGGCTTGCCTGAAGGTGGTGGGTCTCAGTGGTTTTCAGATCTAATAGATCAGCCAGAAAGCAGCAGTGAGCTGCTGTGGCCCTCTATTGTATTTGGGGCTTTAGCAGGTATTAGCTGGCTGGTAGCATCGCCCGATTCACTGGGCGCGTCTACAGCCTTAGGCATCGGCATGATGTGCGCCATTTATTTCTTAAATAAGAAAACGCGCAAGCTGTGGCGATCGCTAGGGCTCACTAGCGCGGCCCTTTTCGTTGGGTTAGGGCTAGGACTTATCGTTGTCCAGGTACTAAGCAGTCAAGGCACCACGCTAGATGATGCACAGGTTTCTTCACTAGCGACCAGCATTACACTCCTGGTGCTGTGGTTTGTCACTGGCTTTTTAAGATAGCGCTCTGAACCTTTTACTTGAACCACCTTTCATTGCCCCTCCTTTAAATAGCCTTTAAGCGGCAGCTTGGTCTTACTCCAGGCTGCCGCGCTCTATTTGATCCCGCTCAATTGCTTCAAACAACGCCTGAAAGTTTCCTTCACCGAAACCTTGGGCGTTTTTAATTTGTCCGTTCTCGGCGTAGGTTCCTCGCTCAATAATTTCAAAGAAAAAAGTCGGTTCTGGAAAAATAGGCTTGGTAAAGGTTTGGAGCAGAACGCCCTGCTTACCGTCTGAGGCCCAGTCAAGCAGCAGTTTTTGAGCGCTGGCAGCGGTTGTATCAGGTAGCGGGCAATGAGGCCGGTGGCGCAAATCTTCGTAGTAGGTGGTTGGAATGCGAATGAGATCGAGCCCCTGTTGGCGAAAGTAAGCGATCGCAGCGATCGCATCTAAGCTCCGTAAGGCCACATGCTGAATACCTGCGCCCCGATTATGATCCAAAAATTCTTGAACTTGTGAATTAGCCGAACTAGGCTCATTAATCGGTAGCTGAAGTGAGCCGCTAGGATGCACAAGCACTTGTGAGCAAAGGCCAGAGTGTGCGGTTGTGATTTCAAATCGCTGCCCTTGAATCAGGCCAAATATGCGTTTGTACCATGCAGAGGCAGCGGCCATTTTCCCCTTAGCAACATTAAGGACAACATGGTCAATGGCACAAAGTCGTGAGGAAGCCGTTGTTGATGCCGTTCGCAGCATATTATCCACCTGACATGAAGTAGAAGGCGCTTTTGTTGCGGCCTCTTCTATCAAGGTATGGCGCAAATCAGCCCAGCCCTGTAACTGACACTGCCGTTGGCCGTGTGGGCCACTGACAGGTTGTAACAAGGTCGCGCCTTGGGCGATCGCCTGCTCTAACACGGCATCAAATGCATCTGTTGCCAGCGCTACATCTACAACACCAGCCGGATGGTGCTGTAGATAGCTATCAGCATCAAAACTACTGTGCGGATCGGACAGGCGTATCTCAATCTCGCCTTGTTTTAGCGTTTTGTAAGTGCTGTCAGCATCTTGTTTGCCGTAGTCTTGTTTGCCGTCGTTTTGTTTGTCGTAGTCTTGTTTGCTGTCATCATTACGCTCAGAGGTATCACATGCCTGAAAAGCAAGCTTGTGAATAAACCAGTCAGACCAAAAGGCTGCGTCTTGAACATAAAAATGCAGGTGATGAAAATGCATAGGTTTCTAACGCGATGCTGAACTCGATCCTAATGGGAAAGTCAGTGGTTGTGGATATTTGCGTTTATTTTCATCCCTTGAGACAATAACACCGCAAACTTAATGAAGGAATGTTTAGATGAAAGCTTCCAAGCACCTATGCGTTCTCAGTAGTTTAGCCGGGTGTCTCATTAGCATTAGCGGAATTAGCGCAATCACTGCCAGTCCTGCCTTTGCCGACCAAATGTATGTGAGCTGGTACGGGCCAGGCTTCGATGGTGGCTACACCGCCAACGGTGAAATTTTCTCTCGTTATGACTACACCGCTGCACACCCCGACTGGCCGTTTGGCACCATTGTGCAGCTAACCAACCCTAGAAATGGCGCAATTGTAACCGTTCGCATCAATGATCGTTCCGGCGGCGCTTTAGATATTTCTGAACAGGCCGCTCGTGACCTAGGCACTTATCACACCGGCATTGCCCCTGTAGAGGTTGACATTATCCGTTGGGGAGAATAGTCCAATTATCGTCGCATCCATAGCGGCCTCTATGAGGCTGACGCCGTTTCTATAGGGCTGACAAGTTCTAGCTAACAAGTTCTACAAGGCCGACAAAGTAGAGCAATTGAATAATACGGGAATAGATGCTGTTTTTATCACTTCAACGGCATAAAGTGATAAAAACAGTGTTTTTTGAATGGTTGATACATCCCGCTTTAGACATATTCCATTGCCATCTCGGGAACAAACAGTCGCTATTTACAATCATGATCATAAAGAAATTTAGTATTTAGCACATACTTTATTTCCCTAATGCCTATCACCGGCTCGTTAACTTATCTACCTAACACGTACGCTATCTGCCTGGCGAGAATCCAGACTACCTTTCAAGAAGTTCGAAACTTGGCTGAGCGTTCATCAGCGGAACAGGAAAAGGTAGCTCTAATTTCCGCTTAACGGCCCTAGAGGATAGAAATCTAGCTCTTTAAAATTACAAATATATAACTATGTATTCTCCCTTGCTGGCGCCTACTATCACAAATGAGCAGCCCGTTGTGAGTAAGCCTATGGCACCTGTCATTGTAGTGGGCCTACCTCGCAGCGGCTCTTCCTTTCTATCCCATGTTCTTTCATGCATGGATAACTGGTACATCTTTGACGATCTCTACCCGTATCAAAAAGCCATTTCCCTGGGTATTGATAACTCAACCAACCTAGCGGAAGATCCAGAGAAGCTTAAGCAATACATCAATAGCCTGACTTGGCAGCTACGCGCCAAAATCAAATTTGAGAAGAATTTTGAGGTGCCAAACCTCAGCCTGGAAGATACATTTTCCATGGAAGAGAAGCTGCTAGGCGCATTTTCACATCATGTTTCACTCACATGGGATCAGGTGTTAGAAGAGTGGATCAGCCGTTTGGCGCGGCACAGTGGCAAGGCCCACTGGGGATATAAAACGCCGCAGGATTTCATGCATATGGATAAGCTAACCGATACGTTTCCAGGCGTTCGCTTCATCTATATTTTGCGCGATCCGCGTAAGGTAATGCGCTCTTTCAAGAGCTTACCTCGGGTCAAAACCCATGGTACTGAAGACGGGGAATCTCGGCAGTATCATCCCATGGTGTATGCGCTGTATTGGAAAACAGCCTACGATAAAGTCCAATCATTTGTCCGTAGCGGACGTGCACCTGTAGCAACCGTTCGCTTTGAAGATTTAGTCGCTGCGCCGCAGGCAACCGCTACGCGCCTAGCTGATTTTTTGTGCACTACTGTACAAGGTGATATCAATCCTCGTGGCGTCAATTCTTCATTTTCCAAAGGCAGCGTTTGTGAGCTAACGGCTATGGAAGTCAAAATCTGTGAAAAGATTGCAGGCAACCAAATGAAGGCAGCTGGCTATACGCTGTCTAATCCTCAAATGCAGGCCTACGATAGCTGGGATTTATTAAAAACCTCAGCGGAATTTGCGTCTTATCAGACGCATCGTGCCCTGACCAATCGTCGAGGTAGATCGTCGATTCAAGCCTTCATTAAAAGCCTAGGCAAATAGTGAGAAGTCAATAGATGGAAGTAAATAGCTAAGGACAAATAGATCAAATTCACAGAGTGGCGATCGCTGCACTATGCTGGCTACGTTACAAGCTAAGGTAATGAGCGATTTAGCATGGTTCAACGCATCACTATTGCGCCATCCCAGGTCTTAGCAGACTCAGCCTTAATCGAACTTCAGGCTGAACAATCTCACTACCTCATACGGGTTTTGAGGCTAAAAGCAGGCGATCGCTTTATTGCCCAAGACGGACTGGGCAACCAGTGGCTTGCAGCGATCGCAGCTCAGTTAAACCATGCGAACATAATAGAAAAGCTACTAACGACAACGGCCCCTTTACCCGATATTCAATTAGTGGCCGCATTACCCAAAGGCAACGGCTTCGATACCGTCGTTCGTCAAACAACAGAGCTAGGTGTTACCCACATTCACCCTGTCACCACAGCGCGAACCCTGCTTAAGCCCAGTGCTAACAAACTTGCTCGCTGGAAGCGCATTGCCCAAGAAGCCTCCGAACAAAGTGAGCGCACCACAGTTCCCCACATCATTGAACCCGTCCCCTTTCAAACCTGCTTAGCCTCTCTCCACCCAGCGCTCAATCAAAAAGATGAGCACACACATCGCTTCATTTGCGTAGCTAGAAAAAGCGCTCACACTGCCAATGACTCAACAGCTAATGAACCAACAGCTAATGGCTCAACAGTAGATGGGAAAAAATCGGCAAGCAACATTTCCAAACATGGAAACAACAATCATTTACTTTCTCGATTGTTGTTTCACCAACAGAAAGTTTTATCTTCCGCAAACCCACCAAGTGTAATTATTGCAATCGGGCCTGAAGGTGGATGGACAACAGATGAAATTACGGTTGCGGTTTCTTATAACTATGAAGTGGTGTCTCTCGGTTCCGCAATTTTACGTGCAGTGACGGCACCCATCACCGCACTATCTCTAGTGACAGCGGCAAGAGAACTATTGATATAGCTTGATTTCATCGTGAAAGCCCGGATGGCCAAACCGATTTTGCTTGTTTAAGCTTGCAGTATCTAGCGTCACATAGATTTGTCTATCGCGCTGGTATTCGGAGCTATCTCGGGTTAAATCTTAACAAAATAATGGCTAAATCATCAGATACTGTTTTTGGTGGGTTTCACGCACTTTCAGAACCCATTCGCATTCAAGTAATTGAACTTTTACAAGAGGGGGAGTTTTGCGTTGGTGATATGTGCGATCGGCTCAGCATTGCTCAATCTAAACTCTCTTTTCATCTCAAAACGCTTAAGGAAGCAGGTCTGGTAACAGCCAGGCAACAGGGTCGCTGGATGTACTACAGTTTAAATTCAGATCGCTTTAATGCACTTGAAGGCTATTTGAGCGGCTACGGCGAATAGCGCGCTCAACTTCATTTTTATTTCTTTCCTTTCCGCTCCCATTATCCCTAAAAAATCTAGCGTTTAACGTCTGTCTTTTGATAGAAGACTCGATATTAAATCGCAAACGAACTAGGGTCGAAGTTTGCCTCACACTCCTTGCATTAGCAACGAATGTGTAGGCGCTTTTTTTTGCCTGGCTGCCTCGTTTATCGGTTTCGCCTGGCTGTTTCACCGGACTATTTCACCGGACTATTTTATCTAGCCGTCAGCTAGCAACTCTAAAATATGGGTAGTCACCGCCAAACTCTCTTCAAATAAGACATCTTCACCCCAGCGCTGTAGCTGCTGCTCTAACAACAAATCCGAGCGCTGATCTGATAGAGACGTCACCTCTTCAACCAGGCTGCTTTGGGCACTGCCGCCAGATTCCATTCGCATGCAGCCCATGGTTTCAGAACACAAAATGGTGTTGCAGTTAGCCTCTGGGTTAGTCGATTCCAACCGCACACCGGTCAAATCACCCAGCACTTCCCCAGGATTACCCACTGGAATCGCAGCCAATTCTGCTTCAATATCGCGCCCGGCTTCGTTTTTAAAGTGAATTCGCTTTAGCTCATACTCACCGCCCTCATTTTCGTAAGACATCGGCTGCCAGTCCATACGGCTTGCCAACCAGCCTAAAAACATCAGCGCTTGGGCCGGGTTCCCTTTCTCGTAATCAACCCCCACCCGATCTATTTCCTTAATATCCATCCGCCGCTCCGGGGGATCAAATGCCTCCGCCGCTAGCTCTTGCCAAGGCGCTAAGCGATACCAGTTTAAATCGGCAATGTTGGTGTGTTCATTAACCAGCTTTTGAATCTTCCATATCTCAGACTCCGCATCACCGTAGTAGCTGGAATCAAGAATCAGGCAGCTACTGGTCACCGCGAGCTTGCGGAAAAGCTCTTGCTCAGGATTAGGCGTCGCTTTCCACCACACAAACATTGGCAAATCTGAAACCACGAGCGATTTAACCAAGTCACCTACGCGCTCTAGGGCATCTTTTGTCCCCCGCAGCGTAATGTACTCACAGCAGACGAGGTTGCTACTACCACTTTTCTGAACAGGGCAATAAGCAGAAACTTGAGCGGTGACCCCCTCATCAGCGCCAAAGGTGGGGCAAAGGGTAATCACACGACAAGGGTTTTGCGCAGCCAAGGCCCCATCAAAACTAAAGCCCCGTACATCAGGATTACTATAGCTCTGTTCAGAAACTGGCAGCGCTTGGGCCTCTTCGCGGAGTTTGGCTAAGGTTTTGGGATCGACATGGCCACTCATCCGAAAGTCGTATTTTTTCTGGGCGGCCATGATAGCAGCGCGAGTTTCTTCGCGGTGAGAGCCATCAATATCGCTGGTGTAAAAGCCAAGCTTAGCCAGAAGCTGCTGCACTTCTTCTGGCTCATAAATCACCATCGTAAATGTGGTGGCCCTGGTCGCTACTGGCGCAGAGCTGCCGTCATCTTGCGATCGCCAAATATCTCTCAGCTCAGCTTCAATCTCATCGAGTGAAATATCTTTAGGCTTTTGCAGGGCCAGAATAGAAGTTGCCATGGTGTTCTTTTAAAGAGAAGAAAACTGCGAAAAAATAGAGCTGAGCGTAAGGCGATTTGTACAAGCTATTTTGTACAGGTCGTTCTGGTTATATGCATAACCAGACGTTAGCAAAAGAATTTGCATTTGTGCATCATGGGAAGCAGCGCTGCTTACAACCGTCGCCAACGGCGGCGATCGCGGTTCAGCAATAGTTCAGCCTCTATCGGCCCCCAAGTCCCCGCTTCATAGAGCGGAATGCTGCCCGGATCACTCGGCGCATCCCACACCTCTAACAGTGGGGTTAGCACTCGCCAAGACTGTTCCACTTCATCCCCTCGGGTAAAGAGCGTTTGATCTCCCAGCATGGCATCGACTAGCAAGCGGCTGTAAGCATCTGTACTGGGCTTACCAAACGCGGCATCGTAGCGAAAATCCATATCGACTGAACGGGTACGCAACGATGAACCGGGCGTTTTGACCTCAAAGCGCATAGCAATGCCCTCATTGGGCTGAATCCGCAGCGCCAAGATATTGTTGTTCATCTGCTTAGCCGCAGATTGGAACATCAAATGCGGCACTTCTTTGAAATGAATAGAAATTTCAGACACTTTTTTAGGCAGTCGCTTACCCGTACGCAGGTAAAAAGGCACACCCTGCCAACGCCAGTTGTCTACCCGCAAAGAAAGGGCAGCGAAGGTGTTGTTAGTTGACTCTTCAATACCCGCCTCCTCACTGCGATACCCTGGGATTTCTTGCCCCTTCATCCATCCCGCAGAGTACTGGCCGCGCACCGCTGATTTAGAAAGATCCGTATCATCGGCTAAGCGAGTTGCTTGTAGCACCTTTACTTTCTCGTTGCGAATGCTAGCAGCATCTAACGAATTAGGCGTTTCCATCGCCGTCAAACTAAAGAGCTGCATCAGGTGGTTTTGAACCATGTCTCGTATGGCACCTGCAGTTTCGTAGTAGCCTGCTCGCCCTTCAAGGCCAACTGTTTCAGCCACCGTAATCTGTACATGATCCACAAACTGCCGGTTCCATAGCGGCTCAAAAATAGCATTTGCGAACCGGAAAACTAACAGGTTCTGAACCGTCTCTTTGCCTAAGTAATGATCGATACGATAAATCTGTTCTTCAGCGCAGACATTCTGAACCTTATAGTTTAGAGCCTGAGCTGACGCCAGATCCCGGCCAAACGGTTTCTCAATGACAAGGCGCTGCTTACTCGGGTCGGCCAGCATGCCCGCTTTTCCCAGCTGCTGAGCGGCTTCTGCAAAAAAGCGAGGCGCTACGGAAAGATAGAAAACACGATTGCCCTGAGTGCCTCTTTTCTCATCTAGCTCAGCTAAAAATTGCTTGAGCCGGTCATAATCTTCAGGCTTGTCAATGTTGCCAGGGCAATAGAACAACCCTTCGGCAAACTTATCCCAGGTTTTGGCATTTTCTAAACCACCGCCAAATTCTTCGACCCCTTCTTTCATATGCTGGCGAAAGTAGTCGTGGCTCCATTCACGGCGCGCCACACCAACAATCGTAAGCTCGGGCGGCAATCGCCGCTCTAGGCGCATTTGGTACAGCGCAGGCACAAGCTTACGCTGCGTAAGATCTCCCGAGGCTCCAAAAATAACCAAAATTTGGGGCGCGGGAATGCGGTCGTGCTGAAGACCAACGCGGAGTGGATTTTCGAGGAGAGAAACCATATGACAGGGGCGTAAGGTGAGCGAAGAAAAAGAAATATTAGGAGCTAAAAATGAAATTTACGTAGAAACAGCGCGTCAAGTCGAAAAACATCAGGGCAAAGATATCAAGCGATTGAGAACTGCTTTTGTTATCTCTACATCTGTTTCTAGGTTCAGTTTGTTAAAAGAATCTGTGTTCTTCTATCAAATTGACTGAGAGGCTAATGCTTGAATGCTGATTTTGTCAGGCTAGGGCTAGAAGAAGTCAGGCTAGAGACAGTCAGGAAGGGGCAATCATGTGTAAGGAATGCTAGCTAGCCGTGGCCTGAATAGGTGCTGAGGCACGATCTAGCTTACGTTCTTGAATAAACGATTCGACGAGGGCAACGTCTTCTTTACTCCCAATGATCAAGGGCGATCGCATATGAATGTGATCCGGAATTAAATCCATCACTCGCTGTTCGCCAGTCGTTGCCTGACCGCTCGCCTGCTCCGCCAAAAAGGCCAACGGCGCAGACTCATACAACAATCTCAACTTGCCTTCAGGCTTTTTCACCGTGCCGGGGTAAAGAAACACACCACCCTGCATCAAAATACGGTGAAAGTCTCCGACAAGCGCACCACTGTAGCGGCCCGAATAACCTTCATGTCGATGCATATAGCGAATGTAATCCCGATACGGCTCGTCCCACTGCCAGAAGTTACCTTCATTAGTGCTGTAGTTAGACCCATGCCCTGGAATCTGGATATTTTCACTGGATAAAATAAACTCACCCAGACTGGGATCGAGAGTAAAAGAGTGAACCCCTTTGCCCATAGAGTAAACAAATACCGTACTCGGGCCGTAGAGAATATAACCTGCAACCAGCTGATCGTGACCAGCGGTCAGTAAATCTGCCCCTGTTTGTACTTCATCGTCGCCGTTCTGTTTACGCAGCGCAAAAATAGAACCCACGTTGAGATTGATATCGACATTCGAGGAGCCGTCAATCGGATCGTAAAGCAACGTATATCGACTCAAGGAACAGCTTTCAGGCATGTAGTAAATCTCGTCCATCTCTTCTGAGACGAGCCGACACACTAAGCCACTTTGCTTAAAAACTGAAATAAAGACATCGTTGGCGTACACGTCCATTTTTTTCACAGACTCGCCCTGCACGTTCTGACGACCCGTAAAGCCCAAGGCATCTTCCACTAGCCCAGCTCGAGTCAGTCGCCGCGACACCAGCTTCCCCGCAAAGGCAATCCGGTTCATAATCGCGCTTAAATCCTGCGCATCTGGCCCCAAGCTATCGAGCTGTTGCAGCACATGCTGCGATAGGGTCATGCTGTCACGCCCCAAAGAACCGTCTATATCTTGATTAATATCTTGAGAGGAACGAGAGGTATCTGCCATATGCTTTCCTTGTCTTTGCGATCGCTAAAATACAAAGACACTGCGTTGTTCCTATGTTAAAAAGACATTTTCAATTCACAGATCAACCTTTAGACGAACTATAGAAAGTAATACGGGTAGAGATTTTTCTTAACGCAAGCTCTCATAAATGACATACCCAAAACGAATGAACTTAAGGGTAGGAAAACCGCCAATTTTACAGGCAGCTTATGCTAAGCGCATTTGATAGACTAAAACGAACGAATCTTGATTAAAGGACATGTGCTCGGTATGACAGCCGCTACTTTTGAGATGCCTTTGCGTTTGGAGCAAATTCCTTCGCTTTCATTTAACCAGGCGATGGATAAGTTCGATGAGACATGGGAAGCCCCGCTCTCAACGCTATTAGGATTGGGCCGTGCGGTAGGTGCAGATTTTGTAGAGTTTTTCCTAGAGCGAAAAAACTACATTAGCGCTCTGGCAGAAGATGATGCGATTACCAGCATTTCGCCTAGCCTTGTATCGGGCGCGGGAGTACGCGTATTTAAAGGTAGCTCTGATTGCTACGTGAGCACGAATGACCTGACCTTTGAGGGCTTGAAAGCTGCTTTGGAAAAGGGCCTCGCCATTATGGGGTTGGAGCTACCGGGGCCAAATGCAAGCGTGCCTGCCCTGAACCTAGAGCCACTACGCGACTATGGCAAAAGCCGTGCTAAGGAAAATTGGCTGGCAAGTTGCGTATCGATGCAGACGATGGGTGAAGTGCTCCTAGAAGCCAATGCCGCCCTCCTCAAAAAAGCAGACCATGTACAGGCCAGACGAGCAGCCTATTTCCGTGACTGGCAAGAAGTCTTAGTCGCTTCTAGCGATGGCACCTTTGCCCGCGATATTCGCCTCACGCAGTCCGTAGGATTTAACTTGTTGTGCGCCGATGGCGAGCACCGTTCTTCAATTGGAGAGCGCCTGGGCAATACTGGCGATCCCAGCTTTTTGACCGCTTGGGACTACGAAGAAACTGCCGCCAAGGTGGCAGAAGCGGCGAGCAAAATGCTGTACGCCGACTACGTGGAATCGGGGAACTACCCCGTGATTATGGCGAACCACTTTGGGGGCGTAATTTTCCACGAAGCCTGTGGTCATTTGCTAGAAACTACTCAAATTGAAAAAGAGACCACACCCTTTTTGAACAAAAAGGGACTGAAGGTAGCCAACGAGAATTTGACAGCCTGGGATGAAGGGCTTTCTGGAGAAGCGTTTGGCACCATTGATATGGATGACGAGGGCATGCCCGTACAGCGAACGCTGTTGATTGAGAATGGCATTTTGAAGAACTTTATTTCTGATCGGGCAGGCCAGATGCGGACGGGGCACCCCCGCACGGGCAGCGGCCGCCGTCAGGGCTACACGTTTGCAGCAGCCTCTCGAATGCGCAATACCTACATTGCCCCCGGCGATTATTCCGTGGAAGAGCTTTTCGCTTCTGTAGAGAAGGGCATTTATTGCAAAAAGATGGGCGGCGGCAGCGTTGGCCCTACCGGTCAATTTAATTTTGCGGTGGATGAAGCGTACTTAATTGAAAACGGCAAAATCACGAAGCCACTCAAAGGCGCGACGCTGATTGGTGAAGCGACAGACATCATGCAAAAGATTTCGATGTGCTCAAACGATATTAGTTTGGCACCGGGCTTCTGTGGATCTGTCAGTGGAAGCGTGTACGTGACGGTAGGACAGCCTCACATCAAGGTAGATGACATTACAGTGGGTGGCCGGTAAGTTGCGGCTTCGGCTCCGCTCATGATCGAGCACTGAGCGATCAGTATCAGCGGAATGGGAACAGATCCCAAAGGCTGAGCGGAGTCAAAGCCCGGATACACAAATAAATTGATTAATAGATTTTTGGTTGGAAGTTCTTTTTCATGTCTAAAGTTCAAACAATTGCGCAGCAGGCTGAGGCGATCGCACAGAAGCTCAGCATCAAAAAATATGACATCTACGGTTCGTCTGTAGATGAAACTAGCGCCCAAGTGGACAAAGGTGAACCTAAGCAGGTTAAAGCCTCTAATCGCTCTAGCGTTATTGTCCGGGTATGGAATGACGAAAATCAAATCGGCGTTACCTCCACAACCGACGTAAATGAGAGCGGCTTGGAAATGGCGCTGAAAACGGCGTACGAAGCCAGTGCCTTTGGAGTCAAAGAAAATGCACCTGACTTTAGTCCGCAGGCAACTGCGCCGACAGCTGAGGTAAAGTTTGAAAAAGCGGAACCGGCTGCAGTACCCACCCTGGTAGAAACCTTGGTGGGTGCAGAGAAGGAAGTACTAGATGCACATGAGGCGATCGCATCTGTTCCTTACAACGGCATTTCTCAACGGGAAATTGAGCGCTTTTATCTCAATAGTGAAGGCGCACAGCGCAGTGAAGAGCGCACCTATGCCTCTATTTATCTATACGGTAAAACTGAGCAAGAAGGACGTAAGCCTCGCGCCGCCGGGGCCATGCGCTTTCAAAACGGCGTATCTCAGCTTGATGTAGCAAGCTGCACTAAAGAAGCGGTAGAAAAAACCATCAGCCACCTAGACTACAAAAAAATTGAGTCTGGCAAATATCCCGTTGTTTTCTCTGCAGATGCATTTTTGAGTTTGCTCAGTGCCTTTTCAAACATGTACAACGCTCAAAGCGTTTTGGATAATCGTTCACTGTCCAACAAAGACTCTTTAGGCACACAGGTCGCCAGCGAACTGCTGAGTGTCTATGACAATGAGCTACATCCTGAGAATGTATCTTCTGAAACCTTCGATGGCGAAGGCACACCCACCCGAAAGCTTTCTCTCATTGAAAAAGGCGTACTGAAGAACTTTGTTCACAGCGCAGGAACCGCAGAGCGCATGGGCGCAGAGCCAACCGGCCATGCCAGCATTGGCGCAAAAGTAAGCGTGGGTCTTAACTATCTTGTGGTTGAAGCAGGCGCGTCAGCTAGCGATGAATACAAACTAGACGCAGCTGATGGCGTTGTTCTGATTGATGATTTGCAGGCGCTCCATGCAGGCGTAAATGCCTTACAGGGATCTTTCTCGTTGCCTTTCGATGGCTGGCTAATCAAAGACGGCAAGCGCATTAGCGTAGAGTCTGCAACAGTAGCCGGAGACTTCCGCGAAGTACTCAAAAACATCAAGCATGTAGAGCCTGAAGCCGAGGTAACCCCTGGTGGCATTTGCCCGCGCATCTGGGTAGATGAGCTGTCCATTACGGGCGAAGCGTAGTATCCCGCATTTTCTCAACAAATGCCAACAGAACAAAAAAGAAGGAGGAAAGAGTTTATTCTTTCCTCCTTCTTTTTTATCTATCTATTTCTCTGCAAAGCGCTTGATCTTCAAAGCGATTGTTTATGGTGCCTACAAAGCCCTAAGTCACAAAGCTTTAACCAACCAAATGAGCTTCCAAGAACCATAGGCGCTTGTCGATAGTACGAGAAACTTCCACATACAAATCGTTAGTATCTTGATCGCCTAGATCATCAGCTTTATCGATGCTCTCACGTAGGTGCTTTGCGTAAGTCGCGTAGCGATCCGCAAGGGCTGCAACATGCTCCATACCACCGACTGCATCTAAATCGTACTCAGCCAAAATAGACGCACTCGCCGCCATCCGCACCGTGCCCATTGCCGTGCCGCCCAGCGCAGTCACGCGCT
This sequence comes from Phormidesmis sp., assembly GCA_045110585.1. Taxonomy (GTDB): domain Bacteria; phylum Cyanobacteriota; class Cyanobacteriia; order Phormidesmidales; family Phormidesmidaceae; genus Phormidesmis. The sequence continues at coordinate 78,773 of JBGCGG010000047.1, read as the reverse complement.
CTGCCACCATGTCAGCAAACTCTTCTAATTCGCCAGCCATTTCATCGAACAGCAGGTGAAGCTGGTAGAAGTCTTTTCCCTTCACATTCCAGTGCGCCTGCTTCGTTTGGGTGCGCAGATCGGTCGTTGCCGCCAACGTTGTATTCAGCATTTCCACCACGGGCCGACGCGTTTCAAGAGGAAGATCGATACGAGTGGGGTAGAAAGCAGTTTTTTCAGTTGTTGAAACCATAAGGGCCTCCGTTAGGTGAGGAAATTAGAGTGAAAGAACTAAAGGAACAATCGCTGTGTCAGCGTTCAGCATACTAGCTTAAGACTAATCGCTTAAGCCTAATCGGCTATCCATCTATTGGCATAGCACCAGCCGAGCAATCTCGGGCAATTTTTAAGGCTGCGCTTTTTGCCTCTACTCACTTAGTTTTCTAATGCCGTCTTCTATATCATACTCATAACGACTTCGTTTTAGCAAGGTTTTTAGTCAGATTGTCTAGCAAGAAATGTTTATAGATTAGAAAAGGCACTGCTGCACTAAAGGGAAGCGATAGAGATACAATTACCGAGATACACGAAGACTATATATAGTAGATATCCAAAGAAAGGAAACCCCGAGAAGGAAGCCCAGAGAAGCGCTTATGACTGCTGCCGCACCTGCAAAAACCTCAGAGAAAACCCAGTACGAAGCAATTATTGGTTTAGAAACCCATTGTCAGCTCAGTACAGAGACCAAAATCTTCTCCACCAGCTCTGCTGCCTTTGGCGCAGCCCCCAACACCCACATCGACCCGGTCACGATGGGGTTACCCGGTGTTTTGCCCGTACTCAATGAAAAGGTATTGGAATATGCGGTTAAGGCAGGACTCGCGCTCAACTGCCAAATCGCTCCGTACAGTAAATTCGACCGCAAGCAGTATTTCTATCCCGACTTGCCCAAGAACTATCAAATCTCCCAGTTTGATCTGCCCATTGCAGAGCACGGCTGGTTAGAGATTGAGCTTGTCAAAGACGGAGAGCCTTACCGTAAGCGCATCGGTGTGACGCGTCTGCATATGGAAGAAGATGCCGGCAAGTTGGTTCACGCCGGTAGCGATAGCCTAGCCGGATCGTCTTATTCATTGGTGGACTATAACCGCGCGGGCGTGCCACTGGTAGAAATTGTGTCGGAGCCAGATATTCGCTCGGGCGAAGAAGCAGCAGCGTACGCAGAAGAAATTCGACGCATTATTCGTTACTTGGGCGTAGGCGATGGCAATATGCAGGAAGGATCGCTGCGCTGCGATGTGAATATTTCAGTGCGCCCTGTGGGTCAAAAGGAATTTGGCACCAAGGTTGAAATTAAAAATATGAATAGCTTTAGCGCGATCGCTAAAGCTATTGACTATGAAATTGAACGCCAAATCGCCGCCGTAGAAGCGGGCGAACCCATTTACCAAGAAACCCGCCTTTGGGAAGAAGGCCCCCAGCGCACCAAAAGTATGCGCCTTAAAGAAGGCTCCAGCGACTATCGCTACTTCCCCGAGCCAGACCTCCCCCCCATTGAAGTGTCTGCCGATCAGCTCAACCAGTGGAGAAGCGAACTCCCAGAACTGCCTGCCGCTAAGCGAAAGCGCTACGAAGAAGAGTTAGGTTTATCACCCTACGATACGGGCGTTATCACAGACGATAGTGCTGTCGCAGAGTATTTTGAAAAAGCAATTTCCACAGGCGCGTCCACGAAGCTCGTAGTCAACTGGATTATGAGCGATATTGCAGGCTATCTAAACGCTGAAAAGCTAACTATCAATGAGATTAAGCTCACCCCTGAAGCACTCGCTGAAATGGTGAAGCTAATCGAAGACGGCACCATTAGCAATAAGATTGGTAAAGATATTTTGCCAGAACTATTAAATAATGGCGGATCGCCGAAGAAAATTGTGGAGAGTAAAGGACTTAGCCAGATTTCCGATCCGGCTGAGATCGAGGCTATGATTGACGAGGTCATTGCAGCTCACCCAGATGAACTTGCTAAGTTCAAGGCTGGGAAAACTAAACTCAAGGGTTTCTTTGTCGGTCAGGTAATGAAACGCACCGGGGGTAGAGCTGACCCTAAGCTAACCAATCAACTTTTGGGTAAGAAGTTAGCGGCTAGCTAAATTAATTAGCTCAAGTGGTAGGGTTCCATTGAAACCCATCAAAAAATGTTCGTGAAAGCAGACAAACCCTGGTTTGCAAGGGAAAAATACCACAATAGAGGCTAAAATCCTAAAATACGGACATCAAATTCTTAAAAAAGTACAACGGGGGGTTACACCCCCCACCCCATTCATGCCATAATGTGTACATGTAGATGCACCCTGATGGTAGGGAGAGTCACCGAACTAATGAGGCGGCTCTCCTTTTTTCTTTTTAAATCGAATCAGGCCATTGCCGGTACAAACAATCATGCTGGCAATACCAAGCCAAACAACCTTAGCGCCGCAGATAACACTCCGCAGAATAACGCTAGGTGAGCGCAAAAATAATCGCAACAAGGCCAAAGGTCATTAAGTACAGCAATGCCGGCAAAATAATGAACCAAAGCCGTGCTCGCCAACGATCTACCGAAAACAGGGTTCTGACCCCTCTATAAGCGCTGAATAGCTCCCAAAACGAAAGAGAATAAATCACCACCGTCAGAAAGAGATCTTGGGCGTAGGCGATTAGATAGTTTTCGTATAGCAGTGTCCACCACAGCACAAAGGCTAGATGGGGTAGGGCCGATACCAACCCCGAATAAACCATCACCAGCCGTGACATACGTGGATCTGGGTTTGGATCACCTGAGAACTTAATGCGCAGGCGAAACCACCAGCCGCCCACATACCAATACAACCAACCCGCCAACAGCCCTAACGACAAAACCAGCGGCCAGAAAACAGGCCACCGAAGAATCAACTCAAAGATATTCAGATTGATATCCAAACTGCCCAACTCGGCTTTTACAAGCTGCTGCTCAAGCCGGTTAATGGCAATGGAAGTACCGATGATCCAGCAGGCGATCGCCAGGTAGCTTTGCTTGCCGAGCGCAGCCGTCGGCTCAAAAAACGCCCGCGTATCCAGAAAAAGCCTCGCAATATACCCAGTATTAAAAGGTGAGGTGGCTGTGCTATTTCTCGGAAAAAGCGCATCTGCGGTTTGGCCCCTAAAAGAAGAGCCTGAGCTGTCTCCGTCAGTAGGCACTTTATTAGCATCAGCCAACGCTTCAATGGATGATGTCTCTGAAGGCTTCTCTGTAAAATCCATTGATTTTCCTAATTGCTGCAAAGTAGGGATACAAAGCGGGGCTTCAAAACAGCATTTTACCGTGATGGATCTGCTGCTGATGGCTCTGCCGCTGATGGCTCTGCCGCTGATGGATCTGCCGCTGTTGCTGCAATGTGCGCATTGATGCCATACAGAAAATGTCGCTAATGTTTTGCAACAACACTTAAAGCAACCGCCTCAGCAACCTTGATGCCATCTACAGCAGCCGACAAAATACCGCCTGCGTAACCTGCGCCCTCGCCAGCCGGATATAGCCCTTGAGTATTTAGGCTTTGAAACGACTCATTGCGTTTAATGCGAATAGGCGAAGACGTGCGAGTTTCAACACCTGTGAGCACTGCATCTTGCATGGCAAAGCCTTTTATTTTTTTATCAAAAGCAGGGATGGCTTCGCGGATAGCAGCGATCGCATACTCGGGCAAACTTTCACTTAAATCACCCAAATGCACCCCAGGCCGGTAGGTCGGCTTCACCGAGCCAAATTCCGTGGAGGGCTTACCCGCCAAAAAATCTCCGACAAGCTGCCCCGGCGCTTCATAAGTCCCTCCGCCCAGCTCAAAAGCTTTAGCCTCTAACTTCCGCTGAAACGCAATGCCTGCCAACGGATTGCCCGGATAATCTGCTGGCGTGATGCCCACCACAATGCCGCTATTGGCATTTTTACCGCTGCGCTCGTACTGACTCATGCCATTGGTGACCACGCGCCCTGGCTCAGAGGTTGCAGCCACCACCTGCCCGCCTGGGCACATACAAAAGCTATAGACCGAACGCCCGTTAGCACAGTGATGCACTAGCTTATAATCTGCTGCGCCCAGCATCGGGTGACCTGCATTCTCACCAAAGCGACACTGATCAATCAGCGGCTGCGGATGCTCGATTCGAAAACCCACAGAAAAAGGTTTGGGTTCGATGTACACCCCTTGAGCGTGCAGCATTTCAAAGGTGTCTCTGGCACTATGGCCCACGGCTAGCACCACATGATCCGTTGCAATAAACTCTCCGTTTTCTAAAGTCACCCCACGAACCTGCTGCTGTTTGCCAGGTTGTTCTTCTCGGCTGCTTTCTATCTCAATGGTTTCTACTCGGTTTTGAAAGCGAATTTCACCACCCAAAGAGATAATTTGATTGCGGATATTTTCAACAATTTTGACTAGCCGATACGTACCAATATGAGGCTTGCTGATATACAAAATCTCTGGCACTGCGCCGTTGTTCACCAGCTCGTTAAGCACCTTGCGTCCGTGGTGATCATTGTCTTTTATACGGCTGTAGAGTTTGCCATCGGAGAATGTGCCCGCGCCGCCCTCGCCAAACTGCGCGTTGGACTCGGGGTTGAACTTACGCTTACTCCAAAAGCCAAAGGTATCTTGCGATCGCTCATGCACTGCCTTCCCCCGCTCTAGCACAATGGGCCGAAACCCCATCTGCGCCAACAGCAGAGCCGCAAACATCCCGCAGGGGCCAACCCCAATCACCACCGGACGCGTAGCAAACCCAGTCGGGGCTGTAGCCACGTACTTATAGGTCATATTTGGCGTTGGTGAAATTTGGCCGCTTTTCTGGCCCTTCTTCTGGCCGCTTTTCTGGCCCTTCTTCTGGCCTTTCCCCTGGACGCGCTTCAAAATCTGCGTTTGCTTAGGAGTCTCTACATCGACGGCATACACCAAAAAAATTGCATCGCGTCTGCGGGCGTCATAGCTACGCTTAAAAATGGAATAGCTCGTCAGCTCATCAGGTGAGAGCTTCAGCTTTTTCAAAATAGCGGTCTGTAAATCTGCGTCAGTATGATCTAGGGGCAGTTTTACTTCTTTGAGACGGAGCATAACGTAAGCAAGCAGTAAGGCAAGCCCTCATTGTACAGAGTCCTTAAAAGAAATAGCCTTCTGTACAAGTTCTGTCACTTAGAAACAGCTATAGCAACACAACTCATAACGTTATGACGACAAAACAGCCATTCCACAGCGTCATTAAATGAACTCACTTACTGCTGACGCTGCTGGCGGCGGAAGTTTTCGATGGCATTCTCTTCAATAACAATCGTTTCACCAGAGCGCTCTTGAAGGGTGCTGAATCGAAAGGTAGTCGCTTGAGCAGTGGGTGCAACGGCACTCAAGGTAGCAACGGTTAGCGCAAGTGCAGAAAGAAGTTGACGTGTCATGGTGTGAGGCGCTCTAAAAGTGAGCGGTTTGCTTCAGTGATTTCATAGTCGCAGCCACCTGCTGTGACGGACTGAAGGTGGGTTAAAGGCTGACTGAGAAGCGCTAAGGCAACTGCTTATCCAACTCTCAGGATCTGTTCGGTGGCGGCTTATAACAGCGGCTTAGTGTTGTACATAGCGAAATACATCCGCACTTTTCAAGGAAGTACTTTCAAAACTCTCTTTTCAGGTCTTTTCTAAATCTATTTTTTCAAGTCGTCTTTCTCATTTATTGAGGTTTCATATGCAACGGAATCAGGTCTCAACATCTACCCAGTCTCAACATCAGTTGCTTGCTGCTGCTGCAGAGACGCTTTCTACCGGTAGCCTCGCGACAACAACATCCCTACTGAGTGAAACAGAAGCAACAGAGATTTTGACCGCTAGCGGAGAGCTTGGCCCTGACCCGAGTTCTAATCACTTCACCGCCAGAACCAAGAATGTCGCTTACGTGCTTTGTATTAATGGCGCATGGTTTCAAATTCGAGCCCGCTGTTTTACGCAGCCTCAGCAATACAACGATTTTTCAGGTGGTTACAAACGGTGCTACCGCGAAATGCCCCAGCCGTTTCTAGCTTCTGAAGCTACGCAAAAAGTGTTGAATACATTTAAGGCCACTTACGATATTCCAGATAATGAGCCGATTTTGGTACAGGTGCAAGAGAGCCACATTACCGCTGACAATGCAGGCCAGTGCTTAACCGGACAAGGCATTCATTCCGACGGGGCAGATAGGGCCATGCTGGTGTGCTTGAAACGGGAACATGTAGAAGGCGCAGAAAGTGCCATTTATGCTGACTTAGAAGGGAAGCGATCGCTCATAAATCCATTTGTGCTAAACGCCGGTCAGGCCATGCTGTGGCACGATAATAAAGTATTTCATAGCGTGCAACCAGCTCAAGTCAGTGCACCCCATGCAACGGGTAGCCGCACCGTTTTAATCGCACACTACCCAGCCGTTCACTACCTCAATGGCACCATCAACCCTAACAACACGCTTCAAACCAACTTGGTAGAACACCATAAACAGCTAAGAAACCACGTCAATGAAATCAACCCGTCACAACTCGATTAGCCGCTCACAGCCAACAGACGCCATAGCCCATAAATGATCTAAACAATAGACACAGGCACATACAAACAATAGACCCAAGCAGGTGTAACCAAAGTGCGGCTGAAGGATTGCCTTAAACCTCCATGAGAATGCCACCTATCGGTGAACCTAGCAGTCTGACAGGCTTACTATAAGGTCTTCCGCATAGCATTAATGAGTTTAGGGATAGGGTTCACTTTGTATAGTGAGCTAGCATTGTGGATGAGTTGTACGTATGACTAAAGTCTTATGGCGGATTTGATTCAGTCTAACGAACAGCGTCAATTTCAGGCTGAAACGCAAGAAGTGAATAGTACCCATGCGCTGTTGATGGGGATTGCTGAGGCAGCGCAGCGATTGCTGGCGATTGAAGACTTTGAAGCAGCGGTGAACGGCGCGTTGGGCGTCATTGCTCGCGCCGTCAACATCAACCGCATCCACATTTTTGCCAATCACACTCATCCCCAAAAATGTAAAGACTTTGCCACTATTCCCTACAGGTGGGTAAAGCCTGGACTGGTGAATATTGACCTGACGGGGCGCTTCCTAATGGTCTGCGCCGATGTTGAGGAATGTGAGCAATGGCTTGCCCAGCTCCAAGCAGGACGCCCTGTACAAGTCCGTTCAATTTTAGCGTTGCCATTGTTTGTCGAGGGTGAGTATTGGGGTGCGCTAAGCCTGGATAATGGCGAGACAGAGCGACTATGGGATGCCACAGAGATAGCGGCCTTAGAAACGGCTGCTGCCACCTTCGCCGCTGCATTACAACGACAAAAAAATGCACAAGTACTCATAGAACGCCAACATCTTTTAACGGCAACAGCAGTGGCCGATGACCTGTTAAGCGAAGAAACGCTGGATAGTGGAATCGATCAGGCATTAGCCGTCATTGGCCAAGAAATTGAGGCTGACCAAGGCGTTACGGTAAGAACGCTACTGGCCTCTTACATTAAGCAGCTGCGAGAACGCGATAGCTTGCTGAACTGTGTAAATTTAGCGACTCAGCGACTGGTCGCAGCGGATGATCTTGCGGCTGCACTTCCGGATGTACTAGAAGTGCTAGGAATGGGAACTCGGCAATGTCGTTCGTACATTCTTAAGAACATATGGAATGAAACCATTCAGGGGAAAGAGTTTCATCTCATGCTGGAATGGGATGCACCGAATATTCCTACCAAGCAAGCAGCGGGCGGACAGTTTCCCATTCCCATTGACCGCTTTCCAGATCGTCTAGTAGACCCTCTAAAAGCAGGTGAAGCAACACAATTTTTAGCGCGTGAGCTAGATGGTATCAGCATTAAAGATCGAGTTAATGGACAGGCGCTGTCTTTATTAGGAGTACCCATCACCATCGACGGTGAATGGTGGGGGCTATTAGGATTAGATGACTGCATCAATGAACGGGTTTGGAGTGAGGCCGAGATTGCTGTGCTAAAAACCGCAGCGACAGCAATTGGGAGTGCCATTGAGCGCAGTCAAGTTAGAGCGTCACGAGCCAAAGCAGAACGACTGGCCCTGATTGAGCAAGAAAGAGCAGCCAGAGCAGATGAGCTAGAAGCTGCCAATAAAGTATTGAGGATGCGCGATCGCTGGCTGGAAGCGACCGCCGCCGCCGTCAGTAAGTTGCTATCAGCAGATGCACTAGAAATCAGCGTTCAAGCAGCGCTCAGAATACTAGGCCATAACTTAGCGTGCGACCACCTATGCGTGAAGCGCTACAACCCGGTTAATGCTGGACTAGGCACCTTTCAACTTTTGTACGAGTGGGTCGCCAAAGATGAGGGAGAGGATGACAGCAACCCACAGCCCTCTCTTCAAGTTTATACAGACGAGCCAACCTATATTCCAGCCAGTGACTTTGGTGAATGGATCCAGCAGCTCATGACAGGAGAATCGATGGGCGGTGAGGTCACTGAGTTAGCCGTTCCGTTCCGCCAGCGAATGGAAGCGCTAGGCGCGCAGTATGTATACGCTGTACCCATTTTTGTCGGAGGGTCTAATGATCTCGGTGACAACTTTTGGGGCCTAATGCTGATGGATTACAGCCAGGGGGCGCGGCAGCTATCTCTGGCGGAGATGTCGGTGTTGGAAACCGCTGCTGCCTGTGTGGGCGGGGCCATTCAGCGTGAACAAATTCAGCATGAGCGGCAGGTTGCCGAACGCAGTGCACTGCTAGAGAAAGAACGAGAGCGAGCAGCCCAGGAACGAGCGCGGCTCCTGAGCAGTGTGGCGGAGGCGGCAAATTTACTGCTGCGCTCCGCAAACTTTGAAGAGGTGTTGCCAGCTGTGGTGCAGCGGCTGGGTGAAACCGTAGAGTGCGATCGCTGTGGCATTGGTCGAGAGATTATCCATCCCTTTACAGGTGAGTCAGCCGTAGAGGTAAAGCCCGAATGGGAGTGGAGAACGCCTTCAACCTTGCCAGCGGCTGCGTTTAGTCCTCGTCATGACGAACTCTTCTGTTGGAACGATGGCCCCTACCTCACCGCGCAAATGAGAGCAGGTGTGGTAGCTAGCTACTTAGTGGCTGATTTACCCGCAAAAGATCGCCAATTCATGGCAGTACAAGGCACAACCGCGACCCTATTTGTACCTATTTTTGTGAATCAGACGCTGTGGGGCTTTATTCACTTCGATAGCAATCGCAGCGATCCGAAACTGTATGGTGAAGCCGAGATTTCAATTTTACAAATTGCGGCTGAGAGCATTGCCGCTGCGATCGCCCGTCAAACCCAAGATGAAGCCTTACGAACCGCTGAAAAAGCCGTATTAGAAGAACAAGAAAAAGCCGCTTGCGATCGCGTTACAGAACTCTCAAAAATCAACGAAGCGGTTAACCACATGCTCACGGCATTAGCCGCCAACCCTGAAACAGATGCATTTTTAGGATTGTTGTTAAAAGAACTCTCTAAACAAACAGGTGCCTGCAAAACCCATCTGTTTTTGTATGATGAGGCCACACATACCATTCAACAGCACTGCACCGTTCAAGATGACGTGCTGTACATAAGCACAGCCCCCAAAGATCCAGAGCTGTTTAAACAATCTATTCCGGCAGATATCACCAACACTTGGCAAACTATCATCAAATCGCCTTTGCCCATTGCAAACGATGTGGAACGGCTCACCGCCCACCAAGATAATTTTTGGTGGCCAGGCACCCTTGCTTGGCACATCAACGAAGGACATCGCGAAGTCGCTTGTTTTCGAATGAAAGTCGGCAATATTCCCATCGGTTTTATCAGCTTTGCCTTTCGAGATCAAACCAACCTTTCGCCCGTTCAGCTCGAATTTATCCAGGCCCTTACCAATCAAGCAACCCTTTCTGTTCATCTCACTCGCTTAGCCGCGCAAACCCAAAGCGTGGCCCTCACCGAAGAACGCAACCGCCTCGCCCGCGAAATTCACGATACCCTTGCCCAAGCCTTTACCGGCATTTCACTCCAGCTCGAAGCTGCTCGCGGCAGTTTGCAGAGTAGCAGCACACAAAAGACGGCATCTAATCTCACACCTAATCTCAATACTGCCGAAACCTCTCTTTTACGTGCCCGAGATCTAGCCCGCAAGGGACTTTCCGAAGCTCGCCGTTCGGTTCGAGCCCTTCGCAGCGCAGCCCTAGAAACAGACACACTCCCCAGCGCCCTACGCAAAATGCTCTCTCAAACCGCGCGTGATACGGGCCTGGTCACTCAGTTTGACCTAGAAGGTGAGCCTATCCCCATTGCAGATGATATTCAGCTCAACTTACTGCGCATTGCCCAAGAGGCTACAACAAATGTGCTCCGCCATGCTCAGGCAACTCAACTTTGCATTACCCTCAGATTTATGCCCAGCGCCTTAGAAGATAATCGTGCTGAATACAATCGCACTGGATTAGGAGAACAGATTGTGTTGAGCGATCGCCCAACACAAATTCAGTTGATTATCACTGACAACGGCATCGGCTTTGACCCAGCCACCCTCATCGACAACAGTGGCTTTGGTATTGTTGGTATCCGTGAGCGCACAGCTCGCCTCTATGGTGAAATAGAATTGAACAGCACCATTGGGAGCGGCACTGAAATGATGGTAACGGTACCACTCAGGTAACAACAGCACCACGAAAATAGATACTGACCATTAAAGATCATCTGACATACAAAGCAGATATTGATGCCTTCTTAGATGCAAGTTGGGCACAGCCACAGTCAAGCCATCGTTAAACCATATTTATTAAAATGTGGGCAACCAGATAATTTTCTTTAGTCAATCGTTAGGCCCCCTTAGCTGTCAATGTCAACAACTGCCAAACAGCGGAAGCAAACATACTGGCTTCTTGAGCATCCTGAAGAATATCCAGGTCTCCCAGCTCGTGATGAATGTGATCGGAAACTTCTTTTGTTTCGCTATCCCTCATTTAAACCAAGCGCATCCTGGTCTCTGTTTAAAACAGGGAAGCACTATTGGATCAGACGAGTTGAGTGGGATTGTTCAAAATGTTTTCCGACTGCCATTGAGCCTCTCACTTTTGGTTCTGAAGCTGCTTTTTTGCCTAGTGCAGCAGAGCAGGTTTTGTCTTCACTATCTTCTATTGAGTTTTGTCCACTCAAACAGCCAGAACTGGGCGGTATAGATGGGACGATCCTTGGTATCACAGTTGGTAATTACTGGCTATCTTGCTCTTTACGGTGGTGGTATCTGCCCTCAAATGATTGGAAGCCTTTAGCAGCATGGTTTGAGAAAACAGTTGATACTTTTGAGCAAGCGCTGCCAGAAAGCACTTGCAGAAGTCATCAAATTGGACGGTAGTTTGCCACGAACGATACCTTGTTTACATGAACCTTGACCCGACGCTTCGCGGCGATATCTGAGTCAAAGGCTATGAAGCTGATCGTGGATATGGATTAATCAAGCTGTAGCCGCATGATGGTTACGGCTTGTAAGGAAAGCCTACTGGCTTCACTGGAGCCTGCTAAGCCAATGAAAGAGTCACTCTCTATTCAACAAGCCAGAAAGCTGGTTCTGCTATCACAAAGGTTGCCGCCCAAAAAGCAAGCTGGTGCCGCCATTGACGCAACGCTATCGGCGATTGAGCATTTGGGCTATATCCAAATCGATACCATTTCTGTGATTCAGCGCGCCCATCACCATACGCTGTGGAATCGCAATCCTCGGTACAAAGCGTCCCAGCTCGATCAGCTACTTGCTAACAAACAAGTGTTTGAATATTGGTCTCATGCGGCTGCCTACCTGCCTTTTCGTGACTATCGCTTTAGTTTGCCTCGCAAACATGCACTGGCAACGGGGGCGCAACGCCACTGGTATAAGCGTGACGAGCGGATGATGCAATGGGTGCTGGAACGTATTACTTGCGAAGGGCCTTTGATGGCCAAGGACTTTGAGAATACGGGCAAAAAAGTCGGAGAGTGGAAAGCTAAGCCTGCTAAACGAGCCTTGGAATATCTGTTTATGCAGGGGGATTTGATGGTGCCGCAGCGTGTGAATTTTCACAAGGTTTATGATCTCACTGAGCGGGTGTTGCCGGAAGGAGTGAACACTACCCTGCCAGAGCCAGAGGAATATGCTCGATTTCTGATTGTGCAATATTTACGGGCAAACGGATTGGGACAGGCGGCTGAAATAGCTTACTTGCGCAAGGGCACCAAGCCGATTGTTTCTGAAACTTTGAAAGATATGGTCGGGAACAGAGAGGTGCAACAAGTTCGGGTTGAAGATACGCTTTATTATGCATTGCCCTCTTCCCTAGATCTGCTGAGTAAACCTTTGGCTCGCAGCAAGTTGAAAATACTCTCTCCATTCGACAATCTTGTTATTCAGCGCCAGCGGATGAAGGCGCTGTTCGGATTTGACTATCTCATTGAGTGCTATGTGCCTGAAGCCAAGCGTCGATATGGCTACTTTTCTCTACCTATTTTGTGGGATGGAAGGTTGGTGGCTCGGATGGATTGCAAGGCTGAGAGACGCGCGTCATTGCTGCATATTCATCATCTGGCACTGGAACCTACAGTATTGAAAACCGATGCGTTTTTCTTTGCCCTGCGCAAAGAATTGGAATTATTTCTGGAGTTCAACCAGTGCAGAAAACTCCAATTACACAGAACTTCACCGACAAAGGTTAAGCCAGTGTTGCAGAGTCTGCTTAATGATTTGACAATGTGAATCGGGCTTGGCATTGGGAGAATGGTGAGATGCCAACGACGGCGGTGGCGCTGTAGACGAGTGCTAAAAATCTGCTTACGAAAGTATTGTGGTCCAGGACTATTACGTCTTTTCACAATTAAATATGACGCTTGAGGGGCCACTAGACCGTATCGTCAAAACGATTCGCTTGGCTGGCCACATCAACTCTACCCCAGATTTCTATGGACAATCGCAAGTAATAAATGGCATTTCAAATCTGTTTGTGGGGATTTTTGGAGAAAGCGGGTTATGCACTCGCTTGGGTGTGAATGTTAGTGCATTACCTTGCAACATAACAAAGGGGATTTGAGGTTGATATAGCTTAATCAGTTGGGTCGGTATCCGCGAGTGCATAGCCAACTTCTACATAAGATCAATGGAATCGAAAAGTAGAATTGACAGTGGTACTGAAATGGTGGTGACAGTACTAATCAAACAACATTATCTTCGCAAAGATAAACACTGACACATACGAATGTAATCCACTATTTTCATGTGTAGCTACATTTTATATTGTTGCTATATGTGGCTGATATTTTGCATATGAATAAACTCTACTCCGTACTGAATCAAGAGCTGTGAGTGATTTTCATTGAGTTTCTAAGCCTAACTTACTTTAAATGTAAAATAATTCAGAAAGATCCTTATAATCAATAGCCTAGACAGACAAGAGTGCAGCTCATTGGCATAGTATGCGAATTAACTTTATGAATAAACTAAAAGATCATACCTCAATGAGAGTAAGGAAGTGTTTCCCAATAGAAATTGGCTTTGAGTTGGAGTTTTGCATAAATGAAGCAAAGATCTACACAACCGATAGGTTGCCTAATTCTCAAGAAGAAGCTAACAAAACTGACTCTAATGAAACAAACTTCTTAGTGATAGAGATATGGACTCAATTAGACGCTATTGAGTCTGTCAAGAATGTGCACCTGTATACACGCCCTACTATTCTTATCCTTTTAAGCGTAATTAGTTATTTATCAGATCATCCATTAACTATATATGAGAATATCTCCATGGGAATGAATACTACCTTAGACGAAAAACCCAACAAAATTGAGGTATCAAAAACTATATATAATCAGATTGATAAGTCAAGAGATCTGATTAAAATCTTGAAGTCTATTTATATGAAAGAAGAAAATATTAATGAGTTTTTAGTCTCTGTGTTAAGTCGTTGGCATAAGGCACGTTATTTAGAGGATCAAAGTGATGCTAGTCTATATTACGAAGAAGGCTTTTTGGTTTACTTCCATATCATGGAATTGTTTTCTAATTCCTATAGAAAAGAGCAAATTGATGAGGCTCAGGAGAAAATAGAAGACTTTTCAAGAGAGCTCTTATCAAATACTCTAAAGTTGCGAGATAATAATCTAGAACAAGTTTGTCAAGAAAAATATAAAGCTGTTCGTTCGATTTTGTTGTCTGATGGACAAATTCCGATTACATCCAGAATATGTTATCTTCTAGATCGAGTAGGGCTACTCGATCTAAAGACTCAATACTTTGTAGAACAACTTGTTAAAATACGAAACACGATTGCGCATGGTCGCCATGTGAATCACAAAAAATTGAGTTATCCTCTTCCCCCTTTTCTCTCAATCAATAGTGACGTAGAGAAATTTATCTGTGAGATCCGTGTGTTTACGGGGCGTGTCATAGGCGCGTATTTATCAATTGAAGCGTGGTCAGATGAATGGACAGATGTTCATCATTATCTGCATCCACCACCAGAATATGTAAAGAGATTCATAAGGAATGCTTCCTTCCAGTCTATTGCTCCAACCGATTTTGTTGAGGGCACTATAGATGGCGTGAGGCCGAGTTCTTTGACAGAAAACTTTCTGCTGAAGAAAATAAAACTCCGAGAATTTGAAATGGGCTTGAAGCTATTCTTGCTTGATGTGGAAGTTGATCAAGATAATGCTTTCGAAGTTTTCGAAGCAGCAGTAATACTGGCAGATTCACATGATGAAGCACTGTCTTGTAGATGTCGAAACATAGTAGCTGACATACACAAAAATCGCTTAGTTTGGTACTCAAATATAAAAGATATCCTTAGAGAGATAGAACAGCATAAAGTCAATCTCAATTGGTTTCGCTCATGGATTGAATCTGGTGGTCATAGAGCAAAATAATGGGGCATTAAGTGTCAGGCAGTGCGTAAGTTATGCGTGAAACCTGTCTCTGGTGATTGGGCGCGCTAATCGCCAAAGATGCTCCTTCGTTGACTTGACCTAACTATCTACGATGTGGGTGCTTAGTCTACGGCTACAAGGCTGCGATAACGCCCCAACGCCATCAACGGAAACACCAACGGATAGAGGTGATAGCGCAGATAAAAGTGCTCAGGAAAACCTGTTCCTGTATACTCCAACTCCGTCCAAGACCCATCCTCTTCCTGCGTATTCAACAGATACTGAATACCCTTTTCAATCGCAGCTCGGCGATTAGCATCCGCACCACTGGCAACACTTTCCACATCGATCAAACCCAACAACGCCCAAGCCGTTTGAGACGCAGTACTTGGCCCCTGCCCCTTTAGTGCAGCATCCCCGTAGCTATGGGCCGTCTCTCCCCAGCCACCATCAGAATTCTGGCAACGCATCAGCCAGTCAGTTCCTTTGTTGATGGCACTTTGATACTTATCCGCATCAAGAAAAGCTAACGCAGATAGCGCTTCGCCCGTACCATACAGGTAATTAACACCCCAACGCCCAAACCAGCTACCATCAGCTTCCTGCTCGTTCAACAGATAACGCAATCCGTTGCGAATCTGGTAAGCAGGAATTATTTCCTGAGTTGATTCCGCGTCAGATAAATAGCCCTGCATTTCCAACACGCGGCCCGTCACATCAGCGGTGCTAGGGTCGATCATCGCTTTAAGATCACCGTAAGGAATGGCATTCAGCCAATCTTGGTTGTTGTCTTTATCAAACGCAGCCCAGCCACCATCTTGATTTTGCATAGACGCAATCCAGCGGATAGCGCGGGCGATCGCAGCTCTCTTCAAATCCTCATTTGGCAGCGTAATATCCTGCAACGCCATCACCACCACAGCCGTATCATCCACATCTGGATAAAACCGATTCTCAAATTCAAAGGCCCAGCCACCCGGCGCGCCCTGTGAATTTTTCACCGCCCAATCGCCGTAATCCAAAATTTGCTTATCCAAAAGCCAGTTACCCGCTTTAGCGATCGCCGCCGCCGCATTGGAATGCTCCGCATCAGCCAAGTCGGCATCTGCTAAACCCGAATCCGCCAACGCACGAACCGCCAAGGCCGTATCCCACACAGGCGACACACAAGGCTGTATCCAATACGTATCTTCAGTTTCTACCGCAAAACTATCCAGGCACTGTAGTCCCCGCTGCATCACCGGATCATCCACTGCATAATCCAGCGCCCGTAGCGCCAACATAGAATTGAGCATGGCAGGAATAATCCCCCCCCAATCACCCGTGGCTTCTTGACGCTCAATCACCCACTTTTCAGCGCGGCGAATACCTTCTTCGCGAAAAGGCACCGCGCCCATCATTTCAGCCAGCTTAAAGCCTTTATCTAACCAAAGAAAGACATCGCTCCAGTCGCCGTTTTCAGGCAGTTCCCACTGCACATTTTCAACGCCCTCGGCATATAACTCATCTAAGGAAAAATCCACCGGATAGACAGGCTTTTTATCAAAGACGATCAGCAGCGGAACCGTGCTGCCCCTCGCCCAACTAGACATTTCATAAATGTTGACCGGGAAAGGATGCTCCAGCAGCATAATCCAGGCGGGCAAAGACGGTAGCCCTGCCCAACGAAAACAGCCAATCAGCGCAAGGTGAAACTTAGTAAAAATGCGAGATTTGCTGATGCCGCCCTGGCTCAAAATAAAGGTCTTGGCCAGCAGAAGGCTCGGATCGCTCGCAGGTACGCCAAGAAGCCGTAGCCCCATGTAGGCTTCAATAGAAACGCTGAGATTGCCGCCGTCTCCTTTGAACAGTTCCCAGCTGCCGTTTTCTGTTTGCTGCGATCGCAAATAGGTCTCTGCTTTAGCCAAAGGTCGGCCATCCCCAGTACCCCAAACATGGTGCAACAGCACCGCTTCAGCAGTGATTGACACGTTCGAATCTAAATCAGCCCACCAGTAGCCCTCTTCCGCTTGAAGAGACAAAAGATAGCTTTGAGCCGCGCTGATAGTTTGATCGAGCCGGGTGGGATCAAAAGCTTCACCAGAGGCATGTGCAAGCTTCTGTTGCACATGGGGCGCAAAAGAATTTTGATTAGGAGCTGAAGGGGATTGAACCGACATAAAAGGCGTCCTGGGGCGTTTCTTATCCTACAAAAGGTCTCAAATGAAAAAGCGTCTTAAACAGAGGGTTTTCTCTTTTAGAATATAAACACATTCCCACTGGATTCGATAGTGAGGTTACTGGCATCCGCATCCAGGCTATCCGTCGGCTGAACCACCAAATCCAAATGATCTTTAGCCTCGTTCGTGCGCAGGCTCACCTTAGTGAGGCCGCTGCCCGTGGAGCGATTTTTCTGAATATCTTTGTAGGCGAAGGTAACGGTAGCCGGAACGTGCAGCCCCTGCAATGTGGTGGCGCTGTTAGCAGCTAAAACGCGGGGTTCAGTATCACCCAGCGCTTGATAGGTAATATCATCGGCGGTTTGATTAATAATTTGAACCGATACGCGGCCTTCCGCTGGGTTCATCACCATGCTAGGCGTTCTTACTGGGTTGGCCTGGGTGATACGTTCGGTGGCGCTAGGCTGAATAGGACGCTGAACAAAATTTTGAGAGTCGCTCAGCAAGACGCCTTCTGAAACGCCCTCTGAAACACCTTGAGCAACAATAGGGGACTGATATGCGGTAGAAATCAGCAGCGCAGAAACAACACCGCTAAAGAACAGAATCCATTGGTTAAGTTTCATAGGTAATGACCGGTTGCAACAATAAGGGGCTGTTTATGTTGTGAATGTAGAATCAGCTCAAGCCATCTGCACAGAGCCTTCTCGGGCAGCATAGAGAACAGCCCCGATTAGGCCAACCTTGGGGTTTAGAACAACCTTAACGGGGATATTTTCAAGTAGGGGCTTCATACGTCCCTTATCCAAAAAGGCATCGATAAAGCCTTCTTTTTCCATCATCGGTAAAATCTTGGCAGCAATGCCTCCGGTAATGTACAAACCACCATAGGGCAGAAGCTTAAGGGCAAAGTTGCCGGCTTCTGAGCCATAAAGCTGAATAAAGAGCTGCATCGTTCTACGGGCAAGAATATCGTCCCCAGCGGCCGCCTGTTTGGCTATTTCGGCGGCGGGGCTTGGGGCTTCTTCTCCGGTAGCAAGGGCCTGTTCCCATCGTTCAAAGGCTTCAGCCAGCGCTGGCGTTTCGGGCGCTAAACGAGCTTCATCTCGTAAGCATTGATAAACAGAGATCAGCCCTGTGCCTGAAACCACACGTTCTACAGAAATGCGGGACAGCTGCTCTGTTTTTTGTAGATAGCGGCACAGCTGATAGGTGCTGCTATTTTGGGGGGCAAAGTCGGCATGGCCACCTTCACCAGGAAAAACGTGGTAGCAACCGCCCTGTGGAATCAGAAAAGCTTCTCCTAACCCCGTACCTGCGCCAATGATGGCAATAGGCGCTTGAGACAGCATGGGCGCGTCTTGAAGCACATGCAAATCTGAGTCGGTTAGGCCAAGAATACCGTAGCCGTTAGCTGCAAAATCATTAATAAGACTGACTTGCGCGATCGCTAGCCGACGCGCCAGCGCCTCAGCCTCCAAAGACCAGTTCAAATTAGTAAGTTCACTGCGGTTATCAACCACTGGCCCAGCGATGCCAAAGCAAGCCACTGTCGGGCTAGGTCTCTCGCCCAGCGCGGCCTCTGCCTCCGCCAAAAAGACTTCTACCATCTCAGCTAAGCCTGCAAAGCTTTTGCTGACGTAAGTTTGTTCGTAGCACGTGTCAATAGGCGGCGCTTTCATTTGGAGCTTTATGGGCGGCGAAAACGTTGCGAGACGCAAGATTGTCTTAGTACCGCCGACATCTCCTGCAAGGAGCATAGGCATGGTTTTGAGGGCTTTGCTGGGTGAACTGTTTAGATGAACTGTTTAGATGAACCGTATTAAACGAACTGCATTAAACGAGCCGCTTGGACAAGTCGTTTTTTCAGCGGAGCGCTAAATAACGGGCCACTCGATGGACGAATTGCCAAAACGAATTGCCAAATAGACGAATCGTTAAGTGCGCTAAAGCAACCGATAAGATGGCGAGAGATGGTTATAGCCTAGTGAGATCTTTCACTCAATGGCTGAGGGGGAAATGAGAATCTAGCGAGGTTTAAGACATGTTTTCTATGCTTTGAAGAGACGGAAAGGCTTACGGCTCGTAGCACTTTTAATAGCACTTTAAGGCGGCTTACAAACGCTTTAATTTGAGTTTTAATTTTTACTGGCCATATTTTCACCGGCCTTTAAGGTTAAAGCCTGTTTTTCTTGTCATCTTGAAGTTTAGGAAGGATCTACGTTTTTGAAAAAATAGTTGTGTGTTGAGCCGCTGATATGAAAAATCTCTTTTGCCAGTTTCTCCCCAACCAGGGTCTCTCTCATCGACCTTCTGTTCTTTCTCGCCGGACAGGGTTTTTGACAGGATTTCTGGCAAGTGCGATCGCGGCCTTTCCAGCGGCACTACCCGCCCAAAGCGCAGAGAGAATTCAGTTCTTCTTTGGCCCGTTTGAGCCCACTATTTATGTTGACGATTTAGAAACATTTGCAACAACAGGAGAAGTGCCAGAACGGTTTGAGATAGTGGCCAATCGGCTCAACGATCAGCAAAAATCGCAGCTTCGAGCAGCCCTCAATGCCCATTCTGAGCTGAGCCCCATCCCCATCTCACAGTTCACCTATTCGCCCTTCGGTGAAAATTTGCTCGACAAACTGGGCCAAGTCATCCAAACCGATAGCTTTCTCAATGGCATGAAAGGCATTCGGGCGGCATTAATTTTGGCGGCCAGTGACGAAGCAAACGGTGGATTCTCCACGCTCAATGTGCTGCGTCACTTTCCCACCGATACAATACAAATTGATTTTTCTTTAGCTCGGCAAATTGTGGCCGAGAATGAGCGGATTTATAGCGATCGCGATCGCGTCATTGCCGAAATTAAGCAAACGGCACAAGCGCAGGCCATTGTCCCCATGAGTAAGGCGAACTTGGCAGCAGACAAAAACCCAATGTCGGCAGGCCCTTACACCTGGACAACCCAAACCATCACATTTCAAACCCCCGGTCGCCCGCAGTCTTCGCTAGCTGATCTTTATCTACCGCAAGCGTCCAGTGCCGCTGCCGAAACTAACGCTGTGCCAGTCGTGGTCATTTCTCACGGGGTCGCCTCTAGCCGAAAAACTTTTCAGTACATGGCAGAGCACTTAGCCTCCCATGGATATGGCGTTGTTTCCCTAGAGCACGTAGACACTAGCGCCGAAAAGTTTGTGCGATTTTTGTGGGGCAAAGAAGGCCCACCCAGCCCTCAAGATTTGCTGCTCAGACCCCAAGACATTACAGCTGCGCTTGATTTTCTCACCCAGCAACAGGCCAGCGATCCGGCCCTAGCAAGGCTATCGTTATCTTCCGTAGGCGTATTAGGTCAGTCATTAGGCGGCTACACGGTACTGGCCGCTGGCGGCGCAGAAATTGATCCGCTGTTTCTAGGCCAAGAATGTGAATCTAGCCTGGCAGAGCGCCCAAGCCTAAATATCTCTCTTTTATTGCAGTGCACCCTGCTAGAGCTACCAGCAAATACGCCACTAGAAGTAGCTGATGAGCGAGTAGGTGCAATTATTTCCCTCAATCCACTAACCAGCAGCATCTTTGGTCGTTCAGGATTACAGAAAATAGATGTGCCGGTGATGCTCATGGCGGGCACCAACGACTTTGTCACCCCCGCACTGCCCGAACAGATTGAGCCGTTCGATTGGCTAGAAGCCCCCCATAAAACGCTCGTAGTGATGGAAAACGGTACCCACTTTTCCTTTTTAGATAGAGAAACTCGTAGCGTTCTGCCATTTTCTGATGGGCTAACCGGGCCCGATCCACTCCAGGCCAGAGGGGCCACTCAGGCACTTAGCTTGGCCTTTTTTAATCGACATTTGCTCAATGATTCAGAAGCGGATGCTTTTCTCAATCAAGCGTATTTGAATGAATGGCCGACTGGCCCATTTGAATTCAGCTTAGTAACAGAATCATCTGTCATCAATGCGGCTGGCATTAATGAGAGCGACATAAATACCGGTAAATAAATTCACCGTCGCCAGCGTCATCGCTCCGACCATATACTGCCATACAGGGCTATAGTCCTAAAGGTATAGACATATGTCTATTTTATGGAAGGAGCTAACCTATGCCGATTACTATCCTCGTGGCAGAAGATCACGGTATCGTTCGCCAGGGCATCGTTTCAATCCTTCACCTTCAAGAAGATTTTAAGGTGGTTGCAGAGGCTAAGGATGGCGAGGAAGCGATCGCACTTCATAAAGAACATCAGCCTGATATTACGCTGATGGATTTGCGAATGCCCAAAATGGAAGGTGCAGATGCGATCGTTCAAATTCGCACAGATACTCCTGATGCTCGCATCATCATTCTGACCACCTACGATACCGATGAAGATATCTATCGAGGACTTCAGGCAGGCGCTCGGGGCTACCTGCTAAAAGATGCAGACTACGAAGATCTCACCAATGCGGTGCGCAAAGTTTATAGCGGCAAACGATACTTACCGCCTAACGTAGCCCTCAAACTCGCAGAACGGATGGATTCAGAGGATCTTACAGAGCGCGAAAGAGATGTACTCGGACTTATGGTTGTAGGCAACAGCACCAGCAGCTTGGCAACCGCACTGGGCATCTCAGAAGGCACCGTCAAGTTTCATATCAACCATATTTTCCAAAAGCTAGGGGTCAATGACCGCACACAAGCCGTCATCGTAGCGCTACGGCGCGGCCTCGTCCGGTTGGATGATGGTTCTGCCTGATGATTCACGGACCCAATCTTATTAGCTTCAATCTTATTAGCCCCAACCTTATTAGCAATGAGCTAACTGGATTAAAGCTAACTGCAACGAAAAAACCGTCTCAGCTAGGAACCTCATCCTATGCTAGGAACCTCTCCTATGCCAAAAAACTCAGCTATGCCAAAAAACTCAGCTAGGTATCTCGAAGAATATAGCCAACGCTACGAACAGTGTGAATAATACGCTTGTCATCGACATCCTCTAGCTTTGTGCGCAAGTAGCGGATGTACACTTCAACAATATTGGAGCTACCAGCATAGTCGTAACCCCACACATTTTCCAAAATTTGAGCGCGGGTCACCACCTGAAAGTAGTGATCCATCAAATACTCCAACAGATCAAATTCTTTGGCTGTCAGTCGAATAAAATGACCGCCACGGAAAACCTCTCTGGTTTCACGGTTCAACAACAAATCGGCGCAGTGCAGCATCGGATTAGCGGTTTGCTCATCCTCTAAGGTAGACAGCCGGGCCTTGATTCTGGCAACAAATTCCTCCCTTTGCAACGGCAGAGAAATGCAGTCGTCTGCGCCCACTTCAAAGCCAGAAATTCGCTGCTGCGCATCATCGTCTGGCGTCAGTAAAACAATGGCTTTCCTGCGGCGGCTAGCCCGTAATCGCTCACAAATTTCCAATCCAGATATCCGTGGAGGCTGCCAGCAAGAAACCACAATATCTGGATTCATGCGATTAGCAGCCAACAACCCTCGCAGGCCGTCGTGCATGACACTTACCTGATATCCCTCCTCTGATAGCTCTACTTGAATCGTTTCAGCCAGTTCATCTTGACCATCTTCTTGGCCAGAAATAACCATGATGTGCTTTAGATTAGCTACCGCTGTTTTTTGCGGAGAGGCTTTTAATTCAGACACTTTTTCTCCTATTTGCTGCAAAGTACTACCTGCTGAGGTAAGCACTTGAGATTGGTCAGGAGCAGTCGCTAAGCGCTTAGTGCTGTCTTGGGGTACATTTTGAGACATCACATGATCCTCGCGAGAATGGCTGCTGGGGGAAGGAGTAAACCTTGTCATGATCTTTCTAAATTGAGTGAGCGGTTTAGAAGGCTAAACCGAAAGAACAGATTAAAATGATGATGTGTCGTGAAAGATACGCAACGGGAGAAAAGAGAACAAAAAAGCTGAGGACAGGAGCTTAATACAGGGGCTTAATACAAGAGGCTAATAAACAGCACGTTGATGATAGGAGGGTAATAACAGAAGGCTGCCAATAAAAGAAGTCTTCAAATGAATAGCCAAACGAGCAGCAAAACAACCCACAGATTGAGTCAGGGAAGATTAATTTCCCTAACTTAAAGATTCATTGCTGAGATGTCTCTGAATAACTCGCTATCAATATGAAAACTATGCTGTTTCAGCAAAATTTAGCAGCACCTTTAAGATGCAGTAGAAAAGATGCAGTGACACTAAGCAAGAGCCTACGACTAGGCTCAGAACTTGCAATAGCACTCAAAAATAAGCCCCTTTCTCTTCATTTTCTTCCCTGTAAGCTTTAGGGGTGGTGCCTGTAAATCGGCGAAATTGAAGAATAAAATGACTCTGGTCGTAGAATCCACATCGAAAACTGATTTCAGACAAGCTAAGTTGAGGGTTCTTCAGCAGCAACTTAGCCAAACGAATGCGTTTAGCAAGAATGTACTGATGCGGTGTCAGGCCCACTGAACGCTTGAACATCCGAGAAAAATGGGACGGACTGAGACCAGCAATCCTGGCCAGGACTTTCACCTTCAGATCCTTGTCTAAGTTGTTGTCAATATGGCTGATGGCAGGCACCAGCTTAGGGTTATACAAGGAAGGCTCGTCCGCTTGCTCAGACAAGCTCTCAGGCTGGGCATATTTTGCAATCACATGTACACACAGCAAACGAATTAGCGTACGGCGATAAAGTGCGGCGATCTCGTCTTCTTTCGTCAGCCATTCCTTGAGCGCCTTGGCCAACATAACGACGGTAGAATCTGAAACGGCGTGTTCGCCTGTGAACGTCCAATGAGTTGGACGCAAAGCCCCCTGAGTCGCATTCATAATGACTTCAGCAGAAATCTGAAGCAACATGATTTTACAGGACTCGCTAAAAGAAAGCTGATGCAACTGCTGAGGCGGAACAATACAGACCTGGCCAAAGCCCAAGCTGGTTTGATGATCGTTATCCCCTTTCAACCATTCAATAAAAACTGTTGACCGTTCAAAGGGAACAATAATTTCGACCTGACGATGGCTCTGGCATGAGCAAACAGGTGTGACGGCGTCGCCGTAATAACAGCTAACCCCTTCAAATGTATAGAGTTCCAGATTCGCTGCTAGCGTAGATTCCGCCACAAGAAAAGGTCTTAGTACAACAGACCCATCATAGGAAATAGCAATCCTTTACCACGACTAGCCGCTAGCCAGACTTTGACATGTATCTCATATCAGGAGCCATTTCTAACTACTAATAGATCTTTTACCTAGACCAAAGGTAGGGAATATACCTAGCTCCCTTTCTAGCTGCGCAAAAGTGCTGATGAGGCTAACCTGAGTCGTAGCGGTGGATAGCTAGAAACAACAGACTTCTACAAACTGTGAGCTTCATCTATAGATGATAGTTCAAAAATTTTCCGAATCCGGAAAATTGTCACAGCATTTTATAACATTTGTCACAGAGAGTCCTCTTGAAATATGACTCTCATAGATGGTGCGCTAAATTCTCATTTTTCTTTCAGAAAGGCTTCGAGCAGCGATCTAAACTCTAAAACATCTAAAGAAAAACAGTGTGTTTCACTAGCGAGCTGCCTCCAATGTTAATATTGGTATAAGGTAGCCCCTGGCGAACCTGTTATAAAGATCGTTGTACACACTACAAAGGTATTATCACCATGGCAGAAAACACCAACAACAAACCAACTGACGAAGCTATCTCTGATGATCAGCTAAAGGATGTGTCCGGCGGCAACAAGATTCAGCAGCAGCGCCTAGATGCCCTAGACACTCGCGATTCCAGCAAGAGTGTTGATGACATCCAGAAGGAGCGCTTGAGTGGGCTAGATGCTCGCGATTCCAGCAAGTAAGCTCCATAGCTTCGTACGGATGATTTTCTCAAGGATGATTTCTCAAGGATGAATTGAGTCGTCTCACTGATTAAGTCAGCTATCACAAATGTGCTTTGGACTGTACAGCCCAAAGCACATTTTTTTGTTCATTTTTTCTTTTCCTAGTTTGCCGTTTCCTGGTCGCGTTGGCCACTCGTTTCGCGGCCTCACCAGTAGCCCCGCGAATCTATTCCTGACAAAATAAAACCGACAAAACAAGCACCTGTGCGCTATTGATCTGCTCACGGAAAGCCTAATAACAGACCAGGAATCTCTTACCAAATATTACTGATAGAAGAGCCGGTCTGATAGACAATTAATTTTATAGAGCGCTGGTCTGATCGAGAAGCTGGTTTTAGAGAAAGAGCATCTAGCCAAGAGTTCATCTTACAGATAGCTCTAGCAGAAAGCTAATCAGGTAGCGCATATGAAGGCACATCAGCCAAGGTTACTTCATTGAGCTGGCGCACCTTTAAATCCTGATAAAAGTTTTCCTGAAGCAGCTCCACCTTAGACTGCGATGTAAGAAACAGCAGTCCCCAAAAAACGCCTACTTTCTCATGTTTGTAGTCAGCTTCGCTCAGCTCACCTTCAATGGGGCCGCCCAAAATTTCAGGCCGGAAACTCGTCCAATGTGTCAGCAGTAGTTCAAAATCCATCCAATTGACTGCGTCCTCAAATACCTCATCCCAGTGATCTTCAAGGAAAGTATTGAGTGCATCTGCAATTTCGCTCAAGTTTTCCTGATGAGCCAGGGCAGAAATCGCTTTCACCGCGTCCCGCTTTGAGTGAGGCTTAGCACGACGATTGCGAACCCGAGAAGGCTGGCTCATGGCCACCGCGATCGCTTCTAACTGCTCAATCAATTCACTTAAGGTGACCTGACGCTTCATAGGGGGCGGTGCCACTGCCCGGCGATGGATGTGCTGCTCCAAATTACGGGGCAGCTCCACTGCGCCATAGTCCATCTCATCATCAAAAAAGTCGTCTTCTAACGACTCTTCCTGCTGCTCTAGCTCATGGCGCACCAGCGTATCAGCTTTCAAAAGCACCAGCATTGAGGCATATAAAAAAGCCTGACCTGACTCTGTCAGACTCGATTCATAAGAAGATTTACCCTGCTCTTTAGGCGCTACTTTCACAGGCGCATCTTGAAGCGATTTCAAAAAGCGGTCTATCACATCAATGACCTGCACATCCCAGGGGTCTATTTCGCCCTTTTCAGCGAGGTCTATGAGAAATGCGATCGCGCCCTGAGCCAGTGACTTAGACATATAAAGCCAGTTACTTCTTACTAACTACTTCTAAAAAGAAAATGTGGCTGAAGAAAACAGCCCATCTATGACGAATAGAGCAAATGAGAAAAGGCAGAAGCAGCACTAAAAGGCTTTTAGTACGCTTAAACTTTAGTACATCCAAACTTTAGTACGTTTATTCTACAGAAAGTGTTCAGATTCTGCAAAAATTAAGTGGCGCTGCAATGCATGCCCCCTAAAACCTAGGTGCCAAAACTCAAAGGTGCTAACACTCAGAGGTGTCAAAACTCAAAAATCCCCCAAACAAGCTAACCGTAAAGAAAAGCTTGTCCAGCCCTCTCCATTGAACAGCGCTGTTGTCCTAAACTCGGACTCGGCCTATTCAACCAGATTCGACTTATTCTGAGGCATTTGCCTGAGGCAGCATCGGCAACTGCTCAAGCTCCACTCGATAGCGCTCCACATCTTCTTCTAGCTGCTGAATTCGTAACTCTCGCTGTTGAATTTCAGGATTTTCTTGGGCGTAGCTTTGAAGCTGAACCCATACGCTAAATACCCAGGCTAAGGTCGCGCCAATGCCTGCGGCAATAATTAATTCCACACTCAACGGTGCCTCAATATCAACTCCTTGCACAAAATGAATGACAGAAGGCGTTGTATTTTCAATACCGAAAAGAACAAGGGCCAAACAAATGACAAAAATCACTACGAAATTGACTTGTTTCATAGGGCTTGCCCCAACTGGATAAACGGATCAGAAGACATGCAAATAACAATCAATTGAATTTGCTCGCCAACACTATACCGGCAAATGGTCAATTTGACAGGCTTTACTATGATTTTTATTGGGTTTGTCTTAGCGCCTATGCCCTGATGCACGGCCATGATCGTTTACATCAGCTACGCATCACGTAACCCACGCCGCGCACAGTTTGAATCAAACGGCTTTCGTTTTCAGATTCTAGTTTGAGGCGCAGATAACGAATATAGACTTCAATAATGTTGGAATCGCCCATGAAGTCATAACCCCAGACTTCTTCGAGAATGCGATCGCGAGTCAACACTTGTTTAGGATGGGAAATCAAATAATCCAACAGATCGAACTCTTTAGCCGTGAGTTCAATGCTGCGATCGCCCCGTTTAACTTCTCTTGTCTTGCGGCTCAAGGTTAAATCAGCGAACTGGAAAGCCTCCGGATCTTCTGGCTGATTACGCCTTAAATGCGCCCGCACTCTAGCCAACAATTCTTCAATGCTAAAAGGCTTCACCACATAGTCATCTGCGCCCGCATCTAACCCAGCAACGCGGTCTTCAATGCCATCTTTAGCGGTGAGCAAAATCACCGGCATCGTGGCACCGGTTGCCCGCAGTCGCCGACAAACTTCTACTCCTGTCAAGCCCGGCATCATCCAGTCCAACAGCACTAAATCCGGCTCACTGTCACGAGCGGCCATTAGCCCACTCAAACCATCGTTTGCGA
Organism: Phormidesmis sp.; assembly: GCA_045110585.1. Lineage (GTDB taxonomy): Bacteria > Cyanobacteriota > Cyanobacteriia > Phormidesmidales > Phormidesmidaceae > Phormidesmis. The sequence continues at coordinate 51,145 of JBGCGG010000047.1, read as the reverse complement.
CCGTGACCTCATAGCCTTCGTAGCCCAGCTCTAGCTGGACAAACTTGGCGAGTTTTTCTTCATCTTCTACAACCAGAATGCGAGGATTAGGTGTGTCAGACATGGGCGTTGGATCCTTAAAGTTGATAGCTTTTTTTGAAACTGGGTTCTGAGCAACAGTGCGCCAGAGATAGGACAGCGGCAAAGTGTTAAGGGGTCAGCAGTTGTATAACAGATGCTGAAAAACAACCGCTGGCCGAGAAGATTAGGCAGGCAGGCTGACCGTAAAGATGCTGCCTTCGCCAAGTTTGGATTGAACCTTTAGGGTACCGTTCATTCCTTCCACTAGAGTTTTAACAATTGATAAGCCCAAGCCGGTACCACCTGTTGCCCGGCAGCGATCTTCATCTACCCGATAAAACGGCTCGAAGATTTTAGTCAAATCTGAAAGGGGAATGCCGCGCCCCCTATCTTTGACTTCAATGTAAGCGCGATCGCCTAATTTTTTCAGGCTTACCGCCACCACCGTATCGGCTTCTGAGTACTTCACAGCATTATCGACCAGGTTAATCATCACCTGCTTTAATCGGCTACGATCCGCACAAGCCGTAACAGGCTCTAGTTCAGAAGCAATGCGATCGCTGGAATAATGACACATCTCTAAAACTTCTTGAACAACTTCATGCAGCGGCTCTGGCTCAATATTAAAGCGCATGTGACCGCCATCCGCCCGAGCCAAATCCAACAGCTCCTGCAAGAGATGAATAGTTCTATCAGCCTCATCAGCGGCAATTTCGAGCCCTTCTCTTTGGGGCGCGGTCAAATTATGACCCCGGCGTAGCGCACTTTGCAAATAGCCATGTACCAGCGTCAGCGGGGTGCGCAGCTCATGGGAAACATCGCTAACAAATCGCTTTTGCTGATCCCACGCATCGGCTAGCCGAGAAATCATCATGTTGTAGGTTTCAGCGAGCTGTTCTACCTCAGCAGGGGCATTTTCTAACTCCAGCTGAGTATCAGCCAAGTTTTCAGCCGAAACATTTCCCGCCAGCCGGTTGAGCTTACGAATAGGGCGAAGCGCACGATTCACGTAAAGAGAAGTCGCGATCGCGCCTAAAGCAATGGCCAGAATGCTCGAAAGGGCTAGCGTTCGCGTAATGCGCGAGAGGCTGTCTTGATCTTTAGAGATATCATCGACCACATATAAAGTGCCAACCGTCTCTCCCGCTATTCGCAGTGGACTAGAACACGTCACCAAGCTGCGGCCCATAAAGTTCACCACATCTAACCCCAGCCCGCTCCCTTGGACCTTGGGCACCAAAGCCTCAGCAAACCCATCCGTCTGCCAAGACCCCATCGTCAGCGTGTCAGATTCAGCGAGTGCGCTCCCATCCGGTGCCACCACCCAAATCGCAACATCCGGCTCCTCGCGATAATCAATCGCTTTTGAGAGTGCCATCGGCTCAGCCATGCCCTCATCATCAAACAGCGCAACGTCTTCTTCCAGGCGTTGCGCAATCACCAAAGCATTATCTTTATGATTTTTCACAAAGAGCTGCCCCATGCGCCAATTAATCCAACCCGTAAAACTGCCAATACCCACGACAGACGCAAGTATCATGCCAGCCGTAAGCTTAAATTGAATAGAATTTGGGTTGACGACAGGTTTCATAGCGAGGGCCGCCGCGTTTTGCAACAGCCATATATTTCAATAATCTGAGAATACTGCTCAAGGCTTAAAGGTTGCTGATAAATATCTCAAGATTTGCTAAGGTGCCGCTGATTACTGCCTGATAGCACTGATCAGCTGATATCAATGACTAGCATCCATTCGCGGCATCAGGAACGAGCAGCCTCTTGCCCATGGCGTTCGTTCATTTAGCCTTCAGCATATCCATGAAAATATTCGTCAGTGAACACGGTAGTGGCGATCGCTCCGGCAAAAGCCAAAATCAAGAAATCGCCTGGGATAACGGCAAAGGACTGGAAAAAGCCATAGACCAAGCCGAACCCAACACAGAAATAAAACTGCGCCGAGCCACCTATCGACTCACTCGACCCATTAACTGGAAAAAAAGCGGTCGCTACAGCCGCCCAATTCGCATCACCGGAGAAGGCCCAGAAGCCAGCGGTGGGGAATATGGAAAGTCTGTGTTGTCCGTTCATGACCAGTGGCCAAAAATTATAGGCGATCGCACCACACACATCGGGTCAAAAGACGCTGGCAACGATTTCATACACCTTCAAGATGGGGTCGAACACATTGTCATAGAGCGCCTCAGCCTCCAGAACTTTGCCCGCTGCTTCGTCGCAGAAGGCGGTCATAACGAAGGCATCGTCATTCAAAGTATCTGGGCCGACACCCTCCGCCAATTTGCCAGCATCCTGGCAAAAGCAGAGCACAACAGCTCCAACGACTGGCATATCCGCCGCTGCCATCTCACCGGCATTGCCCGCCGCGCCATTCGCGCCGAAGGTCTACACGACTCAGACTTTATCGATATCTATGCCGACTGCCAAGATCATCGCGGCCAAACCCATTCTGGCGATTGGCCCTTACTTTTTCATGCCCAAGCCGACGCCCACGATCTCAGATTCGAGCGCTGCTGTGGCGCCAACCCTCACCATCCAGGCAGCAGCGATGACAACGGCGACTGCTTCACCACTGAAGATCGCACTCGGCGCATTCGCTTTACCGCCTGCATTGCCTACCAACCGAGCGACGCCGGATTTGATCTAAAAGGCAAAGGCCACGAACTACAGCGCTGCTACGTCGAGCGGGCAGGTAACCGCGCCTACCGGATTTGGGGTGAAAGTGAGCTGCACCAGTGCATTGCCGAAGCGCAAGGCGAAACCAAAGGCGACAACGCAGCCATCTGGGTTAACAACGGCACCGCCATTGTTTCAAACTTTGTTGGCAAAGACACAGAGCGGCCTATTGCCGTCGATGGTCGTGGCAGCGTTCGCATCACCAACAGTCGCTTTCACCTCCGCCGTCAGCTTCGAGACAAAGGCTATTCCCTGCGCAACAATATCAAACACGATGGCTCTATTAAAGCCAACAACGTCAAGTATCAGTTGGACTAGACACCCAACATCAATGAAGTAACCAATGGAATGAAGCACACAGCTGAGGTGCACAGCTGAGGTACACAGAAAAGATGCACCATTAGAACGGAACTAGAGAGAGAAACCTCGTCACAAGTAGGAAATCCTATGCGTGCTTTCATTAGACGCTTGCATTAGTCCCAGTGACTTTTAAGCAAAAACTCAGCATCGAGCCCTTTAATGAGCTTGTAATAGGAAGTGTTAAATCTGGTGCAATTCATGCCCTGAAACACTAAGCTTGTCAAAAGCAAATCGTACGCTGCCCGTTCATTGAAAGGCCCAGATACCCTCTCATGGTTCAAACTCCCATCGCCGCCCATCCAGAAGCTGCTGAACAGCCGATTGAAAGTTTAGAGCAAGCCCCTGGTCTCACCCCTTTTGATGACGCCATTGGTGCACCGCTCTCCAAGCAAGCAATCAGCGTTCTGCAAATCAACTTGGGTCGCCTGTGCAACCTAAGCTGTAGTCACTGCCATGTAGAGGCAGGCCCGCACCGTACCGAGGAACTTTCTCCCGAAGTATGCGAGCAGCTCATCGAGATTATCAATCGCTTTGATCAAATCCAAACGGTAGATCTCACCGGGGGTGCACCGGAAATGAACTATGGGTTTCGGCCCATTGTCGAAGCAGCAAAAGCAAAAGGGAAAGAGGTGATTGTGCGATCCAATCTCACCATCTTCTTTGAACCTGGCTATGAAGACTTACCTGCATACTTTGCAGCGAATCAGCTTCATATCGTTGCCTCATTGCCTTGCTACCTAGCAGACAATGTGGACGCCATGCGCGGCAAAGGCGTTTATAACGACTCTGTTTTAGCGATTCAAAAGTTAAATGATTTGGGCTACGGAAAAGACGCTAGCCTTCAACTAGATCTTGTCTATAATCCGCCAGTACCTAATGATTCTAATTTTTCTCTCACGCCTGATCAGGGTGGACTCGAAACCGACTACAAAGCCTATCTAAAACAGCATTTTGAGATTGTTTTCAACCATCTCTTTACGATTACCAACTTGCCCATAGGCCGCACTAAGTTTCATCTTCAGCATCGCAAAATTCATCAGCCTTATCTCAAGTTTCTCGCATCACATTACAACGCCAGCACCGTAGACCATCTCATGTGTCGCAATGAACTATCGGTCGATTACCTCGGCCAGATATACGACTGCGATTTTAATCAGATGGAAAACCTACCAGCCCGCGATGCCAACGGGACTGCGCTTACAGTTGCTCACTTGCTGTCCGCTGGTTCACTAGATGTAATAGAGCGCATTGCCACCCGCCCCTACTGCTATGGCTGTACGGCGGGCACTGGCTCTAGCTGCGGTGGTGCTTTGCTTTAACGGCAAAAACCCCAAAAGCCAACTCAGCCCAACCGCTAACGTGGCCTAGCATCCACCCAGCATTCACGTGTAGTGCTTTTTTGTTCTAGTACTGCTTTGCTGTCGTCCACACCTGCCCCCAAAACCAAAGGAGTTAACCTTAAATGAGTTTCCCAAGTTTTCTACTTTCCCTTTTACCTAAACGCCTCCGTCAACTAACAAGATTTACGCTCTTTGCCTCCTTGGGATTGCTGTTGTTAAGCGCTGCGCCCGCAATGGCACAAGACGCTTCTGGCCCTTTTGCGTTTGTCGGCCAGCTCCAGCAGCAGCTTGTTAACTTACTCCAGTGGATTGATGGCTTAGGCATCATTGCCCCCATCGTCTTCATCATCGCTTACATCATCATCACCGTTGCCTTCCTACCAGCCTCAGTCGTTACGCTGGGTGCGGGCGCTGTATTTGGTGTTGTCCAAGGTTCTATTTACGTATTTATTGGCGCAATGCTGGGTGCCACAGCCGCCTTCCTAGTTGGTCGATTTGTCGCACGGGATTGGATCGCCAAGAAAGTAGAAGGAAACAAGTTCTTCAGCTCTTTGGATAATGCGATCGCAGATGAAGGTCTAAAGCTTATCTTCCTCATCCGCCTGTCTCCCGCCTTTCCCTTTAACTTACTGAACTACGCATTGGGCCTCACAAAAGTATCCTTGCCAGACTACGTATTAGGCACCACCGGCATTATCCCCGGCACCATCATGTACGTTTACTTGGGTTCCTTGATTAAAGACGTAGCCACACTCGGCGCAGGCGATGCACCGTCCAACCCTATTATCAGTTGGATCATCCGCATCCTCATCTTCGTAACCATTGTTGCAATCTCGCTCTACATTGCAAAAATTGCCAAGAAAGCCCTCAACGAATCTGTTCCTGAAAGTGAAGAAGCTCAGACAGATATGACGGTTTAGAACGCGCTTAATTAGGCTGGCCGTCTGGCCCGTTGGAATAAGTGCCCCCATTGAGTAGCTTCCTCCACTGGATAGGCTTCATTCATGGCCTCTATCCAGTGGGATAAAGCTCTCAATATGTAAATAGGGCCAATTAAACTCAGTTCGAGGGCTACGCCAGATGGCCATGTTTATTTTTTCATGAGACTCAACAAAAAATTCTGGGTTTTACTCATTGCTACCGCCTGCTTCATTGTGGGCGGTAACTTTATAGGTTGGGACAAGCTGGCCCTATTGCTCGACCGTAAAACACTGATAGAGTTCTTTTCGATGGCGAAAGAGAACCCGGCTCGCAGCGTTTCGTTCTTCGTGCTGGCGCATGTCGTCGCCAATGCAATCGGTGTTCCAGGCACGGTGCTGGTCATCGTCGGCGGCGCAGTATATGGGCTTTGGTGGGGAACGGTTTGGTCTGTCATAGGAGCAACGTTAGGGGCGATCGCAGCCTTTTGGCTAGCCCGCTATTTGCTCCACGACTGGTTCCAAAAACGCTTTGCCCAACACCCAATGTTTCAAAAGCTAAATAAAACGCTATGTGCCAATGGCCTGAGCTGCGTCCTACTCATTCGCTTTTCTCCCATTTCACCGTTTAATGTGGTCAACTTTGCCCTTGGCCTCACGCCTGTCCACGTAAAGTTCTATGCACTCGGCACCCTAATCGGAATCATTCCTGGCACGCTTATCTACACTTGGCTGGGCGTAACTGGTGCAGAAGCCTTAAGCGGAGGAAGTCTTATTCCGCTCTTCTGCTGTTTAATGTTGTTAATGGTGCTATCGGCCTTACCTTTTTGGATCCAAAAACGATCAGCCCATTAATTATCAATGCTTAACAGCTACCAGTGCTTAACAGCGCTCGCCTAAACATAAGCAGAAAATGCTTTGCTCGCAGAGGATTTGAAGAGAGTTCACAGTGAACGACAAATCTCCCAAAGACAAATCTCCCAAAGACAAATCACCCGAAGACAAATCTCCCAAAGACACTGAAAACGAAAACGGTGCTCATCCCAACGAGCAGAATCGAAAAAACCAGGATAAAAGCAAGCGAATCAACCATAAGCGCGAAAAAAACAGCCAGAATCGCCGCGACAGAAAACGCAGACGTGGAATCGGCATAAATCTTTCAACGCTCCGTGCTAAAAATGCTTGGGAAAGTATCAGTCACGCCAACACGGAGTCTCAACGAATGGGTTCACAACGGATTGTGCGCATTGTAGTTGGGGTAATGCTGAGCTTCGCATTTGCGATCGCCCTTCCCTTTGTCGCCCCCCGAGCACTCTTTCCCGACAGCATGATGCTCAGCGAAGACTCTGCACCTGTCGTTGTCGATGGCCGTGCCCTCTTTCGCGTCACAGACACCATTAGCACCGCCAGCGCCAGTGCGCGCGCGCGTACCATCAGCGAAGGCTTACAAAAATTTGCCCAAGCCGAGCAGCGCCCCGAAATCAAAATTGCCATCCCAGACACCACCACCGCCAATGGCCTCGCAACCGTCTGGCTAGGCTATCCCAGCCTTGAGAATCCTCAAGACGAAGACGCCACATTTGACTTTACCGTCACCGCTGGCGATACCACCGACTCCCTCACCCCCGCCCGCCAGGCCCAAATTTGGGCTCGCCAACTGCGCAGCACCTTTAAAGACGCCCAACAGCAGCGCCAGGACAGCTACATTCGCACGAATCTCTGGCAAGTTCTCATCGTACCTTTGCTCGCCGTCTTAGCCCATTGGCTCGCAGGCATCGTATGGTGCAACTATCTCTCGCACTTTATGCACGCCACCCTCGAAGGAGACCCTAGCGCCGCCTTTAAAGATCGCCCCAAAGGCCGTGAAGCACTCGGTCAGCGGGAACAGTTCACAACTGTTAGCCTTTTTCTCAATGCAACGCTACTGCTGCTGCGCCTCGGCATTTGGATTGGCGCACTGCTCTACGCCACCAATCTCTTTCCCGATACGCGCCAAGTTAGCTACCGCATCATCTCAGCGCTCAACGAGTCTTTTACCAAAGACACCGTTCCGCTAGGCAACAATCCTGTTTCCATCCTCGATATCTTTCGCGTCCTGATTTTGGTACTGCTCGTTACCATCATCGCCCGCATTCTCTCAAACGTCCTTAAGCGTAGAGTTCTGCAAGAAACAGGCATTAACCGTGGCGTACAAGAAGCCATCTCTATTCTTATTCGCTATAGCCTCATCATTGTCGGCTGCATTGTTGTCTTGCAAGCTTCTGGCATCGATTTAAGTTCACTCACACTACTTGCTAGCGCCCTAGGTGTCGGTGCTGGCTTAGGACTCCAAAACATTGTTAAAGATGTAGGCAGTGGATTGGTGCTGGTGTTCGAGCGCCCCGTACAAGTAGGAGAATTTGTGCAAATTGGCGAACAATCTGGCACCGTAGAACGCATCGGCACTCGCTCTGTAGAGATTCGAACGCTAGATCAAGTATCTATCATCGTGCCAAATTCACAGTTCTTAGAAAGCAAGGTCGTGAACTGGAGTCATCGCAACCCCATCTCTAGAATTCGCATCCCTGTAGGCGTGTCTTACAACTCAGATCCTGAGCAGGTGCGTGACTTACTGCTACAAGTTAGCCGCCAGCATTCAGATGTGTTGGCAACACCACCGGCTAGTGTCCTCTTCCAGGCATTTGGAGACAGCGCCCTAACGTTCGATCTGCTGGTATGGATAGCGCAGCCTAGCCGTCAGTTCATTATCAAAAGTGACCTGATGTTCATGATCAGTAAAGCCCTGCGCACAGCAAATATAGAAATCCCATTCCCACAGCGCGACATCCACATCATTCGAGATCTCACAACCGACCAGTTGCCTTTAAGCCAAGAAAAAGAACGCACTCACTAAATCTGACTGAATAAGATCTGACTGAATAAGACCCGGTTCGATGAGGTTCTATTCAATTAAGTCACACCCACAAAAATACCGAAGATATCGCCATCCAACATTTTATTCGCCGAGCACCTGCCAACAAACGCTTTTAGCCACAGGGATAGCTCTTTATCCTATCAAAAATTGTTTTTACAAACGGACAAAGATAGCAAAGTTTTTATAAAGGTAGTATTATTGCTATGGTGTTTGTGTGAATTTTTATGATTTTTGATGATCTTTGGTCATCTAAGTCTAACGATTTTCAACTCAAAAGCCTGAAACTCTCGCTTATCTGGAGCTTTGATTTTGCGATCGCTCACTCTCATCTAATCCATGAGTCATCTAATCCATGAATTGTGTAGATGAAAGCATTTCAGCTCCAACTCCGTTCAATCAAATTCCCACTGAAGTCTAGCAAGGCCAACGAAAAGCCCACGAAAGTACCCGCAAATACCGGCCAAGTTTTATACCCAGGTGGTATCTATGCCCGCACTGTTTCCCATCGTTGTCATCATTGCTGTTTTTGTATTTATTAGCGCCCATGCATCCTCTGCTGAATCCTACAGCTATCGAGATAAAAGCTACCGTTCCTCACGCAAAAGTGTAGAGAGAGGCTCCGGTCGCTACGAAGAAAGCTACGACCGAGATAGAGGCAGTCGTCGTTCGTCTTCTGGCCGCCGTCGTGACCGAGAATATGACCGTAGCCGTTATTAATGGCTGCCAAACAATTAAATAGCCTTAATTAAGCAGCCTTAACAAAGCCAAGAGGGTCAGTTCGTGATATCACGAACTGACCCTCTTGTTTTCTCAGCTTCATCTCATCTCATTCTTAAATAAATAAATAAATAATCTCCTCCCTCGACTTCAGACGCTACGCTTACGTGCAAATGTGCATCTACTGTCTCAACAGATACCTGTTTTCCCTACGTGTAGCTTTTGTCACTTTGCGTCCAGCCTTAGGTATCGACTGAAACGCTTACAAAACAATTGACAAAGCGATTAGCAAACGATGAAACCATCCGTCGTTGACCCAATAAGTCACTTCCCATTCCGCCATTATTAGCCCTAATGGCTGGTCACAGTTGCTGGCCATAGTTTCTGAAATTTTAGGAGAGATAAAGACCATGCCCGCTTTATTCCCAATCATTGCAATCGTCGCCGTCTTTCTATTTATTAGCACTCACTCAGCAGTTACCCCTCCTAAAAAGAAAAAGGCGGCAGAGCCATCTGATCTTGAAAAAGTTGCGAAGGAGATTGCAAAAGCTCTACAAAAAACCGAAACGAAAGGTAAAAAGTGATGCTATGCGCACGTCCGTAAGCGTGTCGTAATGCTCTTCAAGGCACCTATGCTTTAGCGATCACAGGTAGCCTCCGAGCAACCTCTTCCAAATATTGAATTAAACAAGCCGAGCACCAACCAGCGTCCACAGCTACGCGGTTAAAGACTTGAACGGGCGCTTACTGAATAGCCGCATTAAGCTGAGCGCAAAATTCACCCACCGCAGCTAAACCGTCTTGGGGCGTGCCCGTTGCCAAGCGCTTTACAATCGCACTCCCCACAATTACACCATCTGCGCCCCAGTCCTTGAGCTGCTTAGCCTGGGCAGGCTCAGAAACCCCAAAGCCAACGCCAATGGGCTTATTTGTCACATCATGCAAATTAGCGAGTAAACCTTCTACGCGGTTAGCAATTTCTTGGCGCACACCGGTCACACCCGTCACGCTCACCAGATAAATAAAGCCTTGAGATTTTTCCGCGATCGCTCGAATTCGCTCTTCTGGAGAAGTGGGCGCAACCAGCAAAATAACGGCAATCCCCGCTTTCTCTGCGGCTGCTAGCAAATCATCCATTTCTTCCAAGGGTAGGTCGGGTACGACCAAGCCTCGCGCACCCGCTTCGTAGATATCTTTTAAAAACGTTTCTACGCCCCGATTCAATACAGGATTGTAGTAAGTAAACAAAATGATAGGAGCCGATAGCGTAGGGCTTACCTCTTTCACCAGGGTGAGCACAGCTTCTAGCGTGGTGCCTTTGTTGAGCGATCGCGTCGCAGCCGCCTGAATGGTTGGCCCATCTGCCAACGGATCGGCATAAGGAACCCCCAGCTCAATCAAGTCTGCGCCATTGCTATCCAGCACCTGAAGCGCCTCAGCTGTTGTGCCCAAGTCGGGATCACCTGCCGTAATAAACGGAATCAGGGCACACTGCCCTTTTTCACGCAACTGATCAAACCGTTCTTTTACAGACACCATAGCAACCACCTCTTTTAGCTTTCTCCACTTTGATCAATACAGCTGCGATCGCTCAAACCATGAGATATCAACAGCAAAGTGGCCAGCCCACAGAATACCGTCAGTAGGCGATCATCGTAAACCAGTTACACCAAACACACGCTCAACGCCTTTACATCAAAACCGCTAAGAAGAAGAAGAAGACTGCGCGGCTTTAGCTGCATCTGCCTTTTCTGCATCTACCTCAGCCTGAAGTTTTTCCAACTCCTCTGGGCTCATTTCTTCCAAACGCTTTTGCAGCACCGCATCCTCATAGTCTTCAACCTGCTGATAGTAAGTCATGTTTTTAGTAGCCACTCTAAATAAGTAGCTCGCTGTCCAGCCCAACAGACCAATCACAAACACAACCTGACTCCAGATGCCTGCGGAAAGCCCATCCATACCAGCCCAGTCAAACACCAGGTACAGGAGTCCACCCGCCGCAAAAACGCCTACGCCAATGGCAATGATATCAATTCGTCTCATCGCTGTTTCCTTACGCGCTGTTTCCTAACTGATTTGGCTCTTAATTGATTGAGAACTCTAAATTTCGCTGGCCCCTAAATTTCGCTGGCCTCTAAATTTCGCTAGCCTCTAAACTTCGCGGCGCTGAGGTCTAAAGTTCAAGAAAGGACTAAGCAGCAACATACCAGGGAAAAAAATTAGAACGAGGCCATACGCTAGTAGGCGCTCTATCGAGCCTGCCTCCGTGAATCGTCCCTTTAGGTAAAACATGAGCGCCAAAGGCACGACCACTAAATACAGCCCGCCTAGCACCGCATAGGTCCCAAGGCCAAGCAGCGTAGAAGTTTCAAGCGCAGGAAAGTTCATCGAATTGGTGCTATACGTCAATTGCTCTATATATAGTAGAGCCTAGCTGCAAATCAGGCGATCTCTAATCTGATACAGGTATGGAGCAAAAGCTGTTAACAATTCGCTTGCATCCGCGCCCGCTTGGTGGTGGAATGGTTATCTGAATCGCACCGATTCTCTAAATCACACCTATTGGGGGTGTGGCGGAATGGTAGACGCTGCGGATTTAAAATCCGTTGACTGGTAAAGTCGTGAGGGTTCAAGTCCCTCCACCCCCATCCTGACAAAATAACTATGCCGAGTCTTCCTCAGCGAGTAGAGTAGGCACTTGGCATTAGATAGTCTGCACTGATGTCACTTAATGCAATGTAATCGTTAGGTAGATGACTGGTTCCCAGCCCCCTCCTGACATGATAAATTTTCAATCAATTAGCTCACCATCAAAAATGATTCAGAGGCGGCTGCAGTCTTTTCAATCAACGGAAGCCAAGGGTCGCCCTACACAGCCCCTTATCAAAAAGCCGGTTGCATTGAAGCAGAGCAAATAATAGATTCAAAAGCCACAAACAGCTTGCTCTTGGACTTAAACAAAACAGCGGCCTAAACAGAACAGCCAGTATCAGCAAGTCTAACTGGCACCAGCTGCTTACCCATCTGAATTCCGGCGGCTTTCTCAAGCAGGAAAGTTCCAATCACCGCACAACTCGTATAATTATATACATTAAGCACGGAAGTTATACGCAAGGTATACGCTTGTCAATCGCGATCGCTAACATTGCTTTCGGATACTTAGACGTATAGACAGCAAATTAAGTTCCGCAGGCTTCTGAAATGACAGGATACATTTTTCCACTGAGTTCGCCCAATACACAGCTCTCTCAAAGTAACCCTGTCAGTGTTGCCATGCCCCTTCAAGCGTGCAACTTGTTTTCTGTCTATAGCTTACAGTGGCGTCAAAATATACTGTGGGTCTCAGTGGATGCCCCCACTGAAATGTCTGAAAATAAAGTGCAAGCAAAGTACCTCGTACAGCAAATTTATACACGACTGGAGCGCTCTTCAGTTCAGGCTGTTTGCATCGATCCTAAAGTAGGCGAAACCCACTTAAAGACTTGGGCCGAAGCGTGTAAGCAAGCCGGTAAACCTGTTTATCTACGAGTGCCAGGAGGCGCAACACCCAAGTCAATGTCACCGTCTCAATGGACGCTCAAGCGCTTTTTGGATGTATCCGCAACGCTTTTAGGCTGTCTCATCATTAGCCCCATCCTATGTGTCATTGCAATGCTCGTAAAAATGAGTTCTCCCGGACCAATTTTTTACCAGCAGTGGCGCGTTGGCAACAGAGGCAAGCTCTACCAAGTGTGGAAATTTCGAAGCATGGTGGCCAATGCAGAATCTTTGCACCATCAGGTAATGGGGTCACAACAGGGACTACACAAGCAAGAAAATGATCCTCGCATTACCCCAATTGGATATTGGTTGCGGAAATATAGCCTGGATGAGCTCCCTCAACTCATTAACGTTCTCAAAGGTGAAATGAGTCTGGTTGGTCCGCGCCCTTGGGCATTTTACGACGCCCTTCAAGTCCCTAACTCTAGCTTAGAGCGATTGCGAGCAATGCCTGGAATTACAGGTGAGTGGCAGGTCATGGCACGCTCCAACTTGAGAGATATGCATTCCGTCACTCAGTGTGATTTAGCCTATCTTAAGGGTTGGTCTATCAAGCGCGATTTGCAGTTATTAATGATGACATTTCCAAAGGTTATTACTGGCTTTGGTGCCTTTTAGATTAAAGACCACGGAACGAGATCCTCTTCACAACAGTAAGCATCCGTTGAATGTATACATTCAACGGATGCTTACTGTTGGAATTATCTAAATAGTGCAATCACTTAGCCTATTAACGATTTTGAAAATAAAGGCACTAACTTTGTTCCGAATGCAACTAACTGAAGAGATCACATAGCCATGCCTAAAGGAAACTCATTTAAGCTTTCTTACTCTAAACTTGAACAGAATAAGCACTGAACTAAAAGCTTTACAACAAATTGAAAGCGGGCACTTTAATTAAGCGCATTGACGCAAGGAGAAACCCATCCCAAAACTTTAGCGCAGCCACTAACTAAGCCAAATTAGCCCCAATCTGCATGCATCAAGCTACTCACCGTTGTCTTGAGAATGTGATCTGCCATGAACAATTTACCTCAGCCAGCGTCAAAGACGCGCGCACTCACCCAACGCATTGTTGAACTTTGGCAACAAATTTGGTCTGGGCGCAGCGGAGCCGCAGCCATGGTACAAACCTTTGCTGTTCGCATATTCATTTTGAGTATTAATACAGCAACCGGTATCTTATGTGCCCGCTTTTTAGGCCCTGATGGACGAGGCGAAGTGGCCGCCATCATGATTTGGCCTCAGCTACTTTCTTACTTACTCACCTTAGGATTGCCCGCAGCTATTATTTACAACGTAAAGCGCCATCCTCAATACCGAGAACAGTTTTTTGGCGCTGCGCTTTTAATTGCATTGGGATTGGGTGCTATCACAACCGGAATCGGCATTGTTGGTTTACCTGCGTGGCTAACCCAATACTCCGCCGAATCCATTTATCGAGCGCAGGTCATGATGGTACTCGCACCGGTTTCTTTACTCTCACTGGTAATGATTGCCTTTTGCGAAGCCGATAGCGACTACACCGTTGCGAACCAGTCCAAGTACTTTCTCCCAACTTTTACGCTCATTAGCTTATTGATTTTGGCGGGAACCAATCACCTCACCCCCATCACAGTCGTCTTGTCCTATATGCTGCCTAGTGTTGTAGTTGCAGGCTGGCTATATCGCAGAATCTCGCCCCAGTTTCAACCCGTTGTTTGGCGTTGGCAACAGTTGTACCAATCAGGCCGTATGCTCATGGGCTACGGCCTGCGCTGCTATGGCATTGATTTGCTCAAAACACTTTCGAACCGATTGCTCGGACAGGCCCTAGTCATTGGCTTACTGAGTCCTACAGCAATGGGACTGTACGCAGTTGCATTTAGCATTTCGCGCATGCTTAATCTCTTTGAACATGCTGTCATTTCAGTGCTGGTATCTAAAGCATCTGCTCGTCCCATTCAAGAAATTGTGCAGCTCACAAGCTGTGCCGCTCGAATTACAACCACACTTACGATTCTGTGTGTGGTACCGCTGATGCTCCTTTGCCCTATGTTACTTAGTTTCCTGTATGGACAGGAATTTATCGGCGCTGTCCCTATTTTCCGTTGGTTACTAATTGAAGTCACGCTAGGGGGCACGACTTGGGTACTTGCCCAAGCCTTTATGGCAGCTGGCAAACCAGGCGTTGTAACAATCCTTCAAGGCATTGGCGTTGGTCTTTCTATTCCTTTACTACTTGTGCTCATTCCTCGGTACGGGTTGGTTGGCGTTGGCTATGCACTTGTGATTTCAACGAGTTTACGTCTTCTATTTGTATTGCTGGCTTATCCTAAAGTTCTCAAGCAGTCAATTCCCAATTTGCTCATTACTCCAGCAGACATACGCTTTATTCGGCAACAGTTTCCTGCGTAATAAAGCATTATCTGTAGCCTATGAGTAATTATTGTTTTTTTAATCGCTGAATCAACTTAATTCTATTGCTTAGTTCATTGTGACAGTCTTATTGGGAGCGTAGATTAACTCGCGAGTACTGGTTCAGTTTCAGTAGTTATTCGCACTTTTAACAGAATAATCAGCTAGCGCGCGGGATTTTTGTCCGGAGACTAACCAAAGTTAGACAAAGGTTATACATTAGGCACTCATTATCTTTAACGTGTCTTATAGATACTAGGAATATACACGTCGAGCGTTCCTGAGCTCCCACAGACAAATAGTAATTTCATCTATTAGATAATGCCTATGCCAGTTATGTCGTTACGCTTATGCAAACGGCTTTAAGCATTGGCGCAACCTAAATTGTTAGGCCAAAATATTCAGATAATAAAGAACAGTGTTCGCTATGCCTATTTCCGTTGTGATTCCTTTCTATCGTCATATTGCAGGTTTACAACACTGCCTATCTTCCCTTTCTCATTATGAGCAGCTACCGTCTGAGGTGATTGTCGTCGTGCAAGGCGAAGAACGCGAAAATCACAAAATCTTAAAAGCAGTGAATTCAAAGAAAGCACTGTCTGGAAATATTCGAAAAATATTGGAGCGCTTGAAACTGGTTAATGTGACCGTCCCTTGTCAGGTCACGGCACTCAACGCAGGCATCAATCAGGCAACGGGACAGATGATAACCGTCGCTGATGAAAATGCGGTGTCTTATCTACAGATTAAGACAGAAGATTTACACCTTATTCGACAGTAATATCTCCCTTAAATTAAACATTCAGATAGCATATTCAAACCTATCCAGCGCTACTCGTACATCGCTTCCCCTCTTTACCGTCTTCTCCTTTACCGACCTGCCTTCGCTTCCCTCTCGTTACGCATCAGGCTCTATAAACTCATGAACTTCGCCGACATGAACGCCTCTATGACTGCTTCTGTTGTCATCCCTACCTACCGCCGCCCTGATGACTTACAGCGCTGCATTATCGCTTTAACGCAGCAACTACACCTGCCATCAGAAATTATCACTGTTGTAAGAGATAGCGATCGCGAAACTCAAACAGCACTAGAAACATTAAAAACCTCGCTAAATCCTTCTGTAAATTTTCGCACTGTGCTGGCACGGTTAAAGGTTGTGATTGTTTCTGAACCTGGTCAAGTCGCTGCACTCAATGCGGGTGTTACAGCAGCCACTGGTGATATTGTGGCCATTACAGATGATGACGCGGTTCCCTATCCCTGTTGGTTAGAGCGGATTATTCAGCACTTTGTCGCAGACCCGACTGTAGGCGGTGTAGGCGGGCGTGACTGGCTTTATTTTGGTAAAGAATTACAAGATGGGGAGCGGGAGACTGTTGGGCGTTTACGCTGGTTTGGGGCGCGCGTTGGCAATCACCATTTAGGGATGGGGAATGCCCGCTCTGTGGAAGTACTTAAAGGGGCAAACATGAGCTACCGCCGTAAGGCTATTGCTAATCTGCGATTTAATGAGAACTTGCGCGGTAATGGCGCACAAGTTCATAACGACTTGGCCTTTAGCCTATCGGTCAAAAAAGCAGGCTGGAAACTTATCTATGATCCACAAGTATCCATCAATCATTTGGCCGGAGCTAGGTTTGATGAAGATCAGCGGCATCATTTTAATGCCGGCGCCTTTAACAACGCGGTTCACAACGAAACCTTAGCCATCTTGAACTATCTGCCTGTTCTCAACCATCTGTATTTTTGGTTCTGGGCCATTTTGATTGGGAACCGTGAGGCGTTTGGCCTAGTACAGTTCCTACGCTTTTTACCATCAGAAGGCACACTCGCTTTTCAGAAATGGTGTCTGAGTATTAGTGGTCGTTGGCAGGGCTATCGCACATGGGCGAAATAGTAGTGTGAGTAGGCATCTGAAGTCAGTTGTCTGTTTTGTTTAGATGGCAAATTATCGCCTTGTGAGAATCTCTCATGAGTGCGACTATGTTATGGCACTTTTACTATTTGCTATACGACTTGTTGTCATACTATTTGGCTGTCTGACGTGTCTTCTAGCCACTCTCCAAAGCAAGCAGGCCCTCTAATTTCTCTTGAATGGCTAGCCATTCTTGCGCTCTTTTCAATTAGCATTTTAGGATCATTTGTAGGAGCCGGGAGCTTAATTCGCTTCTTTTTTCCTGTCGCATCTTTGCTCGTAGCGTTGTTTCTTTATCAGCGGGCACCAATCCTCTATTTAGGGTTTAACTGGTGGATTGCATTTTTAGCCCCCTTCATCCGCCGGTTAGCTGACTACTATCGTGGCAGTTTTGACTCAGCCAGCATTATGCTAACTGCGCCCTATCTCGTCACCTTTGTGGCTGGACTCACAATGGTACGCGAGTTGCCCTATAGCCAGCGGCGGGGAAATTTACCTTTTTTGTTAGCAGCCGTTGGCATTCTGTATTCGCTGCTAATAGGGCTCGCCAGAGGCAATGGAAGCACAACCGTTATTAGAACCCTGCTGGATTGGCTACCGCCCGTATTGTTGGCCTATCACACCGCTGCAAACTGGCGACGCTATCCAGAAATGGCCGCAAATACCCAGCGGGTGTTTAGCTGGGCCGCATTAGTACTAGGTGGATACGGTGTATATCAGTATTTAGTGGCCCCAGATTGGGATAGTTTTTGGTTAATTGCAGTGGATGCGGTTTCCTTTGGACGACCTGAAGCCATGGGTATTAGAGTATGGAGCACACTCAATGCACCACCACCTTTTGCCTGCGTGATGGCGATCGCTCTTTTGGTGTTATTTATTGAAAACTCTCTGCTCAAAATTCCAGCAGCAGCAGTTGGGTACTTATCTTTTTTGTTGTCATTAGTAAGATCTGCTTGGCTAGGATGGATGGTGGGCTTACTCACGCTGATTACAGCTCTTAAGTCAGGTGCCCAGATAAGGCTCTTTATGACTATTTTTGTGCTGGCGATCTGTGTATTGCCACTGACGGCGATTGAACCTTTTTCTGAAGTCATTAGCGCTCGCGTAGAAAGCTTCACGGCAGGCGGAGATGATTCGAGCGCAGAAGATCGCAGTGCAACCTATAAAGAAAACTTTGGTATTGCCTTATCGAGTCTTTCTGGCCGAGGACTAGGTGGCACTTGGACCGTAAATGAGGTGGGCCGAATAGAACGTGTGGCCCTAGATAGCGGCATCTTAGAAATGTTTTTCACCTTAGGGTGGGTAGGTGGCCTTCCCTATTTGGGTGGGTTATTACTGCTGATGTACAGCTTATTTTCAGACACTGCTGTGAACGGCGATCCGTTTCTAGCGGTTTGCCGGGCTGCCACCCTCAGCATCTTTTCCATTTTAGCCTTGGGTCCTTTTATGCTAGGGACTTCAGGCATGGCAATGTGGGGATTTTTAGGGCTAGGGATTGCTGGACGCAAGTACTATCAGTCAGAGAAGATTACGGCTCAAAGATCGGCGTCATCTCCCGAATCAAGTCATCTTTCTTAGTGACGTGATGTGAAATACCTAGATATTGCAGTCTCTTAGCGATGCGATTTTCCATGGGGAATGTTCATCTCACTTGAATGCACAGGTTACGACAGCGTTGTAGAACGTCTGTTTCTCTGTTTTCGAGATCTCTTTTTCTCGACAGTGGAACTACGAGGCTTTACGGTCTTACTACTTTCTGCACTTTTACCATCGCCCACAACTACACCTAGCACAGGTAGATTTTGAATATCTGCATGTAGAACTTCGAGGGCAGTTTCTGTGGTTTGATTCACCCGGCCAACTAAACAAATCGCATCGCATACAGATGCTAGCGATAAAACATCGGCACTATCTGAGAGTGTCGTTGTATCGACAATGACACGATCATAAAAGGTGCTGAGTTCTGCCATAAGCTGGCCTAGGCTTTTAGCCCCAAGGATAGGTAAAGAGCCCTCTGCTGGCGGCCCCGCAGTTAACACATTAAAACCGAAGCGCGATTTTAAAATGGGCAGTGACCACTGTTCCGTTAGCGCTTCTTTAAGGACTGTAGTGAGTCCTTTTTCGTTAGGGAGTTGTAGGGCCGAATGTAAGTGAGGATTGCGTAAGTTTGCATCTATTAAAAGCACCTGATCACCAGCACGATGGGCACTGATGGCCAGGGCAATCGCCAAAGTGGATTTGCCGTCTTGGGCCTGCGCTGAGGTGAGGAGCAGTGAGCGCCAAGGGCTTGTGAGGGTGCGAAGCGTAAGCTTTTTGTAAATTAGAGCGATCGCATCTGTAAAAGCGTGATGCTGTTCAATAGTTTTATCAAACGTACTGGGTGGTTGAGGAAAAACGCCCACCAAAGGAACATTGAGCTTCGCTTCAATATCCTCAGGCGTATGCACAGCATCATTCAGGGCATCACGAACAAAAGCCGCAGCGATTCCCAGCGCTCCACCCAAGATGATATTAAGAATCAGGCTACGTTTGTGATTTGGGCCAATCTTCTCACCCCATTGAGGTGGTTCAACCACCTGCCAGTTAAAGCCCCCTTGAGCAAGTTCTACAGCCAACGCCTGCCGCGCGGTCAGCAGCTTTTCAATAGTGATCTGATTCGTCTCAACCTCGGGCTGAATGGAGTTGTATTCATTAATGAGTTCAGGTAATTTATCAAGCTGGGTGCGAAGTTCTCGCTCTGAAGTCGCTAAACTCTGACTCGTAGATTCTAAGGCAGATTGTTTTGTCTGTTGTTGTACCCAGTCGGCAGTAAGATCTAAATCCAACTTGCCAAATTGTCCATCGCCTAATGTGAGCCCGCCCGCGCTGCCTATATTAGAGCCCTCCAATGTGCCGATAACGAGGCTCGCTTCAGCGGATAACAAATTCAGAGTTTCTGCTCGCCTTTCAGCCACAACCATTACCTGAAGGCTGTTGTCAGTATAAATTAATCGCTTCTCAACGAGCTCTTTATCAATGGTTTGTAGCTCATCTAATAACGACTGGTACCGAGCAGATTGGCTTAATCGAGCGGAAGCTAAAGCTCCGACCATATTAGTCGTCGATAAGGCTGATTCAATAGCCTGTATGCGGCTTTGCGTAGCAGCCAAATCTGCATCAACGTCCTGACGTGACTTTTGAATATCAATCAACCTGCGCGAGATTCCATCAGCCAGCTCTTCAGGATTCACTAAATTATAGGTTTGACGGAAAGACGTCAACGCTTGCTGTGCTTTATCCAACTCTTGACGAGCGATGGGGAGCTGGTCATCTATAAACGTTAGCCCCCGTGAGAGTCGCTCCTGTTGTTTCTCGAGGTTATATTCCAGATAAACCGATTGAATTGCCTCTAAAACCATTTGAGTTTTAGCTGGATTCTCATCGACGAAGGTAATTTCAAATATTTTGGTTTTAACTTCATCATCTTCAATTTGGCTAAGGCGAATAGCCTTTTGAAGATCTTCAATCGTCATATCAGAATATTCACCCTTGACTTCATCCACAGCTCGCTGCAAAAGCTCTGAACTTGTCATCAGCTTGAGTTGGGTGGCATAGTCAATTTCTACGGCAGAATCTACAAGCGTACTGGCTAGGTCTGGCGTCCGTTTTTCAGGAGCCTGGTAGTTAGATTCAACCAATAGCTGCATAGAGCTTTCATAGATGGGATTTTGCCGAAGCGCCAACGGCGTAGTAATAGCAATAACGCCTGTTAGGACGCCTGCTATCCAGAGACGCTGCCTGATCAAAACAGCAAAAAGTTTCCCGTAGCCTAAATCAGTTTCAGGAGATGAATTTGGCGAGCTGTTTGTCATATACTCTGCGCTAGGCCAGTCCACTGCACTATTCAGGCTATCTAAAGAGTTGTTTTTATCACTTACAACAATCAGTAGTCTGACGGACAAACGCTTCTGAATATCAGTCTGAAATATTAGAGCGTTGGCCGTAGATACAAGTTTCCCGAATTAAAAGATATAACTACGCAAATTGATGATGAGATATGCAATGACCGCATTCAGCATACATCTCAGTCTTGAAAAACTGAGATGCACTGAAAACTAATCTGGAGAAGACATAAAACGTTAGTAGAAACTTAACCCTGGCAAAAACTAAAGCTTAAGAAAAGCTAGGAGTGGATAAAAAAGGAATAATCTTCTATAAGTAAACGGTTGTACCTGCTAGCTGCATCTATTCTTATGGAGACTTTACCGCCAAAGGCCGTCATCATTGGTGCAGGGCCAGCCGGACTGTTATTGGCACACTACTTGTTAGCACGTCATTATCAAGTAGAGATTTACGAGCGCCGAGCAGACCCCAGAACGGTAAGCCCTAGTCAACAGCGTTCATTTCCCATTTCTTTGCAAGAACGAGGGCGTCAGGCATTAAGAGGAATTCCACAATTAGAAGCGACGATCGCAGATCATAGTGTCTTCTGTAAAGGCACCATGATCCACTCAAAGAAAGGGGTTCGCGATATTCCTCGAAAAAATGAGATCATGACTATTGATCGAAATCAGCTAGTTCTGACGCTTTTAGACACTCTGAGCAGTCAATATTCTGAACCAGCGCTCACAGTAGCGTTCAATTGTACTTGCGATCGCATTGATGATGAGCAACAAATCGTTAGCTTTGTTTCTACTGAGGGAGAGAGGTTTTCGGTTCACTACAAACGACTCATTGGGGCCGATGGGGCCCGCTCAATTGTTCGGCAGCAGTTAAGCGATCACTATGGGCTAGCTGCCGAAGTTAATACCGTTCCCGATGCCTACAAATCCATCTTTCTCACTCGCAAAAACCCTCAAAAAAACGTTGAATTCGCACCCAATCGCATTCATTCCACTGACGTAGGAAAGCACTCTCGTATCATTCTGGCTCCACAGCCAGGCGATCAGCTCCACGGGGCTTTCATTTTTACAGCAGGGCAAAATCCACTTCAAGCCTTCACCACCAAAGAAGAGATTCTGGACTACTTCGAAACTCATTTGCCTGCTTTTCGAGCTGTCATATCACCAGAAGAGGCCGAAGCACTGCTGAACCGCCCCACAGCCAGACTGCTAACAGTAAAATGCGCACAGTTTCACTATGGCGATCGCATCTTACTGATTGGAGATGCTGCCCATGCAGTGTCCCCTTCTATTGGACAAGGGTGCAACTCAGCCTTAGAAGATATCTCCATCCTTAACCAATGTCTTAATCGCAATCAAGAGAACTGGGCAAAAACCATTGCCCAATTCTCTCAGTCACGTGTGGTTGATGCCCATGCACTCGTCGAGCTGTCTGCCCACTCATTTCCTCGTGCCAGATGGCTCATCCCTGAATTTCTCTTTCGCCTCACGATAGGGAGAAAGCTCAGCAAATGGTTTCCGCAATGGTTTCACCCCTTCGTGTTCGATTTAGTCTTAGACAGTGCCATGCCCTATTCAGAAGTTTTGCGTCTAAGCCAAGGTTGGATTAACAAGGTAAAGCGGTCTACTGAGCGGCTAAATTTAACTATCAAGGTTCCCGTCAAGGGTTCGGCAGAAGAGGCTAAATAGCAGTCTGTTTTGAGCAAAAGACCTGAATCGCTGTATGTTTGTTCTCTTTAAGGGGGAGTATCTAAAATGCAAATGCCGCCTCGCAAGGCACTGACACTACCCCATAACATCACGATTTCATACCTGGAGTGGTCAACAAATAATGAATCAAACAGCGGGCCAAACAGCAGATCAAACAATGAACGTACAGAAACTGCGGTTCCTCTCTTGCTTCTACATGGCATGGCCGACCATGCCCTAGTCTGGCTGAGTTTGGGCAACGCTCTGCAGCAGAATTACCACGTTGTTGCCCCGGATCTTAGGGGACATGGAGATAGCAGTAAACCTGAAACAGGGTATGGATTCGCAGATACAATCCAAGACTTGACCGCGTTGATGAACCACTTAAACTGGCCATCAGCCCATATTTTGGCACACTCTTGGTCAGCCAAAATGGCCGCTGTGTGGGCCCGCCAAGCACCTGCAAAATTTCGGAGTTTGATGCTGGTCGATCCTGCGCTAATTGGCACATTCCCAAACTGGACTAAAATTCTCTTCCCTGTTTACTACAAGCTACTGCCATTCTTGAAAATGATGGGGCCATTTGAGAATAAAGCCGCCGCAATCGCTCAAGCCAAGCAGCTCAAACAATTCAAAAACTGGTCAGCACTACAGCAAATCGTATTTGAACACGCCGTAGAAGAAAAAGAGCACGGTCAGTGGGGCAGTAAGTTTGCGATCGCAGCTAGAGACCCCATGTTTACCGATGTCATGCAAATTCCTGGTTTCACACAGCCCATTGATATCCCTGCGCTGCTGGTATACATGACAAAAGGCATCAACACCTCTGAGCGGCAGATTAAACCCTACAAACAGTATCTAACAAACTTAGAACTGTGCCAGCTAGAAAGTAATCACTGGGCATTTTTAGTAGATCCTGAAGTATTTGAAAATGCAATTGCACACTTTCTTGAAAAATGCCCTCCAACAGCTTAAAAACGGCCTTCATAGAAAAAGAGCCTGCCATAGACCACACGACAACAAACCTGCTAAGCAGCTGCTAAAGATACGGCTTTTTCAGGGGTCGTTTGCAGATTTCCAAACCCTTTCGACGCCAAAATTTCCTCTACCTTACTAAAGAAGACTGACTCCGTAAAATTCTCAAGCGCATGCTGACGAATCTCATGATGATTCCAAGGTTGCTTTTCTGCTTTACGCAAGGCTTGATACAGTAACTCAGGTGTCTGACGCTCGAAGAAAAATCCTGTTTTTCCAGGCACTTGCGTATCAAGCACCCCACCCTTGCCATAGGCAATCACAGGCGTTCCACTAAAGTTAGCCTCAATAGGTACCAGTCCGTAATCCTCCAGTGCCGCCACGATAACGCCCTTAGCCTGTGACATCAGCTGGCATCGCTCGGTGTCGCTGACATGCCCTCGGAACTGAATATTGGGCATCGCCATCGCCTCTAACCGTTCTCTTTCAGGACCATTACCCACAATGACCAGTGGTGAGCCTAACCAGTTAAAAGCCTCAACAATCACATCAATCCGCTTATAGCTAATCAAACGAGACGCCACCAGAAAAAAGTCAGACTTTTGGTCACAGAACTGAAATCGTTGACTATCAATAGGATAGTTAATCGTCATGGCCGGTTGCTGATAGATGTCTTGAATGCGACTTGCAACGGTAGAAGAATTTGCAATATACACATCAGGTTCTTGAGCATATTTAA
Source organism: Phormidesmis sp. (assembly GCA_045110585.1). Classification (GTDB taxonomy): domain Bacteria; phylum Cyanobacteriota; class Cyanobacteriia; order Phormidesmidales; family Phormidesmidaceae; genus Phormidesmis. The sequence continues at coordinate 27,010 of JBGCGG010000047.1, read as the reverse complement.
AATCAACCGTTTTAAGCCGCTCAAACACAGGAGAGATGAGTGATGAAAACGGCCGAAAGTGAGTGTACTGATTTAAATAGACTTTGGTATCCCACAAGAAACGAGTGACGTTATGGCAAAAACAAATATGAGTAGCATCGGGCCGCTTGCGCACCCCTTTAGCAAATGCAGCAGAACTACTCAAAATGAGATCGTATTCTTGTAAATCGAGGCTGCGAAAGGCAGAATAGTAGAACGGAGCGAACAAACGAAACTTTTTAGACGAACCTGGCACTTTATCTAAAAAAGTGGTGTTCACTTTGCGATCGCCCAGATCAATTGTATTTTCAGGATCATATACCGATGTAAAAATATCGGCCTGAGGAAAGTACTGACACATCAGCTCAAACACACGCTCCGCACCGCCAAACTGAGTTAAATAATCATGTACGAGTGCAATTTTCATGGCGGTGCGTCCCTTGATTCCTAATCTTTTAACAGTGTGTCGAGTGCATGCTTAGTATCTTGTTCGACTTACTTGAAAAATGCGTTCTCGTTCACAGTCAAACATATGCCAAGTATCTCTAGCAGACTCATTGCTGACGAGCAATGTATTAAGCAACAGAACATGAGCTAACCCAAGCACCAAATAGATATCTGAGCTAGTAAATATATAAATCCCAAACAGCGATAGCATCCTAACTAACAGACGGTTTTAACTGTTACAAAGAAACTCTCCTTAGCACGAACATCTGGTCATTACACAGCAGCCGGAAACACAACAGATTGAACGTGACTTTGATCATCAGAAGATGCTGGTAGCATTTTTTTATAAACCGCCAGTGTTTCTTCTGCCACTCGCCCAACCTCAAAATAAGCAAGGTTTTCCTGAGCAAGTTGCTGATAGGTTTCTCGCTGTTCACGGCTTTCAATCAGCTGGCGTAAGGCCGTTTCCAGAGACAATGCATTGCGAGGTTCACAAAATAACCCCGCTTGTCCGCCATCCAATGCTTCTGGAATCCCATCTACCTGACTGGCCACAATGGCACATCCAGCAGCGCGAGCCTCACTCAGCACGAGGGCACACGGTTCACGGTGAGACGCCAAAACAAAAATATCAGCCGCTCGCATGTAGGCTAGCGGATTAGATTGAAAACCTTCAAAGTGAATACGCGCCGCTGCAGACGTTTGCTGCGCCTCCTGTTCAAAGGACTGGCGGGCAGGCCCATCTCCTACAAGGTATAAATTCACCTGAGGGTGATCGGCTGAGAGCCGAGCAAACGCCTCGATAAGTTCACTCATACCTTTGCGCTCGTACATGCCTGCGACTGTCACAATGGCAAGCTCTGACAGAGTAACCGTAGCGGATAAATCTTGAGGTAATTGGCGTGGGCTTTTTAGTGTGCCATTGAGAACAACCTGAAGTTTAGACTCAGGCACACCTCGCCGATGCATAGCATCAGCAACAGCCTTGCTCACACAGATGAGCTGATCGGCCAATTTCATGAGAATGGCATTCCGCTGAAACTCATTGTGAACAGTTGCGGCAACGGAGTAAGGGCGACTAGCCTGCGTAGAGGAAGAATTCGTCAGTAATTTTGGCAGATTAAGTAGCTGCCTTGGCTGAATACGACTATATTGCCGGTAGCTCCAAGCTAACAAAACACCCATCATCATATGGGTATGAACAACGTGCGGCTGAACGGTCTCAATAATGCGGCCATAGTTTCGCAGCATTGAAGGAAGATTTCTGACTGTACGCTGCTGATCAAGATGGAAATGATGAACACCATGTTCTTCCAGTAGGGCAACATAGTCACCACCCGCAGAAGCAACAGCGACTTGATGTCCCAATTTGGCTTGACTACAGGCGAGATCAACCGTGGCATTCACAATGCCATTACCCGTTTCACGCACATGGTTCAGCACATGCAAAATGCGTAGTTCCCGATCTAGTTCTTGCGCCAAAGACATCAAAAGCACCTCTCCAGTTGATGACTCTAGTGTGACCAGCCTGTGTCCACATTCATGTATGCAAATGTATGTAAGGTGTATAACTTCATGTATATCTTTAGGGGCTTTTGCCAGCAATCAATAAAGTTTGAATGGGTACTCTCATCAAGTAAGCCACTGCTATCCCTGTTTTTGTGCCATAATGCCTACCCCCAAGAACCCTTTAATCCTCATTGTTGATGATGATCGCACATTGCAAATGATGCTTAAGGTTGCAATGGAACAGGAAGGGTTTTCTGTCGTTCAAGCAGGCAGTGGAGAGCAATGCATTCAAGACTATCAACGCTTACAGCCCGACATGGTGCTCATAGATGCCATGATGCCTGGAATAGACGGATTTGAATGCTGTCGTCAAATTCGTCAGCGGCCTGGGGCGAAGCAGGTTCCTATTCTGATGATTACGGTTTTAGATAAGCCTGAATTTGTTGAGCGTGCGTTTCAAGCTGGGGCCAGTGACTACATCACTAAGCCAATTAGTTGGGCTGTACTCAGCCATCGCGTGCGCGCACTATTAGAACGATATCAACATGCTCGACAAGCCGAGATCATCAAAGATTCTCTCAGTCGCTATCAAGCTTGGAAAGAGACACAACGGCAGCTTTGGAGCATGCAGTCACATCCAGATACTAACGCTCAAATCCTAACAGCGCTGCAAAACTTAAATCAATTTGTAACGGCAAGCCGTACCTTGCTTTATCAACCGCTATCTCAGAAATGGTTAGAAGCTACAACCCAGACAACAGATATTTTAACTGGCAAACTATCAGAAGTTTCTACAGATTGGATCAGCGCTCTTCAAGTTCAATTTCCAGAGCCGTTCATAGTAAACAACAGTCTCTGCGAGGCATTACAGAAACCCTTTAAACCACTATGTGACAGCCTCTCTGCAGCAGAATTATATCCCTATCCTGTTTGCTTAAAAGGCGAGCTAACAGCCATTTTATTACTTTGTTTCTCTCAACCTTCACCAGATTTTATAGAGCTTGAAATAGAAAGTATTCAAGATACAGCCTATTACATCGCGCAGGCGCTATCGGCAACAGGCTGATTAATATAACGCAGCCAGCCAAATTAAATGCATAGGAAACAAACTCTTATATAAACGCCATATAAGACTGTCGAAATAAAATGATAGGAGTTAACGAGGATTGTTATAGTTTATGGGAAAGCGATCGCTAAAAGCCTCCTCAGCGGGTCAAGTCAAAGCTAAAAATGCATTCTCACGAACACGATGGACTCAGGAGCAGTTGGCCTTTGAAGTCGGCTTAAACACTCGCCAGTCAGTTTGGAAGTTCTTTACAGGTCGCCCTGTAGAGCGCTGCATCTTTATTGATTTGTGTTTTCATCTCAATTTGGAATGGGAAGAGATTGCTGATTTACCGAAGGTACCTGCTAGCGGCAAGGAATCAGCACCGGCACCACCTAGTGCAGAAGCATCAGGAACCCTATCGTCAGATGCGGATCGAATAAAAGCCCTGCGCCAATTTCTTAAACCCACCATTGAGAAACAATGCGGCCTCTTACAATCTTCTTTAGATCTTGGCCATCCTCTGGCCTTAAAGAAGCTGTACACCCCTATCCGAATTGTGCCTCATCTACGCCATAAACAATGGCTAGACCTGGATGACTTACAACCTTCTGCGGTAGCACAGTCACGCCCACACCTGACCCAAACCCATCCAGAATCTGTAGATGCTTTAGATATTATTGGCAAAACCGATAAGATCCTATTGCTAGGGAAACCGGGTGCGGGCAAAACCACATTTCTCCAGTACGTGGCACAAGAATGCATTGAGGGAATGTATCGACCTGATCATGTTCCTATTTTTGTGACTTTAAGGCACTATTTGTCTGCTCACCCAGCACACTCAGAGACCGCAGATAAACCCCTCGTTAATCTCTTTTCATATATTGAAGGACTGTTTAACGAACTAGATATTGATGTTGCAGCCCTTAGTTCGTTACTAGAAAAAGGGAAATTCCTATTATTGTTAGACGGGCTAGATGAAATCTCTTCCATTCACATGAGTCAGGTAGTCAACGAGATTCAAAGGTTTACCCAAACCTATCCTGATAACAGCTTTATTATCACGTCTCGGATGACGAGTGATAGCCTATATTTACCAGGGTTTTATAGTGTTGAGGTTGATGATTTTAGCCCTACCCAAATACAAACTTTTGCCCAAAAGTGGTTTAGTGCCAACCTGCCCAGTGAAAATGCTGCTGAAGTAAAAACGAAGAAGTTTTTAGATGCCCTAGATGCTGCTGAGAACCAACCACTGAAAGAACTTATGGGAACCCCCATATTGCTGAGCTTGCTGTGTTCAGTTTTTCTGGCTCGCTCTAGCTTTCCACAAAAACGCGCTAATTTATATCAGGCTGGGCTATATATTCTCTTGCAAAAATGGGATCTCGCCCGAGGCATTCAGCGTGAGCCATCTCGTTACCAGCTGTCTATGACAGAGAAACTTTCACTATTGGGTGCAATTGCTACTATCACCTTTCAAAGAGGCCATTACTTTTTTGAAAAAGCTGAACTATTAGAAATTATTTCTAACTACACGCAAGCTTTAGGAATGAGTGGTTCCGGAAAAGCAGCGGAAGAGACAAGCCTAGAAGCGCAGTATTTAGAGAGCGAGGCACTGTTACACACGCTGCAGCTACAGAACGGACTGATTGTAGAAAGAGCAAAGGGTATCTATTCTTTTTCACACCTTACGTTCCAAGAATATCTAACGGCGCGAAACCTGCTATATCAGGTAAGCCCTGAGCAGCTCCCTGAAAACATTCAGCGATTAGCAGCCAATACCTTGAAACCCGCTTGGCATGAAGTTATCCGCCTCACCGCCAATATGATTCCAAAGGCGGATTCTCTGCTATCAGGTATGGCGATCGCTATCCGTTCATTTCTCCAAGCCGATCAGTCCTGTCGAAATTGTATAGCTGCGATCGCAAAAAAAGCAGAGACTTGTTCAAACACTTACCAACCAGCCGCCGTACGTGCTTTTTACCTGACATTATTTAGCGATCGCGATTTGAGCTTAGTGACCACTCTTGACGCTGCTACCGCTCAAGGATTAAGCCCTGACATGAATCTGGATCTAAGCCTTGCCCGTGCATTTGAATCTGGCTTAGAGCTAATTCAAAATCCACACACAAAGACTATGCTCAATCTTACGTTTGCACTTGAGCTGGACGGTACATTTGAATTAGAGCCTGATTTTAAAGTAGGTTTCAGTGAGCTAAAACAACAGCTCCCTCCACTAGATAGTGATCTTTCAATACTAAAGACTTGGTGTAAAACGAATGGGGAAAGCTGGCTAGAGGCGTTTCAATCCTTACTCATTAGTCAGCGGCAAATTGCCCAAATTCGGCTGCTAACGCTGCATCAGCGAAGCCTGTTACACCAATACTATCAGCTCAATTCATTCCTGATAAAATGCTATCAAGAAAGTCAAACAACAGATGAATTTTCTGAAGATTTCTTAGAAAATATTTTACGACCTTGAGAATAATAATATAGGTCTAAATATCATTTCCGCTTTGACAATAAATTTCCAATTAAAATCATCTTAAGGTTATGCTGTGGAAATATTGCCCAACAACCGTAACAGCGACATAAATCGGCCTACAGAAGGTTCTATAAGCAAGCCTGAAAACGCCTTTAAGACCACGGCTGATCGCACTGACAAAAGCAACAGCCTCAGAATATTGCTGGCTGAAGATAACTTCGTGAATCAGCGGCTAGCGCTCATTCAATTAGAGCATTTGGGCTATAAAGCAGATCTGGTCAGCAATGGAGAGGCCGTGCTCAAAGCATTAGAAACTCAGGCGTATGATGTCATTCTTATGGATGTTCATATGCCCGCCATGTGCGGGATAACAGCTACTCAAAAAATTAATCAGCTTTATCCAGCCCAGCAACGCCCATACATTATTGCGCTCACGGCTGGGGCAACAGAAGATAATGTGGCAGAATGTTTAGCAGCGGGCATGCAGGACTACGTCCAGAAACCAGTCAATCCAGCAGCTTTAGAAAAAGCTCTGAACTGTGTAAAACAACGTTCAAATCTTGTAGGCACAGAAGACTCATCAGAAGACTCATCAGAAGACTCATTAGCCGGCCCTCTAAATCAGCCAGGCACCTGGGAGAAACAAACTCAATCAGTGCCTGTTGTAGATGAGCATGTGATTGACAACATTCGCAAAATGGCCGGGCCAACTGCGCCCGCATTACTGAAACAGCTCTTTAATAACTACTTCGAATTAGGTTCTGTAATGTTAGAGAACATCTATCAAGCGATAGAAAGCAACCATGATGTAGCGATATACAAAGCAGCCCATCGATTGAGATCTAGCAGTGCTACCTTGGGCCTTGCTCAGTTAGCACAAGTGTGTGAACACTTAGAAGATCAGGGCCGCGCAGGCAAAAGGGTTACGTTAGAGACATACAAACCTGCGCTTGAAGCGGCGTATCTTGCGGCCAAAGCCGCATGTATGCACCATATGTGAAGTGAAAGAACGAAAGCGCTTGCGTTGGAATTAGGCGATCGCGTCTATTTGACCAGCAAAATTGTGCAAACAGGTTTCTAAAGAGAACTGTTTTCTGGCATGTTGGTAGCCCTGCTGCTTCACGGCTTTCACCCGCTCAGGGTTAGCATGCAAAGATAAAATGGTTTGAGCGAGCGCATTTGCGTCATTAGGGAGAAAAAGCTGGCCCGTTTCACCATCAGTGACAATTTCGAGAGCGCCACCAGCAGCAGCAGCAATAACAGGGCGCTGAGCAAGCAAGCCTTCCACTAGTACACGGCCAAAGGGTTCAGGTTCTGTAGAAGGATGCACGATGTAATCACACGCTTTCATAAGATTAGGAATGTCTCTACGAAAGCCAAGCCAATGAACGCGATCGCTTAAGTCAAGCTCTTTTACCAATGACTGCAAATAGTCAACATACTCATCTTCACCAAAAAGCGCATCACCCACAATCACGGCATGAAAATCTGGCAGCTGCGCCAGCGCTTTTAGAACAACATGCTGGCCTTTCCAAAACGAGAGCCGACTAAACACACCGACTAAAGGTGCATCACCAATATTAAAAGTCTGCCGGAGCTGTTGACGCGCTTGAGCGGAAATACCCTCAAAAGGTTTTTCGCTAATGCCGTTATAAACAACTTTAACTAAGGCTGGGTTGCCTCCGGCTTCGATAAAAGCCTTAGCTGTAGCTTGTGAGTTAGCAATCACTTTAGTGGCGCAGTGGTTCGCTAATAGAATCGCTATTTTTCGATTAATTGCGCTGTAGTGGCCAGCTGTTAGGATATCTCGTAAGTGCCAAACGATGGGTGGTAGCTGACTCATCTGGGCAGCTAAAGCAGCAATCACAAGGGCTTTTTGCGAGTTAATATGAATGACATCAAATCCACTTTGGGCCTTATGGCTCACCTGACGCGCCAATTTAAACAGATTTGGAATGGATTTTAGGGTGGCGAGGCGGCTACTGGTTTTTACATTAAGTACGCTGCTAGAGGCAGGCAAAATTGTAACAGGAATAGCTTTCTCTTGAAGGATTTGCACTAGTGGGCCATGATCGAACAGCAACACCTCACTAGTATGGCGATAGTTGTTGGCCAAATCTATTAAGCTGAGTTCTGCGCCTCCTAGAACGGCGGCATGAGTCATAAAGAGAATTCTATGTGTCATGATAAATAGCTGATGTAATAGAAAGCTGATGACGCAAGCCAACCAACGTCATTTTTCCGTGCTCACACGACCTGCCTTTAAACCGCCTGATAGATCGTTCTTAACTGCTCAGACACAGCGGCCCAACTATAGTTTTCTTCAACGTAGTGTCGGCATTGCGCTGCGCTGGGGAGAACGCGATCGCCTGACAAAACCGATTTAATTCCCTGCGCCAAATCATTAATTTGGTTCCCATCCAAAACCATCTGTGAGTCCAAAGGTTTCAGGACTTCGGGAATGCCGCCCACAGGCGTGCCTAAAACGGGTGTGCCTGTCGCTAAAGATTCCAGACAAATCAGGCCAAAGCCTTCTAAGCTTTGCGAAGGCACAATAGAAAAATCAGCCGCCTGATAACAAACCGGCAGCACATCATCGGCGACGTAACCAAGCAGCTCTACATTATGGTGCAAATCCAGTTCATCAATCAGCGCTTGTAAAACTTCTGCCTGGTAGCCTTTTCCGGCGATCTTTAACAACACATCGGGGTGCTGCACTCTCACCTCAGACATCGCCATAATTAACTGTTCTAGGCCCATTCGCTTGGCCAAGCGTCGAACAACTAAAATAGTAGGCCGTTCTGTCTCCCACTCAAGCTGTTGCCGCGCCTGTTGTGGATGCCGCAAACAGTTAAACCGATCTAAATCCACACCCCCTGGAACGACCGAAATCAAAGCATCTGGAATGCTGTAGTTCGATACCAGAATCGATTTAAAGGCTTCTGATAAAACAATAAATCTCTGCGCTTTGCCGTACACCAGTTTCTCAATGTTTTTTTTAACCTTTGTAGCTATCCAACGATTGCCCTCAGCCTGGCCTTCAGAAGCCCAAGGCCCATGGAAGTGAACCACCATAGGTTCTTTGACTAAGTCCAACAGCGGGAACGTATACATAGCGAAATGAGTGCTGATGAGATCGTATTGCTGTTTTTTTTTCAACGCTTGAAAAGTGTTCCTTAAAGCAGACCAGCGCTTTCGCAACGAAACGTCGGCGGAGCCAAAAGTATGCACTTGTGCGCCGGAGGTTTTTAAAACGTTGTCTGAGCCTGTCACAAGACCTTGAATTTCCATAGACGTGTTCGGCAAGTATTGCTGACAGTCATAGAAGTAGCGATTTAGGCCACCGGACTCTTCTGGGAACCACCCTTTCCCAATTTGCAAAACATTCATCACGACCCTGTATCCTCAGCAACGTTGGCCTATCTCATGGTTACTAGTATTGCCAGGTTGGGGGTTAAAATGACGTATACGTTGAATAACACCTATCAAGTTATACAGATACACATAGTCGCGTTATGGTCGCGTTGTATCTCTCAGTCATTTTCATGACTATTTCTTATGACTATATAGTCTGATGAGGTAGCCACATAGAGAGAGGCAAAGCTTCACTACGCAGCATTACGGGCAACACTGGTTTGACGCCTTGCCCAGAGTGCAAACAATCCACCTGTGATAAACATCAACAGACTATAGATGGCAGCGGGAATAGCCATCGTAGGATTGTTGAGGAGGGCAGGCGCGCTGGCCACAGCGATCGCCAACGTTCCATTTTGGATGCCTACTTCACTTGTAATAGCCACCGCACTGCGCTGATCCAATTTAGCCATCCGAGAAAACATATAGCCCAAGGCCATCGTCACAAGGTTCAATGCAAGGGTAACCCAGCCAACCTGCAATAAAAACGTAGGTACATTTTCACGCTCTTTCAACAACAAACCAAAAATAATCAGCGCTAAGAAGAATAGAGAGAGCCACTTAACCCACGATTCAATTTTGGCAGAAAGCTGAGGTGCATAGTGATGAAAAGTCATCCCCAAACTAACTGGAATAAATGTAATCACAGCTATTTTCACCACAGTTTCTACAAACGAAAGCTGAATCGCAGCCCCTTCGCCCAAAAAGTTCTGCATGGAAAAATTGACGATTAGAGGAATCGTGAGAACTGTGATCAGGCTACTAATTGCAGTAAGGGTAATAGAAAGCGCAACGTTGCCTTTTGCTAGGTAGGTCACCAGATTAGAAGTGGAGCCACCAGGGCAAGCGGCTAACACCATCACACCCACGGCAAGTTCTGGAGAAAGCGGCAAGAAAGAAGCGAGAGCAAAACCCACTATTGGCAGCATGACAAGCTGAGCCAGCAAACCTAAAATGACAGGCTTAGGGACGATCGCTATCCGCTTAAAATCATTAACCGTCAGCCCTAAACCCATGCCCAACATAATCACAAACAGCGCCAGCGGAAGGAAAACGGCGGTTAAAAAGCTTGATTCCATGGGGCAGCTCGCATTAAGTAATTACACTGAAAAAGATACTTTAAGTCTATAGAACTATTGGCTTTCACAACGCTTGAATAACGCCTACTTTTCTATTTATCGAGAGATAAATGTGACTTTTAGCCTGCTTGCATTGCCTGATTTGTATGAGAGCTTGTTTAAGCCGTTGAGCTAATCGCTTTCTAGCCCAGGCAACAAAAACATGGTCAATTGCTCAATCGCGGACTTCACATCTTCAGGCTGACTGCTCACCATCAATGCCCCTGGTTTTCCGGCCTCCGCCAGCACTCGAATCAGGCAGGTCACGACCAAATCCAGTTTCCAAGTGAGTTGCGATCGCGTCTGATTTGGCAAAGCACGCTGAAAGGCATCTAAATAGCGCTCCGTGCCCGGTTTAAACTGCTCGGCAGCAATGGTTTTGAGCGGATCTGGCTCCGTTCGACAACGACCGATAAACTGCGATCGCATCGGTTTAACCTTCTCGCCCTGCATCACCGGAGCCAAGGAAGGCTTCAAATATGCCGTCAAAAGCATTTGCGCTGTCAACGGGCCATCCGCAGCCGCTTCCAACCCATCCAACCCAGCCAGCTGCTCAGACACAATCGGCTTAGCAATTCTTGCAATCAACGCTTCGTACAAACCTTCTTTAGACCCGAAGTGATAATGCACAGCTGCCAAATTCACACCAGCCTCTTTAACAATGCTGCGTAGCGTCGTGCCAGCATATCCATTTTGAGCGATCGCCCGCTCCGCCACGTCCAAAATTTGCTCTTTTGTTGCAGCGGCCCCAGCAGTAGACATTGAACGATTTAGGTATTGCTATTTTTTCAAACGTACGTTTTAATAATATCAAACAGGCGTTTGATTCCTCCAATCTTAGCATTCAAACGTCAGAACACATTGCCTAGCCTAACCGGCATCTGCTTCTCGAAATAGTCCCTTGTACAAAAAGGGCCATTTTTACCTACTTGAGTACTGACTTATTGCTTCAAAAATAAAACGGACGTTTGTTTGTTTCTTATTTTATTCTGCCGCATAAGGTGCAATGAACCATCCATCTTTCTCCAACAAGCGACTTCTCTCCATGCCTCAGCGCTTCAAACATCAACCCAAATGGATTGCAGGACTGACCCTACTCGGCCTTGTGTTGATGGCAGCTCCGGTCGTGCTTAAAAATCAACCAGCCGCTAGCCTCGCTGAAACCTCCAACAGAAGCGCCCATACCCCAATTCCAGTTGAAACCCTCACCGTAACTACAGCGGCTAACTACACCGTGGCAAGAACCTACACGGGAGAAATGACCGCCGTTCAGGCCAGTGAGCTAGGCTTTGAGCGCAGCGGACAGTTGACGAAAATCCTCATACCTGAAGGCTCATCAGTACAGGTAGGCACACCACTTGCCCAGCTAGATATTCGCAACTTACAGACCCAGCGAATGCAAATAGAGGCAGAAAAAGCGCAAGCTATGGCCCAGTTTTTGGAGCTTGAAACGGGAGCTAGAACCGAAGCCATCGCCGCTGCCGCCGCTGCCGTCCAAGATTTAGAACAGCAAGTTGAGCTACAAAGCACCCGCATTGCCCGCCGTGAGACGCTCTACGCACAGGGCGCTATTTCCAGAGAAAATTTGGACGAAGTGTCTTTTACCGGTGGCTCTTTGCAGGCCCGGCTCAATCAAGCCCGCAGCCAACTAGCTGAACTCCAAAACGGCACCCGCCCCGAGCGGCTAACGGCCCAAAATGCACTTATCCAACAGCTAGATGCGCGCCTGGCCGACCTTGATGTCACCATTTCAAAAAGCACGATCTTTGCACCGTTTAGCGGCATTGTTTCAGCGCACAACGTTGATGAAGGCACGGTAGTAGGCGCTGGCCAATCGGTTGTTCGTTTAGTCGAAAATAGCATTGCTGAAGCCAAAGTTGGCGTCCCCAGCGATGTTGTTCAAACCTTGAATATAGGCGAAGAAACCAGTGTCGAAATTGGCAACGAAACGTACACAGCCACCCTAGTTTCTATCTTGCCAGAAGTCGAGTCACAAACCCGAACGCAAACCATAGTACTGACCCTAGAGCCACGCGCCGCACTGACCACTAGCCCAGGACAAACAGTACGGCTTAATCTTACTGAACAAATTCCCACAGCAGGCATGTGGGTGCCAACAGCAGCGCTCACGCAAGGGATTCGGGGGCTATGGAACTGCTATGCAGTTATGCCTGCTGAAGTTATGCCTGCTGAAGAAGGAGCTTCCGAGGAGAAGGAAGCTGGGTTTGTAGTGCGATCGCAATCTGTAGAAATTATTCATCAAGAGGGCGATCGCGCCTTCGTTACCGGCACCCTCCAGCCCGGTGATGTCATCGTCGCCAGCGGCACCCATCGCCTTGTACCAGGGCAATCTGTTGAGCCTCAAGAAAAACAAGTATTCACACAGAACTAGTGCTTCAATCTAGTGCTGAAACCCAGTGCCTCAATCTAGCGCTGAAATCTAACGCCAGAAACTACGATGGTCAAACACTTTTACACCAATACCCGCCTGCTCGTTCTCACCATTGTGCTGCTACTGGCCTGGGGCTTTCTCTCTTTTCAAGCCCTCCCCCGCCAAGAAGATCCTGAACTGGTATCCCGTGTCGCCGTTGTGCAAACGGCCTTTCCCGGCGCAGATGCCGAGCGCGTTGAAGCCCTTGTCACTGAAGTCATTGAAGCCGAGCTTTCTGAGCTTGAAGAAATTGCCGTACTCTCTTCAGACTCACGCGTCGGATTCTCTACCGTCAGCATCGAACTCGCTGAAACTATCAAAGAGGCCCAGCCCGTTTGGTCTAAGGTGCGCGATGAGTTAGACGACGCAGCCCTTGCCCTCCCTACAGGTGCAAGCGATCCCGAACTAGAAGAAACGGTCACCGAAGCCTACACGTTTATCTCTTCTCTCGTCTGGGATCTGCCCGACCAACCAGATAGCGAACCTAACTACGCTATCCTCAGCCGCTATGCAGAAGAACTTGCCCTCCAAGTACGCGGCGTAAACGGCACCAAAGAGGTCAACATTTTTGGTGCCCCCACTGAAGAAATTGTTGTTGAAGTCGATCCTGCCCGACTCGCTACCCTCGGACTCTCTCCCCAGGCACTTGCCAGCCGGATCCAAACCAGTGATGCCAAAGTCAGTGCCGGACAGCTCCGCAGCCCAGAACAATCAGTCACAATCGAGGTTCAAAGCGAGCTAGAAACTCTCGAACAAATCCGCCAAATTCCTATTCAGACCGGCAGTGGCTCTACAGGAAACGGTCAATTCACCCGACTTAGCGATATCGCCCAAGTGCAGCGAGGCTTTCAACAACCCATGACCGATATGGCCTTTGTGGGCGAAAAGCCTGCCATCACCCTCGGCATTCTCATGGAATCGGGGCGGCGAATTGATCAGTGGGCTGTAGGATTGCGTGATGTGCTCGCTGAGTTTGAACAACAGCTTCCCGTTGGCGTGCGGCTAGAGACCATTTTTGATCAAAGCGCCTACGTTGAAGCGCGCATGTCTACCCTTATCTCCAACCTGATTGTTGGGGCGCTGCTGGTGATGCTGGTAACCCTGGTGACTATGGGCTGGCAGGCCGCCATCGTAGTGGGTGCGGCCTTGCCCATCACTTCTCTTACCGTGTTCGGCTGGATGACACTTCTCGGCGTTCCTATCCATCAAATGTCAGTCACGGGGTTAATCATTGCTCTCGGTCTCCTAATCGACAATGCCATCATCGCCGTTGATGAAATTCAAATGGAAATGGAGCATGGTGATACGCCCCTCAATGCCGTAATTAAAACGGTGGACTACATTAAAGTGCCGCTACTGGCGTCCACCATCACGACCATCGCCGCCTTTGCCCCCATTTACTTGCTTCCTGGCGCTGCAGGAGAGTTTGTGGGCACCATCGCACTGAATGTAATCATGGCGCTGATTTCTTCTCTGCTGCTGTCACTCACTGTTATCTCTGCATTAGCGGGCAGGGTACTAGGACATAGCAATAGGAAAAAACAATATGAGAAAAAACAACAGCTTCAGACTAAAACTGGCCCCGTCGCAAGCCTACAAAAGTTTTTGATCCGGCCTGGAAGCTGGTGGGCAGAGGGCATTTCACTGCCTTGGCTGGCAGAGCCTTATCAATGGACACTGCGGCGCACCATGCAATATCCGCTGCTGGTGATGGCAATTACGTTCTGCATTCCCCTCATCGGCTTTATTACTGCAGGCACATTAGATCAACAGTTCTTCCCTGCCGTCTCCCGCGATCAAATTCAAATAGAAGTAGAATTTTCGCCCCAAAGCGCGATCGCCCGCACCGAAACACAAATCGACATCGCCCGCGACATCATCCGCGCCAATCCCAACGTCTCGGATGTGCACTGGTTCATTGGCGAAAGCGCCCCTCAGTTTTACTACAACCTTACCGGCAGCCGCCGCAACCAAGCCCAATACGCTGAGGCCCTTGTTCAGCTCAATACTGATCGCAGCGTAGAACCAATTGTGCAATCGCTGCAAAGCGACCTTAACGCCGCCTTGCCCGCTGCCCGCATCATCGTTAACCAGCTCCAGCAAGGCCCCCCATTTGACGCCCCCGTTGAGCTACGCATTTTTGGCCCCAACATTACCGAACTGCGTCGTTTGGGCCTTGAAGCCCGCCGCATTCTCAGCACCGTTAACAATGTCACCATTGCTCGCGATGATCTCAGTGAGGCATTGCCAAAGCTGGGGCTAACTGTGGATGAAGAACAGGCACGGCAAAACGGGCTGACGAATACTGCGATCGCCCAACAGCTTTCCGCGTACCTAGAAGGCACCACAGGCGGCAGCATTCTCGAAGGCACCGAAAATCTGCCTATCCGCGTACGCGTAGCTAACGCCAACCGCGCCAACTTGAGCCAAATCGCTTCCCTCGATCTCCAATCAGATACAGGAGTTCGCCAGCCCACCACAGCCATCGGCGAGTTCACGCTCTTACCCGAACTCTCCAATATCTCTCGCCGCAACGAAGAACGCGTCAACATTGTTCAAGGATATTTATCAGCCGGTACCCTCCCTTCTGTCGCCCAAGCCGAATTTGAGCAAAAGCTCGCCGCCGCGAACTTTACCATGCCACCTGGCTACCGCACAGAATACGGTGGCGAATCAGCGGAGCAAGGCCAAGCCGTAGGTAATCTGCTTGTTTTCGTGCCATTGCTCACGATCGTTATGGTGGCTGCGCTTGTACTCTCCCTAAACTCTTTTCGTCAGGCGATTATTGTTGCTTTTGTAGGCGTTGGTTCTGTGGGCATGGCCCTATTCTCTTTGAAGGTATTCAACACCGTGTTTGGATTTATGGCCATTGTAGGCTCACTCGGCCTCGTGGGCATTGCCATTAACGATACGGTAATGGTGCTGTCTGGACTTAACGAAAATGCAGACGCAAAGGGGGGCGATCGCAAAGCCATCGCTTCCGTCGTAGGCAAATCCACTCGTCACGTGATTACAACCACTATCACCACCATCGCCGGGTTTGTGCCTTTGCTACTCAGTGGTGGCCCCTTTTGGAGACCGCTTGCGGTTGCGACCGCAGGTGGCATCAGCGGCGCATCGCTCCTCGCCCTCTACTTCGTTCCCGCAGCCTACGCCCTCATCTATCGCCCAAAGAGACAGAGACACACACACTCAGCTCAACACATCTCTTCAATACCCAGCTCATGAAATCCTCAGATAGAAGCCCCCCGACCTTCTATCTACCACACCAATAGCTTCTGTAACGTAGGTTGCGTGATAGATATTAGCTGAAACTACGGCAAAAGTACTTGCCCAGTGTAAATGTATCCCTACTTTTCACTGGGCAAGCCCCGAAGCATTGTCAGCCCATTCTCAAAAATCGGGAGTACTGTAGAAAAGCGCTAACAATTAGTACAGGAATGTGTAGCCGTGGCACAGTTTTTCCCTGAGACCCAACCAACGCTAGGCCCAAACTTCTTTAGGAAGTGGATTCTAGCGAATGGCCTAGCGCATGGTTTTGGGATTAGCCTGCCGATTTTAGTGGCTAACTGGCAATTAGCGAATAACTACGTGAACCACGGCACCCTAGCTTTTGCCACCTTTTGTCTTTGGGTGGGGCTCGCTCAGTGGACTGTCTTGCGCCATGCCATACCCATTTCGCCACGATGGATTTTGAATGTGGCGATCGCCCCATTAGCTTCAGTAGCACTTCCGTTAGTGCTCTTTCCGGTCTCACCGTTTGCGCTCCTGCTCCTATTCATTACATATCCCATTACCCTTGCACTCCTACAGTGGCAGCTCCTGCGGCAACTCTTTCAGCCGGCATGGGAGTGGATTATCATCACGCTCATCGCAACCTTTTCAGGCGGTATTATCGGGGTCATCTTTGGCATCATCAGCGGAACAACACTAAATTTTCAACCTGGACTCGCAACACTCTGTAGCGGAGTAATCTACGGCGTGATCTACGGCGCTATCAGCTATATGGGACTACGCCAAGTCATAAGACAGAAGTTTGTGGCTACTGAAGGCAGGTACAAAACGGGCCTAGATGTTCCACCCACCACATCGCCTTGGCAGATAACAATCCTACCGACGATGACCTTAGTGATTATCGGTCTTGCTTGGACAAGATTCATCCCCCCGCTCCCCACTGAAGCCTTAAAAAACATCAATCCGCAGTGGCATCCTCTCTACATATTTGCGCCACTTGTCTATCTTTTTGCATCCATTCTTATTCATGAAATGGGTCATTTATTGTTTGCCTTAGCGAAAGGGTTCGAACTACAGGCATTTGCTGTTGATCGGTGGGTTTTAGTACGCGGGGGGAATGACAGAAAACAGAATTGGAAAATTTTAAAAACCCGCAAAAGGTATGCAGGCGGATTTATTCTACCTATTCCAAAATCTCGCCATCAATTCAGCCAAGCCAATTTAATGATGATGATATTAGGTGGCCCCGCTGCATCTTTTCTACTCTTTTGCGCCGGTGCCATTTTTCTGTTCTTCCCAACCGTAGTGAGCAGTAACTTTAACAGCTGGCTGCTCGTGGCGTTATCTAGCATCAGCCTGCATGGGGCTATTTTCAATATTTTGCCACTGAAATTAGGCTACTTAAGAACAGATGGCCGCAGACTGTTAGATCTTGCGAAAAACAATTTACAGGGCCAACGTTTTTTTGCACTTTACGGAATTAATGCCAGCTTGAGACAAGGCATTCGCCCCAAAGAACTTGATCCCGCCTTTATTGAACAGGTGCTTGCCGTGCCTGAACCATCCTCAGATCATGTCGCTGGTTTACTGTTGGCTTATGATGCGGCATTAGATAAAGGAGAACTTGAAAAAGCAGGCCACTATCTCGATCAAGCCCTTGACCTGCATTTGCATTTCCCTGAACTCTTTAGAGGCTCATTGCTGTTAGAAGGCACTTATTTTGAGGCACACATTCGCCACCAAACAGACTCAGCTCGCCAATGGTTTGAAAAGATTACAGAAAAAGCCCTGATACCACCCTACGCACTGTTAAGAGCAGAAGCAGCGTTGTTGTTAGCAGAAGGAGATAGCGCAGGGGCGCAGACAAAAGCTAAGCAAGGCTTAGTAAGTGTGCAGCATGATCGATTTATGAAAGGTAAGGCGATCGCGGAAGAAGATTACCTGCAAGATATCCTTCAGTCCATAAGCTAAAGCATAAAAAGACCGCACCGTCCTATTTCAGCACATCCTCCTTACCAAAGAAAGGAATGAGCTTCTAATCCTACCTTACTTTTCTAGCCCTTCTTTTTTTTGAAATACGTCATCTTCACCCAGTTCCAATTGAGAACTAAGTGAGCGATCGCAAACAGCACAAAAAACTTTCCCACCTGCGCATGCACAAGCTGATAAGTATCGTACGGAATATAGTCAGCCAACAAACCCGTAGCGGCCATATCTAAAAACAGAATAGCCAGCAGCGTATTAACCACCTTTAGAATCAACTTGCGTCGCATAGTTGAGCACTTTTGCTAACGATTCTGACAGTTTAGGACGTTATAGCCGCCGCACCAAACCACCCCAAAAATGTGCCAAATGATACACACAAATGCGCTGCGAATACACAGGCTCGTATTTTCTTGCGTTTGATAAAATTCAGTAAGTTTACTGAAATTGTGTGTTCATAGTTGCGTATATTTATCGTTAGTTATTCGTAGTTGGCCGTTTTTAGCATATTTCAACGAGTCTGCATGTGAACGATTTTTAAGTAAATTTGCATACGTTTGCATATTTAAAAGAACTCGTTTGTATAAGGAAGCGGAACCTCTAACCCAATCTCACGCTGACGCCCTATTGCTACCCCCTCATTTTGACTTATTTTTTTAGGTCATAGCCCCCATGATTAAGCATCTAAAACTAGAGCAAAAGTTTACGTTGCTTCTGGCCCTAATCTTTTTGGGGGGTATTTTACTCAGCGGCATATTGCTCTCACAGGCCATGCAGCAAAAAGCCGAAAATGAGGTCATTGCCCAAGCCGAAATTCTCACACAAACCATGAACTCGGTGCGCACCTACACCAGCGAACACGTGCGTCCACTACTACAAGATCAGCTCGAAACTGAAACTGAATTTATTGCTGAAACGGTGCCCGCGTACTCGGCCCGTGAGGTATTCGAAACCTTTCGTGAAAGCCCTGACTACGAAGATTTTTTCTATAAAGAAGCCACGCTAAACCCCACCAATATGCGGGATTTGGCAAACGAGTTTGAAACGACCTTAGTCAATCAATTTCGAGAAAAGGAAGAACTAACGCTGCTCTCTGGCTACCGCAGCGTGAATGGGGAAAAGCTTTTTTACAGCGCCCGTCCGCTAAGCGTGAATGCTCAAAGCTGCTTGCAGTGTCATGGACGTCCAGCCAATGCACCGCGCAGTCAGCTAGTGACCTATGGCAGTCAAAATGGCTTTGGCTGGCAGGTAGGAGAGGTGGTAGCCGCGCAGACTCTCTACATTCCGGCAGGTGAAGTGTTTAGCCGGGGAGAGCAGTATCGCAATCTTGCCATTGGGATTTTTGGGGGAATTTTTGCAGCCGCGATCGCACTCCTAAATGGACTGTTACGCCGCGCGGTGATTCGCCCCATCGGGCAGCTCACGGCCATTACCCGGCGATTAGGTGCGGGCAACAATACCGCCACCCAAATGCAAACGACTCAAATACAAGCCACCCAAATGCAGGCATTTGAGTCCGCCGGGATCACTCGAATTGCGCAGCGCTCAGACGAACCCGGTCAGCTCGCACGGGCTTTTCAAAACATGGCCCATGAGGTGACGCTGCGCGAACAAAACCTTAATTCAGCCGTGGCAGAGCGCACCGCGCAGCTTGCCGAAACCACCCAAGCAGCCCAACAGGCTCGCACTGAAGCCGAGCAAGCAAGCCAATCAAAAAGTCAATTTTTGGCCAATGTGAGTCACGAGCTGCGCACCCCGCTCAACGCCATCATTGGCTACAGCGAAATGCTGCAAGAAGAACTCAGTGGCCCTACCCAGAAGCAGCAGCTTGATGATGTAGACAAAATTCATGGGGCAGGCACCCATCTTCTGTCACTAATTAATGACATTCTGGATCTCTCCAAAATAGAAGCCGGAAAAATGGAGTTGTTTCTGGAGCACTTCGAGATCGCAACCATTGTGAACTCAGTGACACAAACGGCTCAACCCCTGATGGCCCAAAAACACAATCAGCTGGTTGTGGACTGCCCGGCCAATGTCGGCGCGATGGTGGCAGATATGACCAAGCTCCGGCAGGCCCTGCTAAATTTGCTGAGCAATGCGGCCAAGTTTACCGACAACGGCACCATTACCGTATCGGTAACCAAGCAGGCAAGCCTGCCGCTTTGGAAGCGAAACAGTGGCGATAGCCCAGAAGGCACCATTGGCCAAAATGAATCAGGCTTTACCTTTGCCGTCAGTGATACCGGTATTGGCATGACGCCTGAGCAGCAGACCAAGCTCTTTCAGGCATTTGTGCAAGTGGATGGCTCCACCACCCGAAACTACGGTGGCACTGGACTAGGGCTCGTCATTACCCGAGATTTTTGTCGGATGATGGGCGGTGATGTTCACTGCCAGAGTCAGGTGGGCGTTGGCACCACCTTTACGATTTGGTTGCCCGATCAAGTGAGCGATCTCTCTGCTCAAGCAGCCCTGTCTGCTGAAAAGTTATCTGCTGAAAAGTTATCTACTGAAAAGAGGACGCCCGCTAATCGTCCACCGGCGATCGCCTCCACCACATCCTCACAAGAGCGTCCCACCACCACAGGCACCGGGACGACCATTTTAGTGATTGATGACAACGAATCGGTGAGGGACTTAACGGATCGCTTTTTGACCCAGGCCGGTTATCAGGTAATCACCGCTGCCAACGGCATGGAAGGGCTGAGAGTGGCCTTATCTGCAGCGCCCAGCATTATTTTGCTCGATGTGATGATGCCAGAAATGGACGGGTGGTCAGTGCTGAGAGCGCTAAAACTCGATGCACAACTGATGCACATTCCAGTGTTGATGATGACCATTACCGATGATAAAAGCCTGGGCTATGCCCTGGGTGCAGCAGATTATTTGCTCAAGCCGGTGAGCTCTGAGCGCTTAGTGAACGTGCTGGAAAAGTATCGTTCGCCCGAAACAGCACAAACAGCCGAGAACAATAGCTGGGTAATGCTGGTAGAAGATAACGCCGCTAACCGAGAAATGACTCGCCGCCAGCTGCATGCCACGGGTTGGCAGGTGATAGAAGCGGAAAATGGATTGCAGGCGCTCACGCAGCTCGAACAGCATTGCCCGGACGTGATTTTGCTGGATTTAATGATGCCAGAAATGGATGGCTTTGAGTTTTTGCAGCAGCTCAGGCAACGTCCAGAATGGCGAGCCATTCCTGTAATTGTGCTCACAGCAAAGGATTTAACCGCCGCTGATCATCAGCGATTAAAAGGTCAAATTCAACAGCTTCATCAAAAGGGTGCCTACAGCCGCCAAATGCTTTTAGAAGAAATTCAAGCGCTGCTTTCAACCGCTGAGGACAGGCCATGACCAATTATCTAATTTACGAAACTCGTCAATTTCTCTGAATCTACCTTTTTTTAACGCCACCCTTTTACTTCAAAATCTTTTTAATCAAAACAGCGCAAGGAATCGATCATGGCTAAGATTTTGCTCTTAGAGGACAACGAAATCAATCGCGACATGCTGACCAGGCGTCTGCAAAAGCGAGGCTATGACGTGGTTTGTGGCTGTGATGGCACAGAAGCGCTGCCCAAAGCGCTGGCCGAAGCGCCGGACATTATTTTGATGGATATGAGTATGCCAGTGATGGATGGATGGGAAGCTACCCAACGGCTGAAATGCGATCCCCGCGTTCAGCAGATGCCGGTAATTGCCCTTACGGCCCATGCCATGGCGGGCGATCGCGAAAAAGCGCTGGCCGTTGGCTGTGATGGTTACGATACAAAACCCATTAATTTCAATCGCCTGACGGAAAAAATTGAAGCCCTGTTACCGGAGGCTCCGCCCCCTGATCCGGCCCTTGAAGCGAATCCACTTTCTGCCCAAGATGAACAAGTCGAAAAGCTGTTGCTGCGCTATTTGCGCCACGAGCTGTGCACACCTATTAATGCCATTATTGGCTATGGTGAAATTCTGTTGGATGAACTGCCGGAGCATCTTCAAGCAGACATGCGGCAAGATTGCGAAAAGGTTTATGCCGCAGGCTTACAGCTGCTAGCCTCTACCGATGCAATTCTCGATCCGTCTCAGCTTCAGGCCCATCCAGTCGCACAAGATATCAATGCCTTTAGCGCCATGGTACGCCTGGAGCTACTCACACCGCTGAGCACCGTCACCGGCTACTGTGAAATGCTCCTGGAAGATGCCCCCACTGAGCTAATTGACGATTTAAATCGGATTAATATGGCCGCGCATCGGCTGTTGGAGATGACCAACGACATTGTGAACTTGGCCAAGCAACAGCTCCAGACCCTCAGCAACCAATCCTCTACCGTTTCTCAATTGCAAATTGAGAATCCAACCAATCAACTCTTTGCACAGACAGCAGATAAGCTAATTCGTGCCGTGAAAGAAACTCAACCCAAAGTGGTTGAAGGCAGCATTTTGGTGGTAGATGACAATGAAATAAACCTTGACCTACTCTCGCGGCAGCTGACGCGGCAGGGCTATACCGTTACAGCCGTAACCGGCGGCGCTCAGGCATTGGCCAGCTTGGCAGAATCTACCTATGACCTAATTCTGTTGGATATTTTCATGCCTGATATGAATGGCTTGGATGTGCTCAGTACCATCAAACAGAACCGAGACTGGCAAACAACGCCTGTGATTATGATTTCGGCATTAGACGAGCTGAATAGCGTTGTTCACTGCATTGAAATGGGCGCAGAAGACTTTTTATCTAAGCCATTTAATTCTATTTTGTTGCACGCTAAAATCAACGCTTGCCTAGAAAAAAAGAGACTCCAAGATCAGCAGGCCATATACATTGCTCAACGCTTAATTGCAGGTGCGACCCCCGTACCTATTATGATTTCGCGGCTGGCAGATGGTCAGATTTTGTATGCGAACTTGGCCGCAGAAAAAGCATTGGGCTTGCCCGTAAAAGAGCTATTAAAGCGCTCTACCCTAGACTTTTATTGGTGCCCGAAGGAGCGAGACACCATTTTGGCAGCGCTGACTGGCCAAAAGAGTGTTTACCGCCAAGAGATTCAGTGTAAGCGGGCCGATGGCACACCTTTTTGGGCTGCTGCTTCTATGCAGCCGCTGATGTTTGATAGTGAGCAAACGGTGCTGGGCGTGGTGTATGACATTAGCGATCGCAAGCAGGCAGAACATGCCCTCAAACTTGCCGAAGAGAACTATCGCAGCATTTTTGAAAACGCCAAGTCTGGCATCTATCAGTCTCATCCCGATGGCACCTTTATTCGGGTTAATCAATCCATGGCCAAAATTCATGGCTATGACTCTGCCGATGCCATGCTGAACCAAATCACCCACATTGGCGAACAAATTTATGTGAACCCTGGAGATCGAGACTGTTTTCAGCGTTTGCTCAACGAAAGCGGTGAAGTCAGTGGCTTTGAATATCAGGCGTACCGGCAAGACGGTGAGATTATTTGGCTCTCTGAAAATGCCCGCAAGGTTAACGATCCTCACGGACAAACGGCCTACTACGAAGGCGTGATTGAAGAGATTACGCAGCGCAAGCTAGAAGAAGCGGCTTTAAGGCGGCAGGTAGAGGCTCTACGCATTGAAATCGACGAAGCTAAGCGAGCTGAAAGCGTCGCTGAAATTACCGGCAGTGACTACTTCAAAGAGATTCAGGCCGAAGCTGAAAAAATGAGGATTCTGAATAACGATGACACAGAATATTTCCAAGCACAGACCAATGGACAAGTGAATGGACAAGTGAATGGACAGACCAATAGACAAAACAACGCTTCATCTGAGCAACGCGCTCAATTACAGACCAGACAGCAACCGATAATTCTGTTGGTTGAAGACAATGAGATGAATCGGGACATGCTATCCAGACGGTTGCAGAAAAAGGGATTCGAGGTGCTGATTGCTGTAGATGGACAAGAAGGGGTGATCAAAACCACCCAAGCGCAGCCCGATATTGTCCTAATGGACATGAGCTTACCGGTGATGGACGGCTGGGAAGCGACCCGGAAGTTAAAGGCGAATCCAGACACGCAGCAGATTCCGGTGATTGCGCTAACGGCCCATGCAATGGCGAGCGATCGCACCAAAGCCCTCGCCGCAGGCTGCGATGAGTACGATACCAAACCCGTTGACTGGCCTCGATTACTCAGCAAAATCGACACGCTAATCAAGCAGACCGTTTAAAGCAGACCGTTTAAGACAGGCTGTTTGAGATAAACCTGAGACAGTCCAATAGCCTCAAACACCTCAACGGCCTAACACAGACGCCCAGAAACTTTAAGCCATGCCGTCATCGTTTGATCCGTCCGCTTTCAATCATCTGAGTCGAGAAGACCTGCTGATGTTGGTCGAAGAATTGACTCAACAAGTCAATATTTTAGAATCTGGCCAGTTAAGCCGAAAGCTATTGCAGCAGCGATCTGAAACCCTAGAGAAAACATACGAGGCCGTTCACAACGGGCCGCTCCAGTCGCTAGCGGTTTTACTGCGAGCAGATGCCTCTTTGAGTGAACCTGTGCGATCGCAGCTCGAAAAAATTAGTCAAGATCTGCGCGGTATCTATCAGTCCATGAGAGTGTCTATGCAGGACGAAGCCCTCTACCTAGAAAGTGGGCTATCCCTCGATTTGGACTTACCCCTCGATGTCCTTTTACAACAGGTTTTTGAACACACCCTCGCCCGAGACTTTCCAGGCTATGGCGACCTAAAATTTCAAATCACACCCGATTTCACACCGCTCGAAACCGCCACCCTCACCACTGCTCACAAGCGAGGTCTCTGTCTATTCTTACAAGAAGCTCTGTGCAATGTAGGCAAGCACGCGATTGGCACCACTCGCTTAACCGTGCAGAGTCAGCATCATACTAATGAAAGCAATGTAGCCACCTATTGCCTCAGCATCACAGATAACGGAAAAACCCCCAGCATTGTAGAAAGTCTGCTACAGAGTCTAATTGAAGACTCTCCAGAAGACCACCCCAAAAAGCACCAGGGCACCCATCAAGCTGAAGCCCTTGCCCAACAGCTAAATGGTAAATTCCGGCGATGCCCTAACGAACCACAAGGAACGCACTGTGAGCTGCGCTGGCCCTGTCCATAACCGCTTTGTCCATAACCGCTTCTGTTTACACCCTCTTGTCTACAGCTGCCTTGTCTACAACTGCCTTATCTACAACTGCCTTATCTACAGCCACGCGGCACACAACAACTCTCTAATCTCCCTTTTTTTGCTTCATTGGTAACGCTTATGACGCTCCCTTCTCAGCCCCTAACCTCTCAACAATTCCTAGTCGTTGACGATCATGAAGCAGTGCTGCAAGGCACCGTTCCAGCCCTGCAATCGGCCTACCCCAATGCAGACATTGCCACAGCCCAAACCTACTCCGCAGCAGTGACGCAGATAAACCAAAGTCAGCCTGATTTGATGGTGGTTGACTTGAGCATTCCTGAAACGGCAGGCGAGCCAGCAACCCCCGATGTGGGATTGAGGCTCGTGGAACAGCTCGTCACCGGAACGCTCATTGGGAAGAAATGGTTTCCCAACATTGCGGTTTTGAGTACGGATATCAACGCATTGGTACGACTCAAAACTGCCATAAAAGTGTACGAAGGGGGCTTTTCGGCAATGGATAAGGCGCTGCCGCTACAGGAAATGATTCAGTACGTTCACTTTGCCATGCGCGGTTCGGTGTACTTGCCACAAACGGTAAAGTCTCGACCTGAGCTACATGCTAAATGGGTAGAGCTGCTGCATTTGCGCTTTGATGAAGGACTGACAGATAAGGCGATCGCAAAGCGGATGGGCACCAGCGATCGCACCATTCGCAACTATTGGATTCGCATTCAAGACGCGCTTCTCATTGGCGATGATCCAGATAAAGACCTCAGAGTGCAAATTGAAATTGAAGCCAGAAAAATTGGCCTACTCAACTAATTCTTTTCAACTTTTTTTTAATTGACTCAGCCTGCTGAAGTCATAAGTGAATATTGACTAAGTGATTACAAAATAAGTGATTACAAAATAAGTGATTACTTAAGCACATCACTACGGTGTATATGGTCTAATCGAGTGATATCAAATAGCTCCGTCGCTTGAGGCAGTGCACAACCACAGGCAATGGCACAGGTAAAATCAGCATCACTATTGCGAGCACTGCCCCACTAGCCACAAAAGCAGGCACCCAAAGACTCATTAACACACCATACAAAGCACTCCCAACAAACGAGGCAATCAGGTAATAAGGCCGCTTCAGTGCACAAGGCACTTGAGCGCTGAGCAAATCGCGCAATATACCGCCGCCCAGACCTGTAAGCACCCCTATAAGAGGCCACACAAAAGGCACAAGAGATAACTCCATTGCCACCTGCGTACCGACAATAGAAAAAATAGCTAAGCTCGCCCCATCCGCAAGCCAGAAGTGCTCATGCCGATACCAGCTCGTACGCGAAAAAAGGCAAACAAACAACGCAACGCTAAGTGCCAAACAGATATAAATAGGCGAGTGCATCCAAAAAATGGACTGTCCCAGGATTAGATCTCTTAAGGTGCCGCCGCCCACGGCAGTCAGCACGCCATAGAGTATTGCGGTACAAACATTGCGATGTTGCTGGCAGGCCATGAGTGTGCCACTGGCTGCAAACACAACAGTGCTAAACAAGTCACATGAATAGAAGATAGTCTCGTAAACCATGGCACAGATCCCTCCTGGCAACCTGAAATGAATAGGGTAAATCGCCTCATCAAGGCTGACTGCGTTTCAAAAAATAAACAAAAAGATAGCGTCAAAAAATGGGGACAAAAGATGGGAGCGTCAAAGATGAATCAAAAATTCCAGCTGCTGGCATCGTTTAAGTTATCAACCTGTTGCGTTAGCTGTTGCGTCATCATTGCTACGCGACTGGCCGCAAACCCTAATGCAGCGCTGCTGGTTACCATCAGAAAAAGCATGACAGCAACCGTAACGAACATATCCACCCAGTCACCACTAGCCTCATCATTACTGCCCGCATCATCTCTGGATGCATCATCTCTGGATGCATGAGTTGTCTCGTTATAGACATCGACCATCGTGAGCGTACGGCTATTCACAATCGTTGCCGAGTTCCATCCGGTAAAGCCCTCTAGCTGACGATAAGTATCAGTCAAATTCAGCGGGTTGGGCCTTTCAATAGAGCGGTCATTCTGGGGTGTGCACATCGCTAACATCCTAATAAACAGCAGACTAATAAACAGCAGATGGGATGAATGCTTTCCCAATGAAGTTGGTACTAGTACCAACTTCATTGGGAAAGCATTCATCCCATCTGCTGTTTATTAGTCTGCTGTTTAT
>JBGCGG010000046.1:0-3340 GCA_045110585.1 Phormidesmis sp. | reverse complement strand
CCGTCAGCATCGCCAGGAGTACGTCCGGCTCTTATCTGTACCCACTCAAAAAGAGGATTACCTTCCAGCGTGTTTTGCAACGCCACACCTGCGCCAGTGGTCATATCCAAAGAAACCCCTGGAAAGAGCACCATTGAATTTACTAGAGATTTTTCTTGAAACTCTGGCAAAAAAACTCGGCCCATCGTAGGCACCAGAGAAACAGTTGCAATCAGCCCAACTAGCGCCACACTCAAAATCACTTTGGGCAAACGCATCGCCAACTGTAAACAAGGTCGATAAAGCCGCTCCGCCCAACGAGAGACAAAAGAACCTTCTTGAGGAAGCTGTTGATTGCTCAGCAAAATAGCGCACAGCGCGGGAGATAGCGTCATCGCCACCAATGTAGACGCAACAATACAGATTAAATAGGCAATGCCCATAGGGGCAAAAATACGCCCTTCTACGCCCGTGAGACTAAAAATAGGCGCAAACACCACCACAATAATCACGGTGGAAAAAATGACCGCTAATCTAACCTGTACTGAGGTATCGAAGACAACGCGCAATGGGTGCTTAGGATTGCCCTGAGCTTGATTGGTTCGCAACCCGCGATAGCAGTTTTCCATATCGACAATGGCATCATCTACCACAGAGCCGATGGCGACCACTAAGCCGCCTAGCGTCATGGTATTAATGCCTAGCCCAAAGGCGTGCATGAGCATCAACCCAATGAGTAAAGAGAGCGGAATTGCACTTAAGGTGATGACTGCTGTGCGCCAGTTCATCAAGAACAACAACATAATCACCGAGACAATGACAATGCCTTGAAGCAGTGAACCACTAACGTTGCGGACCGCTGTTTCAATAAAGTTTGCCTGACGAAACGTGGTGGCAACCTGCACATCATCGGGAAAGGTCGGCTGCAAGTCGGCAATCACCGCTTCTACGCCCTGCGTGACGGTAGGCGTATCGACTTGAGGTTGCTTAGTGACTAGCAGTACCACAGCCGGTTGACCGTTGAAGCTGGCATCGCCTCGCTTTAGCGCTGCGCCTGTTTCTACTGTGGCGACATCCGAGAGCAGCACGGGCTGGCCATCCTGCACAGTTACCACCGACTCTCGTAATTCTTCAACAGAAGAAACTTGCCCCATCCCTCGCACCAGCAGCTCTTGTCCGCCACCAATCAGGAAGCCACCAGGCGCGTTAGCACTAGTGCCTTGAGCCGCCGCCGTCACCTGACTAATTGAAATATCCAGGGCTGTCAGCTTAGCGGGATCGACCAGCACTTGCGCTTGGCGGTCTTCGCCACCGTAAACGGTGACTTGGGTAACGCCAGGGACAGAAAGCACGCGATCACCCACCGTCTTTTTCACAAACTGCCGCAGCGTCATCAGGTCAGTCTGGCCTTCACCCGAAACCGTAAAGGCATACTGCAAAACGGTTCCCAATGGAGACGCTAATGGTGAAATCTCAGGTGGTGTAATGCCTTCCGGAAGCTGACTACTCACTTCCTGCAAGCGTTCAGCAACTGACTGCCTTGCCTGCGCAATGTCAGCAGACTGTTCAAAAACCACCTGCACAATAGAAAGGCCCACTCTAGAAGAAGAGCGCACAACCGTGACCCCTGGCAGGCCATTGACAACACTCTCTACCGGCACCGTAATTTGAGCTTCAATTTCTTCAGGGGCTAGGCCAGCGGCTTCGGTCTGAATTTCAACCTGGGGCGGTGCAAATTCAGGGAACACGTCCAGTGGCATTTGGGTGATGGTAAAGCTGCCCCATAAGCTCACCAAAATTGCGCAGCCGACAATTAGCCATCGCTGGGCAATGGACCACTTTAAAATTCGATTAATCATTTCAAGTCGTTATCCCTAGCGGCGCTGGCCATTATTTTTGGCAATGAATGTACCGCCAACGGCTAGCAAAGCAACCACGCCAACACCCGCAACAGGCAGCAAAGGAAAGCTTGATTCTGTGGGTGCTTCGCTCGTAGCAACACTATTTACAGGCGCTGCGCTTGTCGCAGTTTCGTCTATCGCAGTTTCGTTTTCGGAGGCTTGCGCGGTGTCAGCAGGCTGCGCCCGACGAGACTGTGCGTATAGTGTGAGGCCGCCTTGGGTCACGAGCTGCTCGCCTACCGAAAGCCCTTCTGTAATTTCAATCAGGTCGCCTTCACTGGCACCTGTCGTGACGGGCACCGGCTCATAAAACCCTTCGTACTCAACAAAGGCATAGGTCGTGCCATCGCCTTCAACTAATGACGTCGCTGGGATGAATACAGCAGCACTACCATCGGTGGCAGGTTCAATCGGTGCGACCTGAATGCCTAGCGCACCATCGGTTTCTGCATTCATCTCAACTCGCTGAACGTCTCCCGTGGCATCAAACTCATCACCGTGGCCAACGTGAGCCAAGGAAGGTGTACCTACGCTCAGAATAGTAGCCAGTGCCATGACTTTTACAAAGGTGCTTTTCATCTCAGATTTTCCTCACTACATTAAGCTCACTGCATTGCCAAAAGAGCGCCCACAAAATGGCCACGCGACTGGAGCAAACACAGTATCTCAGAGGTGAGATGAAAATCAGGTGAAATAGCGATTGCTTCTGTAAGATCGATGGCGTGGCAGGAGCGAAGGACAGCTATGCGCGTTTTATTGGTAGAAGATGAACCAGCCTTGGGTGAGGCCATCAAGCGAGTGCTAGTAAACGAAAACTACGTGGTGGACTGGGTTCAAGATGGGCTAGAAGCTTGGCATTATCTAGAAAATCCTTGGACGGAGTACACCGTGGCTGTACTGGACTGGTTACTGCCGGGGCTATCGGGGTTGGAGCTATGTCAACGGCTGCGATCTCAGCAAAATTCACTTCCTATCCTCATGCTCACCGCCCTTAGCCAACCCAAGAAACGCATCGAAGGGCTAGACGCTGGGGCTGATGATTACCTCGTAAAGCCCTTCGTCATGGATGAGCTATTGGCCAGGTTACGAGCGCTCCAACGGCGAGCGCCTCAAGTCCAGCCTCAAACATTCTCTTTAGGGAATTTCATCCTCGATCCAGCCAGCAATAGCTGTTCAGTGTGTCTACCAGAACTGCCGGAACAAACGCTGACACTAACTCGAAAAGAATTCCAAATCATGGCTTATCTCATGCAGCGACCCGGTCAGATTGTGGCGGGCAGCAAGCTGAGGGCACAGCTTTGGGATGTTGATTCTGAGGCTATGAGCAATGTTGTCGCTGCCCAAATACGCCTGCTGCGACGCAAGTTTGATGAACAGGGCTGTGTTTGTCCTATTGAGACGGTGCGCAGCAAGGGATATCGTTTTTCTAGTTAAAGGCATGGTTAAACAATCCCTATTTC
>JBGCGG010000045.1:0-174539 GCA_045110585.1 Phormidesmis sp. | reverse complement strand
GGCATTGACAACGTGGTTATCTACCGTATCAGCAGGAATAAACTGACAAACGGGGACACCGTATTGTTGTCGTAAATAATTGCAGATATAGCGGGTTGAGTTTTTATATTGCACCACCATCTTGTGACCGCATTCTCCGCAGTAGACAATACCGTGTAAGAGGGCGGCCCCATTTCGCGGCACCCCCCGTGTTTTGTTCCGGTCATACTCCAGATAATTGTCCATCAGCTGAGCTTGAATTTGCTCGTAGGTAGGCCAGTCGATATAAGCAGGATACTTATCATTGACCCGGATTTTCCACTCCTCCATTGGTAAGGTTTTTAGATGAATTTTGTGCGGTTCAGCCGGATGTCGGATGGTACGGGTGCGACCATACACAAAAGCACCGGCATAGGCAGGGTTTTTCAACATTGAAATGATAGCGGCGGTGGTCGGTTGACGCCAAATAGTATCTCCCCAACGGGTACGGCGAGGCAGGGTCAATTTTTGTTCGTTGAAGCGCCGTAGGACTTGACTGGCTGATTTGACTTGTAAGAACGTTTCAAAAACGAGCTGAATCCGGTCTTGAACTTCTCGATTTGGGTCTTTGTGAACGACCTCCGCTTCGTCTCGAATCAGTCCGACAGGAAGCGTCAGCGCAAGCTCACCGCGTTTCGCTTTACTGAGGATACCAGCAGTCAAACGGGCCCGAATCGTATACAGCTCAACTTCCGACATCTGCCCCTTCAATCCCAATAGCAGCCGTCCGTTGGCGCTACTAGGGTCATAGATGCTGTCGTGATCTGCAATCAAACAATTTTTGTAGCCACACAAATCCAGTAAGGGATACCAATCGGAACAGTTTCGTGAGAGACGGGTGACGTCATAGGAAAGAATGATGCCGACCTGATCTAGTGTCACCTGTGCAATCAGGTCTTTGAAACCACTACGATGCTCAGCTGTCGCTGCAGTTGTCCCTAAGTCACCATCGATGATTTCAATCCGTTCTGGTGGCCAACCTAGGTTTTGGGCCCGCTGTTGTAGGCCGTACTGTAGTCGTAGACTTTCTTGATTGTTGATCGGTTGATGGGGACTCGATTGGCGCACGTAAATCAGAGCTTTCCGGGCTACATGGATTGGGGTTATCAGTTCTGACGTAATCATGGATTACCTCCTGAAATACGGTGATTAAGTCGGCTCGGATGTCGGCTTGCTCGGACTTGCTGAGTTGGTGCCAGAGCTGGCGGGGTGAGATAGGCATGGGGCCTCCCAACTTTCGATAAGGGTGACGAACTCACTCACACTTTCCAGTGTGAGCTTTGTGTTCAATCTTGGTTGGATAGGCCTTGTTTGTGTCACTGACAGGGGGATGCGCAGGCGCATCTCATCGCGATACAACACCGCGACATGCGCTCGGTTGGCTCTGGGTTTGCCAATATAGAGCACTGAAAATCGCCGTCCGAACAGCGGATGCATTGGATCTGTGACTTCAATCTCAGTTAATGAGCTGTTTGGTGGGTTCTTGAAGGGGGGCTCAACTAATGGGTTCGTTGCACTGGTTAATGTCAAAGCAGCATCCGGGGAGCCTTTAGTAAAGGACAAAGTCATTACCGCATTCACAGATAGCGAAGAGCGAGGTGTCGGCCTCGAAGAGATCGTTCCTTTCCTGTTGGAAAGCCGGTTGCGCGAGTTAGGCGCAACCTTTAACGCTGGTGAAGATTGGGCACCGCACATAGAACAAGATGGACGATTGATTACCGGACAAAACCCAGCGTCGTCTGAACCAGCAGCGAAGGCTGTACTAGCAGCCATTGGTTAAGCCCTAACATTGAGGTCGCTCGTGTGAAAATAAAGGGTGGCTTGCTGTCATTGACCTGGTGACAAGCAAGCTACCCTTTCGGAGTATCAACATTCCGACGAATTTAAAAATTTTGAGAGGAAAGTATTCCTCTAAGATTTTATTCCTCTAAGATTTTGTGTCAGAGAGGGCAGTACGGGCCATAGAGGCGATCGCCTGATCCGTCGCCTTCGGCAATTGGTAGTACTTACCGCCAGCCACCTTCGCCAGCTCCTTACCAAATCCTGTCGAAACAAACTTTCGCTCAGTATCAATAATCAGCATCTGATAGCCCGTGGCGCGAATATTACCCGCAATTTCCAACAGCTCTGCTTTGATATCTGGCTTCTCATCTGTCTCATCCGGCTCGTCACCCAAAGAACGAGACAGCGGCACGTTACCACGCCCGTCAGTGATGGCAACAATCACCACGCTCCCCACATCTCCAGATTTTTGCGCGTTCGTGCCCACGCGAACCGCCTGCATTAAGCCATGCGCTAATGGCGAACCACCACCGCAGGCCATGGTTTCCAGCCGACGCTTGGCCGCAGTAATAGAGCGAGTAGGCGGCAGCAATACGTCTGCCTGTTCGCCCCGGAAGGGAATCAATGCCACCTGATCACGGTTCTGATAAGCATCGGTAAGGAGACTGAGCACTGCGCCCTTTGCATTTTGCATACGGTTGAGCGCCATAGAGCCAGAAGCATCTACCACAAAGATGATGAGCGAACCGGCTTTGCGGGCGAGGCGCTTCGCACGAATGTCGCCTTGCTCCACAATGACAGAGCGGTTCGGGAAGCGTTCGCGGCGGGCTTTTTGGTAGGGGGCGGCGGCGCGAAGGGTGGCATCTACCGCAATGCGGCGGGCTTGCCCAGTCGGAATGAAAGGCTTAATGTAGCGGCCTCTTTCATCAGAGAAAATGACGCTGTTTTTACCAGAGGTGCCTTGCTTGCTGGTAGTTTCAGCAAAACCCAGTAGGTCGGTATCTAGCACCACGCCTTCCGCATCAAAGACAAACTCTTCAGGAATAGAAGGCGGAGTCTCAGGTTGTTCTTCCTGCTCTTCGTTTTCGTCTTCGTTATCCGAATCGTCTTCGTTGTTCTCATCCGAATCGTCTTCTTGCTGATCCTGTGGCGGGGGTGGCGGAGGGGGCTGCTGTTGGTCATCTTCAGTGGGGGGCACCGCACTAGAGCGCGGCACAATAACTAGCTCCACGGCGCTGCGCAAGTCATCGGCAGTGACGGTGGTGCGGCCATCTAGCGCAGCGCAGGCTTTAGCCACACGGACGGCAAACAGCTCGGCGCGGTGGCCCATCACACCACCACGCATGGCTTCTGTAACTAGGTAAGTGACCTGATCTGTTGTAATAACAACATCTTTTAGCCACTCGCGGGCGAGAATGATTTGGGTTTTGAGGGTGTCTATTTCTTCTTCATACGTGGCCAAAAATTCAGTGGGGTTGTTGCTGAATTTGTTCACCTGCTCTACCGCAGCCACGCGATCTTCCAGGGTTAAACCTTTATCTGCGGAAAGGGCGATCGCAATCCGATCCAACAAATGCTCGCGTAAATTCCCCTCTTCGGGGTTGTAAGTCGCAATCATCAGCGGCTTGCAAGGGTGTTGAAAACTAATCCCTTCTCGCTCAATCTGATTGCGTCCTTCTGTCAGAGTCGAGAGCAACAGATTGCTGATTTGATCATCCAGCAAGTTCACTTCGTCAATGTAGAGCACACCCCGATGAGCCTCAGCCAATAGGCCCGGCTGAAACACACTCTCACCCGTGCTAATCGACTTGGCCACATCCACTGACCCCAGCAGCCGATCTTCTGTGACCCCTAACGGAATTTGAATAAACGGCGCTTTAATCACCTGCGTGGGCAAGTCTTCTTCAGGCGTATCGGCGGCAAGTCGCCCTGCCGTCTCATCATCCCACTCGCTCGGTTTAGTCGGGTCGCAGTTCGTCGAGCCTTCAATAATCTCAATCGGTGGCAACAGCTGATACAGCGCCCGGGCCAGCACAGATTTAGCCGTGCCTCTTCTTCCTGCAATCACCACGCCGCCTAACTCCGGATCAACCGCTGAAAGGAGCAGCGCAAATTTGATATCGTCTTGGCCAACAACGGCCATGAGAGGAAAGGTTTCGGGGGTGTTAGCAGTAAGAAGCGTGGCCATGGAAAAAGAGAGTTTTGTTATTAAAAAAGCTCTTGTCTATATGAGATAAGAGCCGTTAGACAAATAATTTGACGGAATGACTAAAGCAGACAAGCTATCAATGAAATAGCCTACATCTGGCGACCGCTGCTGCTACCCGGAATCACCGGAACTTCAACCGCTTCACGGAACTCTTCCACGCTTTCATCAAACTGAATGGGCAATACGCCAACCACGTTCTCGTGTGGACGAGGAATAATAACCCAAGTTTCTAATACGCCGCCGGGTGCATTCTGCGCAGCTTCTACGCCAGCTTCCATTGCGACTTTAACTTCCGATACATCACCGCGAATATTGATGCAGAATCGGGCGCTGCCTGCTCGAATATAACTAACGAGGGTTACACGACCCGCCTTCACCATGGCGTCTGCGGCGGCTAATACGGGGGGAAACCCTTTTGTTTCAAGCGATCCAACTGCCTGTGGCATCTATGTTCTCCTTTACAGCACGGAGGCCACGTCTGCCATCTTTTGCATAACGTACGAACTCCGTTATTGATTGTACGGGAGAAGGGGAACGTGCTCAATTGGGAAAAAGTATCGCAATTGCTTATCGGTGAGATAACCGCAGCGATCGCCAACTTTCACGTATTAATGCCTACTGCTGAGGCGGAACCAGGCCCACTTCTTCAGCAAAGGGCATCGAATCGTCGGTGAAATCTAGCTCTAGCGTCTGAATCACGTTTGCGGTGGGGCGCGGAATCAGGGTGTGCGCGTATGCACCGTCTCCGTAGCAGGCATTTGCGGCTTTCAGTCCTGCTTCTAAAGCTTGCTTCACTTCTGCATTGGGGCCACGAACCACAACGTACTGATGACCACTATCTGCAGGGGCGATTTTAATCAGCGCGACGCGGCCTGCTTTCACCATCGCATCTGCTGCCGCTAAGGAAGCGGGAAATCCGTGGGTTTCGATAGTGACAACGGCGATAGGCATGGGAAAGGTCTGCTATTTATTGGGCATGTCAAATCATACCTTGATCCCGCTAGGTCGATCTAGGGTGGCAATGATGCGATCGCAGCCTGAATCAGGATAGGCCCAAGCGTAGTAGCTCTCTTTTGGGTTGCCCCAGCACAGCAGCAAATACAGCTCGTCGCGGGTCGCTTCTACATCCGCCCATTCTGCATTTTCAATGAGCGTATCCACTTTTTCTAAGCCAATCGGCTCCGGTGGATTACTGGCTCGCCATAGATTCAGGTCGCTGCTGCATTCTCGCCAAAAGGCTATCACTGCGCCTTTGGCCGCGCTGAGCTTGAGTTTATCTTCAGCGATCGCCGTCAGCTGCGGATGAATTTCAGGAAAGCGAACGCTACGCCCTTTAAACGTGCACTCTCGCCACACAATGCCGGAAACCCCTTCAGCCACTTGGTACTGATGGATTTGATCTCGAAAATCTTGAAAGGCATAGATTTGGCTGAGCTTTTGGGGGCCAATCGCCTTGGTAATCACCGGATTATCGAGGCGGCGATCATCGTTGCGTAAGAGGCGATCGCCCCGCACTGCCGCCTTCATTTCTGCATCCAGAATGTCTAAAAGCTGCGCGGTGGTGTAAGCCATAGCCAGTTCAGGTCTCCGCCAATAGGGGTCATGCCTTCTGGGAATGATCTTATCAAGAAAAACTGGAAAGTGCGCTATCTAAAAGTCTATAGAAGCCATCAACATCAACCGTATCCACCACTTGAACCGACGAGCCTTCGCCGCTGCCGTGCCAGTCCACTACCGTGCGGCCCATGGTATGTTCCCCGCTCGTTTCCACCATCACCTTTACGCGGCGAGTGGTAAATAGCTCAGGCTGCGCTAAATAAGCCATCACACAAGGATCATGCAGCGGCGCACCGGGCAGATCATACAGTTCTAAATCACGCTGCCCGTAAAACGAGAGCATCCCAACAGCGGCCTCACTGACCGAATTCCCAATCGAGCGGATCGCATCTAGTCGCGCTGGTGTCGTGAGCACTTGGTGCGTCGTATCCAGCGTAATCAATACAGTCGGGATATTGGCGGCCAGCACCACTTGAGCAGCATGCGGATCTACGTACATATTGAACTCAGCCGAGGGCGTGATGTTGCCCTGACCAACGCTACCGCCCATCAGCACCAGTTGCGCTATGCGCTCAGCCAGTTCTGGCCGTTGAATCAGCGCAATGGCCAAGTTCGTAAGTGGGCCGAGGGCCGCAATCGTCAAAGGTTCCTCCGCCTCCAGTAATTGCTGAGTTAAATAATCCACACTGTGCACAGGCTGCAACGGCACCGTGGGCACCGGAAAGTCTGCCCCTTGCAGCCCGCTTGCGCCATGAATTTCTTCGGCAGTCGCGAGGGGGCGCAGCAATGGGCGAGGGCAACCGGCATGAATCGGAATATCGGATTTGCCAGCAAGGGCGCAGATTTTGCGGGCGTTGTTGGCGGTTAAGTGCAGCGGCACATTGCCTGCAACGGTGGTAATGCCACGAATGGGAAGGTTTGTGCCAAAGGCAAGCAAAAGCGCGATCGCATCATCCACACCCGGATCACAGTCCACAATAATGCCGTTGGTCATAGCCGTTTCCCATCACGCTCTTGGAACAGCACTTATCATACGGGGCTTAATCTCATCAAAGATCACCCTGGCAAAAATCACTCCGGTAAAGATCACCCTGGCAAAGATCATTTGGGGCGATTGTACGCTAGCTTAATACCCAGCAATAGCCGCCATGTTTTGGCCCTGGTGATGACTCAACCCTTTTCAAAAAATCGTGCTTTTTCTGTCCTGTGCGCCCTCCTATTCCTCACAGCCTGTTCTGGCAGTCGGCTAGGCGACAGCGTCGGCAAAAGCCTAGAGCCAGATCCGCAGCTAGTGGAGCAAGCTGACAGCGCAGCACCAGCCACCAGCACTCCAGCGCAAACACCCACCAAAACACCAGCGGCGAGTGACTCCAAAACGGAAGAAACTGAGACCACTCAACCCCCAGAAGAAAAAGCGGCGGCAGCCCCCAACCCTGAAGAAGGCAAAGTTGTTGGCGGCAAGTACAACGACTTAGGGAAAGCACCAGAAGAAATACAAGAGTATTTAGTGGACTTGCTGGAATTAGACTTATTGGCAGTGCGATCGCCGACACCGCCAACCAATAACGCATCCAATTCAGCAACGACCAACTCAGAAACGACCAATTCAGCAACGACCAACGCAGAAACCGATCAAAACGACGACGACAGCACAGCCAACGACGACAACGACAACAAACCCAACAGCGAACCGCCCCCCAAAGCAGACATTCCTGGCCCTAACGAATTTCGCCCCAATAAAGCCATCACTCGCCGCGAATACGCCCGCTGGCTACTAGCCACCAACAACAAATACTACGCAGGCCAGCGTAACCGCAAAATCCGCCCCGGCGTCACTAGCAGCGCCCCCGTCTTTCAAGATGTCAGCATCAAAGATCCTGACTTTGCCGCCATCCAAGGACTCGCCGAAGCAGGCATCATTCCCAGCCCCCTAACAGGCAGTAGCACCACCGTCACCTTCCGCCCCGATGCGCCCCTTACCCGCAAAGACCTACTCCTCTGGAAAGTCCCTCTCGATACCCGCCAACCCCTCCCCCAGGCCACCCCTGATGCCGTAAAAGAAGCCTGGGGCTTCCAAGATGCAGGCAAAATCGATCCCCGCGCCCTACAAGCCGTCCTTGCCGACTATCAAAACGGCGACTTTGCCAATATCCGCCGAGCCTTCGGCTACACCACCCTCTTCCAACCCGCCAAAGCCGCCACCCGCGCTGAAGCAGCCGCTGTTTTATGGCGCATCGGCAACGCCACCGAAGCCATCACCGCCCAAGAAATCCGTAATCCTGGCAACACGAATGGCTCCGACGCCGAATAATCATGGCAGCCCCCCCTCCCGAGGCCGCATCAGCACAACAGCCTCCTGACAATTGGAGTAAAGACCACTTCTTCAACACCATTGCCGACTTGGTTATGCGGCACTCTCCCAGCGGAATGGAAGGAGAAGTCAATGACTATTTGCTCAGTCGGCTACAGGAAATCGGCGTAGAGCATTGGCAAGATGCAGCAGATAACATTGTCATCAAAATTACGGGACAGTCAACCGAAGCCATCAAACAGCAGCCAGAACAACAACAATCAGCCTCTACCCAGCAAAGAAACCCTGCCTTAGCCATCACTGCCCACAAAGACGAAATTGGTGGAATCGTCAAAACAGTCTCAGCAGATGGACAACTTTCCATTCGAGCCCTAGGCGGCGCATACCCTTGGGTATATGGAGAAGGCGTTGTTGATTTATTAGGAGAACACACAACCATTAGCGGCATTCTTAGCTTCGGATCTCGCCACGTTTCTCACGAATCACCTCAAAAAGCGCAGCAAGAAGGCCAAGCCGTCGAGTGGCCTATGGCCTGGGTAGAAACCAAACGCTCGGCCCAGGAACTTGCCGAAGCAGGCATTCGCCCCGGCACCCGTATGGTCGTTGGCAAACACCGAAAACAACCTTTCCGCATGGGCGATTACATCGCCAGCTATACCCTAGATAACAAAGCTTCACTCGCCATTCTGCTCGCCCTCGCTGAAACCGTAAAAGCGCCGCCTGTCGATGTTTATCTGGTTGCCTCTGCAAAAGAAGAAGTCGGTGCCGTCGGTGCCCTCTACTTTACTCAGCGCACCAAAATCGATCAGCTCATTGCACTAGAGATCTGCCCCCTCTCAAAAGAATATCCCCTCGTCGATGGCCCCATTCCCGCCATCTTTGCAGAAGATAGCTACGGCCTCTACGACGATGGCCTCAACCAAGATATCCGCGCTGCCGCCAAACAACAAAACATTCCCACCCAAACCGCAACCGTCAGCGGATTTGGCAGTGACGCCTCCATCGCCATGAAGTTTGGCCATGTGGCCCGCGCCGCCTGCTTAGCCTTTCCCACCCAAAACACACACGGCTATGAAATCGCAGACTTAGGTGCCATCCGCAACTGTTATCGCATCCTAAAAGAGACTATTGCAACAGCCACCTAATCTCTTTTTCAAAAAGCAGCTACCAAAACTAGAACGAAGATCTCACCCACTCTTATTTTTCAGTGACTGATGCTCGCCCTTGATCAACCTCTTCGAGGAAGCAATTAGTCAGAGGAAGCATCTAGTCCAAGGCAACAGCCAACCGAAAAAACAGCCTTACACCCGTCACCTAGTAACAAATTCAATAGTTCATTTTGCAGCATGAGTCTATCTGAACAGATAGCCATGCTGACACCTCCTCTTAATCTAATACAGGCGGCCATACTTAGAACTAATAATACATGGGAAAACTAAGTGTATTAAGTCATCTTAAGGCTTTTCTATTACTCAGCTTTTAACATCAGCACTTTAAGTCATAAAATGATGAATTACGCTAGTCTGCACCACTTTAAAAATCCAAAAATCCGAGTATTGTCTCGGACAGCCCAAGCCTCGTTGTCTAGCGTGGTGACCGCCTTTTTACTAGGGCTAAGTGGAACAGAACTACCTGCCAGTGCTCAAATCACTTCAGATGGAACATTTTCAACAACAATTACCCCTTCTAACAACGACCTAGATTTCCTCATTGAGAATGGGAACAGTGCTGGCACTAATCTTTTTCATAGTTTTGAAGAATTTTCTATTCCACAAGGCGGCTCTGCCCATTTCAATAATGGTACGGATGTCAAAACTATTTTTGGCCGTGTCACAGGTAACAATCTATCGACCATCAACGGTTTACTCCAAGCAAATGGCAACGCTGATCTCTTCCTCATGAATCCAAACGGTATCGTATTTGGATCGCAAGCAACCCTGGATGTAGGGGGTTCCTTTGTGGCAACAACAGCCAATGAGATACTGTTTAACGATCAAACCCGTTTAACAACAGACACTGCTCAGGCTTCTATTCTCACCATTTCTGCACCTGTCGGCCTACAGCTACTCACTTCACCAGCTGCCATTGAGGTCAATGGGGCTGGGCATAACCTAACCCAAACGGGGATAGCCTCCGCAGTCTCTCGCGGGACAGCGCAGTCAGCGCTTCAGGTGAACACAGGTAAAGTACTATCGCTAATCGGTGGCAGCCTAGCACTAGAGGGGGCCACATTAATCGCCGAAGCTGGCCATATAGAATTAGCTGCGGTTGAACAAGGACAAATAGACTTTGACACAACCAAACCGCGTTGGCAGTTTGACTATGACGCAGCAACGCAGCTAGGGAAAATGACCCTAGCTGCGCAGTCCCTTGTCGATGCGAGTGAGCCAGAATCTAATGCCACAAGCACAAACTCGGGCAACGCCAATTTGGACACACACTATAGTGGAGATATTTCTTTAGTCGGAGAGAACATTACACTCAGCGATGCCTCAGTTGTCTTACTACAAAATCGAGGCGACGAAGCGTCTGGAAATATCCGCATCCAAGCTAACGATACACTAGAAGTCATTGGCAACAATCCTGCCGGAGATCTGTTAACTGGATTTAAAACCCAGGCAACGGGTTCAGGCAGAGCGGGTGATATTGAGCTACAAGTCCATAATTTGCGAGCTGTCCAGGGTGCTGAAATCGAATCGGCCACCTATGGAGCCGCCAATAGTGGTGACATTTCTGTCAAAGCTAGTGGCATGGTGAGCATAGAAGGCTTTTCCCAAACCAGACCCGATTCATCTACCACCGTGTCAACTTTAACGGCTAGCAGTGGGAATGCCGGAAATATGACGATTAATGCCGATCAAGTCAGCATTAGCAATGGTGGCAATTTGATTTCCTTCAATATTCCTAATTTTTCATCGGGTGGCAACGGAGACTCTGGCAATTTAACTCTCACAGCCAAAACCAAAATTGAAGTAACCGGCGATAACAACATCACACAAGTCCCCAGCAGCTTATCTGTCGTGACACTTAGTGATGCCAAAACCGGAAATCTTTCTGTTGAAGCACCTCAAATAGAAGTCCGCGATGGCGGGCGG
Source organism: Phormidesmis sp. (assembly GCA_045110585.1). Taxonomy (GTDB): domain Bacteria; phylum Cyanobacteriota; class Cyanobacteriia; order Phormidesmidales; family Phormidesmidaceae; genus Phormidesmis. The sequence continues at coordinate 163,567 of JBGCGG010000045.1, read as the reverse complement.
ATTGGAACCACAACGTTTGCCTCAGGCACTACCGGCAGCTTAACCCTCACGGCACCTGAATCTCTCACGGTTTCCGGCATCGGCAACAGTGCGTTCAATCCTAGTTTTATTAGTGCCAGTGCCAATATTCTCGATCCGTTTACACGTGCACTATTTGGATTACCCGATACGCCATCTGGGCAATCGGGTGATTTGGTCATTCATGCGGGTCGCGTCAACGTTACAGAGGGTGCACAAATTACCGTCCGCCACGATGGCACTGGCGATTCTGGCAGCCTGAGAATTGATGCAGATACGGTTTTTCTGAATGGGAATGGCGGCATCACAGCCTCCACAGAGTCTGGGAAAGGAGGCAATATCCAACTGGAGTTAGACTCTGCCTTAATCCTTCGTGACAACAGCCAAGTTTCGGCTGAGGCTAATGGCCTTGGGAATGGAGGCAACATTGTTATGGAAGCGCCTGTAATCCTTGGGTTAGAGAACAGCGATATTATTGCCAATGCGGTACAGGGCAATGGCGGCAATATCTCGATCAAAACACAGGGTATTTTGGGGCTTATGTTTCAAGATGAACTCACACCTGAAAATGACATTACTGCCAGCTCAGAGTTTGGTGTTAGCGGCACCATTGAGATCGAAAATCTCGCCGTTGATTCAGAAATAGCCGTAACCAAGCTTCCTGAATCACCCACCGATGTTGACAATCAAATTGTTGCCGCTTGTGCATCTACTAACGCCAATCAATTTATTGCTTCTGGGCGTGGTGGCCTGCAAACAAATCCACAACAACTTTTAACAACGAATCGACCTTGGGTTGATTTTCGCCATTCAGCGGAGTTAACGTCATCAGCAAGTCATGTTAACAACAACGAAGTAGGACACCAGAGGTTAACCCAATTAGATACCAACGATTTGAAGGAAGATTCTTCCGAGTTTTTAGTAGAAGCGTTGACATGGGGTAAAGATGCCAATGGGCAAATCGCACTATTAGCAGAATCACTTGAGAATACTGTATCGATTGAACAGGCTAGCTGTCTTACAAGTTCTAGTATTAGCAGTTAAACATCACCTAAAACCGCCATTTAATATTGCGTTAGGGAATCTGGCCAGAAGACGGGCTAGCAGAATCTGGATCAAGTCATAGTCATACTGATCGGCATGGGAACTGTGGCGATCAGTATGTGGAGAGCAGGGTCTGGAGAGCGCTTGGCATTGAAAGCTCCAAACACCTAATATTCAGAGTCAATCCAAACATAGCGATCGCGCATCATCAACGCAGCCGTTTCCCCGATGTTCAACTGTCTGGACTCATCACAGTCAATTTCAAATATGTCCGTTTCAGCAGCCTCATCCAGATCATCCGCTAGGCTATAAGTGCCTTCCACATAGCAAATAGGCGCTCGATTGGTCGCTCTCTGCATAGGTGATAGGCGCAGCGTCGCGATTTCACTTGGCACATCGCCTGCGCCCTCAACAGTCTCTTGTCTATCGCGTTGCCAAGACCATTCGGTATAGTCCACCCAAACATCCCAAACTTCCTCAGTCTGATAGTCCGTATCGGGCGCATCAGGAATTAAGGGAGCCTCTTCAAGAGAACCAGCCTCCTCCTCAACGGTTGACGGCGCGTCTTGACAAATGGCGACACCGTTTCCGCCCACCGTACAGTCAGCCAGCAAATAGGTCTTGGCTGACGCATGGAAAGGCAAAATGGTCGCAACCCCACGCCCCACACCAAAGCGGGACACAGGAACATCTTGAGTGCTCCGCACTTTACGTTCTACACGCTTAGAATCAACCTCATAAGCGGTAGGCTGATCGGCAGAAATCGCATCCCCCGGCTGATACGCAACAGTGGGCACATTCTCTTCCCAGTCGGCGGCGCTACGGGGCAAATAGGTTTCGACAGTCGTTGTCATTTCATAGTATTTACCCTCAACGGTGAAGGCCACTGGCGTGGAAGCAAAGAGCATCAGCCCGCCAATAGAAACCCCCAGCAGACCAGCGGCGGCCGCACTACCGATGGCCAGTTTGCGCGCGATCGCCCGTTGCCCTTTTCGCGTAGGCGGCGGCGCTTCGCCATACACCTTTGCAATGTTTTCCATGCGCGTAGCAGGGCTCGCTTGCGTTTGAGCGATCGCCTCACCAAACTCACTATCCACTGCCTTTTTCTCCACCCAATCATTCATCCAGCTCTCACAGCGCGGGCACTGAATCAAATGAAGCGCCAATCCTTCATCCGCAAATTCTGCCTTACACGCTGGGTTCCCACACACTAAATCCGGACTGTGCGCAGCCTGCTGAAGCTCCACATCAGTAATAACTTTCGAGATATCACGCACTTCCAACAGGTCACTGTCACGGCGATGATACAAGCAGTTCGGACAACGACGACCATACGGATTAAAAACCCCACTGATATTAGGCTCATGGCACTCGGGGCAATCCCAAAAGGTCTCTTTATAAGTCGTAGCCATCTGTCAAACCGCTTACTGTCTTCTCAATCTGCCTGATGCAAATGCGACCCTGAGCAAATGCGACTCTGCTCAAGTCCACCCCCGAGCAAGTGCAACTCTACTCAAGAACACCTCATCACCCCCTCGATAAAAACAAAGGGTGCGCACCTAGCATGCCCGATAGCCAGCCACCACCATGCTGATGCCACGGTGGACATAAGGCTTATGCAGATAAAATAACCACTCAGCGATACAAGCACGCTACAATGCTCTATTGATATTGCCCTTTGTTTACCTGCGTCCTTTCCAGTACGCCCCTTCTGACTATGCAGTTTATTGATCAAGCCGAAGTTGATGTTGAAGGCGGCACAGGTGGCGATGGCATGACCTCTTTTCGCCGGGAAAAATACGTCCCCGCAGGTGGCCCTTCCGGCGGCACAGGGGGCAACGGCGGTTCTGTTGTTTTAATCGCCAACAGCAACCTGCAAACACTATTAGACTTCAAATTCAAACACCGTTTTCGCGCCCCAGATGGAGAGAAAGGCGGCTCTAAAAATAAAACAGGTGCTAACGGCGAAGACCTTGTTATTGAAGTCCCTTGTGGCACGCTCGTTCACAACGTAGAAACCAATGAGCTGATTGGAGATTTAACTGAAACGGGGCAAACGCTTGTGGTAGCGCCTGGTGGCAAAGGAGGCTTGGGCAACCGTCACTTTTTAAGCAACCGAAACCGCGCCCCCGAGCGATCGCAGCCCGGTGCCCCCGGTGCTATCCGTCGCATCAAGCTCGAACTCAAGCTCCTAGCAGAGGTCGGCATCATCGGCCTCCCCAACGCAGGCAAGTCCACGCTCATCTCCACCCTCTCCTCCGCCAAACCGAAAGTCGCAGACTATCCCTTCACTACCCTCATCCCCAACCTCGGCGTTGTCCGCAAGCCCACCGGAGACGGCACCCTCTTTGCCGACATCCCAGGTCTCATAGAAGGCGCACACGAAGGCCAAGGGCTCGGCCACGACTTTCTCCGCCACATTGAGCGCACCAAGCTCCTGCTTCACCTGGTCGATGGCACAGCGCCCGACCCCGTCACCGACTACCACACCATCCAGCAAGAACTAATCGCCTACGGCCAAGGACTACCCAGTCGCCCTCAGCTTCTAGCCATCAACAAAATAGACGCCCTCCTAGAAGAAGAAGTCGATGAGCTGGCCGCTAAGCTCGCATTAGCCACTGGAACAAAAGTCTTTCGCATCTCTGCTGTGAGCAGGCAAGGCACAGAAGAACTACTGCAAGCCATCTGGCAACTGCTCGACCAAACCAATGCAGCCCTAGCGGCCGAAGAAGCTCGCACCGCCCAGGCTATCATCGAGTTCAATACGCCGATACTCCGTTCCTAACACAGTTTCATCCGTTAGTAGCCGCGCTCTATCACACCTCAATCCAACGGTTTGAGCACAATCACTGCGCCCGCCAAGTACTCAACCGAGGCCGCATCGTCCCCCACACGGATAGCATTTGCACAATAATGAATAGGCATTTCTTGCCCCTCTTTGCTAGTCAACACAGCCTCAGACTCAATGCCCATAGTCAGATGCCTTAACTGCAACCGTGACTCAATCCCTGCTATCAGGCTCTGTTTTTCTGGCAGCCTAAATATTTGAGAAAGAGAAAGATTAGTATGCTCGTCTAAATCATATCCAGTCAGAGACGTTGCCGCAAAATTGAGAGCGCAGATCGAACCATCTTCACGAACAATCAGGGCAGCCTCTTGCATCGCCTGCAAGATAGCACCGTTCAGGGCCTTCGCCTTAGATAGCTCATGTGTGGCTCGCTTTCGCTGAATATTTAAATTGATCTGACAAGCGACCGCAGAAAGGTTAGCAATAAGATGGGTATCTTCTTTCACCGCGCTGGCTTTAAAGAATGTCAGCACAGCAATTAATTTCCCTTCGGCAATTAATGGCACCCCTAACGCAGCCTTCATTCCACACTTTTCAGCAATATCCCATCTCAAAAAGACGGCCTCAGCTTGCGTGGACACATCTATCAGTCCAGATTGTGCTGCCTCATTAATTAAGTCCCACTCAGGTTGCTGAGATTCCCACACTCTCCCTGGCAGCCCCTCTCCAGGCGTAAAGGTAAAGGCTTCACTCACCCTTCTAAACCGCTCCAAAGCAAGCGATATCTCAGGGTCTGTCTGCTGATCCTCTATGCAGCTATAGAATGCCGGACTGCATGTCAACATTTGTTCGTCAGCCGTTGGCACCCATGCTTCTCCATAAATCCATCCATGCACCTTAGCCACTTTTTTTAAGACTCGATTCAGAGACGTTTCAAACGTTTCTGCTGAGCGCATATCCTCTGTCAGAATTTTCAACAGATTGATATTAGCCTGAGCCTTCTTCTCTGCTGTAATATCGGTTTGAATAACGACATAAACGGTGCCATGGTCAGGATGATGCATCATCGACCCTGTAGCTCTACACCAAAATAAAGACCCATCTTTTTTAACGTTATTCACCTCATAGGTAAACTTACCGTGTCGCTCAATTTCTCCCATGAGGTAGTACGCAACCTCTTTACCATCAATATAGGTATCCGAGTAATTCAAGAGTTCTATCGGCTCACCAATTAATTCACAAAACCCATAGCCAAACATCTCTTCAAATTTAGGGTTCGTGTAAACAATTACGCCATCGGAAGACCGTATAAGGCAGATCCCCTCAGCTATTTTATTGGTAATCAGAGCATGTATTGCCAGTTGTTCTTCAATTTTTTTGAGTTCGGTCACATCATGGGTAATGATGAGAACTTGGTTGAACCCAATTGGCGAGAACACAGCTGAAATATGCGTGAGTCGTCCTTTAATAATCAGCTCATATTTACCCTTAACCGGCTGCTGAGTATCTAGGGCCTGCTTAATGTAGCCCAGAATGACATCAGCCCTCGTTTTTGGCAGCGTGTCATGTAAGGTTCTACCCAAAGTTTGACTGGCAGGGCGATACAAATTGTGGGTCTGGGTCGGCAGTATTCTCAGGCAACGACCTTCAGCGTCACGCACCACGATGACATCTGTAATTCCCTTTAAAAGAGCCTGGGTTTCCGCATAGTGGGTGCGTCTCAGGCGGGACTGATGAAAAATACTCTTTATTTTCTTTATTTTCAGAGCATCTTGAATTTGAATAACAAGATAGGGCTGCTCACTCCCACGCGCGCTATATCCAGTGCTTAGCGCCTTTAAAAACACATGAACCGTGTGGCCTTGTTTATGGAGAAAACGAATTTCTTCTTGATAAACAGTCGCCTCTTCGTGCCATGTGGCTTCAGCCAAACAGTACTTATTTTTCCAGTCTTCTGGATGAAGAATGTCACGGATTGTTTGACCAAGCAATTCATCTGGGGTGTAGCCCAAAATTGAACAAAAAATATCATCAACCTGAATCCACTTTCTCTCTGCTGAGATCAAGCCAATTCCAGTCGCCAAGTCAAGTGTAGAGAGCGCTGGCGCAAGCAATTCCTTAGAAGGCAGATGATCTGCAACAAGGTTGTTGGAATGCTCGCGATTAGGCATTGACCTTTGATTATTGTCAAGGTCAAGATCGCCCTCTAGCCTATCCAGAGCTGTCTCAGAGCCTAGCTTTTCGATGGATGACATTATTGTTGTGATGGGTTCTACTGTCAGCATTCCTTTTCTCCCGCTGACAATAACGCATAATTTGTCAGGCTTTTACTAAGCTATACAACGCGCAATCAAATACCTTGCACAGTCAAATATCTCGACCCTAAAAACTCGATCAAACAAGACTAACAGGGAGGCGGAGCCCCCTCCCTATTCAGCAACAGTCGTTGGCTACGCAGACCCCACCATCGACTGAGCCTCGTCTGTGGGCGGAGATATCAAGGCAGCAGCAGAATCATCATTGATCTCGTCAAACAAGATATCTGCGGAGAGATACTCAAAGTTAGGAATTTTCGTCAACAACTTAACTTTGGTGGCACAAACGCTTTGAACTAACGCCAGACTGCGTTGTCGTTGCGTCCCTTCCGGCAGCGTTTTCAAAATATCGGTCAGGGTATTGAGTTTAGAAAGGGTTTCTTTCAGCTTTAATCGCACATCTGAAATCAGTTCGGCTTGGTCACTGCTTAGCGTACTTCTAAACTGTTTCACCTCTTTCTGAAGATTCGCTACTTCTGCTTGATCGCGTTTATGTTGCTCAGAGAGTGCCGTTTGTTTCTCTAAACGAGCACTAATGGCATCAATCACTTCGGAACAGACAAAGGGCTTAGTAATGTAGTCATCGGCCCCCAGCGACATGCCCTTCCGGATATCGCTCTTATCGGCTAGTGCTGTGAGAAAAATAAATGGGGTCAGCGCAGTTTGAGGCTCTTGTCTCAACGCAGCTAATACGTCATGGCCATCTAGTTCAGGCATCATGACATCACACAAGATCAGATCTGGATTGTGCTCTAATGCACCCACTAGGCCAGTAGCACCATTATCCGCACCGATAATATCGTAGCCTTCTAAAGCCAGCAGCTCTAAAAGATTCGCACGAATTTCAACTTCATCTTCAATCACTAAAATTTTAACCATAATAATCTCCTTAACTAGATATCTCCTAAATGAGTTAAAAATAGAGTCTGCTTAGCGTCTAAAACGCTAGTTTTGTTTAGCCAGCAGAGACCATTTCGCGCTCAGGGCAGTGGGCTTTACCCTCAGCCGTCAAACCAAGCGGTAGCTCGATGGTAAAGGTTGTTCCCTCACCAACGGTGCTCTGGCAACTAATATCTCCTTGATGCAAGGAAACCGACTTTTTCACAATCGCCAAACCAAGACCTGTCCCTGAAATAGTACCGACATTACTGCCACGTACAAACGAGTCAAACAAAGTAGCTTGACTCTCTTCTGGAATACCAATGCCACAGTCCTTAACCCGCAGCATGATCTCGTTCTCTTGAGACTGAAGCAACAGTGAAATTTCCCCACCGCTAGGGGAGTAGTTAATGGCGTTAGATAATAAGTTCGTCAAAATATGTCGCATCAGCTTACGATCAATGGAGGCATAAACATCACTTAGCTCACAGAGCATGACTAGCTGATGCTTATCTGTCGTAATTTGCAGCTCTTCAACAATTTCCTGACAAAATTGTTTTAAGTCTAAAGACTCTGGGGAAAAGCTCACCATCCCAGCTTCTGCTTTATTAATCAACAAAACATCATTCAGTAGGTCAGTCATGTGCCTAGCAGCCGTTTGTACCTTGTGCAAATACTGCGTCTTTTTAGCCATATCCCAGCGATCGCTATATCGCTCAAGCAGCTCAGCCGATGACATAATGGTGGTAAGCGGCGTGCGAAACTCATGAGAAGTCATTGAAACAAAGCGAGTCTTCATTTCGTTGAGTTCTCTTTCTCGATCAAGCGCACCCAAAATCTCAGCTTCGCCCCGTTTGCGCTCTGTAATATCTCGCACAATAGCCATCACTTCATTAGGCGCGCTGAGTGCTATTCGCATCTCAAAATAAAGAATGCTGTCTGCTGCCTGCATCTGAAACTCAACGACCTGAATAGTTTCAGTTTCTAATGCCTGAACAATACACACCTGAATATCGTCAGCAGCATCTTGAGAAAAGACCTCCGAAAGATGCCGTTTAAGGCACCGACTAGGTTCAAAGGGCAGTGAATGATCCTTATTGGCCTTAAAATTCACAAATATCCCTTTATGGTCAATGCGAAATATCGGATCGGGCAGGGCATTGAGCAATGCTCGATTCGTTGCGATGCTAGAAATTAAAGCCGTCTGTTCTTGTTTTAAACGGTTGTTAGCCTCATTTAGCTGTAGCGTCTTTTTCTCGTATTCTGTTTCTAGCTTCTGATGCAGGGTCTTAAGCTCAGTTTCAGCCTGCTTACGCGACGTAATTTCAACCAAATAGCTACGGATCAGATCGCTTTGTGGAATATAGCTGAGCGACTGTTCAAAAATGCGATCATCAATAGAAACCTCCCTAACAGACTGAGGGCGACTGGCTTGGGTCGCAGCCTCAATAGCCCCCATCAACACAGGATGATCCAGTTTTTTTGTGGTAATGGAAGGAAACTCTTTGATAGCTTGCGGATTACAATACGTCAATTTTCCCTCTAAAGAGATTTCAACAATAGGATGAATGAACAACTCTGGGAAAGACGCCAAACGAGAAAGGGTTGATTCGTCAAGGTCACTAATACCAGCCCTTACAGCATGAGGGATGGGCGTAGCCGCCAACGTCGACATATATTCAACCGCTTCGTCGCTCCCTGACATCAGCCATTCCAAATCAGGCTCTTTTTCGCTGACAACGTAGCGAGCACAAGTCTGGGATCCAAAAGCAATATCATCGCCGTGCTGCAAAATCTGCGAAGTACACCGCTTACCATTTATGAATAATCCGTTGGTACTCGGCTTACCTTGCAAATTACCATCAGTAATTCGAAATGAGTGCTCTTTTTCATCAGGCCGTGTCATTCTTAAAAAGATGGCATGCTGACGGGACACTTCAGAAGAGTATAAAACGATGGAGTTTTTGGGGTCTCGTCCAATAGAGCTAGTGGCAGCCTGTAGCTCTACCGCTCTCTCGCCTTCACTATCTGTAATAAACAATAAATGCTTCATAAAAACGAAAGCGCAGCCTCGCCTTACTAAAAGAAATCTAGCGACGTTATATCAGCGAACTTTTATATTGACATCACAAGTGTACGCAACTAAGAACGACTTCTATCTAAGGGAGAGTGCGGAATCGTCGTGCATCTGTGCAACTAACTCTAGGCAACTAACAAAGAGTAATCGGCAGGGAGTAATCGGTAGGGAGTAATCGGCAGGGCAAAAAATAAGCGTCCTACAGCAAGCTTCACTGCGCTCTCATCAGTCTTTTCCAGGGAACCACGCAACCCAACAACATGGCTCACAAAACAGAACTTACGACCCACAAGGGTGATTGATTCAGCTTAAGTTTCTAGTCAGGTATGTGAATAGGTGTAAGTAGAAAAGCGATCGCCCAACGTGCGACCCTATATATGAGACGATAGACACACGAACAAAAAAAGCGTCTGAGCATGAAAGACTTAATCAAAGGACTACGCCAGTTTCAAAGCAACTATGTCCCTCAAAACAAAGCACTGCTAAAAGAACTCGCACAGGGGCAACATCCCAGAGTCCTCTTCATCACCTGCTCAGACTCACGGGTACAGCCCGAACTCATGACCCAATCAGACTTGGGCGATCTCTTTGTCATCCGCAACGCAGGTAACATTGTGCCGCCTTACGGGGCCACCAACGGCGGGGAAGGGGCCACCATCGAATACGCCATCAAATCGCTCGATATTCAGCATATTGTCATCTGCGGCCACACAACCTGCGGTGCGATGAAAGGGTTGTTGCAAGTTGGCGAGCTAGAAGACAAAATGCCGCTTGTTTATAACTGGTTAAAGCATACCGAAGCCACTCGTGAACTCGTCGAAGAGAACTATAGCCACTTAGGCAAAAAGGAAAAGCTGTCCACACTCGTAGCCGAAAATGTCCTCACACAAATTGAGAACTTACGCACCTATCCTTCTGTGCGATCGCATCTTCACAGCAGCGAAGTCCAAATCCATGGATGGATCTACAACATTGAAGACGGCTCCGTCCTCACCTACGACCGCGCCAGCCACTCCTTCGTAACCCCCTTCAACCAGAACTTTGAGAATCAGGGTCTTAGTGACCCGTTTAGCAACGCCGCTCAAAGCAACAACCATAACGGGTCAAGCCGTTTGTCGCCGCACCAGCGCGATCGTATCTATCGCGGTTCTCCCGCTTTTTACAACCGCTAGCTGGCTAACGCTTAACAACTAAATATCAACCACGACTAACGCACAACGGTCTAAGGAAGAACGGTTAAGACCGTGCAACCTGTCGCTCCACAGACTGCTTCCTCGTTCCGGCACAAACCTCTCCCTTACTCACATCTAGGGTGACAATAGTGCCGTTACGAATAATTTCTGTTGCCTTTTCAACACCCACAATAACTGGGATACCCAGCCGCAAACCCAGCACCGCTGCGTGACTGGTTATGCTATCGTCCTCCGTAATAATGCCGCCGGCTCGTCGGATCGCATCCACGTAGTCAGCACTTGTACGGGGCACCACCAAAATCTCACCGGAGTGGAAGTCCTTAACCGCCGCCGTATCATGGGCAATTCGTGCCCGGCCACTCACGGAGCCTTCACCGACCCCTCGGCCATGCCCCAAGACCGCTGTCACCATCTCAACCTTAATCAAATCCGTTGAGCCAGAAACGCCCTGAATAGTACCGGCTGTCATCACAACCAAATCGCCATCATTCACCAAGCCATCTTCTTGGGCAACATTCATCGCCGCCTGAAACGTCTGCGTCGTTGAAGGCAAATCTACCACCAACAGTGGATTCACGCCCCAAACCAACTGAAGTTGCCGGGAGACATCCACCAGGGGCGTCACCGCCAAAATCGGAGACTTCGGTCGGAATTTAGAGACATTACGTGCCGTTGCGCCACTGCGCGTCAGCGTCATAATGGCCGACGCCCCCAGCTGAGAAGAAATCTGTCCCACAGCCTGGGAAATCGCATTCGGAATCGTCTGACTCGTATTCAAATCAGCCGCATTCTGCTTGAGTTTCTCTCGTTCCGTACGTTGAGCAATCCGCGCCATCGTGGCCACCGCTTCCACCGGAAACTCACCCACGGCCGTCTCGTTAGACAGCATCACCGCATCTGTACCGTCAAAAATCGCATTGGCAACATCAGAAACTTCGGCGCGAGTCGGACGCGGACTATCCACCATGCTATCGAGCATCTGCGTTGCCGTAATCACCGGAATGCCCAGGCGATTGGCCGTGGCAATCAAACGCTTCTGCAACACCGGCACATCTTCCGCAGGCAGCTCCACACCCAAATCGCCCCGAGCCACCATCACACCGTCAGACAGCGATAAAATCGCGTCCATCTGCTCAATGGCTTCGTGTTTCTCAATTTTCACAATCACCGGCACTCGGCGATTCGTTGCATTTTGAATCAGCTCTTTAATTTCGAGCACATCCTGAGGATTGCGCACAAAGCTCAGCGCCACCCAATCCACATTCTGATTCAGACCAAACATCAAATCCTTGCGGTCTTTATCTGTCAGCGCCTTAATAGACAGATAAACCCCTGGGAAATTAACCCCTTTACTATTAGAAAGTTTACCGCCAACAATCACTTCGCACTTGAGGTCATGTTGGGCCATATCTTTGCCCACCACCTTCATCTCTACTTTGCCGTCATCTAGCAAAATAGTCGCGCCTTCTGGCACTTCTTCCACCAGCGGCTCATACGTCACAGAGCTCTCGGATTGAGTACCAGGGATCTTACGGCTAGTGAGAACAAAACTGTCACCCTTTTTCAAAACGATGGGCCCATCTTGAAACTTACCCAATCGAATTTTGGGGCCTTGCAAGTCTTGCAAAATACCCACGGGTTGATTCAGTTCAAAAGAAATCTGACGAATCAGCTTAATGTTCTTCTGATGATTCTCCTGGGTGCCATGAGAAAAATTTAATCGCAGGGTCGTTGCCCCCGCTTCAATCAAGGCTCGTAGCGTATCCGCGTTCTCGGTGGCAGGGCCAATTGTGGCAACGATTTTAGTCCGGCGCAGAGCAGGGCGCATCGGCCTTGCCTTTCCTTCAGCAGCTCGCATACGTTTCGTTTAGTGAAAATACAAGTGAAATTATCTGCTCAAACGATACCATTGCGAGGCCCGCTACAAGGCGAAAGCTTTCTCAGAAGCCCCTCAAAAGCGCTACGCTCAAGCACTCTGGGCACAAGAAATACCTACGTAAATAAGGCACTGCTTTTAATCTCTCTCAAAAGGAAATAACGACGATAGAAAAAGTAGAAACAGGCCCCTAAAATAGCCAGGAACTTATTTCCTCCAAAAAATAAATCAAGCACAAATCAAACAGCCCAGCAAAAGACTGCTGAAGCCAAAGCATTCTCAAACGCCAAAATGTTTTAGAACAGAACCGAGTCAGTTCCGGGCAACATGAGCTAAGGCGAACTAAACGCTAGCTACGTGGAAAGCCTATCAGCCTAAATTTTGAGCGGGATTGACGCTATCTCACAGAGAAATATAAATTGCCCATCTGAAGGTAAGTGCGATCGCAATATCCTAAATGAGTATTTTCTCTATGTAATACTCTTTTCAGACCCTATTAAAATTCGCTGAAACGCATACCAAACGTGGCTTAAAAGGCATGTTTCACAACGTTTAAATACGTTCAGACAATGTCATAAAACTTTATTATTCATCTCAGGTAGCGTATACTACCGAAGAACGTGGTCTGTAGGAGCGTATGTAATGGTGTCGGTGGCAGTTGAGCCTCTGGCAGTTACCCGGAGAGTCCCTAAGCGGTTTCTGGATGCAGATGGTGGCTTTAGCCCCAATCTGTTCATTTTTGTCGGGGCTGTCTCGCTTGTTAGTCTTTCAACAGTTGGATATTTTGTTTGGCACTGGCCCAGCTGGTGCTGTTTTGTATTTAATACGCTTGCACTGCACTTAGCAGGAACCGTCATTCACGACGCTTCCCACAAGTCGGCGCACAGCAACCCCATTATCAATGCAGCGCTCGGCCACGGCAGCGCACTCATGCTTGGGTTTACCTTTCCAGTCTTTACGCGAGTGCACTTGCAGCACCATGCACACGTAAACGACCCTGAAAATGATCCCGATCATTTTGTATCTACAGGCGGGCCTTTATGGCTGATCGCAGCTCGCTTCTTCTACCATGAGGTTTACTTTTTCCAAAGGCGTCTTTGGAAAAAATATGAGCTGTTGGAATGGTTCCTCAGCCGCCTAGCGGTAGGTCTTTTTGTGTATGCTGCCGTTCATTTCGGCTTTATCGACTATTTGTTCAATTACTGGTTTGCGCCTGCGCTGGTAGTAGGCTTGGCACTGGGGCTTTTCTTTGACTACTTACCCCATCGCCCCTTCAAAACCCAGCACCGCTGGAAAAATGCTCGGGTCTATCCGGGTCGAATTCTTAATTTCCTCATCATGGGTCAGAACTATCACTTAGTTCATCACCTATGGCCTTCTATTCCTTGGTACAAGTACAAGCCCACTTACGAACTCATGAAGCCATTGCTAGATGAGAAGGGTTCTCCCCAATCTCTAGGGCTCATGCAGACCAAAGATTTTCTCGGCTTTATGTATGACCTGTTTCTAGGCATCCGTTTCCATCACAAATCGAGTAAAGACACTTAGATCAACAGATAGAGACACTCCAACGTTCAAAAGCCCTGCCATCTAAGATGGCAGGGCTTTTGAACGTAAATATGCTAGTTCTAGCCTACAAGCACGTTGTTTTTGTAGCTTTCAGTGCGCCTATCCCGGCAGCCATAGAAATCGCAACGTTAGAGAGATAGGTCTCATACGACATATAGTTTCTACGGCCTATAGTTTCTACAGCATATAGGCAGCACATGCCACTATCTGCACATCCCACTCATTGGCATATATCCCTAGCTCATATTTCAAGCGTCCGTCGTCAAACACAAATCTGGACGCAGACTTCGAGCGCCTCTCATATAGGCATGGCTCACATCACTTTGTTGCACGGAAAGCGGCACATACATCATTAATCGAATGCAGCGAGCAAGGGCGCCATTCACATGCATCTGCTGCACATCTAACAAAGGCACACTATCCCAATGAGGTCGCTTGCGGGCGATCGCAGCCGGAAAAATAGCATCCAAATCTCGAGTCACTGAAAAGGTCACACTCACAATCTGGGTAGGATCCAGCTGATTCCGCGACTCCACATCATCCAACATCTCAGTCACGGCTTCTGCGATCGCCTCAGCCGAATTTTCAGAAACGGTGGTCGCCCCCCGAATAGCTCTGATCTGCCAGTCCCCATCCTGCCAGTTAACACTCTGCCAGTCCACAACGCTCTCTTCCTTTGCTACTCACGTCATGCTCTATATTTAACCACTCGCAGAGCATCCCACAGGATTCACGCCCCCCTAAGCAGTAATCCTACATACCTGGGGGTTGATACATCCACAACGGCAAACCATTCGTCTCCATCTCAAAATCAAGACGCGACATCGTCGCAGGCATATGCTTCGGCAATAACGCCCATCCACTCGCAGACACACTCGCATCAAACCGACTGCCGGATAACACCCGACTCAGCAAAGGCTTCTTTTCTTCGAAGGTGTAGCACTCCGCTTTGTCCGGATCTAATCCCCCCAGCTCAGCCGCCCAGCGCCGCGCATCGTCTTCTGTGCCCAGACGATCCACCATGCCCATGGTCAATGCCTGCTCCCCAGTGAACACACGTCCATCGGCAAACTTCCGCACAGCCTCTTCCGTTAAGTTACGGCCCTCGGCCACTGTACGCACAAACTGACCGTAGCTAACATCAATCAGCTCTTGCAGAATCCCTTCTTCTTCAGCAGTCAAAGGCCGATCAAACGACAAAATATCTTTGTAGGGGCCAGACTTAATCACCTTAAAAGAAACCCCCACTTTATCTAGCAGCTTCTCTAGGTTGTTTCCTCTCAAAATCACACCGATTGAACCGGTTATAGTCCCTGGGTTAGAGACAATATGATTAGCGCCTACGCCAATGTACACTCCGCCAGAAGCAGAAATGTTGCCATAGCTAGCGACAATTTTGACCTTTTCTTGCAGTTTCCGAAGCGCACTATAGATTTCTTGAGAGTCACCCACTGTGCCGCCAGGACTATCTATCCGCAATAGTAAAGCCGGAAATTTTTTCTCTTCGACTTCTTCCAAAGCGTCCAATACACGCTTTCGAGTCGCGCCTGCGATCGCCCCAGAAATCTCAATTCGAGCCACTTGTTTGCGATAGCGAGGCTTAAAAGGCCAAATCATAAAAATCCACAGGTTAAAACGACAGGTACAAAACGACAGCTGCAAAAACAAGCAAAGCGACTCACAACATACAGCAAGAAACCTCTCTATTCAGAGATCTCCCCCTGCACTTTGCTTTACATTACTTTAAGGTAAGTATACGGCTTGCCCTACCCGCGCCGATACTGTCTTCCGCTATGGATCATCCGTCTACGCCCAATACTGTCACTAGCAACGCGCCTCGTATCCCCTTACCGTCGCCGCTGCCCAAACTAGCCTCCAATCCGCTGGTGCTCATTGCGCCCTTCTTCCTCTGGGGCACCGCCATGGTCGCCATGAAAGGCGTCATGAATGAAACCACCCCTCTTTTCCTCGCCAGCATTCGGCTGGTACCAGCGGGCTTACTTGTCGTTCTGGTGTCTGCCCTGTTAGGTCGGCAGCAACCTAAAGGATGGAGAGCTTGGCTATGGATCAGCTTGTTTGCATTGGTAGATGGCACCCTATTTCAAGGCTTTTTAGCCAAGGGCTTAGAGCGGACAGGTGCCGGGCTGGGTTCAGTAATGATTGACTCACAACCGCTGGCCGTTGCCGTGATGGCTAGATTCCTTTTCCAAGAGTGGATCGGGCTAATTGGTTGGATCGGGCTTTTAATCGGGCTGCTTGGAATTAGCTGTATCGGCCTTCCAGATGATTGGATTATTGGATTTTTCCAAGGGCAAAATCCGATTCTCGTTTTCGAGCAAGAGATCTGGTCAGGACTCTTTCAGCAGGGTGAATGGCTAATGCTAATGGCGGCGTTATCCATGGCCCTTGGCACTATTTTGATTCGCTATGTCGTCCGCTGGGCAGATCCGGTTGCCGCGACAGGGTGGCATATGGTGCTGGGCGGACTGCCGCTGATGGCGGTCTCTATCTCTAGCGCCCTTGAAGCTTCTGATGAGATACACGCTCTGCCTTGGCAAAACATTTCCCTACCCGGCTTATTAGAAATTAGCTACGCAACTATTTTCGGCAGCGCGATTGCTTACGGTGTGTTCTTCTACATTGCAGCCCAAGGGAACCTCACAAGCCTCAGCGCCCTAACTTTTCTCACCCCCGTTTTTGCCCTGCTTTTCAGCACAATCTTACTCTCTGAGAGCTTGAGTACCTTGCAGTGGTGTGGGGTCATCCTCACATTAATCAGTATCTATCTCATCAACCGCAGACTCCAGATAGCTAACTGGATAACGCAGCAATCCCCCCATAACCGTTTACTGCAGCGCCTCTGCCCCCCAGCAGCTGACAGCCAGAACACCGCAGACTCCGAGATAAGGCCCCATACCGACACTTCACCTGAGGTATCTCAAACAGATGTCTTAGATCAAGTTCCTCCTCAGAAATACTGAGGAAAACCGCCACATATATACGATCACCCAAAACTTGATACCGGACAAATCAAGAAATATACGTAAACCTACAGAAGGTAACTATAAAGAACTGAAGAACTCCGGAGCTTGATAAACTAAGCCATCAGGTACCTACGATAGGATGTGATCAAGCACACAGACTAAAGCGCCTCTGTTCATTCATACGGATACAGTTTTAGTCTCAGATGTTGCTATCGTCACTCTTTCATTAGCTCAGGCGTTTTATCCTGGTATCAGAGCGTCTTACTAACCGCAGGTAAAGACGCCTCTCTATGAAGGCATACCCAACTCAAACGCGTTTGCTGGCTTATTTTTTATTCGCCCTCTTTTACAGAAACGCATTTTGATAGGGCACCCTGAATCTGATAGTCGTAGTTCCTAAGGAATTTCCCGATTTGTCCGAATTTTGGTTCAAATACGGTGTAGTACTCTTCAGTCCATTGAGCTGACGGTTCGCCTCAGGCAGCTCAGAGAAATTCTGGAATCATTTCTAGCTTCAAGACATCCCCCCATTCGAGTCGATAGAATCTCAAACGATAAATTAGGTAATGGCAATGATCCAGCGTTCTACCCTAGTACTGTTAACCTGTATGGCCACTCTAGGCACTTCAGCAGGGACAACGCTAAGTACGATTAAGAGCGCTTCAGCGACAGAGATGTACAAAAGCGCTTCAGCGATAGAGACGTACAAAAGCGCTTCAGCAACTGACAGACATAGAACCGCAGCTTTAACGCGATCGCACCCTGCCTCTTCACAGGCATCATTTATCATTGCCCAAGCCTCCGGGGGTGCGAATGCAGGCGCAGTCACCGGCGGGCTAGACATTAATTCTCGTGGAGAGGCGGTCAAGGCTCTTCAGCTTCGTCTACAAGCAGGCGGCTATTACAGTGGCACAGTTGATGGGATTTACGGTTTAGCCACCGAGCAAGCAGTTAGGGCCTTCCAAGCAGATGCGGAGCTGAGCGAAACGGGAAGCCTGAACGATGAAACATGGCAGCAGCTTCAGCTCGCAACGAGTGACGTTATCGGTGAAACGGCCATAGGAACAGGTACAGATGCAGCCGTGGCTGAGGCTAATCCTCAGGGAAATGCGCCAGAGACGGCGCCTACGGCCAGCGAGTTACCAGCGGAAGGAGAAACCACTGATGCGGTCATCTCCGAAGGAGAAGGTGGGCTTAGCAGAATTTTCGGATTAAGTCTGGGCTTAGTCGCCGTCCTTGCCAGCTTCGGGATCGGCTTTTTCATTGCCAATAAAGACAAAGACAATGCCGACGACGAAGGGGATTGGGGCGAAATAGAACCTATCGCGAACCAGCCCAACAGCGCACCAAATAATGCTCCGAGCCGTGACGTAACATCAGCTAGCACCGCCTTTCCCCCAACCGAGACACCCCCTGCCACCGCCAATGCAACGTACGCAGCACCAGAAAATTTAGGCAATGGTAACTCGCCACTGGCCGCACCTCATGCCAACACCCCAATGATGGGACAAATGGGCGGAACCTCACCATTAACGCCAGTAGACATCATTGATGGGCTAATTGGGGATCTGCGCAATCCAGACCCAGCGCGCCGTCGCAAGGCGATTTGGGAGTTAGGGCAACGGGGCAACTCTGTGGCCATGAAGCCCTTGGTCGATGCGATGGTCGATGCAGATTCTAAGGAAAAAAGCTTGGTATTGGCCGCACTGTCAGAAATTGGCATTCGCTCCCTGAAGCCGATGAGTAAGGCACTGGCGATCGCCCTCCAAGACAGCAACCCCGAAGTGCGCAAAAATGCCATCCGCGACCTCACTCGCGTCTACGACCTCGTTGTACAAATCAGCCAAATGCTAGGTCACGCAACCGAAGATGAAGACCCAGAAGTGCGTCAAACAGCTTCCTGGGCACTTGAGCAGCTCAGCCGCATCCGGCGTACTCAAGATATTGATGCCAACGTACGTTCCTTTGCTGGTAACAACAATCCCACACCGCCCATCGATCTACTCTCCAGCGAAGCATCCTTGCGTCGATCTTCTCAGCAAGGTTTGTAATGAGGCTTTAGCCTTATCATCACTCAAGCCGTCTTAAAGCATTTGCAAGGTAATTTATCCGATAAATAAACTATCTGCCAAATCAATTATTTACCGAATAAATCATCTACAACTAAAATCAGCGCATGTCATTGCGTTTGCTATTTCTATCCACGCCTGTTGGGCCGTTAGGGTCTGGGCTTGGCGGTGGCCTAGAGTTTACGGTAACGTACCTCGCCAAAGAACTTGCTAAACGCGGCCATCGAGTAACAGTCGCTGCGCCCTCTTTTTCAGCGTTACCGTTTCAGCATAAAAATGTAGACGTGGTACAAATCCCTGGCGATTGGCAAACCACTGCACAAAGTCAGAAACGCTCGGCCCCGATGGTGACCAGTTCAGCCCTTGCGGGCCTTTGGGACTATGGTAGGCAAATGCAAGCCTGCTATGACCTGCTCGTTAACTTTGCCTACGACTGGCTACCGTTTTATCTCACCCCTTTTTTCACCACGCCCATCGCTCACTTCGTTAGTATGGGCTCTTTAACAAATGC
This sequence comes from Phormidesmis sp., assembly GCA_045110585.1. Lineage (GTDB taxonomy): Bacteria > Cyanobacteriota > Cyanobacteriia > Phormidesmidales > Phormidesmidaceae > Phormidesmis. Next base: position 144,244 of record JBGCGG010000045.1, on the reverse strand, counting down.
AATGGATCAAGCCGTTGAGACCATGGCTTTTCAATATCCACATGCTTTAGGCGCTTACACCCAGGCACAGGCTGCGACCTTTCCACACACAGCCGCCAAAGATTGGACGATTCTGAGCGGCGGTCTGGACATAGATCACTATCAATATTGTGAAAAACCGAACGGGTTCCTGGGTTGGGTTGGTCGAATCTCACCGGAGAAAGGACTAGAAGATGCCATTCGTGCATCGGTTCTGAGTCAAAAGCCTTTGAAGATATTTGGAAAAATAGAGGATATCGATTACTGGGCCGAAATTCAGCAACAAATTACCCAATCGGCTGCTGATGTTGAGTACAGAGGCTTTGTATCTCGTGATGAGCTACAGCAACGCTTAGGCAAGGCGCAAGCGTTGCTCATGACGCCTCGTTGGATAGAAGCATTTGGCATCGTTGCGATTGAGGCATTGGCTTGTGGTGTGCCTGTGATTGCTTACGCACGGGGCGGCCCAACAGAAATTATCCAGGATGGCAAAACAGGGTGGCTCGTGCAACCCGATAGCGTAGACGGATTATGTGAGGCGATCGCGCACATTACTGATATCGACCGACGGCAATGTAGAAAGCAAGCAGAAGCCAAATATTCGTTGTCGGCTTGGGGCGATCGCTTCGAACAATGGTTTTATCAGCGCCTTTCCAGTACTATAAGCAGCTAACTAATCCGTCAGTCACAGCCCTATCCGTCCACGCCACTGGTTAAGACCATGATCGCCCTAACACCTGAAGACATCGCTCAGCTCAAAGCTCGCCTTGGCGATTATCCAAAGGCATTAGATGCGCTGCAAGAAATAGAAGACTGTGACGGAGACATAGAAGATGCCGCAATTTCTCTAGCACTTCGCTCTGGGCAAGAACCTGACTCTAATGAACAGTGGCTTTCTAGCTTTAGCAAACGCTACCGACATATCGCCTGTCAGCGTCAGTTTCGTCAAGCCATAGAGGCGAATCAACTCAGGCCACTGATCGACCACCTCAGTCAAAATACAGACTGTCCAGCACTTATTGCACTTCCGGTAGCCGTTTATATTTCAAAGTCTGGGGTGGAAACGTTTTGCCACAGCTTCGACAATAGCAGAATTAAACATTAGGCCATTCCAACCAAACGCGTTCAACGGTTCGGGATGACAGCGTCAGTCAATTGCCCAAACTAGCTAGCTGCCAAAAGTCACGATTCACTTCGCGCCACAAAGAGCGATTATTCGGATCAGTCCGTAACGCTTTTTTGAGATAGATTCGGGCCTTCTGCGTTTGCCCTTCACTAATAAGTTTGCGGCCCCAACGCTGATAAACAATGGCCTGCCATTGCACAATTTCAGAATCCTGCGGCATTCGATGAGCCAGCCCCTCGACAAGCGCGATCGCCCGAGGAAACTTCTGCTGCCGCAGCAAACCCTTGAGCTGCTGATAGGTATCCTGCTTTAAATTCTTTTCCATGCCAGAAGGCTGGGCTACATACGCTTTAGCCTTCTGGGCAGCCTCTGCCTGTTCACCCTCTGCCTGTTCACCCTCTGCTCGTTCACCCTCTGCCGCCATCGCATCATCAGATTCTGCAAAGGCATCAAAGCCTAGCTTTTCTAGCGTTAAACGAATATTTTGCAAGCGACTGTTAAACCCTGCTTTTTCGTCGCTAACCGTAACGCGAGCAGACCGCTCCGCCTTCTGCGTAACCTCTTGATGGACAACATCGGACGAAACAATTAGCTCTTCTTGCACCTGCACAACCGCCCTTCGGCGCTTTTGCTCACTCGCCTGAATAGACTCAGACAAAATCGTGTAGGCATCGTTGATTTTAATGAACTGCTCGACAGCAGCCTCGTCAGGATTGATGTCCGGATGATACTGCCTTACCAGCATTCGGTAGGCATCCTTCACGTCACGAGAGGAGGCCCCTCGACGCAATCCTAACGTTCGGTAGTGTCGAGCCAAATTCACAGCAAACCCTTCACAACAGATCTTAAGCAGGTAAACGCTCTTCAATTACACGGTCAATTAGACCATATTCTTTCGCTTCTTCTGCCGACATAAAGAAATCACGGTCACTATCTTTCTCAATTTTCTGGATATCTTGCCCAGAATGCATCGCCATCAGCTCATTCAAATCCTTACGAACTTGAACGATGCGAGTGGCCTCAATCTCAATATCTGTCGCTTGCGATCGCCCTACCCCACCCGAAGGCTGGTGAATCATAATGCGCGAATGGGGCAACGCCAATCGCTTCCCTTTGGAACCAGCGTTAAGCAGGAACGCGCCCATACTCGCCGCTAAGCCCACACAAATAGTCACCACCTCAGACTTGATATACTGCATGGTGTCATAAATCGCCATGCCCGCTGTAACCGAGCCTCCTGGCGAATTGATGTATAAATAAATCGGCTTGGTATTATCCTCAGAATCGAGATACAGCATGTACGCCACAATCGCGTTAGCAATGCCGTCATCCACTTCTTCAGTCAAAAAGATGATGCGCTCACGAAATAGGCGCTCGTAGATTCCGATCCACTGTTCGTAAGTACCACCAGGAAGGCGATAGGGGACACTAGGAGTTCCGATAGGCATAGGTCTGCTGTGTTAGGTCTGCTGTGTTAGGTCTGTAATGAGAGTGAGGTCTATAGCTAGACCGCTGTGATAAGAGGAACGACTGCCTTAGCTTTGATTGACTAATGGCATTGACTAATACGCATAGAAACTAATGACGTATAAAGCCGCTAAGAAGCTTTAGGGTTTTCAACGACCCGATCAATCAGACCATAGTCCTTAGCTTCTGCTGGCGACAGATAAAACATCCGCTCCATATCCTTCGAAATTTTTTCTGGGCTTTGCCCTGTGTTATTAGCCAAAATTTGCTGAATCAGCTTCCGCTTCTCTAGCACCTGTTCAGCTTCTAACTCAATATCTGTCGCCTGCCCTCGCGTCAACGTTTGAGGGTGAGTCAGCGCCAAACTCGTATGGGGCAACGCAGCGCGCTTACCTTTAGTACCGGCTGACAGCAACACCGCTGCCATGCCATAGGCCGTGCCTAAACAAACCGTGATAATTTCCGATTTGATGTAGGCCAACGTGTCATATACCGCGAGGCCAGCACGAATAGAGACCATACCTGCAGAAGCATCAGCTTGGCCCATCATCACCGGATCACCCACCGAATTGATATAGAGATAAATCGGTTTATTGTTATCTTCCGAATCCAGATACAGCAGGGATGAAACAATCGAATTGGCCACCCCATCCGTCAAAGGCTGGTTAATAAAGAGGATGCGCTCTTGACTCATACGAGTGTAAACGCTGACCCATTGCCAAGACTGACTGCCCGGAATGTTGTAGGGAACGCGAAGAATTCCGTCAACGGACATAGTTACACAACCCCTGCTGGAATCTGAGTGGGCAAGTCTTTGGTGCTGCTTAACACCCGATCAATTAAGCCGTACTCTTTGGCTTCTTCTGGTGTGAGATAGAACATCCGGTCGGTGTCTTTATCTAACTTCTCTTTGGTCTGTCCTGTATTACTGGACAAAATATCTAGGAAGGATGCTTTGTTAGCGAGCACTTCCTCCGCACGAATTTGAATATCTGTGGCTTGGCCTCTGGCACCAGATCGAGCTTGATTCAGGACGATGGTGGCATGGGGCAAGCTCGCACGTGACCCTTTCGCCCCCGACGACAAAATCATGGCAGCCGTCCCCATTGCCTGACCAAGACAGATGGTGTGTACGGGCGGCTTGATGTATTTGAGTGTGTCACAAATGGCAAAGGCTTCCGTTTCAAACCCAACCGAATCGCCGGTGTACCAAGAAGTACCTGTGGAGTTGATGTAGAAGAAAATGGGCTTATCTGGATCGTCAAACTCTAGATAAAGTAGCTGCGCGATGATGAGCTTGGTCACATCTACACCCATTTGACGCTTGAAGTCATCAGAAGATACGAGCGGCGTCCCAAGATATACGATGCGCTCTTTAAGTAGCAGTGAGGGCAAATCTGGCGGTGGCGTCTTGTAGGCCATTGCGCCGCCTCCACCGTAGGGAGCCTGCATAGCCTTGATGGGAGAACTCATAAGGGATCGCAACTGAAGAGTCAATTAATATGTTTTCCATAGTAGCTCGCAAGCGAACTCCGTGCGGTGCGCTGGGGTTTCGGCTAAGTGGCGGATTACCCAACCCCTAAAATGATGTCTTGACAGAAAATATGTCTTTCAGAAATTCGGCATTACCATGTTGATGTCTGTTAGAAGATGATGCGCATTGATACAGATTTGTTGATTTGGGCAATCATTTGTTTAATGGCGACTTAATGGCGACGGGCTGGCTGTATGTTGCAAACCAGAGACCTGTTGCAAGCCAGTGGCCATCTGTTAGGAGAGCGATCGCAAATGAAAGTAGGTTTAACTTGGGCGCTCAGTGATGCCCATATCCCCAAAAACCAAGAAACCACTCAGCGCCAACTGTCGGTGTCCCTCAGCGCTGGCGGCGAAGGTGTCCAAGCCCCCTTGAATATTTGCTTTGTGTTGGATGTGAGCGGGTCAATGGGCGGCACCCCTTTGAAGACGGTCAAGCAGGCGGCAATTAAATTAGTGGATCGGCTGACAGAGCGCGATCGCATTTCCATCGTCACGTTCGATCACAAGGCCAAAGTCCTCATTTCTAATCAGCTCGCCACAGACCTCGCTGCCATCAAAGACAAAATTAGTAGCCTTAAAGCGGGCGGCGGCACCTGCATAGACGATGGCCTTAAGCTTGGGATTGGGCAGCTTGCAGATGGCAAAGAAGATCGCATTTCCCAACTCTTGCTTCTCACAGATGGAGAAAACGAACACGGCGATAACGACCGGGCTATGAAGCTCGCAGATGTAGCCACTGGCTATAACTTAACGGTGAGTACCCTGGGCTTTGGAGATCATTGGAACCAGGACGTGCTGGAAAACATTGCCGATGCAGGCGGTGGTTCCTTAAATTACATTGAGCATGCTGAAGAGGCGATCGCCATCTTCGGGCGCCTCTTCACCCGTATCCAATCTGTTGGCCTTACCAACGCCTACCTCAACCTAGAACTCACAGACGGCACCCGCCTTGCGGATCTGAAACCGGTCGCTCAAGTCGCCCCTGAAACGGTTGAACTCGCCGCCGTGCAAGAAGGCAACGAAGCGATCATCCGCATCGGCGATCTGATGAAAGACGAACCGCGCGTTGTGCTAATGAACCTATACGTGCCGCAGCTTACGGCCAGTACAGCAACTATTGCCAAGGTTTCTGTCACATACGATGATCCTGCTGCGGGCGTCAGTGCCCAGTCCACAGAAGTCTTTCCCATCAATATTGAAGCCCAAGATTCCTATGTGCCTGCGGTGGATGCTGGCGTGCAGCAAAATATTTTGGCCCTTGCGAAGTATCGGCAGACGCAGATTGCAGAAGATAAGCTAAAAGCGGGTGATCGCAAAGGCGCAGTCACCATGCTGCAATCGGCGGCCAACACAGCGATTCAAATGGGCGATACCAATGCAGCGACAGTGCTGCAAGAGAACGCAACGGTTCTGCAAGCAGGGCAGGATTTGTCAGAGAGCGATCGCAAAAAGACGCGTATCGTTTCTAAAACTCAGCTTCAGTAATCAATGAAGTAAGTCAATCAGCTTATTGAAGATCGCCTTCACTTGAGCAAAAAATAGCGCGTCGTCTCGTTTTCTCTGATGCAGAAATAACGGTATTAGATCGTTCCTCCCTGGTCGCCCATCCCCTGGTCGTCCATCCCCTGGTCGTCATCGGACATCTGCAATCTTTACAAATTCCTATCATCGCAGCCCCTCCTCAGCGCACAGGCACATTAGGCCCTATTCTATCGGTGTACAGTCCTAGCCCAGACGGCAATCTAATCGAGGTAGCCCATGCAAATCGAGGTTCAGCCGTTCACTGTTCATAAGCGCGTTCCCCTCACCATTAGCCGAGGCACCACGGCCGGTTCCACGAACCTATGGTTGCGCATACGAGCAGATGGGATTGAAGGATGGGGGGAAGGAACGCCATTTTCAATTGGCAGCAAGCAACAAACCACTGAACAAATAGAGCGCGATCTCAACGAAATCTCTGCAGCGCTAACCCAGTACCATCCACTGCAACGTCAGGCAATTGAATCGTTATTACGCAAGGCGAACATTTGCTCAGCAGCGCAGGCTGCAATAGATGTCGCCATGTACGATTGGCTAGGAAAATTTGCGGAGCTACCGCTTTGGAAATTATGGGGATTAGATTGCGATCGCATTACCCCCACAGCTGTCACCGTCGGCATTAGCTCACCATCAGAGGCAGCCATTCGCCTCCAAAAGTGGTGCGCTCAGCAGCAAGTCGCTTCTGTCAAAGTCAAGCTAGGCAGCCCCTCAGGCATCGCAGCCGACCAAGCCATGTTCGAAGCTGTCTTAGCTGAGGTGCCCAAGGGTGCAAAGGTCAGCATCGATGCCAACGGCGGCTGGACGCTTCAAGGTGCAATATCAATGGCACATTGGTTACACACGCGCGGCGTGACCTATTTAGAGCAACCTTTGGCAGTTGCCGATGACCATCAGCTCCCTGAACTCTACAAAAAATCACCTTTACCGATCTTTATCGATGAAAGCTGCTTCACAGGTGCAGACATTCCCAGACTGGCTCACTGCATACACGGTATTAACATCAAGCTGATGAAATGTGGCGGCCTCAGCGAAGCACAAAGAATGATTCACACCGCACACGCCTGCGGATTACAAGTCATGTTTGGCTGCTACTCAGATAGCGCCATATCCAACACCGCTCTTTCCCATCTCTCACCATTAGCTAATCATTTAGACCTAGACAGCCACTTCAATCTCAAGGATGATCCATTCAATGGCTCGCAGTTAAAAAACGGCACATTCATCCCCAACATGAAGCCTGGACTAGGGCTTTCTCGTCATGCTCAAACCTGAAGATCGTATTGCCATATTCATGCACAACGGCCTCAAAGGGGCTAAAGGTAAAACTGGCATTTCTCTCCTACGCTATAGCCAACATCCTATTGCCGCAGTTATAGATGAAACCGCAACAGGAGAATCCGTTAAAGCAATCACAGGCATCAATCGAGAGATCCCCGTTGTAAAGTCAGTTGCAGAATCCTTAGCATTCAATCCTACGGTGCTGGCAATTGGCTTAGCGCCTTCCGGCGGCCAATTGCCTAAATCTCAATATGCAGAAATCAAGCAGGCGGTGAACGCAGGTCTTTCAGTGATGAACGGTCTACATACACCGATGAATGAGGATCCAGACGTCGCTAACAATATTCAGCCCGGTCGCTGGGTATGGGACATGCGACAAGAGCCGGAGAATTTAACTGTCGGGAGTGGAAAAGCGAGATTATTAAAATGCGATCGCGTTCTCACCGTCGGCACTGACATGGCCGTCGGAAAAATGTCCACCAGCATAGAACTGAACCGAGCCGCTAAAGTCAAAGGCTTACGATCTAAGCTGATTGCCACCGGACAAACCGGGCTGATGCTTGGAGAAGCAGGCATGCCTCTCGACGCCATTCGTGTGGACTACGCATCCGGCGCAGTCGAGCAGAGCCTTCTCGAACATGGCCCCCATCACGACATTCTCTTTATTGAGGGCCAAGGCTCACTCCTCAATCCGGCCTCTACAGCCACCCTGCCATTGATTCGAGGGAGTCAGCCCACGCACCTAATTCTGGTGCACAAAGCTAATCTCACTCATATTCAGCACTTCCCAGACTTTAAGATTCCACCCATTGCTGAGGTTGTGAACCTATACGAAACTGTCACAACAGCAGGTGGAACGTTCATCCCTGCCAAGGTTACAGGCATTGCATTAAATACATTTGGATTAAGTGAGCGAGAAGCCATGAGCGCGATCGCTGCCATCACCAAAGCCACCAGCCTGCCCTGCACAGACGTTGTTCGATTCGGCGGAGAGCCTCTCCTCGCGCAAATTAAGGCAACGCATTAACCCCCTCCCTCATCGCATGCACTTCAATGCTGTGTTGCGGCAAAAGAGTCAGCTCAGATAAAAGAGTCAACCGATTGATTGCTATAAATGATTTTATTTTTGGCATAAAAAAGATGCATGAGAAAACGTAAGCTTCCCATGCACTAAAAAAATGATTCTACTAAAACGGTCTAGTAGAGCTATCTTGGCTTCTTTAAGCGGTAAGTAATTCGGCCCTTGGTCAGGTCGTAAGGCGTGAGTTCTACTTTCACGCGATCGCCTGGCAAAATCTTGATATAGTTCCGGCGAATCTTACCAGAGATATGTGCAAGCACATTAAACCCGTTATCGAGGTCAACTCGAAACATTGCGTTGGGAAGCGATTCAGTAATCGTCCCTTCCATTTCGATCAAATCTTGTTTAGACAAATTGTTCGTTCCTCTCTTGCGCAGATAAATATACTGCTACCTTATATTGCTAACCAAAGAGTAGCAACTCTCCTCTATAGAAGAGAATCGGAAACCAGAACCTATAAAGGACAGATTTCCGATTCTCATGACTAGGTCTCAAAGATAATTAGGCATCGCCTTTGACAATCTTATGCAATTCAGCCGTCACTTCTTCCATCGTTCGCGCACCATCTACTGACTGCAACAAGGACTTACCCTGGTAAAAAGTCACTAACGGCTCAGTTTGTTCTCGATAGACCTCTAGGCGATTGCGAATCACATCTTCCTGGTCGTCTGCGCGCCCTCGCGCCAACATCCGCTCTACAAGTTCATCATCCGGAACTTCCAAATTAATCACACAGTCGCAAGACTGCTCAATTTCATCCAGTAAGCCTGACAAAAACTCAGCTTGCTCAACGTTACGAGGAAATCCATCCAACAACCACCCATTCGTGGTGTCATCTTGGCTCAAACGCTCACGAATCAAATCCAAAATCAGCTCGTCGGGCACCAATTCTCCCGCACTCATGTAGCCTTCCGCTTTCTGGCCTAGTTCAGACTTTGCTTTAACGGCTGCCCGCAAAATATCGCCTGTGGAAATATGTGGAACTTCACAGCCTTCAGATAGCTTCTTTGCCTGCGTTCCTTTACCAGCCCCTGGTGGACCCAGAAAAATAAGTCGCGTCATTAGCTTTTCACCATCCCTTCGTAGCGCTGAGAAATTACATAGGTTTGAATCTGCTTCGCCGTGTCAATAGCCACACCCACCAGAATCAATAGAGAAGTCGCCCCAAAACCTTGGAAGGTAGAAACACGGGTCGCACTCTCCACCAAACTAGGCACTACAGCAACCAAGCCTAAGAAAATGGCACCCAGAAACGTTAGTCGGTTAAGCACCTTAGAAATGTAGGCCGTTGTAGCCCTTCCAGGGCGAATTCCAGGAATACTTGCGCCCATTTTCTTCAAGTTACGAGACATATCTTCGGGATTGACTACCAACGAAGCATAGAAGTAACTGAAAAATACAATCATCACCAAATACGTCAGAATGTACAGCGGCGAAGTGGCTGTAAAGTTCTGCCCCATAAAGTTCGCAAACGTTGGGTTTCGAACCAAATCCACCAGCGTTAGCGGAATGATAAGCATTGAAGACGCAAAAATGATGGGCATTACACCCCCTTGGTTCAGACGTAGAGGCAAGTAATTGCTCTTCTCTAGGTAGAGCTTACGACCAACCTGACGACGTGCCGACACAATCGGAATCCGGCGGGTACCTTCTTGGACAAAAACGATACCAATAATGGTTGCAATAAAGACTAAGAAAAGAATGACAATGCCGCCAATAGTAGAGCGATCACCGTTCTGAGCTAAGTCAACGGTCTCGCCCAAAACCCGAGGCAAAGAGGACACAATGTTCAAGAAAATCAGCAGTGATGCACCATTTCCCAAGCCACGCTCAGTAATCAGCTCACCTACCCACATCACAAACATAGAGCCAGCCGTCAACGCCAGCACAGTTTCAACGACAAAAGGCACCCCAAAGTCATAGGCAAAGTCCCTCAGCAAGAAGCTAGAAAGCATCGTACTTTGCAAAATCGCCCAGCCAAATGCCACATAGCGGGTGACCTGAGAAATCTTTCGACGTCCTGCTTCCCCTTCGTTTTTCTGCAAATCTTCAAGCGCAGGAATTGCCGCTGTCAGTAGCTGCATAATGATAGACGCGTTAATGAATGGCAAAATGCCCAAGGCAAAGATGCCAACCAGAGACAAACCGCCACCACCAATGATGTCTAAAAAGCCAAGCACGCCGCCCGCGCCGCCTTGAGCAACAAACTGGGAAAATGCAGCTCTATCAATACCTGGGACAGGAATGTAAATCCCTAACCGAACTAGTATCAATAAGCCCACTGTTACCAACAAACGACTCCGCAATCCGGCCGCCTGGGCCATTTGCAAAAACGTTTCTTGAGCGCTGGGCGACTTGCCTTGACTCACAACCATAGTTTCAAAACCTAGTCTTAAGAACTCTGTATTCTCTAATAATAAAGGGAGTAGGGAGACCTGCGGTACTCTCTACTCCCTTCTTTCCTGTCTTCACATACCTATTTTCACAAAAGGTAAAGCGTATAGACTAAACAACTTCGCAGCTACCACCCGCCGATTCAATCTTCTCTTTCGCAGACTTTGTAAACGCCGCAGCCTTTACAGTCAGCGCTGTCGAGATTTCGCCATCGCCCAACACCTTCAAAGGACCGTCGTTGGACGTAATGATGCCGCTCTCCATCAAGGACTCAAGGGTCACTTCACTTTTAGCAGGCAACTCAGCCAAGCCCTTAACATTAATCACGGTGTAAACCTTTTGGTTCACAATCGTAAAGTGCTTCAACTTAGGAATACGGCGATATAAAGGCAGCTGACCACCCTCAAATCCAGGGCGAGTACCGCTACCAGAGCGAGACTTTTGACCGCGCATACCAAAGCCGCAACTTGCGCCTTGACCAGCTGCAATACCACGTCCCTTGCGCTTCTTACGTCGTTTTGACCCTGCTTTGGGCCTTGCATCATCTAATTTCATGGATCTTCCGTACTCAAAATTTCTTCAGGTGGTACTTACGAAGGGCATAGCTTCTCAGCTACATAGCCGATTAAGCGTATAGCTTGTCAACCGCGATGCCACGCTCTTCAGCAACATCAGCAAGCGTTCTTAAAGAGTCAAGAGCTGCTGTAGCCGCACGAGCATTATTAAGCTGGTTATCGGAGCCCAGCTGCTTAGCCAAAATGTTGCGAATACCTGCAAGTTCAAGCACAACTCGAACCGCGCCGCCTGCAATTACACCAGTACCAGGGGCGGCTGGACGCATAAAGACTCGCGCACCGCCTGCAACACCTGTAGAAGGATGAGGAATAGAATAAGCACGGTTCAAAGGCACCTCTACAAGATGCTTCTTACCATCTGCAACGCCTTTCTTCACCGCGCCAATCACGTCGCTGGCCTTACCGACACCAACGCCAACTTGACCTTTCTCATTGCCAATTACAACGACAGCGCGGAAGCTTAGCTTCTTACCACCCTTTACAACCTTAGTCACACGGCGAATTTGAACGACGCGCTCTTGCCACTCGGAATCTTTCTCCCGATTTTTATTCTTCTTGTTACGACGATCTCTATTATCTGCCATGTGTCCTAGCTATTAAGCGAGTTGTGTGCTTGTTTTGTACCTGAATTAGAACTGTAAACCTGCTTCACGAGCCGCATCTGCAAGCGCAGCGACTCTGCCATGATACAAGTTGCCGCCTCTATCAAAAACGACTTGGGAAATGTCTTTGGCGATCGCTCTTTCAGCAACCAGCTTACCGACCGCAGCCGCCGCTTCAGCATTACTGCCCGTCTTTACGCCAACGTCCTTATCCAAAGTAGACGCAGCAGCCAAGGTCTTATGCTCAGCATCATCAATGACCTGCGCATAAATATGCTGATTTGAGCGAAAGATTGCAAGTCTAGGGCGTTCACTCGTGCCCTTTACCCGACGGCGAACACGCGTGTGGCGGCGGCGGGTAGATTCTTTACGGGTTCTTTTCATCGTTCTTTAGTCTTTAAACCGACTTACCTATTTACCTAAATTACCGAACCTAACTACCGACACTACTTACCAGCCTTACCAGCCTTGCGCCTGATCTGCTCGCCTGCATAGCGAACCCCTTTGCCCTTGTATGGCTCAGGTGGTCTAGCAGCACGAATTCTCGCCGCCGTATTACCAACAACCTCTTTATCAATGCCAGTAACTGTCAGGTTTGTATTTTTCTCAACCGCAAATGTGATGCCCGGTGGAGGATCAAACTCAACAGGGTGACTGTAGCCTAAAGCCATCACAAGCTTCTGTCCTTGCAAAGAAGCCCTATAACCAACACCCTGTATCTCTAACTTCTTTTCGTAACCATTAGAAACACCCTCGACCATATTCGCTATCAGCGTACGGGTAAGGCCAAAACATTGACGCGCTACGCGAGTATCTCTCTTCTTACTCACGATAATTTCATCGCCTTCTTTAACAAAGGTAATGCTGTCAGGCAATTCTCTCGAAAGCTCGCCTTTAGTACCTTTTACAGTCACCTTTTGACCATCAATGGTAACGGTGACCCCTTTGGGGATAGGTACAGGCTTTTTGCCGATTCTAGACACTGTGGTTCTCCTGTAGGTAAAGGTACATAGGGAATTGAGGGGTAAATTGAGTGCTTAATAGATGTAGCACAACACTTCTCCACCAATGCCCTGACGACGCGCATCACGATCAGTCATTACGCCGCTAGAGGTTGAAATAATCGCGATTCCAATACCGCCAAGCACCCTAGGAAGCTCCTTACGGTTGGAATATACGCGCAGACCCGGCTTACTCACACGGGTTAGGTTACGAATGATAGACTGCCGCTGCTTACCTTTGTACTTGAGTGCAATGGTAATCTTGCGGTTGATGCCCTCACCACTTTCTTCTGTCTCGCCAACAAAGCCTTCTTCGTTAAGAACCTTCGCAATACTACGAGTCATTTTGGTCGATGGAATATCAACCGACTGGTGATGCGCAAGGGTAGCATTCCGAATGCGCGTCAGCATATCTGAAATCGTGTCGTTAGACGCCATAATCCTCTTGTTTGCTACTGCCTCAATTATCTCGGAAGGGCATTCCCAATCCTTTGAGGAGGGCGCGGCCTTCCTCATCGGTGTTCGCGGTAGTCACAATGGTGATGTCCATACCGCGAGTTTGGTCAACGCTATCGTAATCAACCTCTGGGAAAATTAGCTGCTCACGCAGACCCAAGGTGTAGTTGCCGCGCCCATCGAAGCTTCGAGGGCTCACGCCTCTGAAATCTCGAATACGAGGCAACGTTAAATTAATTAGGCGATTCGCAAAAGCGTACATGCGATCAGAACGAAGCGTTACTTTAACGCCGACTGGCATACCTTCACGAATTTTAAAGCCTGCGATCGCCTTCTTGGCTCTCGTTACTACCGGACGTTGTCCAGTAATCATTGCCAGTTCGCTGATAGATGACTCAAGCGCTTTGGCGTTATTAGATGCTTCCCCTAGACCACGGTTTACCGTGACTTTAGAGATTTTAGGAACCTGGTGAGGGTTAGTGTAGCCAAACTCTTCTTTGAGCTTGGGCACGACCTTCTCCAAATATAGTGTTTTCAGTGAATCGGCCATTATGTCCTCTGGAAAATGTTTCCCTGGGCTTGGTCAGGGGATTGAATATTTCGGATGGGGCTAGTCGATAATCTCGCCTGTCTTTTTCAGCATACGCACCTTACGACCATCTTCGGTAAAGGTGTGAGCCACACGGCTAGCCACCTTTTGCTTCGTGGAATAGAGCATTACGTTAGAGCTATGAACAGGAAATTCCTTGGTTAGGATCTGACCCGATTCACCCTCTTGCTGAGGCTTGACATGCTTTGTGCGCATGTTAACGCCCTGCACGATAACCTGAGACTTTTTGGAGTTAGTTGCAACAACTTCACCGACAACGCCCTTATCCTTACCGGCAATGACTTGAACAGTATCTCCTGTCTTAACGTGCATCTTTTGACGCACAGTTGCCTTACTCTTTTGCATCTAAAGTACCTCCGGCGCAAGCGAAACAATTTTAGTGAAGCCCTTGTCACGGAGCTCTCGAGCAACAGGCCCAAAGACGCGCGTTCCGCGAGGGTTGCTACCGTCTTGAGTAATAATCACGGCTGCATTGTCGTCAAAGCGGATGCTCATACCACTACTACGGCGAATACCTTTTCGAGTACGAACAACGACGGCTTTGACAACGTCGGATTTCTTAACGCCCATATTGGGAAGCGCATCTTTAACAACAGCAACTATTACATCGCCTACACCTGCATATTGCTTGCGTCCACCAAGGACACGGATACACATGAGCTTACGAGCGCCGCTATTGTCAGCTACGTTGAGATAAGTTTCTTGCTGAATCACTGATTTACCCTCGCCTTATACGTCTGAAGAACTGAGGATATCTGCGATAACCCAGCGCTTAGTCTTGCTCATCGGGCGAGTTTCGCTAATACGAACGCGATCACCTTCTTTGCAACGGTTATCCTCGTCGTGAACCTTATAGCGCTGCGTGCGCACCATAATCTTGTCGTATTTCTTGTGTTGAACACGGCTCTCAACCGCAACCACCACAGTTTTATCCATCTTGTCGCTGACCACTTGGCCAATTCGCTCTTTAACTGCCATTAGTTGTTACGCCTCCTTCGGCTCTTCAGATGGGCTTTCAGCCGTTACAGTCGTTGACTTACCAGCTTTGGCAGCGAGCTGCCGTTCTCTTTCAATAGTCATCAGCTGGGCAAGTTTGCGGCGCGTATGCTTAAACTCATGAAAACCCGTCTCCATTTGGCGAGTCGCTTTCTTGAAACGAAGGTCGAATAAATCGCGCTTAACTTTAGCGATCTCTGTGGTCAAATCTTCGTCACTTAGCTCTCTCAAATCAGCCGCTTTAGATAGTGCCATTTGCGCTTACCCCTCCTCGCTATCTTTGACAACAAACTTAGTTTTGAATGGCAATTTAAAGGCTGCCAGGCGCATCGCTTCGCGTGCAATTTCTTCGGGCACACCTGCAATCTCAAATACGATCCGGCCAGGCTTAATCACCGCAACCCAAAATTCAGGGTTACCTTTACCGGAACCCATCCGGGTTTCTGCCGCTCGCATTGTGACCGACTTGTCGGGAAAAACACGAATCCAAATCTTGCCACCCCGCTTGATATAACGAGTCATGGCACGACGGGCGGCCTCAATTTGGCGAGAGGTCATCCAGCAACACTCAGTCGCTTGAAGTGCAAATTGACCAAAGTTGATCTCATTGCCGCGATGAGCCATGCCGCGCATCCGACCGCGATGCTGCTTCCTAAATTTTGTTCTTCTTGGGCTTAACATGATGGGTCACACTGAAAACTAGCGGAGGGTGAAAGAAAGAATAGTTCAAGAACTATCTCTGAAGAATCTCGTTTCTGACGAGTCGATCTTTACGAGTCGTTGTTAGAGCGGTCATCAAACTGTTGACGACGACGAGGTTGACGACGACGAGGCTGCGTCTTCGTCTCTTCAGGCTGATTTTCCTGACCAGGAATAACCTCACCTTTAAACACCCAGGTCTTCACACCCAAAATGCCATAGGTGGTTTGAGCCGTACGGTATGCATAGTCAATATTTGCTCGCAATGTATGCAGAGGAACACGACCTTCACGAGTCCACTCAGTACGAGCAATCTCTGCACCGTTCAAGCGGCCACTTACCTGAATCTTGATACCTTCAACGCCAGCTCTCTGTGCACGTTGGATAGCCTGACGAACAACACGGCGGAATGAAACACGACGCTCTAGCTGCTGAGTGATGTACTCACAAATGAGGCCAGCATCAGCGTCGACGCGAGCGACCTCGACAACATTGATTCGAATTTGACGGCTATCGTCGTTAATTTCCTTTTGGAGCCCGGCACGCAGAGATTCGATCCCTGCACCGCCACGACCAACAACCACACCCGGACGAGCTGTGCGCACTTCAAGATCAATTTGATCAGCTTTGCGCTCAATATGGACGTCGGAAATACCTGCATTTGCAAGGTTCTTGTTGACGTATTCACGGATTTTAAAATCTTCCGCAAGCAGCTCTGGGTAACGGTTCTTGTCGGCATACCAGCGGGAGCGATGCTCCTGGGTGATGCCAAGACGAAGACCGGTTGGGTGTATCTTCTGTCCCACTGAATATGTACTCCTTAAAAAGATCGGGAAAAGGGTTAAAAACTTATCTAACCGAGCATTGAACCTCGGTGCGCTTAGGCTTCAGTGCCGGGAGCTACTGCGATCACGATGTGGCAAGTCGGCTTCTTAATTTGATAAGCGCGGCCTTGAGCACGAGGGCGAAAACGCTTCAACGTTGGACCTTGATCCGCATAAGCTTCACTAATGTAAAGGCTAACAGGATCTAAACCATTGTTATGCTCGGCATTAGCAACCGCCGAACGAAGCACTTTAAGAATGGGCTCACATGCCTTATAAGGCATAAATTCGAGCATGATCAACGCCTCTCGATAGGAGCGGCCTCGAATCTGGTCGAGTACGCGGCGCACCTTAAGAGGAGACATGCGAACGAACTTTGCCGTCGCTTTTACTTGTGAATCTGAATCAATGTCAATCATGGCTTTATCTCTGTCTTCTTGACTAGCGGGCCTCTTAATTAGCGACGCGCCTTCTTGTCGCTTTTCGCATGTCCTCGGAAAGTGCGAGTCGGTGCGAACTCGCCCAACTTATGTCCTACCATTTGCTCGTTGATGAACACAGGTACATGTTGACGACCGTTATGAACCGCAACGGTATGACCAATGAACTGAGGAATAATAGTGGACGCACGAGACCAAGTTTTAATGACTTGTTTCTCGTTTTTAGCGTTGAGCTTTTCAATTTTAGTGAGAAGGTGATCCGCCACGAATGGCCCCTTCTTTAGGGAACGAGACATCTGATTTCCGAGTTAGGTGAAACTGAACAATGCAAAAATTATTCTATGCGTTACGACCGCCACGACCACGCTTAGAAGAGCGACGACGACGACGCACAATCAACGAATCGCTACCTTTCTTCTTTTTGCGAGTCTTGTAGCCTAAAGCAGGTTTACCCCAAGGCGTGACGGGGCCACTGCGACCAATCGGTGCACGCCCCTCACCACCACCATGAGGGTGATCGCAAGGGTTCATAACACTACCGCGAACCTCCGGACGGCGACCTGACCAACGCTTCCGCCCCGCTTTACCGAGGGTAAGGTTACGATGTTCTACGTTGCCGACTTGGCCAATGGTGGCATAACACTCACGACGAACCATACGGACTTCGCTAGAAGGAAGCTTCAGCGTCACATAACCACCTTCTTTCGCAACAAGCTGAGCGCCTGCGCCCGCAGCACGAACCATTTGGCCGCCCTTACCAGCGACCAACTCAACGTTGTGAACGGTCGTGCCTAGCGGAATACGATGCAGAGGCAGGGCATTACCTACTTCATATGGCGCATCTTCGCTAGCAATGATAGTTGTGCCAACCTCTAACCCTACTGGGTGAAGAATATAGCGTTTTTCGCCATCTTCGTAATTCAGCAACGCAATGCGAGCATTACGGTTGGGGTCATATTCAATCGTGGCAACCTTCGCCGAGATATCACGCTTATCTCGTTTAAAATCGATTTGGCGATAGAGGCGCTTGTGACCACCACCACGATGACGACAGGTGATGACGCCTCGATTGTTTCGGCCCTTAGGGCGATGCACCGAATAGGTCAGTGACTTTTCTGGCTTATCTGTCGTGATAGACGCAAAGTCGGAGACGGTGCGCTCACGGGAGCCGGGGGTTAGAGGTCTGTAGGAGCGAATGCCCATGACTGATACTTCGTCGCGTTGGTTACTGCTTTAGTTCGGAATGGAAATTGTACTCTCTTAACAAATATCTAAGAAAATATTTAGAAGAGAATTGAAAGACGCTATACGTCTGGGAAGAGCGTAATAGAGTCACCTTCAGCCAAAGTAACGGTGGCTCGCTTGTACGCGGCACGGTGTCCGATAAATTGACCAACTCGACGCCGCTTACGAGGGGGGTTTTGAGTACTGATACCAGTAACTTTTACGTCAAATAGGGCTTCGATAGCTGTTTTGATCTGAGGTTTAGTTGCTTTAGGTGCGACCTCAAAGGTGTACTGGTTATTTTCGAGGGCGATAGTCGCTTTCTCTGTAATGAGCGGCTTGCGAATAATATCGGGCAGCTCTCTTTCTTCAAAACGTTTACTCACCGTATACCTCCTTGATTTTTTCGAGGGCGGATGCCGTGACCACAAGGTTATCGGCGTGAAGAATATCGTAAATATTGAGGTTAGTTGCAGCGATAAACTTGACGTTCGGCACGTTGCGAACTGAACGATTTAACACATCACCTTTTTCTGAAGCAATCAACAAAATCTTGCTATCAGTATCTACACCCCAGCGATCAAACGCAGCCAACACTTCCTTTGTCTTTGGTTGCGTTAGCTCAGCATCAAAGTCCTTGACGACAATCATGCTTTCAGCACAGCCTTGGAATGCCGTACGAAGCGCAAGGCGACGCTCCTTTTTGTTCATCTTCGTGCTGTAGTCACGAGGCTTAGGCCCAAAAATAACGCCACCGCCTTTGAACAGAGGAGAACGTGTAGAGCCAGCACGAGCACGGCCTGTACCTTTCTGACGCCACGGCTTGCGACCGCCGCCACGGACTTCAGAACGAGTTTTACTAGAAGCGTTGCCCTGACGACCGTTGTTAATTTGCCGCACCAATGCCCGGTGAACGACATGAGAAGCGCTTTCTTCGCTGGCGACCTTAAGATCCACGGTAGCTGTACCTGAATCAGCGCCTTTCCAATCTTTAATTACACAATCAACCATGACTACTGACCAACGATATTTGCAGGGGAGATACTCAGCACACTACCCGCTTTGCCGGGAACACCACCTTTAATGAGAAGCAAGTTACGCTCTGCGTCTACTCTGACGACACTAAGCTTGCGAACGGTCACCCTCTCGTTACCCATCTGACCGGCCATCTTTTTACCAGGATAGACACGGCCTGGCGTTGTACCTGGGCCAATAGAGCCAGGTGCTTTATGGTTCTTAGAACCATGGGACATAGGACCTCGACGGAAGTTATTCCGCTTCTGGTTGCCAGCAAAACCTTTACCAATACTGATGCCGCTCACGTCAATAAGCTGACCAGCCTCAAATCGATCAGCGGCCAAAGCCTGGCCCAACTCAAACGCGCCATCCTTTTCGGTGGTGCGATATTCACGCAGATGACGAACAGGAGAAGCGCCAGACTTACTTAAGTGACCAAGCTTGGGCTTATTGAGCGCCTTTTCTTTAACGTCACCGTAACCAATCTGCACAGACGAGTAGCCGTCTGTCTGCTCTGTTTTTACCTGCGTGACGACACAGGGGCCAGCTTGAATAACGCTGACAGGAATCGCATTCCCATCGTCGTCAAACACTGTGGTCATACCTAATTTGGTACCAAGAATACCGACAGACACTATCTCGACTCCGTTTCACAACGCGCCCCAAAGAGCCGGCAGCACAAACCGCCTAAGCTCACAGAGCATTTGGACATACCAGACGACGACAAGACGGCAAGCACATCTCTCTACAATGCTCGTGAGCGCTGAGAGAAAAAGCCAACCTAAGCTTGCTTAGCCACACTGGAAAACAATCGACAGGGCTTTAGTGCTGAGAGACTCGACCAGAAAACAAAAGTCACTGGGAGCTGCAAAGCTTGCCTCATCTTTCTCGCCTCAGACTTGGAGGATGCACTTGGAACTCAGCAAAGAATTCACTCACTATGGGAGTAAAATTCGCAGTCCTCTAGTTTCCGCTTAATCGGCGACAGGCTTACTATCATACACGCTTTTCTTGCTGCGTCTACATCTAATTTACTAAGATTGCGAAATTCCACAGTAAAGGAATGTTCAATAGACAACGGCTGTCTTCAGCGCGCATTAGTTAGCGACTTGCATCATACCCTATGTTCTCTGCTTCAAGAGCTCCGCTTCGAGATCTTTGTTTCTTGAGGACTATTTTCTGGCCCTGAGTTTGAAGTACTATTGCAATGTTTCTTCGTATGCCGAATCGTTATGGCGCTGATCGCATTTAATAAATTCACTCGAGACCTCGAATCTGCTGGTGCGCTAGGCGTTCGTGTGCCGTTGGAAGGTGGACATGAAGGGCGCTATCGTCGCAGAGTTCGTTCGGCTGGTTACGAGTGTGCGCACATGAGCGCAAGAGGATTAGGTGATTTGTCGGCTTACTTGCTGGACGTTCATGGCGTGCGGCCACCTCACTTAGGGAAGAAGAATATGGATGCTTCGGCAACCGGCGATCGCTATTTCGTGCCCCCCATTGTCGGCTACCGCCTAGAAGCCCTTGCCCCTAAGTCAAAAGGTCTTCTCCTTTGGCTTATCGAAGGGCATATTCTTTCCAGCCAAGAAATCAAGTTTTTAACAGCGCTGCCTGAGTTAGAGCCCCGAGTGAAGGTGGTATTAGAAGTTGGAGGCGATCGCGCTTTCAATTGGTTCCCTCTCAAAGAGGCAATCGCTGCTTAACCTCGCTGCTTAATATAGAGCAGTACAAAAAGTAGTGAGCGCCCATGTTCGACGTTGAACCTAGTCCTTTGCAATCGATACAGGCGGGGACTTGGTTCAAACTTATCTGCGGTGCGAGCTATCAGGCTTTACCCGCCGTGAGAAGTTTAGCGATCGCCTATTCTCTGGCAGGTGCAGACTGCATTGATGTAGCGGCAGATCCAGCCGTTGTTTCAGCGGTAAAAGCGGGTATAGAAGTTGCGGGAGCGATTGCACAGCAGCACGGCCGCACTTTCAGGAAACCGTGGCTGATGGTGAGCATGAGCGCGGGCGAAGACCCGCATTTTCGGAAGGCTTGGTTCGATGCAACGCGTTGCCCAGTGGATTGTGCTCGACCGTGCGAGCAAATATGTCCGGCAGATGCGATTGATGCCGACGGGGTCTTGAAAGAGCGTTGCTACGGCTGCGGCAGATGCTTGCCTATTTGTCCGCTCGGTCTCATTGAAGCCAAACCTCAACCCACAACACTCAACGAAATTGCCCGGGATGTCCTAAGTCAAGCCGACGCCCTCGAGATCCATACGCAAGTAGGCCAGTTTGATGCGGTTAAAGCGCTTTGGGAAACACTGAGCCCTTATACGCAGCATCTAAAACTCGTGTCAACTAGCTGCCCGGACGGCACAGAGCTGATTGACTATTTGAGAAAGATTCGGACGCTGATAACGTCAACACAAAGTAGCGCTACCCATGTGATGTGGCAGACAGACGGCAGACCGATGAGTGGGGACATTGGGAAAGGCACGACCCATGCAGCAATTAAGCTAGCGCAAAAGGTGTTGGCTTCTGACTTAGATGGATTTGTGCAATTGGCGGGTGGGACGAATCAGTACACGGTGAATAAATTGAGATCGCTTAACATCCTTCATTCATCACCCAACAGCAGTAAAGACGGGGATCGCACTGCGCTGAGAACAGTCACAGGGGTCGCATATGGCAGCTATGCAAGGCATCTGTTAATGCCCGTTTTGGGAGAAACCCTTTATCTTGAAGAGGTACCCGTTGATTTGTGGAAGGCAGTGGCATTCGCGGAATCTTTAGTGAATCCGCTCAAATCACCATCGGCAATGTCCTCATAAAGCGTCTTAGATGTCATGCCCGATATCTGGCAATTAGGGGTAAAACCGTCAGCAGCGCCTTTCATTTCGTATCCATTTCATCTCAATACAGTTCTCTATGCCGAGTTTGAACGACGACTTGTTTGAAAGTAGTCCCTCAGCAGAGTCAGCAAAGGCATCTGCCCCCGCTAACACCTCCCCTGTCGCCCAACACAGCAGCGACGAAGCATCCCAACTAGCACCTAAAACAGTTCAGATAACGCCGCCGAAGATCACAGATGATCTACCTCAGCTCCTCGAAATTCTGCCCGCCTACATTCGGACAACGCTGAACGAGCATGCCAAGCGAGATCAGCTCATCGAAGTCATTTTGGACTTGGGCCGTCAACCAGAAGCACGCTTTTCAGACTCGGTTGAGTACCTTTCAGAAACGCCCGTTTCCAAAGCAGACCTACAGCACTGCATCGATAGAGTAGGTCACTTTGGTGGAGACAATCGTGCCGGCTTAGAGAAAACGCTTCACCGCATTAGTGCCATTCGCAACCGTGCGGGTGAAGTCATTGGCCTAACGTGCCGAGTAGGCCGTGCTATTTTCGGCACTATTGGCATGATTCAAGACCTTGTGGAAACAGGCGGTTCTATCCTGATGTTGGGCCGTCCGGGAGTGGGTAAAACAACAGCCCTGCGTGAGATTGCACGAGTGTTGGCAGATGACTTAATGAAGCGAGTTGTCATTATCGATACCTCGAATGAAATTGCTGGGGATGGCGATATTCCACATCCAGCTATTGGCCGAGCGCGGCGCATGCAGGTGGCTAAGCCAGAAAACCAGCATCAGGTGATGATTGAGGCCGTAGAAAATCATATGCCTGAAGTCATTGTGATTGATGAAATTGGCACAGAGCTTGAGGCACTGGCTGCGCGAACTATTGCAGAGCGAGGCGTTCAACTCGTCGGCACAGCCCATGGCAATCGCTTAGAAAACCTCATCAAAAACCCTACGCTTTCAGATCTTGTCGGTGGCATTCAGTCTGTAACGCTGGGCGATGATGAAGCGCGAAGACGAGGCAGCCAAAAAAGCGTGCTTGAGCGAAAAGCGCCACCCACCTTTGATATTGCCGTAGAGATGCATGAGCGGCAGCGATGGGTCGTTCATGAAGATGTCTCAAACACAGTGGACTTTTTGCTGCGTGGAAGAGTACCCGGACAACAGGTCAGGGAAGTTGGAGCGGATAATCAGCTGGTTGTCACGAATGAGTTGCCTGGACAATCTGGACTCGTTGCGCCCGCAATGCGTTCCAACCGAAAAGGCCAATTGAGTCCAGGCAATCTACGCGCTGCGAGTCAGGCAAACCGAGGTGGATGGCGATCTTCAGGGAAAATGCGCCCGCCGGTTTCGCCTTTGGGCGCAGATCATTTTGGGAAGCGGGCAAGTAAGCCTTCGATGCTCGTGGATGATCAACAACGCATACAGGCAAGGCTAAACGATACATTATTGCAATTACCGTTAGCAGGGAGTCGGGCGGCTAACAGTTTGGCGGCTGAGCGGCTAGCCAATATGGACGGCGAAGCGTTCGCTGGGGAAGAAGAAGACAGCGACCTAACTCGAATTTATGCGTATGGCATCAGCCGGCAACAGTTAGAGCATGTAGTGCGCACGCTCGATCTACCGGTGACCTTCACCAAAGAGTTGGGGGCGGCTGATGCCGTTTTGGCATTGCGATCGCATATCAAAAATCATTCCAAACTCAAGCAAGTCGCCCAGGCGCGCCAGGTTCCGGTATTCACAGTCAAGTCCAACAGCATCCCTCAAATCACGCGTTCCTTGCGCCGCGTCCTTGACCTTGATGATGAAGGTGAAACAGCTGAAGCGATCAACCTGGACTTGTTTGCTCAAAATGGTGCGGACGACGAGCTAGAAGCATTGGAAGAGGCACGTTTAGCCGTAGAGCAGATTGTGATTCCGAAGAGTCAGCCGGTGGAGCTCTTGCCGAGATCGCCAAAAATCCGCAAGATGCAGCACGAACTTGCCGAACACTACCGGCTTAAGTCACTCAGCTTCGGAGACGAGCCTAACCGTAGGCTAAGGATCTATCCAGCCTAGCAATAGCCGTAGCTACGCCTAGATGAGCCTCAGCCAACACGCCGCTTAAACTGACCAGAAGTGGGCATACAGCAATCCACGTATGATCTGTTGATTGCTCGTCGAGCTTAGCTTTTGAAAAGAGAGGGTTCCAGCGATTACGTATGTTCTAACTCACTCGACAAATGCAATCGTTTTTGTGCCTCAGCTTTTTCGGAGAATGGCTATCTATTGATTTTAGTCTCCCTAAAGGCTTACTTCTCCCTGCCCCGCAGTCAGATAAGATACAAATTCAGACCGCTTATTCTCAAATACTTTTTATGAAAAACCTGCTCTCTCGAATGTTTGCCTTCATGTTAGTAGCTGTCATCGGCCTTACTGGCTGTAGCGCTGCCAACGTAGGAAGTGGTGGGCTCACCGGCAACTACACCGAAGACACTGTTGCTCTAATCGATAGCCTCAGGGCATCTATTGCGCTGCCCAAAGATGCACCTAACAAGGCCGAGCTGCAAGACGAAGCCAAGATGAGAATCAACGACTTCGCATCCCGCTACCGTCGTGACGGCAAAGTATCCAATCTCAGCTCTTTCTCCACCATGCGTACTGCCTTGAACGCATTAGCTGGGCACTACAGCTCTTACCCCAATCGTCCCGTGCCTCAAAAGCTCCAAGATCGCTTAGAAGAAGAGTTTAAGCAAGTAGAAGCTGCACTTCGCCGGGGTGCATAGCCCTCCCACATTAAGAACAGTCATAAGCCGTTGAGATGGCGTCCTGACAACCCCTAGCAAAGCAGACCGATCTCTGACATTAAGCGAAATGTATTGATGTTAGGAAGAAACTTTGCTAGGGTGGTAAATCTGTGTAGTAAACAACCATATAGGGACATGAAAGTCCGAGCATCAGTCAAGAAGATGTGTGAAAAATGCCGTGTTATCCGCCGCCGAGGCCGGGTCATGGTCATTTGCACAAACCCTAAGCATAAGCAAAGACAGGGTTAGATCCAAAGAAGAGAAACGAACCACTCAAACGAGGGAGAACATTTAGGTGGCACGGATTGCGGGCGTTGACCTGCCAAGAGACAAGCGTATTGAAATTGGCCTCACATATATTTATGGGATTGGTCTTAGTCGAGCGAAACAAATCATCGAGAAAACAGGGGTAAACCCTGATGTTCGAGTCAAGGATTTGGCTGACGCAGACGTTATCAAGCTAAGAGAGACCGTTGAAGGCGATTACCTAATCGAAGGTGACTTGCGCCGTCAGGTGAACTTAAACATCAAGCGATTGATGGACATCGGTTGCTATAGAGGGCGTCGTCATCGAGTCGGTCTACCTGTTCGCGGACAGCGCACTCGAACCAACAGTCGTACTCGCCGTACAGGCAAGCGAACTATTGCAGGAAAGAAAAAGCCGCCACGTAAGTAATCATTTGTTGATTGCGCTGGCTGCTAGCACATTTTAACTAGAACAAAATCTAACAGGATATAGCTGCTAGGGAAGCGTTAACGGATCACGGAATCTAATCGCATTTTCAACTAAGGCAACTGGTGAGTGAGTGTCTGTTATGGAGGGCCATCATTCGTGTGTTGTAAGGCAACGTGCCTTATTTCAGCTAAGTGTTTTAGAGCAAACATCCTTAAAGCCACAAATTATTGAAGAGACCAGACCTCAAAAGAGGTGACCTTTCGGAAGATATTTTGTTTAGGCAACACTCCATTCGTTAGAACACCTCAACTATCTACTTCCACCATGGCAAAACCAGTCCGTAAAGTGGGCCCTCGCAAGGCCAAGAAAAATATCCCAAATGGGGTTGCTCACATCCAATCTACGTTTAATAACACTATCGTTACCATCACCGATGCAAGTGGTAACGCCGTGTCTTGGGCATCTGCTGGTTCTAGCGGATTCAAAGGAGCGAAGAAAGGAACGCCCTTTGCAGCTCAGACTGCTGCGGATAGTGCCGCTCGCCGTGCGATCGACCAAGGAATGCGCCAGTGTGAAGTGCAGGTCAGTGGGCCAGGTTCAGGTCGTGAAACGGCCATTCGTGCACTGCAGGGTGCGGGTTTGGAAATCACTTTGATTCGTGACGTAACGCCTATCCCTCACAACGGTTGTCGTCCACCAAAGCGTCGCCGCGTTTAATGAAAGTGAGACCATCAGTTCTCTCAGGGACTGATGGTCTCACTTTTAAACAGTCTTAAATAAGTACAAATGTGAACAATAGCTAAGTTGTTTGGCTGTTGTCTTTTAACCCCCTGACCACTGTGTTACGCCAAAGCCAGACAGGTCTAAAAAAAGCTTTAAAGCTAAAGAGCAAAGAGAGGTTAGTGAATGGCATTTCAAGTTGATTGCGTTGAATCTATTGTCGAAGACGATCAGAGTCAATACAGCCGTTTTGTAATTGAACCGCTGGAGCGTAGCCAAGGAACAACGGTAGGAAATGCGCTGCGTCGAGTACTGCTTTCTAATTTAGAAGGAACTTCGGTAACTTCAGTCAGAATTGCAGGCGCGAGTCATGAGTTTTCAACAATTCCAGGCGTTCGTGAGGACGTATTGGATATTTTGTTGAATATGAAAGAGACCGTGCTAAAGAGCTATTCAGCACAGCCTCAGATTGGTCGCATGGTGGTACAAGGTCCTGCGAAAGTCACGGCGGCTAACTTTGATTTGCCGTCTGAAGTGGAGCTAATTAGCACCGATCAGTACATTGCATCTGTATCGGCAGGGCATACCCTGGAGATGGAGTTTCGCATTGAGCGAGGCAAAGGCTACCGTGCGATTGATCGCAGCCGAGAAGAAACAGGCGGCGTTGATTTCATGCAGATTGACGCGGTATTTATGCCAGTGCGCAAGGTTAACTACAGCGTCGAGAATTTCTTGGATGCAGCAGGTGATCGCAAAGATCGTCTCAACATGGAAATTTGGACAAATGGTAGCCTAACAGCACAGCAAGCCATGAGCGAAGCGGCGGCTCAGCTTGTTGATATGTTTAATCCTCTGAAGGATGTAACCTTAGAGCCTAAGCGCGATGAGGATACCAAAGAGGAGGATCCGACTTATCAGATTCCTATTGAGGAACTGCAGCTCTCAGTGCGGGCTTACAACTGCTTAAAGCGAGCCCAAATCAACGCTGTTTCGGACTTGTTAGACTACAGCCAAGAGGACTTGCTAGAGATCAAGAACTTTGGCCAAAAGTCTGCAGAGGAAGTGGTCGAAGCCCTTCAAGTACATCTTGGAATTATGCTACCGCTGGAAAAGCCAGCTAAGTCCGTGTAGTTCTGGGCTTCTGGTTACGCGCCCAGGCTTTGAGTGTGGCACGTGAATCAGGAGCGGTTAAAACCGAAGTATTCAGACCTTGCAGAAGGATTTGATGCTTCGGTTTTTTGTGTCTCGTGAGATATCTGTTATCAGATTTATTTTTTAGATAGTTAGGCAAAGGAGGAAAATCTATGCGACATGGTCGTCGTGTACCGAAACTAGGCAAAGCTGCTGATCAGCGCAAAGCCTTAATGAGATCGCTCACCACTGAACTAATTCGTAACGGTCGAATCAAAACCACTGAAGTCCGTGCTAAGGCGATTCGTTCTGAAGCCGAGCGCATGGTGACATTAGCGAAAGATGGCTCTTTGTCTGCACGTCGCAAAGCGATGGGTTATTTGTATGACAAACAGCTCGTCCACGCACTATTTGAGCAAGCCCCTGAGCGCTATGCAGATCGCAAAGGTGGCTACACTCGTATTGTAAGAACGGTTAGCCGTCGTGGAGACAATGCTCGCATGGCCATTATTGAACTGACCTAAGCGAGGCTTCGCCGCTAGGCCAGCTTTGAATCATGTGCGCCCAGAAAAAGACTGATCAAACGGCTGCTCAACTCATGAATCTGCCGCCTGAGAAGCAACAAGCTCATCGAGTCGCGCTTATTGTTCAGTACAAAGGCACCGCATTTCACGGATGGCAAAAGCAAGCGGAAGCGCGAAATGAACCAACTGTGCAAGCCAAGATTGAGCAAGTGATTACCTCAGTACTTGGCCAACGTTCTGCTCTCGTGGGTGCAGGCCGTACAGATACGGGCGTTCATGCGGCTGCTCAGGTGGCTCATTTTGTCGCCCCCAAGGTCATTCCTGCCGAGCGCTGGGCCATGATTATCAACAATCGGCTAGACGGTGACGATATTGTTATTCGTGCCTCTGCAGCCGTAGCCGATAACTGGCACGCCCAGTTTTCAGCTGAGTGGCGACGTTATCGCTACACGCTGTACACCAGCCGCTATCCAAATCTGTTCGTTCAGCCGTTTGTGTGGCATCACTATCACCAACATTTAGATGAAACCCTAATGCTGGCCGCATTGAAGCCCCTGGTGGGTTATCATAATCTGGCCGCATTTCATCGCGCAGGCTCAGAACGCACCCACTCGTGGGTTGAGATGCAGGATGTGAGGTGTATTCGCTCTGGTGATTTTGTCAGTGTGGAATTACAGGCCACAGGCTTTTTGTATGGCATGGTGCGTCTGATTATGGGCTTAATTGTTCAGGTCGGGCGATCGCAGCTAACTCCCGAACGTTTTACCACCCTCTGGAAAAATCAGCGCCGTGATTTGGTAAAATATTCTGCTCCCCCTCAAGGGCTGTGCTTACTTCGCGTAGGCTATCCCACCTTTCCCTTTCCCCCCGAGGCATGGGTCGATACCCAACCTCACTTTTCATTTTCAACAGACCTCGCTATTTAGCTGATATCTAGCAAAGTTCATTCACCCTCGTTCACTCAACTCCTCGAACGATTTACGAAGTCAAGAAAACACACGTTATGTCTACGAAAACTACCCTTACTCCTGTCAATGAAATCGAACGCGATTGGTATGTGGTAGACGCCGCTGACCAGCGTTTGGGCCGGTTAGCAAGTGAAATTGCGCAGGTGTTACGCGGCAAGAAGAAAGCCAACTACGCACCGCACATGGACACAGGCGACTTCGTTGTTGTCGTGAATGCTGACAAAGTGACGGTTACTGGCAATAAGAACAGCCAAAAGCTATATCGCCGCCACTCTGGCCGCCCTGGTGGAATGAAAACAGAAACCTTTGACCAGCTTCAAGCTCGCATTCCTGAGCGCATCGTAGAGAAAGCGGTTAAAGGAATGCTGCCCAAGAATGCGCTGGGTCGTCAGCTCTTTACCAAGCTTAAGGTATACGCAGGGCCGGATCATCCCCATGCTGCACAAAGTCCTAAGACAATGACCGTTAACACCACAGGAGGTAAGTAAAACCATGGCTGACCAATCAGATCGCGCCGTTTATTGGGGCACAGGCCGTCGTAAGTCTTCAGTTGCTCGGGTTCGCTTAGTTCCGGGTAGCGGCAACTTAACGATTAATAAAAAAGCTGGGGATGAGTATCTTCAATTCAACCCTGCGTACCTCACATCAGCGAAGGCACCTTTAGAAACATTGGGTTTGGAAGGTGATTACGACATTTTGGTTAACGTTCGAGGGGGAGGCCTGACGGGTCAAGCCGACTCTATCAAGCTGGGTGTTGCACGAGCTTTGTGCGAGCTAGACCCTGATAATCGTATGCCCTTAAAGACAGAAGGCTACTTAACACGTGACCCTCGCCAGAAGGAACGTAAGAAGTACGGTTTGAAGAAAGCACGTAAAGCAGGTCAGTTCTCGAAGCGTTAATTTTTCGAACTGTGCAGCAATGGCCACCCTTCGACTCTGCTCAAGGCTAAGTCATCGCTGTCTACCGTCTCGTTGATCTAAGCCCACGGGCTGAGCAGAGTTGTTGGCAAAACGCTTACCAACAACTCTGCTCAATTTCTCAAAACACATTCTCCTCTAAGACAATGCCAAAATCTGATATTCATCCTGAGTGGTACCCAGAAGCCAAAGTCTTCTGCAATGGCGAGCAAGTCATGACGGTTGGCTCAACTAAGCCTGAACTAAGTGTTGATGTATGGTCGGGTAACCATCCTTTCTACACAGGCACTCAAAAGATTATTGATACTGAGGGCCGCGTTGAGCGCTTCTTGCGTAAATACGGCATGTCTTCTGAAACAGAAGGTGCTGATGGCGAAGACGCTAAGAAGTAGCTTTCATAGCCTTAAAATAATCCGAGTAGCAGATCCAAGTTGATCCGCTGCTCGGATTATTTTTTTGACTGCCATCCTTCCGCTCCTTTCCGCAAAAGCATTTCGAGACACATCATGGCTGAAGCTTATCTCCTCAAAAAATTAGAATCTGTTGAACAAACTTTTGACGAACTCACCCGTCGAATGGCCGATCCGGATGTAGCGAAAGATCCAGGTGAGTTTCAGAAAATTGCAAAGTCTCGGGCATCTCTGGAAGAAACGGTTACGACTTACCAGGAATGGCAGCAAGTTCAGGAAGAGCTAAAGGGCGCACAAGATATTCTTAAGCAGTCTAGCGATCCTGAGATGCAGGAGATGGCTGAGATGGAAGTGGCTGAGCTGGAGGAGCGGAATATACAGCTAGAGGAGCAGCTGAAAATTCTATTACTTCCCAGAGATCCCAATGATGAGAAAAACATCATGTTGGAAATTCGTGCCGGTACCGGTGGTGATGAAGCAGGTATCTGGGCGGGTGATTTGCTTAGGCTTTATAGCCGGTACGCCGAAGGCCAGGGTTGGAAGGCGCATTTGCTGAGTGAATCGCGAGCTGACATGGGTGGCGTAAAAGAAGCCGTGATTGAAGTGAAGGGCGACCAGGTTTATAGCAAGCTGAAGTTTGAGTCGGGTGTGCACCGCGTGCAGCGTGTACCGCTCACAGAATCAGGCGGACGAGTCCATACATCTACGGCAACAGTAGCAATTATGCCGGAAGTGGATGATGTGGAAATCCATATTGATCCGAAAGACATCACGATGACCACAGCGCGGTCTGGTGGTGCGGGCGGTCAGAATGTGAACAAGGTGGAAACAGCGGTTGATTTAATTCATAAACCGACAGGAATTCGAGTGTTTTGTACAGAGGAGCGATCGCAGCTACAAAACCGCGAACGTGCCATGCAAATTTTGCGAGCCAAACTCTACGAAGCAAAATTGCAAGAACAGCAGGATGAAATCAGCGCAACCCGAAAGTCTCAAGTAGGATCTGGCTCTCGCTCCGAAAAAATTCGCACCTACAACTACAAAGATAACCGCGTCACTGACCATCGCCTGAACCAGAACTTCTCCCTCAGTAGCATCCTCGAAGGCGATATTGAAACCGTTATTCAGTCTTGCATTACGCAAGATCAGCAAGAACGCTTGGAGGAGCTGGCAGCCTCTACGACTGAAACGGTCTAAGCCAATAGGAGAAATTAAACTTAAAGCACCTAAACAGTTCGCCTGTTCTACAATAAGCAGCATTATGTAAAGGATCGACAGGATCGCTTTTCAAGCGCCTAACGAGGGTGAATAGTGGCAAAGTTTCTGCATATTTCTGATATTCACCTTGGCTTTGATCGCTATGACAGTAAGCAGCGATCGCTAGATTTTTTCTATGCCTTACAAGATGTTTTAGAAAAGTACGCCATTGGTGAATCAGTAGATTTTGTGGTTATCGGCGGCGATTTGTTTGAGCATCGCAACATCAAACCTGCTGTGCTTAACCAGGCACAGATTTGCTTTCAGATGCTGAAGGAAGCGGGCATTCCCGTGCTGGCGATCGAGGGCAATCATGACAATGCCCCTTTCGGCACGAAGTCTAGCTGGCTGCGTTACCTGTCAGATTGGGAGCTGATTAAGCTGTTAGAACCGGGAAGTGCAAGCAAAGGAGAACCCTTTTATGCACCTTGGGACGATGAAAGGCTTCGAGGCGGATATATTGATATGCCTTGTGGCGTCAGAGTATTAGGTTCTAGCTGGTACGGGGCCGCAGCACCCAGAGCGATTGAGCAGATTGCAGAAGCCATGAGCGAGCTGCCTCCCGCGACAGGGCCGTCCGTTTTGTTATTTCATCACGGATTGGAAGGCCAAATTGCCCGCTACTCAGGCGCACTGCGCTACGGAGAATTACTGCCGCTCAAGAAAGCGGGTGTCGATTATCTGGCACTAGGCCACATCCACAAGAGTTATGAAGAGGATGGATGGATCTTCAATCCGGGGTCGATAGAAGCGAATAACGTTGAGGAAAGTCAGTTTCAGCGGGGTGCCTATTTAGTAGACATTGATGCTGAGGGGAAAATTTCAGCAGAGCTAAAAACGGATTATCGGCAGCGAAAAATTGTGCGGCTCACCCTAAAAATGAGAACGCAAGACAAACTTGAGACGGTCGCGGAAGGGGCTGAAGCGCTTATTCAAAAGGCAATCAAATCAAAAAAGATTATCTCTGATGAGCAGCCAATCGTAGAACTGAGGATTACAGGAACAGTTGGCTTTGACCGGCTGGAATTAGATACGCGCGCGCTGCAAAATAAGCTGCAAGAGATATGTGGTGCTTTGATTTTTCTCCTGCGCTATGACGCAAACGAAGCAGCCTATGAATCGCCAATTGCAGATGAAGCGAGCCGGTTGCAAGTGGAGCAGGAAGTATTTACAGATTTGTTAGCCGCGAATGCCAACTACAAAAAGCGCGCAGATCGACTGGCACAGGGATTAATCGATTTGAAAGATCGGCAGATGACAGGTGAGAACGAAGAGAGCCTGTATGAATTTGTGGAAAGTATTTTGGTTGAGTAGGTGTAATGCGGGGCTGCATTAACACTAGTAGCTAAAGCGCTGATGGTTAAAGCACTAGTGAATAAACAGCGCACGTTGTTGCCAGAGCATCCACACACCGCTGAAGCCAACGAAGCTAAGAACTGCGATTTGAAACTGCTCAGCGCTCATTTTTTCTAAAACAATCCGCCCTAGCCAGTTCGCGGGCAGCGCGGCACAGCCAATAATAAGACCATAGCCAATCAGCGTGGGCGAAAGAACGCCGAGAGCTGTGTAGGTTGCAATTTTGACGATGTGCGTGAGGGTAAGGCTGGCGGCGCGAGTAGCAACCATGCGCTCTTTTTCGAGGCCGTAGTTCAGGTAGGCCGGATTTAAGATAGGGCCGGTGCTCCCAACCAGTCCTGAGATAACGGCATTGCCAAAGCCGAGGGGCAAAAAGTGCCATGCCTTAAATGAAAAGGAGGGCGAATGAAAGTGATCGCCGAGCAACGCCCTCACCAACACATGCATCACCATATATATAAGCGCGATCGCGACAAAAATCTGTAGTCCGTCTGCGTCTACCTTTGTAAACGCATAAGCGCCTAAGACAGACCCCACAATCACACCGGGCACCTGCCAAAGCGTCAACGACCAGTCAATATGCTGCCAGAGCAATGCCCCACGCTGCACATTGCCCAGTACGCTACCAATCGTTAAGACAGGTGCAACCGACTGAGCGCCCAGCAGTAGCGTCACTAGCGGAATCAGGATTAAAGGACTCCCACCACCAACCAGCATGCTGGCAAACCAAGCAAGGAAACTGACTAAGGCTAGGAGCAAAATAAGCAAGGCAGAAGACATTCAAAACTAATGATTCAGGTTATTAACCTTTTCTTAATGATAGAACGTCGATGAAAAGAATGCGGTGATCGGCCTGCTTGTTATGAATTTGGTTGATTTGAGTACCCTGAGCTAAGCCTTGTGATTCTAAAGGCTGCTTCAGGAAGGCTACCGACTAAAAGACTATGACAACTGCAACGGATTGGGACGGGTTGCTGAACACTGGCATCAGTGCCTACAAACGCGGCGATTATGCGCAGGCGATCGCCAACTTACAAAAACTCAGCCGTTGCCCCAGCAGTTCCCTCCGCACGAAGGCAGGCATGGGACTGGTTCGAGCTTACATGGCTGAACACCACTGGGGAAAGGCGAAAGCACTGTGTGAAACGATTGGGAGAAGTTCTAAACCAGCCGTACAGAAATGGGCAACGGATACACTCATTAAAATCGAGGCAAGAAGCCAACTCGAAACCAAAAACAAAATCAAGAAAAAAACCCCAACCCCTTCGAAAGCCCAGAGTTTATCTGGATTCAAGCCGCTAGCATCTTCCAGCACCCAGCAGAAATCGACACATACGCCAGCCAAATCAAGGCCCACTACACCACCACAATCCACAAAACATATCCCAGCGGCACAGGAATTACCTACACAAGAACCGACCACACAGGCGCCTGCAAAAAAAGAATCTGCGAAAGAAGAATCAGAAAACAGCAAACCAACTGTTTCGATGTTTCATTACGCTTATTTGAACAATGAGATACGTGCAAACGAGACACGTGCAAAGGAGCAGGAAGTTGCACGTTCAGAGACAGCCATTAGACCAGAGAAGGTTGAGGCCACTGATGAGGAACAGCGCTACGGGGAACAGCATTACGGGGAACAGCACTATGAATGGCGCAATGCAGGGCGACTGAGCAAAGGGCGATCGCTCGGGAAAATACAACACCAGCAAATTTGGGCATCACAAACATTGGGTGCAATCACTCTCTATGCCCTTGCCCTGTGCCTAGTGCGTAGCGTTCTCATACAGCACAACCAGGGTCTGCGTTTCATCAGAGACCGCCTTCCCGGATTGATAGAACAGCGCCTTCCGCTTAAATATCTATTCGCCAACACCAACGAACTCGAATGGAAAGTGCTGAGTGTTTTAGGGATTATCGCGATCGCGATGCCCTGGCTATGGGATATAGGGCTACGCGTTACCGCCAACCGCCAATCCTTTTCAATGCCAAAACTCCGCCAACATTCACCGGAAGCAGCCGGACTCATCACCAAACGCTGCCAAGGACGTCAGTGGCCAATCCCCAAGCTCTGGCAGATCTCCACCGACGTCCCCTTAATTTTCTCCTACGGCTGGCTACCCCGCAACGCGAGGATGGTATTCACAGAGGGTCTATTCGCAGCGCTATCAGAGGAGGAAATAGCCACTTTGGTGGCCTACGAAATGTCTCACTGGCAAACCCTGTACTGGCCACTATTGTCACTCCAGGGATTCTTACTCTTAGTTTGTCATCACATTTACTGGCAGGTAGCGCTATGGGGAAATCGCCAATCTGGTCCCCTACGCTGGCTCGCTGGTATTGTCAGCAATTTAAGCTACTGCGTTTTTTGGATCGCGCGCTTGCCTGGTATGTGGGTGAATCGGGTTCGAACTTATTACGGAGATCGCAGCGCCACCCAACTCACAGGGAATCCAAACGCACTGGCCCGCGCCCTCACAAAGCTTGCTTTCGAGCTAGCAAAGAGTACTCAGAAGCAGGGCTATACACCGGCTACGGTCGAGCGTTTCACCTTATTGCTACCCACATCTATGGAACTGACGCGTAGCAGTTTATACGGCACCGTACCGCTAGCAGAGATGTTCGCTTGGGACACTCAGCATCCCTTACGGAACTGGATGAGCATATTGAACGAACATCCACCATTGGGCGATCGCCTCCGCCTCCTGATGGCCTATGCCAAACACTGGCAACTAGACCCAGAAATTTCACTTGCCGCCGCACCCACCCGCCAAAAAGTACTGACTCGCCACAATTGGGGCACTCTTATCCGCCAAGGAATGCCATTTTTTGGATTACTGCTCGGCAGCAGCATTGGACTGAGCTGTTTACTCATCGGAGGCATTGGGCATTGGTTGGAATGGCCTGCCATCGATTGGATGTACAAAGACATCGGCATCTTCTGGTTCTGTCCGCTCATGGGCCTGGGCCTAGGCACATTCTTACGCATCAACCCATTCTTTCCCGATCTCTCTTTGGGAATGAAGCCCTCTCAAGACATCCCCCAGCGTCTTTGTAATCCAACAGCGCTTCCTGTAGATAGCACCGCCACCAAGCTATCCGGCACCCTTATCGGTAGACCCGGCCTAGCCAATGGCCTAGGACAAGATTTGATGATTCAAACCAATGACGGTCTACTACGGCTGCACGTTTTCTCTACGCTAGACGTTGCGATTGGGCCCCTGAACAGTTACTTTTGGCTAGCATTGGGCCCATTTGGCAATCTCATTAGCCAGCACGATCATCCATCCAACATCATCGGGAAATCCATCCAGGTGCTCGGCTGGTTTCGGCAGGGCAATCGGGTTTGGATAGATGTGGACAAAATACGACTCAGCAGCGGCAAACTGATAGAAGGCACCCACCCAACGACCTCACTACTGCTAGCGATCGCAAGTAGCGGACTAGCCCTCTGGCTACTCGGATTCAAGCAAATTTTCCAGGAAACTTGGGACAAACTCAGCTAATGAGCCGAGATAAAGAAGAATTCCTTCATTAAGGAATATTGCGAACCGTATCGGATAGTGTTACATTCTTCGCAAGAACTTGATCTGTCTATGTTGGCGCTAATCCCTTTTCGGTTTTTACCGCAACAGGCTCTGGTGAAGGCAAGGCACGGGTTCTCCTACTCTCAACACAGCATAGTAGCCAGTTGGTTCGCCACCTGGCTTTTTTTTGTCCCTATCCATTCACTTTGTTCGCCTCTCTTATTCAAACACCCTAGAAATAGATAAAAGTTCTGTGATTGAGCACCGTTTAATTACTGGTACGACTACAGGCCTCGTGATACTTTAAAGAAGATAAAGGAAAAGAAATTCTGTTTCAGATCCCACGGGTAAAGGCATTATCAGCGTCTCCCAACGGTTGAAATTTCTCCACCAAGCATCAGGTATTAGGTCTATATAAGACATCAGACCCCATCAATACCAGGCAGGCGCTTTTTTTGAGCTTGTTCCTAAGCTCGTAACCGCATTTAAGAAGTTAGAGGTCATTCTCAATGTCAGTTCGTTTGTACTTTGGCAACTTGCCAAGAGATTTGGAGCGCGAAGCTTTTGAGGCTCTTCTCGCAGAAGATGCTGAAAATTTAGTTTCAGTCAAACTCATCTCAGATGGCAAGACGGGTAAGTGTCGTGGCTTTGGGTTTGTCACTGCTAAAGACGATGAAATAGCCAGTGCCCTTGTTGAGAAGTTCAATGGCTCCTCTTTTCAAGATGCAACGTTGAGAGTGGAAAAAGCGAGAGAGAAAGAGAGTACTGAAAACCGCGACAATAATGGGGGTGGCAACCGCCGTAATAAAAAAGGTGGAAATCGCCGAGGCGGCAATACTGTAGTGGTGTCCGAGACTCAATCAGCGGCAGCTGAGCCCGATCCTCGCTGGGCGCAAGATTTGGCCAAGCTCAAAGAAATGCTAGCCGCCCAGGCAACGCCTTCTTAGGGACGCCCACTTACGTTATTTCACGCCAGCTCATGTAGACAAATGGGTGCAAAAGCATTTGCACCCATTTATCTACACCAAGCTTTCAAATAGAAAAGGCCGTCTATCTATAGATAGACGGCCTTTTCTATTATCTTTTAGATGCGAAGTAAGCCACCTGCTTAAGCTAGAAACGAAGTAGCTCAAAAAAGCCAGGCAGCTTAAAAGATTAGGCAGACCTTATGACATCCGAGCGCGCAAAAGCGCTTGAGGAAGACAGACAAACTTACGAGATTTAGGAACAAAAGCTCGTCGATTAAACACGTCGTAGTCATTTTCTTCTATCACTGTCAAAATTTTTCGGTAGAGCATAAGGGCTGTCCAAACAGGCCAACGCGCATCTGGATGCAAACGGCTAATACCACTTTCTGCTTCTCGGTAGTACTTCAATGCTCGCTGAATTTGAAAGCGCATGAGGGCACGCCAGCGGTCATCAATAACACTGTTAAACAAGTCTTCCGGCGTGTAATCAAAGAGGGCCAAGTCTTCCAGGGGTAAATAGATGCGATCGCGCCGTGCATCTTCACCGACATCTCGCAAAATATTGGTCAGCTGATTTGCAATGCCCAATGAAACGGCCTCAGGAATCGGGGGCAAAGACGGATTATTCTTTTTCCAAGGGGCTGCATTCACGCCTCGATCCATGCCCATCACAGTCGTAGACATCAAGCCCACCGTACCGGCCACGCGATAGCAATAGAGTTTTAGCTCGTCAAAAGTGTCATACCGAGAGCGATGCAAGTCCATCCTTTGCCCTGAAATCATGTCTCTAAAGGGCTGGATATCTAGGTCGTAACGCTCTAGCGTATCAACCATCGCCACATCCAAATCATCTTTGGGATGGCCTGCAAAAAGCTTTTCGAGCTGATCTTCCCAGTGGTCAAGGGTCGATTCGGTTGTGAACTTCGCCTGGGGGCCATCGACTAGCTCATCTGTGCGGCGGCACCACACATAAATGGCCCAAATAGCCCGACGTTTTGATTCAGGCATCAGCAACGTTCCCATATAGAACGTTTTAGAAAACTCTGCCGTAATCTGACGGCACTGCTCGTAGGAGTCCTCAAGGGATGCAAACTTAGGAGCGGCGGGTGTGGTTGTAGAAGGGTGGGTCAGTTGCAGCATCAACGCCTCAAACTGGAAAATGAACAGTGCTGCCTAATGCACGCTTGCCAGAGCTGCCATTAAACAATGCTTAATTCTCACTATTATATGTTTCAAAGCGTTACATTTTGGCACCAACCTTCTTTTCTTCACCTTAAAAGGCGATAGTCAATTCCGCTGTGCCCCCTTTATTCTATGGTTTTGAGTTCATTTTGAGTTTTTCAGAATTCATTGGGGAATCGGGTTACGGCGCTCTTTTTCTGTCTGCTGAGACAATAGTTATTTGATGAGAGAACAGTCGGTTTACCTATGCAAAGGATCCATCAAGTTACATTCTGTTCCCTCATGTAATTTATCGTGATTTGCCCGCCATATGGCTGTTGTAGGGCGCTATCATAATGTTTCTTCGGGAGCCTTATGAGGCTAAACACGCCCAGATAAACACTCCTAACACAAGGACTCGTCAACGAAAGGAACTGAGTGAATGACAACGACCAACAGCGATTTTCTGCAACAGGGTGATCCAGAAATTGCGGCTATTTTGGGCCAAGAACTGAATCGCCAACAGACTCATCTGGAACTAATTGCTAGCGAAAACTTCACATCACCTGCGGTGATGGCCGCGCAAGGCTCCGTATTGACAAATAAATATGCGGAAGGATTACCCAACAAGCGTTACTACGGCGGCTGTGAATTTGTCGATAAGGCAGAAGCGCTGGCAATAGAGCGAGTCAAGCAACTGTTTGGTGCGGGCTATGCCAATGTTCAGCCACACTCGGGCGCACAGGCAAACTTCGCGGTGTTCTTGGCATTGCTCAGCCCTGGTGACACGATCTTGGGTATGGATTTGTCTCACGGCGGGCATCTCACCCACGGTTCACCCGTGAACTTTTCAGGCAAGTGGTTCAACGTGGTTCAGTATGGTGTCAGCAAAGAGACTGAGCAGCTCGATTTTGATGAAATTCGAGCGATCGCCCTCGAGCATAAACCCAAGATGATTATCTGTGGCTACTCAGCCTATCCTCGCACCATTCACTTTGATAAGTTTCGAGCGATCGCAGACGAAGTCGGCGCATACCTCATGGCAGACATCGCTCACATCGCGGGCCTAGTTGCCACTGGGCACCACCCCAACCCTATGCCGCACTGTCATGTCGTAACCACCACCACGCACAAAACACTGCGGGGCCCTCGCGGGGGGCTGATTATGACCAACGACGCGGATCTCGCGAAAAAGTTTAACAAAGCTGTCTTCCCCGGGAGCCAAGGCGGCCCACTCGAGCATGTAGTCGCGGCCAAAGCCGTCGCCTTTGGGGAGGCCCTCAAGCCAGAATTCTCTGACTACTCCAGTCAGGTTATCAAGAATGCAAAGGCGCTAGCTGCTCAGCTTCAATCCCGTGGCATTAAGGTTGTTTCAGACGGCACAGACAACCATCTCGTACTGGTGGATTTACGCTCCATCAATATGACAGGCAAAATTGCCGATGCCCTCGTGAGTGAAGTGAACATTACTGCCAACAAAAATACCGTTCCGTTTGATCCAGAGTCTCCGTTTGTGACCAGCGGTTTGCGCTTAGGCACCCCCGCCATGACAACACGAGGGATGGGTGAAAATGAGTTCGCTGAAATTGCGAACATCATTGCGGATCGATTGCTCAGCCCAGAAGATAGTTCTGTAGAGCGAGACTGCAAGCAACGGGTATTGGCTTTGTGCAGCCGGTTCCCGCTTTACCCACACTTGCAAACAACCGCACCTGCCCTAGTAGTTTAGATAAACGTCCAAACACCAGCTCACCGCTCAAAAAAGGCCCCACTTCCGGAATGTGAAGTGGGGCCTTTTTTTGTTCATAGCTTATTCATACAGGTAATTTATTCATATAAGGAATCGTTGATAATTTCCACAAAATAGATAGATTGTAAAGAGGTATACTGTCGCGCAGTAACTGCAAAGCGTTGGCTGCATTGGGCTAGCTTGCAATATAACTGAAGATATCTTCGTAGAAACTTTTCACAGCCCCGTAAAGTACCGGATTCCCTTTTTCTGAGTTCGTAACTTAACCTAAGCTTTTAGATGTAGCCTTGACGCAAGGTGTGCCTTTATTAAGAACCTGCCCACACTACACCATCCGTTCTGATGACGTTTCCGTCCTACCACCTCATTGCGTTTGTCATCTCAGCCACTGTCGTCCTCATATTGACGCCTATCGTACGAAAGATAGGGCTCGCCAGTGGCAAGGTTGATTTACCTGGCGGGCGCAAAGTTCACAGCCAGCCCATGGTTAGGCTGGGCGGCGTTGCCATTTTTTCTGGTGTCCTCATTTCGTTAATGGTGGTGTGGTTCGCAGGCGGCTTTTTAGACTCAGACGGATTACCCTTAGATCCGGTTACGGATAATTCCATTTGGGGGGTGACCTTAGGCGGCGTTGCCTTCTTTCTAATCGGTCTAGTAGATGATCTGATTGGACTTTCTGCTATCAGCCGACTGATTATGCAGATCATCGTTGCTTCACTGGCGTGGTATGTCGGCGTTGATATTGCCTTTTTGAGTTTGCCCTTAGTAGAAACCGGCATTATTCAACTGCCCAACTGGCTTAGCCTCATTGTGACGGTGTTCTGGCTGGTGGGCATGGCCAACGCCATTAATTGGATAGACGGGCTAGATGGGTTAGCCGCAGGTGTCGCAGGCATTGCGGCAGTGGTGATGACGGTCGTGAGCCTTTACATGCAGCAGCCTGCGGCAGCACTCATTGCCGCAGCACTCGCAGGCGGTGCGCTTAGCTTTTTGCGCTATAACTTCAACCCTGCTCAAATATTTATGGGCGATGGTGGCGCATATTTTATCGGATACACCCTCGCAGGCGTTGGTATTATTGGCCTGGTCAAGGGAGTTACTACCGTCGCGGTGCTGTTGCCGTCTCTTACGCTGGCAATTCCCATCCTAGATATGTCAGCCGTGATTTTGCTGCGTTTACGGCAAGGGCTATCGCCATTTGTGGCAGATAAGCGTCACCTTCACCATCGCTTGCTTAAAGCTGGATTTTCTCATCGGTTCACGGTGCTCTTTATCTATGTGTTAGCGCTGTGGGTTGGCAGTTTGGCAATGGCCGTTTCAGGATTGCGGGTAGGTGTTCCGTTTATGTTTGCCTCCACAGCGCTGCTAAGCTACACCGGATGGCGCGCACTTCGTCATGCAAAATGATAGATAAGCCGAACATTAATTAAACAAGCCGTGGATAAACATAAAAGTGCCGAAATTATTTGCGTAGGCACAGAGCTGCTGCTCGGCGATATTTTGAACGGCAACGCCCAATATCTAGCGCAGCAGTTGGCCAGGTTAGGCATTGCCCACCATTACCAAACCGTAGTGGGCGATAACCCTTTACGTATTCAGCGGGCAGTTGCGATCGCCTGCGAACGGTCTCGCTGCCTCATTTTTACGGGCGGGCTTGGCCCCACGCCAGACGATTTGACCATGTCTACACTGGCGGATTTTTTTGACACGCCAATGACTGAGCACCCCGAAGTTGTCGCTGATTTAGAGGCCAAGTTTGCCCAACGAGGGTATGTATTGAAAGCGGCCAGCCGCCGTCAGGCAATGCTACCCGTGGGCGCGCAGGTGTTACCGAACCCAGTTGGAACCGCGCCGGGTGTGCTGTGGGAACCACGACCAGGGCTGCTGGTCATGACGTTTCCAGGTGTGCCAAGAGAAATGAAGGCCATGTGGCAGGCAACTGGTGGCCCTTACTTACAAAAAAAGGGCTGGGCTAAAGGCGTCATCCATAGCCAAACGCTGAAGTTTTTTGGCATTGGGGAAGAGGTTTTAGCTAGTCGCGTGAGCGCCTACCTTGAACAAGACAATCCGACCGTGGCCCCGTATGCAGGTGATGGGGATGTGAAATTGAGAATTTCGGCATTTGCGGGCTCGGTGGAAACCGCAAATGCGCTCATCGAACCGGTAGCCAAAGACATTCAGACCTTAGGCGGAACGTTTTATTACGGCAAAGATGGAGATGATTTGGCAAGCGTAGTCGGCCAAAAACTGGCAGCCAAAGCCCAAACGCTGAGCGTTGCAGAATCCTGCACAGGCGGCAGCCTAGGCGGAATGATTACGGCAACGCCAGGCAGCTCGCGTTACTTTTGGGGCGGCATCATTTCCTACGACAATCGCATCAAGGAAAACATATTGGGAGTCGATGCCACGGTACTGGCAAGCAAAGGCGCCGTGAGCGCAGAAGTAGCCGCGATGATGGCTGAGGGGGTCCGCGATCGCCTTGGAACAGACTATGGCATCAGTATCACTGGCATTGCAGGGCCAGGCGGCGGTAGTGACGAAAAACCCGTCGGATTGGTTTATATTGGCCTCGCATCGCCAGAAGGGACGACTACCTACAAGAAGTTGTTCGGCATAGACCGAGGCCGAGCACTCATTCGCCAGCGGAGTGCATTGAGCGCATTGAACATCTTAAGGCTGAGATTGTCTTAGGTCACGAACACGCCTTAAGACATAAATATGCACTCGTATTCACGGATGTACAAGCGTCTTGGGATAGAGCACTAACCCGTTAGAACGGGTTAAAAGGCCATTCCCCAGCGTAAAAATGCGAATTACCCTTACCTAAAGAAATACAGGAGATTGTGTAAATTCTCCCAACCCGGCCTTGATCATTACTCTCGATTGGTTATCATAGAGATATAAGCAAGCACATTCTGGAGTTTTGGTAGCCAAAGCTTAATGTGCAAGCAACTTTCCTACTCTAATGAGAACTATGGCCTCCGTCGCTGTGGTTTTTAAGATAGGCAGCTGTTACAAGAATATGAGAGGGAGCAATCTAGCTCATGGACTACATCGAAAAAGCGCTGGAAAAGCTCAAAGAGTGGGTTGATAAGGTTGTAGATACCTTGTTAGGGCCACAGGTTCAGCCAGAGCACGAGCCTATTCCTATTCCTGTAGATGACCGCAGCCGTCGTCGCCGTTAATCTGACGAAAAATTTGACTCTAGGAGGTTCGGACGTTCAAACCTCCTAGAGTTTTTGATTTAGAGTCATTAATTTAGAGTCATTGGGCCACTTATTCTTTGCCCTTGTAAGGCGGTGAATGGGAAACAAGCACAAGTGAGGATTATGATTACCCAGGTATGTTCTAGGTAGTTTATTAGTTCGCGCTTATGCTGAGCATCTTAGTTATCAATGGCCCTAACTTGAACATGTTGGGGAGGCGAGAGCCAGAAGTATATGGCTCGCAAACCTTAGCAGACATTAATCACTCGCTTAAAGCAGTTGCCGAAGGTCTTGGCATTTCTTTAACGTTTTTTCAATCGAATCATGAAGGTGCCCTGGTGGATCAGATTCAAGATGCCTTGAATCTTCACCAGGGCATTTTAATGAATCCAGGTGCGTACACCCATACTAGCGTGGCCATTCGAGATGCGATTGCAGCAGTGGCACTGCCCACAGTGGAAGTCCATTTAAGCAACATTCATAAGCGCGAGGCATTTCGCCACCATTCCTACATTGCACCAGTCGCAGTAGGACAAATTAGTGGCTTTGGCGCAGACAGCTACCGCCTAGGACTAGAAGGCTTGGTAAGCTATATTCGCAAAGATTCGGCAAGCGCCTGAAAACAACGCTCCAATCCACAACGCTCCAATCCACAATGCTCCGCTGGCATGAGCAATTGATAAATATGCTTTCTTCTGTTTCAGATCGGCCTCAACCCACCGCTGCTAAACCCACCATTAAGTTTCTGAAAACGCCGACCTCTGAGGCTTGGGTACAGCAGGCATTGGCAAATATGGATACGATTTTGCTGGATCACGCGCAGTGCGAGCGAAAAGCGGCGGGA
Organism: Phormidesmis sp.; assembly: GCA_045110585.1. Taxonomy (GTDB): domain Bacteria; phylum Cyanobacteriota; class Cyanobacteriia; order Phormidesmidales; family Phormidesmidaceae; genus Phormidesmis. The sequence goes on along the minus strand of JBGCGG010000045.1, from coordinate 100,319 downwards.
ACCGCAATCCAGATGATGTCGAGATATCCATCGAGCGATCGCCTAGTAAGAGAACTGACAGCGATCGCCCAAGAAGAACTCAGTCACTACGAACAAGTCAACCAATGGCTGGATAAACGCGGCATCCCCCTACAGCCCGTTACACCGCCGCCCTACGGCGCAAGTCTCAAAAAATTAGTCCGCCGCCAAGAACCGGAACGGATGCTGGACTTGCTCTTAGTGTCTGCATTAATAGAGGCAAGAAGCCATGAACGCTTAGGGCTACTAGGAGAACATTGCCCAGACCCGCAGCTCGCAAAATTCTATCGGTCTTTGATGGCCTCAGAAGCGCGGCATTACGGCAGCTATTGGCTACTGGCCATGGAATACTTTAATGCAGACTTAGTCAATGAACGGCTAGCTGAGCTAGCTGAGCAAGAAAGCAACATTTTAAGCAAATTGCATTCTGACCCCAGAGTGCATAGTTAGCACCTCGTCAATCGTTTTCCTTTCAAAAGAGCTAGCCAAGCAAATTCACCACGCCTGCCGCATCATAGGTAGTGCCTGCGACTTCATACGCTTCCACTTCAAACACTTCCTGCACCCAGTTAGTGGCGACGCCCATTTTATCGGCAGTGCCCGTAATTTTGAGGCCATTGACGCCAGCTTGTTCAATCGACATCGTATCTGTATTAAAAAAGTCGAGCTTGAGCACATCACGGCCCGCGCCACCTAGCAGAGTACCGCTACCTATGCCGGTATCAAAGGTATCGCGACCATCGCCCCCCAAAATAAGGGTGTCTTGTAAGTCCAGATGAAGACCACGAATTTTAATCGTATCTTTGCCCCTTCCCCCATCAATAGTTGTGTTCAGCGCACCCACGCTAGCGCCAATGCCTGCAGCGGCATCCACAGAAATATCAATGGTGTCGCTACCTAACCCACCTCGAATCTCAGATCCTGCTGCACCGTTACGAGTAGCCCCGAAGCCTTCGCTCGATCCAGAGGCTTTGATTTTAATAGAATCATTACCACTGCCACCCTCTACGGTACTGTTCAAAACACCATAGGCAACTGAATCAGGCGAGGTAGATCCTGTTTCTGCAGTACCTGTAATGTTGATGATATCGAGGCCCGCACCACCTAAGACAGTGCTGTTAATGGCCCCATACGCTTTGGTAATCGCCCCGTTGGGGATAGGGCCTGATCCGAACGCAACGCCACCGGTGGCTAACCCAGAAATCGTGATGGTATCAGCCCCATTACCACCTTCTACAAATGTGCCATCGCTGATGCCGCTCGCAGTGGCAGTGCTCGCACGGGAAATACCATTGCCACCATTAGCAGTGGCAGAAAGGGTGATGAGATCGGCCCCATTACCGCCTTGAATATTCGACTGCCCCTTAGCAGCAGAACTAACGGCATCTGTCCCGGAAGCACTGCGGCCTTCATCTGCCAGTGAGGTCACAACAATCACATCTTGACCGCCACCGCCAATGAGTGTGGATTGATCAATGCCAGCATCAGTAGAAGAGCCCCGGCCTTCTGCCGGTGCGCCAACCGCAACACTCTCAATCTGCAGGGTGTCATTTTTGGAACCGAGATCAATCGTGGCCAAGCGTACCCCTGTGCTAGTGCCAGGCGTGCTGCCACCAGCAAAACTAGCGCGGCCCGAACTACTGATGGTGACCGTATCACTGCCGCTGGCTGTTTCAATGAATGAATTCTGTAGCCCTGTGCTCAGGGTAGATACCAGCGAATTAGCATTGCTCACAATGTTGATGAGATCTGTACCTGTGCCTGTATTGATATCGGCATCCGTCATCCCAATGGCGTTAGCCGACAAGAAAGGACGCGCTAAAAATTGAGTGGTCGAATCAATAGTATCGGCCCCGCCCAACGTATCAATGATGACCTGTCTAACGGCAATGCCTGTGGCAACACCGTTAATAACGGTTTGCTCATCGTTGATAATGCTGCCTGAAAAAGTATCTGCAGATGCATCGCCTGTAAAGTTTCCGGTCAATTGAGCCATGTTTTCATGCCTTTTTCTAAAATTTCTGAGACGAAAGGATAGATATCCAACTCGGCAGACCTAGGAAGGTTTTATAAAGTTTCTATGTAAAGCAAATGAAAATTCGTTGATACATTTGAAGATATTGGCGCGTTAGGGAAGTTAATGAAGGACACATTTAAGGCATTTTTGATTCGAGATTGGCAAACAGACGATCGCACGGCTGCCGCCACCGTCATCAAAACCGTTTTGGAAGAATACGGATTGGGCTGGGAATCCTCTAGCGCTAATTGCTGTGGAGGCGCGGATCAAGACGCTGTAGAGGTGGAAAAGTACTACCTAGACACAGGTGGTGAGTTTTGGGTGGTAGAACATGATGGACAAATCGTTGGAACCGGCGGATATCATCCGATTGAGCGCGGTCAACATGCCGTTGAAATTCGCAAAATGTATCTACTGCCATCTGCGCGGGGCCATGGGTTAGGGCGCTATCTCTTGGCTCAACTAGAGCAAGCCGCCGCGAAGAATGGATTTGAGCAAGCGTGGGTAGAAACAGCCACCGTGCTGAAAGAAGCGGTAAAGCTATACGAACAGAATGAATATGAGCCGATGAGTGGGGTTGAAACAGAGCGCTGCGATAAGGTCTATTGCAAGGCCATTAGCTCGGTAAACAAGGCCACTGGCTCGGCAAAACAGTTCCCTTAACTGGGGACTAGACTTTATTTCCCGTTGTCAGTTCTCACTTGATAAATGCTCAAAGATTAATGCTCAAAGCCCAGTGCTAAGGAAACCGCCTTTGACATCTATTAATACAGCTCCTAATGCAGCGCCCACTCAAAGCTTTTTTGTCGATATGCTCACACGAGATATTGATCTAAAAGATGCCATTCTCGATTTGTTGGATAACTGCGTAGACGGTATCCAAAGGACGCTTCGGGACGAAGCTGAGAATGAAGCGAGCCCTGATCTGCCCTATGAGGGCTTTTGGGCTGATATTGAGCTATCGGAAAGCGGCTTCACTATCTCGGATAATTGTGGCGGAATTCCATTGGATGTGGCGCAGCGATATGCCTTTCGGATGGGCAAACCCAAAGGTGTTCGTGACGATGACAATATTGCGACGATTGACACCTACGGCATTGGGCTGAAGCGGGCCATTTTCAAAATGGGACAGACAGCGCAGGTACTTTCACTAACTGCAGAGCGGATTTGTACCACGTGCACCAGCAAATGGAGGCAGATGCCGGCCGAAGAAAAGCACCGCATCCAGCAAGCTAAGGCACAATCGCCCTCGCTGATGTTTGAACGGGTGAAGAAAGTTGACGATGGGCAGTTTTCGGCGGCCAAAGGAAAAAAATCAGACGGACAATCAAGCAAGTCGTCTGTGTGGACAGCTGTGAAAGATAAAAAGCTCAGTGTTGAGCAACGCTTTATTCCCAATTTGCCGACACCACCGCCCATTGCACAGCGTAAAAGAATTAGCTTTAACAAGCCTGTGGATGAAGTGCGAACGATTGCAGAATATTTATTTGAAGATCCAGACTGTCCAGCAACAGCAGTGGGCGAAGCCTGCTTTGAAGAAGTTTTAGGCCAGGCACAAGATAGTTGAATAGGACAAATGCCACCGCTCAAAAACGTCCACTTGCTGTCGATTTATTTGCGGGAGCGGGCGGGCTAAGCTTGGGCTTTGAGCAGGCAGGCTTTGATGTGGTCGCAGCTGTTGAACTCGATCCGGTTCATGCGTGTGTACATAAATTCAATTTTCCACACTGTGCGGTTTTACCACGCTCTATTGCTGCGGTCAGTGGCGCAGATATTCGTCAAGCAGCCGGGCTAAGTCAACAGAATCAGATCGATGTCGTGTTTGGTGGTGCGCCGTGCCAGGGGTTCTCGCTAATGGGGCAAAGGGCACTAGATGATCCGCGCAATACCTTGGTCCGAGAATTTATTCGGGTGGTGCAAGAACTTCAGCCTACGTATTTTGTATTTGAAAACGTGAAGGGGCTTACCGTCGGGAAACATCGGCAGTTTTTAGATGAGATGATTCACGCGGTGGCTGAAGTTGGGTATGTGCTGAGATCGCCTTGGAAAGTGCTCAATGCAAAAGACTACGGCGTGCCTCAGCGCAGAGAGCGCTTATTCCTCCTCGGCGCCAAGAAAAATCAGCCTATTCCCGCCTATCCGCAAGCGTTAGAGCAAACAGTCACTTGCGCAGAAGCGCTCAGCGATTTGCCTGATGCCGAGCAGTTTGAGCAACTGCTGTTCACCGATGAAGTGCCCGCACACTATGCCAGTGAGCCGACAAACTATTCAGCAAAGATGCGCTGCTGCACACCGGAAAGCTGGCAGTATGGCTATCCGCGTCTGTGGCGCTCATCTTGGCTCACTAGCAGCCGCAGAACAAACCACACTCGCATCTCTAGAAATAGATTTTCACAGACAAAACCAGGCACTGTTGAACCCATTTCTCGATTCCTCAGACTCTCTGCAGATGGCATTGCCAATACATTGCGAGCCGGAACCGACTCAGCAAGGGGCGCATTTACTAGCCCCAGGCCCATTCATTACCGCTACGCTCGCTGTGTCACGGTCCGAGAGATGGCGCGGCTGCATGGCTTCCCCGATTGGTTTCGGTTTAATGAGACGAAATGGCATGGGGGTAGGCAAATTGGCAACTCAGTGCCTCCGCCATTAGGATTTGCGATCGCACAAGAAATCATGAGCGTTTTACCCCATGCGCCCATTCGTCCGATGGAGCAGGTGGCCTTGGGCGATCGCACCCTTCTACAAATGAATATGTCGTCAGCCTCAAAGTATTGGGGCATCAAAAGTCCGATTAGGGGGCGCGATCGCAAAAGCGGCTTACGAAAGCGAAAACAGGAAGACGTTGAGGCTTTGCTGCCTGCGACGTAACAACCATGACGACAGAAGAACCTGCCGCACCTCTAGCCAACCAGACACATCGCCTCTCCATCTAGGCATTCTGCTATCTAGGCACTTCACTATCTAGGCATTCCGCTGTTCTCGTACCGCTGTTCTCGTAGTAGCGCGATAAAAGCTGGGGATGCTTCTGCATCTTGAAGGTTGTCGGGTTTGCTCCAGGTAAACGGCGCTTGTTTGGCAGCAGACATCCACAGCAACCTTTTTGCACGGGTCATCGCAACGTATAACAGGCGGTACTCTTCAGCTTTTTTCAGATTGCTCGCTTGCTGCCAAGCCGTTTCAATATCGGGAATCGGCTCTGGCTTAGCATCTTGAGCAAAAACAGCGTGAGTATGGGCGCGGAGCTGGGCGCGGGCCACTTCGTCTAGCGAGAAGTTACCAAGGAACTGCATTTGCTGAGGCACCCAGGTTTCGCCCGGAATGAGGCGTTTGTGCAAAAAAGGCAGGAACACAGCATCCCAGTCTAAGCCTTTAGCTTTGTGCATGGTCATGATGGTGAGCTGACCAGGGCGAGTGTATTGCGATTCAATGTCTTCAGCTTCGACAGCGCGGAAGCGTTCGCTACCGAGCAGTTCTTGCAGGGCCGCGAGCATAGCGGTAAGGGTGCTGTCTTCTAAGGTTTGCTGAGCAATGCGGGCAGCAAGTTTGTCAGCAGTGGCGAGTTCGCTTTGGTCATAGCCAAGGGTTAGGCCAAGGAAGGGAATGAGGTGGTAGGCAGGCAGTTCTAGGCGAGCACGGATGAGGGCCGCGCAGTAACGGCGCGCCTGCTGAGCGGCGGGGCCATTGGGCGGAGTATCGAGGGGACCGGGATAGAGAAAGCGCTCAGGATTAGTCGCGAGGGGGTTAAGGTCTTGGGTGGGAATAAGCTGACGGGAAACGAAAACACGCAGAGCGGCTTTGATGTTATCTGGAGAATGGGGACGTTCGATGAATTGGAGCAGATCGAGAATTTCACGGGGGATATGGGTTTTGCGATCGCGCTGTCCCACATCATAAATTTCAATCCCAGTCGCTGCAAAATCAAACCCAAGCTGCTCAGGATCTTCCAAAATCTCTCGCAAAAACTGTCCTTGCCGGGACTCTCGGACAAGCACCGCTGCACTGATATTGCTATCTTCGGCAAATGCATCTACCACCCTTTGCGCCAGCTGTCTTACGCTGGCCACCGTATCAGTGGGGCGTACTAGCTCTACACCGTTACCAATGCCGTCGCCCATAGGCGCAGGATTCGCATTGGGCTGCGGATCGTCCGGGCCAACAGGCAAGATGTCTTGAATACGGAAAGCCTTACGCGGCAGGTTCTTGTTCACCCATCGCAACATAAAGTTAGCGGCTTCCATGATGCTGGTACAGCTTCGCCCAGCCTGTTCAATACTGGCCAGCCGCCCTTTCTCCAAGCAATCATCACAAAATTGATTAAAAAAGACCGGATCGGCTGGGGTAAAGGTAGAGTTAATCGCTTGGTTCGGATCGCCGACTCGAACCAACTTAGGCTCTGCACTTGAATTCTCAGGGTCGCCTGCAAGCTGAGTGAGAAGCTGCGTTTGCAGCGGGGAAGAATCTTGCGCTTCATCTTCAAAAATGGCAAAGATTCGAGTTTGCCAAAGCTCACGTAGCGCAGGTTCTTTGAGCGTCTTCAGCGCCGCTAGAATCATGTCGTCGTAATCGATGAGGCCCTGAGCATCCAATAGCGCCTGATAGTGAGCGTATAAGCCAGACGCGGTCGTCAGCACGTCATAGTCAGCCGCGCCTTCCGGCACAGCAAACCGCATCGACTGAGCGATCGCATCTAAAGCATCCGGCCATAAGCCCGAACTTTTGGCTTCGTGAATGACGGTATTCGCGAGTGCAGGCAACACTTCTGTCCGCAAAACTGACTGACGCCTCAGGCGCTCGGTCTCTTCACCATCAAAACCATTCCCTTCTACCAGTCTCTGATAAGGCCCCGGATTTTCATCAATCCACCGCTCCACAGCCGTGCGGATTAAACGGTGACTGTTGGTGGGAGAAACCAGCGTCGTCCCTTCAGAATCCAAAGGAGAAAGGTTGATACCAGAAACTTCAGGATGGCGACTAGCGATGTTAAGCGCTAAGCCATGAAGTGTATGAACACTAAAGCTATTGAGCGGCAAAGAGAGCGATCGCAAATGTCCCCGCACCTTTGCTTTCAAATTTGCGGCTGCCGAACGGGTGAAGGTAACGAGAACAAGCTGCTTACGGGCGTGCAGTTTATGATGCGCAATCGCGATCGCAGCCCCCGCGGCCATGCCCGTACTTTTCCCTGACCCTGGTACTGCCGACACGGCCAGCGGCCCAGATCGCCACTGAGCCAAAGCCTTTTGCCCAGGCCGTAGGCTATCAGCTAACGCTACGAGCTGAAGCGCAGTATCTTGCTCTTCCAGGGCGTTCTCTTTCGAGTCCTGGACGTCTGAGGCTTTCGACCCGGTCGCAATAATGGCTTCCAAAGAGAGTACAGATGAACGACTGCTAATATCTTCGGATTGTAGCGGCTAGACCTTTACTTTGACCGGCTGCCACCATTGTGAAAGCTTCTGCCTTTGCTGATGGAACAGAGCGACCAAGGTGACAGCCCGTTCCTCTCGAACCCAAAATAGCGGCGCAATGCTCACCAAACGGATTAAGGCTGTCATCGCAAACAACGCAGGCAGGCTAAACGCAGGCAGCTCTGCCAGGAAGCTACCTGCAGTCGTGCCGAGTGCACCCGTTACGCCAATCACAGCCGCTGCGATCGCAAAATAACTACTCTGCTTGGCTAAAGGCGCAACTTCCAGCTGAATATTGGCCAAACACAGCTCCAAAGCGGCAAAGCTAGTCCCTTGCAATAAATGCAACAACGGCAGCCCCAGCCAAACACACAGCAAGCCGCTGTCCACATGAGTCCAAAACAAAGGTATTGCCGCCGCCAGCACCGCATTAATCGCAATAACTGGGCGATTCCCAATGCGATCTGCTAAGCGACCCCAAAGAATAATTGCGACAAAAAACGCACCAAATCGCAAGCTGTTATACAGCGTGACCCACTGCACATCTAGGTGCAGCTTATCGAGCAGGTAATAGTTAAAGAAAGGAGCGCTGAGATTAACAGCAAACGTCCAAACCCCCAAGAAAAAAAGCAGGGTTAGAAAGTTGCGATCTGCCATCAGGCCATCCATTAAGCCAACCGTTAAACGCCCACGCACAGACTTTTGCGACACTGATGCTTGATTAACCGCCGCCTGCTTAACGGGCTGCTCAAGTCGAGAGGTCTCATCAAAAGTGCGGCCTGCGTTAGCATCCTGCGGATTGACATCGTTTATCCAGAACTGAAAGCCCAAGCTCACAAGGCCAGTAATCACCGCGATAATCAGCGCAATACCATAGCCTTCAATCTCACCGCCCATCCACTGAGATACGAGCCAGCCGCCAATGGGGATGGTCAGCAGGGCCACTAAACTAGAAAGCGATCGCCGCAGACCAAAATATCGCCCTCGCAGCTGACTTGGAACCAACACAGCCATCCAACTCATCCAAGAGGCACAGCCCATGCCATCCAAGATATTGCTCAATGTCAGCACAGCCATCGTCAGCAACGTCAGCGTATGCGCAGTCACCATTCCATGACTAAAGGCAAAAATTCCAGCCGCAGGCAACAGCCACAACAGGCGCGCCGTTCCATAAATCCACAAGCAATAAAGGTGACGACTCTTCGTTTTCTCTGAAAAGTACGCGCCCAACGGTTGCAACAGATGCGCCACCATCGGGATTGATGTCAGCAGGCCAATCTCAAAAGCGCCTGCACCCAATCCCAACAAAAAATTACTAATAAGGACGCCTTTAACGACGTTTTCAAAGACTGAAGAAAAAGTACCGTCCAACGTAGACGCTCTCAAACTGCGCCGAACGTCAGAAGCCGGCAACATCACGGGTGACACCGAGCGAGCTGAGGCGAGGGGCGTAACGGGCTGCGCTTGGGTGGCTTCGATCTGCAGAGAAGTCATCCTAAAATCGGTGTTTTATTAACTTACGAGAACTAATGAAACAAAGCCTGATAAAAATATGTGCTTATTTACTCAGCTTAAGACAGTCTGTCAGGTGCAAGGTCAACCTTTCTACTTAATATTTCCCTCGAATAAAATATTTAATCTTTGCTTTATAATTTGCGCCGTCACAACCGCCTCACCACCACAAGGATCTATTAAGTGAGCGTGACAGCTACGCCAGCGGCTCACCGCACGAGCTCCCCATACAGCGTCAAAAGTGCATTGCCACAGGCGCCAAAAACGCTTCAGCAGCGTCAAAATTCGCGTCAACCGTAGGATACGGAATGCTTTCATAAAGCGCAGAACAAGCTATCAACACCTTATGCATCAGTCGTTTAGAGCCATCCTTGGGGACTTATCACATGCAGCCAACTATCCTCGTGCTGCCTATCTTTATCTAAGTGGGTACGCTGTCCGTAAGATTAACCAGTTGTTTTCGTCAGTCCACCGTCAACACACGCTCTAGTGGGCGCGGCGCTAAGTGTCCCATTTCACTTGGATGAAAAAGAACCGGCTTCTTAGCATGGACATAAGACAAACAACTACGTCTGCTCTCACCGTTCCAATCGACACGCCCCACCAAAGTGATGCATCTCAATGCGGTGCATCTGAGACAGCGTCACCCAAGCTTCTGTCAAAAGTGCTTAGAATGGTTGGCAGCGGTGCCATCAGAAAAACTTGCAAAAGAACAGTTTGTAGGAAAGGTTCACAGCAACTATCCGTGCTGTGGCATCATCTGCCCCAGGCCTTTCCGCATCAACACGTCAGGGGATAAGTGCAGCCGTGATCCAGGACTTTGAAATATCTATCACTGCCGTCGGCAGCGATCAGTATCTAATTCGGACAGAAAATGTAGCGAAAGGCGTCCAGCTTGCAGAAGAAAAAGTGCACTGGCCCGTTGCCCAATGGCTACAAAAAACGCAGTCGTTCATGCATGATCCGCTGCTAGGGCTGCTACAAGGTCAGCAGCGTCCATCACGAACCAGCAGCAGCCAAAACAGAGCTATCTCCACTGGCGCACGGACTCGCGTTGCGACAACAGAAGCAGCCACCCTGGTTCAACTCGGTCAAACGCTGCACCAGTCACTCTTTCAAGGTCAGCTCCACGATAGTTGGGTCACGGCTCAAGGCATCGCACAAAATCGGCAGAATCCACTGAGGTTGCGCATCGGCATGAAAGATAGCCGCCTGCAACAGCTGCCCTGGGAAGCGCTACACGCTGGCACTCGCCCATTGGCAACAGGCACCGATGTCATCTTCTCCCGGTACATACTCGATAGACGACAGGGTCATTCACTTCAGTTAGACGAACGCAAAGAGTCTGACAAAACCCTGAGAATTTTGATGGTGATTGCATCACCAGATGATCAAGAGCGGCTCGAACTCAAGCAGGAAGTTGAACATTTACGCTCTGAACTACATCCAACGGGAACAGGTAGCCGCATCGATAACGGGGCCGAAGATGCCCTGTTAGATATTCAGCTCACCCTACTAGAACAACCTGGCAGGGCCGAACTTACTCAAGAGCTGGATCGAGGCAATTACCACGTATTGCACTACGCAGGCCATAGCGACTTGGGCAACGCAGGCGGTGATCTTTACCTAGTTAGTCGTCAAACAGGGTTAACGGAACGTCTCAGCGGCGAAGATCTGGCGGGTCTGCTGGTCAATAACGGGATTCGACTTGCGGTGTTTAACTCCTGTCGTGGCGGCTATAGCCCGAGTAGCGAGCAGGGCTGGCAGGAGCGAAATTTAGCGCAAGCGCTGATCAATCGCGGTATGCCTGGCGTGATTGCCATGGCTGAGCGCATTCCTGACGATGTCGCCATTACCTTTACTCAATTGCTATATCGCAATCTGAAGAAAGGGCAGGCGATTGATTTGAGTCTCAACCGCACTCGCCAAGGGCTGATTTCAGCTTACGGTTCGCACCAATTCTATTGGGCATTGCCAACCCTGTACATGCAGCCCTCTTTTGACGGGTACTTGCTCGAAACAGATGGTGATCACGAGCAGGCTGAACGATTAGATTCTGGCAACGATCCCTTCGGTGAAATGTTCGCCAGACCGGGGCTAGGGGGGGTAGATTGGCCGATGTCTACGCAAAAACGGAGCCAACAACAAGCGCCCTCCCCATTGGCCCATCGGTCTAACTATCGGAACGATAGTGCCAGCTCAGCGTCCAATGGGGAAAGCAATCATACGGATATCACGCAGGCAACCAATCAACAAAAATTGGTTAATAACAACGATGTAACCGCCACACACGGCGTGATAAAAAGGCCCGGAGAGCCACCAGTTTCGGTGGATATTGATGCGGAGATAGATGGAGAACTGCATGTGCCAGAAGACATCAAAACACCCCGCGGATTTTATGGCGAGCCGATTATAGCCAAGCCTGTCTCTCTGCCAGCCAGCAAATCTTCTCATCACGCGAATCCAGTTAAGGCCAATCCCATGCAGCTCAATTCGCCAAACGTCAGCTCATTGAAGGGGGCTGATTCGACGACTGCGCAGACATCTGCTGCCAAGCCGCCATCCCCAAGCAACCCATTGGATAACAACACCGTAGATAAGGGAGCGTCTAGGGCCTCTGATGACGCAACAGCGCCTTTGGCCGAGAAGGAAGAACTGATCGGCGAGCGCCTCACACGCAGCCACACGGTGCACACTCAGATTTTGACCACACCTGGTCTCATATCGATCGCAGCGGCTTTGCTGGTAGGCGTTATGGGTGTTCTCTTTGTGCAGCGAATTAGAACATCTGAACCGATTATTTCAGGGGCAACCTCAGGGGAGGTAAGCCCCTCTGAGCTAGGCTTGCCTGCACAAATTGAGGTAGCGCTCTTACAAGAAAACATTGATGCAGCCATCACACCGACCAAAGCCCTGATTGAAAACGGTGAATTTTCAGCAGCGATCGCAGCCTTAGATACGGCTACTAACCGCCAACAGCGAGACGTGATTATCTCTTTCTTCCGAGGTCGCGCACAGTGGGGCCTCGTCAAGCAGGGGAGCACTGATTTCTCAGCAGATGATGCCATGCGTTCCTGGCAAACGGCGCTAGATAGTGAGCCGGATTGGATGGAGATTTCTATGGCTCTAGGCTTTGCGCAATACGCCATTGGCCGAGAGCAGCAAGCCTTGGAAAGTTGGGAGCAAGCTATAAAACTGGCAGAACGTCAGTCGGATGAGCAGGTCATTTATTTCTCTGAACGGTCGAAAGCAGACTACATGCTCAACGCTTATGCAGGGCTGGCTATGGTCTCACTGTCACTGTCTAAAATTGAAGTCAATCCTGAGCAACGCAACCAGCTCGTCGATCAGGCCATAGATGCTTATCAAAAGGTCATTAATAATGCATCTGCTGACTTTAGCCCCAATAAGCTGGGTAGTAACTGGCTGTGGTTAAGTCCTGCGATCGCAAATTGGGGCGATACCAAACGAGAGTTGAGTCAGCTTATAGACAGATAGACTGACCACAGCGCAAAAATAAAAGGGCTGCCAGTACACAACAACTGGCAGCCCTTTTGCAAGACCTTAGATAAAACTGAGCGCACGTCCCAATAAATCGGTTAAGTCGGTGCGCGTTTAGTAAGCTCTCTCTTCGGGGATATAAGACATTACCCAGCAACGTTCGATATAGCTTACTTTTTTCAGGTGCCAGAACTTCATAGGATTGAGAACTGGTTTGCGAGCATGATCACCAATTGGCTGCTTAAGATACTGCCAGAGAGGAAAAGAAGAGCTAGAAATCGCAGGCATCATAGTATTTACGTGAAGAAGAAGTCAGAGAAGCGTAAAGCGCACATGAAGCGATGCGCTTACTCTCAATAATCGGCAATTCAACAAGCGTTCTCCCTCCGAAAAATCACCATACCTAGCTGTTCAAGTGATCATTTGGTGCAATATCCAGCATATTTACGGACTCTAGGCGCCCAATCCGCCTTCGATTCTTAAATTTGTCAGCCCATATCCCCCGCGTTCACTCAGCGCTAGCATTCATATAAACCATGCGCCATATCGGATGGAGGAGGTTTCAGCGAGAGCAGACCGCTATAATTCTCCTTAATCCTTTGCTGTCACCTTTTGCATGAACACTGCCGCATCGCCTCTTAGTTTTTCTACGCTTTCTGAACGTACTCAGTCATTTGATTGGAAAACCTTTGCAGCAGAGATCGCCCCTATTGAAACCGTCTTAATACCCAACCAAGTCAGCAAACTCTCCAAGGATTACTACTACTTCAGCCCTGTGCTTACCCAGCAACTCGCTGATAAAGAAGGCAACATCGTCGTCAAGCCCAAAAACGAAGCCGAAGTCCTGCAAGTGGCCAAAGCTTGCGTAGAGGCCAAAGTTCCACTGACGGTACGTGGCGCAGGCACAGGCAACTATGGACAGGCCATTCCATTAGCAGGCGGCGTCATTTTAGAGTTGAGTGCCTTGTCTGCAGTGAAATGGGTTAAGCCAGGCATCGCTTGTGTAGAAGCTGGGGCCAAGCTCGCTGCCATTGACCGTGTGACTCGGCCCCAAGGATGGGAAATTCGCATGGCCCCTTCTACCTACCGCACCGCCACTATTGGCGGATTCATTGGCGGCGGCAGTGGCGGCATTGGCTCTGTGATGTATGGCCAACTGGCCGATAGAGGCAACCTACAAGCTGTACGAGTAGTCACCCTGGAAGAGACGCCCCGCGTAATGGAGCTACGCGGCGACGCTGTCCAACAGGTGAACCATGCCTACGGCACCAACGGCATCATTACCGAACTCGAAATTCCCTTAGCGCCCGCCTATCATTGGGCCGAAGTCATTGTCGCTTTTGATACATTCATGGCAGCAGCTCGCTTTGGCCAGGCCCTAGGAGACGCCGACGCCATCATGAAAAAGCTCATTAGCATTCACGCATGGCCGATTCCCAGCTATTTTGCCGCCCTGCAAGCGGCCCTTCCACCAGGAAAAGCTGCCGCGCTCATCATGGTCTCTGAAGCCGATTTGGCTGCCCTCAAGGCACTGATTGCGGAACATGGCGGCACCTTGACCTACCAGAAAGATACCGAAGCGGCGTCTAAAGGCGCAGCCTTAGCCGAATTCACCTGGAACCACACTACGCTGCATGCCCGTAACGTCGATGCGAGCCTGACTTACCTCCAAACCGTCTTTCCCTACGACCCAGACCTCAAATTGCTACAGCACATGTACGAACACTTTGGCGATGAGGTGATTATGCATTTAGAATTTTTGCGATCACAGGGACGAATTCTGCCCGCGGCCCTTCAGCTTGTGCGCTACACCACACCCCAGCGATTACAGGAAATCATTCGCTACCATGAGGAAAATGGTGCATTCATTGCCAATCCGCACACTTATCTCCTCGAAGACGGCGGACGTAAAACCATCGACGAAAATCAGCTCAATTTCAAAGAGAAAGTCGATCCATACGGTTTACTCAATCCAGGCAAAATGCGCGGCTGGCTCGAACGACATTCTTAAATTACATGACTAGAAAGCACACAGCGCAAAGACACTATGGATGAGTCTCCCTACGTTTTTGATGCGCCCATCGTCCCGCACAGTTTTGGCAAGTACACCTACAACGTCGTATTTTTGCCTGCTGCAATGCATGACCAGCTACCTTTCAAAACCTACCCTAACTTGCGGATCAGAGGTGAAGTAGGCCACCTGCCGTTCTCGGGTGCTTTTCGGCCCACAGGGGGACGCTGGTATCTGTTGCTGTCCAAAAAGTTTCTGAAGCAGGGCGGGTTTGAAAGAGACGACTGGCTCACCGTTCGGTTTCACATTGATGACCAAGATGCGGTCAATGTCCCGGACTTACTAAACCAGGCTTTAGCTCAAGAGCCTCAGGCAAAAGCCACCTGGGATAAGCTCTCACCGGGAAAACGCAGAGGACTAGCCTATCGGGTATCTTCTGCTAAAACAGAGCCTACACAGATGCGACGCGTAGCCAAGGCCGTTGAGATGTTGGTTTTAGGCGAGTTATAAAGGGTTTAGCAGCGCCAAATAGCACGGCTAACGACAAGCCCAAGATTAAGCGCACGCTAGGGAACTTCACGTTTCAAAATACTCGCAAGGCATAGACATCAAGAGCTATCTATAGTGGTCGTATTCTTGGAAAAAGCGAATCACATCCAAGCGGGTCATATTTATGGTTCAGAAATGGTAAATGCTGGACAGTTCGGTTCATCAGAAGAGCTGCCCATTAGGTCTGTTCAGCACGTAACAGACAGAGACGAAAACCATGCACTTACACATGCGCCCACAACGGTCAAGCCTGTCACCATACACTTGAGCTTTGCGCAGCTATGGAATATCAGCTTCGCGTTTTTTGGCATCCAGGTGGGCTGGGGCTTACAAATGGCAAATGCCAGCGCCATTTTTGAGTTTCTAGGTGCCAGCGCTGAGCAGTTGCCGTTGCTGTGGTTAGCCGCGCCTGTCTCGGGGTTAGTGATTCAGCCGTTGGTGGGGTATATGAGCGATCGCACTTACCACCCCATCGGTCGCCGTCGTCCTTATTTCTTGTGCGGGGCACTCCTCAGCTCGCTCGCCCTGATTGTGATGCCTAACTCACCATCGCTGTGGATAGCCACCGGCTCCCTGTGGCTGCTTGATGCTGCGGCCAACATAACCATGACGCCCTTTCGCTCATTTGTGGCCGATCTGGTACCGGAGCATCAGCACGCAGAGGCATTTTCCATTCAGGGCGTTGCGATTGGGCTAGGTGCCGTTGTCGCATCGGCGCTGCCTTGGGCAATAGCACACCTCTTCCCCAACCCAACCACAGCATTTCCAATCCCCTTCTCAGTCAAGCTCTCTTTCTACATCGGCGCATTTGCCTTCACAAGCGCAGTGCTCTGGACGATGTTCGCCTCCTCCAAACCTTTCTTCGTACCTAAGCCTCCTTCAAGCGAAGCCGATGACTTCTTTACAGAATTCAAAGCCGCTCTCTCTGACATGCCTATAGTCATGCAGCGGCTCGCCTGGGTGCAGTGCTTTAGCTGGCTAGGCATGTTCTGCCTATTTCTCTATTTTCCGCCTGCTGTGGCTCACAACATTTTCCACGCCGAGCAAGGCAGCAAGCTGTATGCCCAAGGGATTGAATGGGCGGGGCTTTGCATGGCACTGTATAACCTGGTCTGCTGCTGTTTTTCGTTTGCGCTGCCTGCGATCGCCCGCAAACTATCCACGCCGATTGCCCATGCCCTTTGCCTAATCTGCGGCGCGCTGTCTTTGGCATCACTCAGCTTCGTTCACACGCCAAGCCAAGTCTTATTTCCTATGGTCGGTGTCGGCATTGCTTTTGCCAGTATGTTGTCGTTGCCTTACGCCATGCTGACGAAGGTGCTGCCGCCAGAAAGGAACTGCCTGTATATGGGGGTTTTTAACTGCTTTACGGTAATTCCTGAGATTTTGGCAGCATTGGGATTGGGTTGGTTTATGGCGGCGTTCTTGGGGGGCGATCGCCTCTTAGTCGTCATCCTTGGCGGCGGCTTCATGGCTATCGGCGCAATCCTTGCTTGCCGAGTTGAGCAACCTCATACACAACAAAGTACATCGACATAACAGCAAAAACGATTGTCGCAGAAACAATAGCCTGTGCAATCGGCGCACACATCAAGCTCACAAACGCTATCGATCAAACGCTATCGATTAAGTAAGGCAATGGCTTTAGAGGCATGTTAGGACACAAGGCAGCACCAACAATATGACGGAAGAGAGAGACAAACGGTCACTCATCAGCCCATCCAGTACTCATCAGCCCATTTAGTTCCCTAAATCGGATTCTCTAGTCATGTCTCTAAAGAACCCGGTTCTGATAGCTGAATCGGCGCAGAATTTTCGGATAATTGGGTGCTTTTTGAGGGTAGTGAACTACTGTGTTCACTACTCTCAAAAAGCACCTCTAACGTAGGCCGTTAATCTTTCAAAAAGGCCACCAGCTGCTCCAGCTTGTCCCAAGCCACTCCGCTTTGGATAATCTCTTGAGCTTTGCTGACGCCACTCGCACAGGCACTCTCAAAAGAATCACCCTGCGCAACACCACCAACCATCAGCGCCAAGGCTGCATTTAGCGCCACTGCATCCTGCTGGGCCTGAGTCCCTTTTCCTTGCAGCACATTACGCAAAATAGCTGTGTTCTCATCCAGCTCACCACCCTTCAGTGCCGATAGCGGTGCAGGTGCCAAACCAAACGCTTCAGGCTTCAACACTGCTTTGGTCACATTGCCATCGCGCACCACTGAGATGTCGGTTTCCTTCCCAAGGCCAGCTTCATCCAAGGTTTCTCTGCCATGCAACACCATCGCATCCTTCATACCAAGCTGATTGAGCGCTTCAGCCATTGGCTCAATCACAGAAGGCGCGTACACACCAATGATTTGCCCCGTTGGTCGTAGTGGATTTACCAAAGGCCCTAGCAAATTAAACACGGTGCGCACTTTTAAGTCACCACGCAGCGGTGCAACTGCCTTCATCGCAGGGTGCCAACCTCTAGCAAACAAAAACGTAACGCCAACTTCTTTGAGCGCTGCCTTAGATTTTTCAGCAGGCGCAGAGAGATCTACACCCAAGCCTTCAAGCACATCAGCAGAGCCAACTTTACTAGAAGCAGAACGGTTTCCATGCTTGGCCACAGCAATACCAGCTGCCGCTGCGACAAAGGTAACAGCAGTAGAAATATTGAAGGTAGATGAGCCGTCGCCGCCGGTACCGCACGTATCAATTCGAGGGCTGGGAAGTTCAGGGTCAACCATCATTCCGCCAAGAGACTGACCCTGAAGCACGCGGGCCATCCCAGCGAGTTCTTCACCCGTGACGCCTTTGGCTTGAATAGCCGCCAGGATTGCACCAGAAAGCGCTGGCGGCAAAGCTTCGTTGAGCCAGGATGTCATTAAGGCTTCGGCCTGGGGCTGAGTAAGCGATCGCCCTTCAATCAACTGCTGCAATAGCTGCGGGCCATCAAATTCAATATGCTTCGTGCTGACCAAGAGTGCGCTCCTCTATCAGAAGAAAGGGTAGTAAGAACACCCCTCATTAAATCAAAGCAAGTTCATAAGCCCAACACTTCGACAGGTTGATTTAATCCGATTTAATCCGACTGAACGTTCTCTTGCGGAGCTGCTTCGATTGGCCTTGGATTGGCCTTTGCTAGCTACGACTATGCTCAGTCATTGCAGCCGGAAGGCTACTGCCCCAACATTTGCAGCTGATACAAACTCGCATAGAGGCCGTCTTGCGCCAGCAGCTCATCGTGACTGCCTTGCTCAATGAGTTGCCCCTGCTTCAGCACCAAAACCCGATCCACATTGCGAATGGTCGAAAGCCGGTGCGCAATAATAATCGCGGTTCGATTCTCCAGCAACTTATCCAATGCTTGCTGAATCATCGCTTCCGTACCCACGTCCAAATTCGCTGTCGCCTCATCCAGCACCAAAATGCCAGGATTACGAATTGCCGCCCGCGCAAACGCTAATAATTGCTTTTCACCACCAGATAAGTTGGTGCCTCGCTCACGCAATGGCGTTTCATAGCCTTGCGGCAGCTGCTCAATAAAACGAGCCACATTGGTTTGCTCAGCCGCGCGGCGCACTTGCGCCAAGCTGTAGTCTTCGCCAAGGGTGATGTTGCGTTGCACATCGCCAGAAAAAAGAAAGCCATCTTGCAAAATAATGGCCATGCGATCGCGCAGATCTGCCTGTGCCACCTCTCGAATATCCACACCATCCAACAAGATCTGCCCTTTACTCACCTCATATAGGCGACACAACAATCGAATAATCGAACTCTTCCCAGCACCTGTCGGGCCAACCAACGCCACCTTTTCGCCAGGTCGAATAGTAAACGCCAAATCTTTTAGGACGTAGTCATCCGCCTTATACCCGAAAGAGACTTGATTAAACTGAATCTCTCCAGGCACAACCGTATCGGAGTCTTTGAGCGTAGCCGCAGATAGCGTCACCGGATTTTTAGCATCTTTGATGGCAACAGGCTCACTCATCAAATCGTTCAAACGTTCAACAGCAGTTAGGCCCGCTTGAATGGCAGTAAATTTGTCTGCGAATTGGCGAAGTGGATCAAACAATTTTTGGGCGAACAAAATGAAGGCGGTAAGGGTACCTAGCTCCATCAACCCGCCTGTGACCAGAGTGCCGCCCAGGGCCAGAACACCTGCGATCGCAACTAACGCGATCCACTCCAACGTCGCGGATACAGCCGAATCATAAAAAATCGTTTTGTCCAGCGCGCCAACATAACGTTGATTCACCGTCCGAAACAGCTCCGAATTAAACCGCTCACGCCGAAAAAGCTGCACAACATTAATGCCACTAATGTTCTCCTGCAAATCCGCATTCAGCGTCGAAAGCTCTTCACGCGCAATATAGTTTGCCTTCCGATACTGCTGCTGAAAATAAATAATTAGTGCCGTCACGGGCAGCAGCATCGCAATCAGCATCAGCCCCAGCCGCCACTCTTCTAGCAGCATCGTCCCCATCAGCACCACAATCAGAAATAGGTCACTGATAATGCCAATAGCCCCAGTGGCAAACACATCACCTAAGGCATTCACATCACTGGTTAGGCGGGTAATAAGCTTGCCCACAGGCGTACGATCAAAAAAGCCCATTGCCAAGCTTGTGACATGCTCGAACAGATCTTTGCGGATGGAGGCGGTGATATTTTGGCCCACCTTTTGAATTTGATAGCTTTGCCATCCATCTAGGGCAAGGCGAATAGCGATCGCTAACAATAGCCCCCCAATAATCCAGTTCAACCCAGAACGCAGGCTCATCTGAGCAAACCAATCCCAAGCCGCATCTTCCTGCTTAATCAAAGAAATAGCTTGACCAATCAGCACCGGCTGCAATGCCTGCGCCAACGAAAGCGGAATTAACAGCAGCATCGGCAAGATAAGCTGAGCGCGATTCTGCGTAATGTATGGCACCAGCCGCAAAAACAGTCGCCAATCATTTTTGGCACTTCGTTTCATCGCCTTACCAAACTGATTCTGATTGGGCGGCTTACCAGACCCAGACGGCTGACTAGAGGACGCTGATACCATCGCAAATTCCTAAAACGCCCCAAGTGACGAACTAACAACGAAACAAACTGACTAGTCAGACAAATTGACTACTCACAGAGACTCTTAACAGACTGGCCAACCAAAAGCCATCTCTCAAAAGCTATCTCCGAACGGACGCAGCCGACGGCCCTTCACACTAGCGCGTCATTCAGCCCTACGGTTACGCAGCCACACCTTCACGACAAGCCGCCTGAAGTTGCCCAATCAGCTCACTCAAACCATCCCCATTCAAGCGATAGCTCAGCGGATGCGCAATCAACCGCGCAGTACTGCGATAAAGCACTTCCAACTCAGTCAGATTATTCTCTTTAAGGGTCGTTCCTGTAGACACTAAATCCACAATCGCTTCAGACATCCCTGTAATTGGACCTAACTCTACCGACCCAGAAAGCGGCACAATTTCTACCGCCGTATCAATGGATTGAAAATACTCACGGGTGCTATTTACAAACGTGGAGGCAACTCGACAATGCGGAGGCAAATCTACCGCCGACTGATAACCGCTGTGATTGGCCACAGCCACAGAAAGGCGACAGCCACCAAATCCTAAGTCTGCGACGTGAGCAACCTTTGGCTTCTTTTCCTTCAGCACGTCATAGCCTACGATGCCAATCTGCGCCTGCCCATACTCCACATAAACCGGCACATCTTTCGCCCTCACCTTCAGCCCTCGCACGCGCCCACTGCGATCTGTCAGCTGCAGCTGACGGTTCCCCTTCTCCAAAAAATCACTGAAGTCTATTCCAATAGATTTGAGCAGATAAATACTCTCTTCAAGAAGGGAGCCTTTAGGCAGAGCAACCGTAATCATAATGAGGCAAAAACTCGGTAAGGCAGGCAATTGAGCCGACTAGACTCTAGTAATTATGACAGAGTGATCAGAATTGTAAACAAAGTATTAAATATTACACGTAGGGGCTTTAAGTGAGTCAGATCACATCCAATGCGTATATTTCTCCGTATACCTATAAGTAATGGAGTTCCTGAAATGCTCCTGACCGTCATTTTTACCCACCTTTTGAAGGGCAACAGCGCATCGTCATGAATATTAGAGCAGGTGAGATTTTAAAGTCTAATGAGGGCAGTTACTACCGAGTTTTAGAAGCCGACAATATCAGTGTTTCTTTAATGCGTGTAGATGGCCAAACGATTTTTGCTTGCAAGCCTGAGTACGTTGCGCTTAACTTTTCAATGCCTATGTCCGAGTCAATATAGGGCTCATACCGACATAAGCTGGCATAACTGATTATTCGGTCTCAGTTTTAAGGTTTTGATTTTTAAGCTTTAGAGTAGGTTTTATTCAAGGAGAGGGGTTTATGACCCACTCTCCTTTTTTATGGGTAAGCATCATTTCCTAATCTATAATTTCTGATTCTATAAATTTGGAAAAATCCGAGCTAATCCGCACTAGGCATCGGCAGGGCCAATGGCCGCAGCCGCTGCTTCTAAGGCGATCGCCATATGCGTCCAATGCGTACCCCCCTGGCAATACACCACATACGGCTCACGCAAAGGCCCATCCGCAGAAAGCTCCGACGTACTCCCATCAATAAAAGACCCTCCGGCCATTACGAGCTTGGCATCATACCCAGGCATCGGAGCTGGCACCGGACTCACATAAGACTCTACTGGCGAGTATTGCTGCACGGCCTGACAAAACGCCACTAATTTTTCAGCAGACCCCAGCTTAATAGCCTGAATCACTTCCCGCTGAGGCGTGTTCGCAGGCGGGCTAACCTCATAACCTAATTTTTCAAACGTAGCTGCAGCCAGATAGTTGCCCTTCATAGCCTCTCCAACCATCTGCGGCGCTAAAAACAACCCCTGAAACATCAGCCGATTCTGTTCGAGAGACGACCCACCTGCACTGCCAATCCCCGGAGCTGTCAGCCGACAAGTGGCAGCCTCAACAAGATCTGCACGACCGGCCACGTAGCCACCCGTCGTCGCAATTGTCCCTCCCGGATTCTTAATCAAAGAACCGGCCATCAAGTCCGCCCCCACTGAGGTTGGCTCCTGAGACTCCGTAAACTCTCCGTAGCAATTATCAACAAAACATATTGTATTTGGATTTTGTTGCTTAACGGATTGTATAATTTTGTTAATATTATGAATGCTGACGCTAGAACGCCAGTCGTAACCGCAGGAACGCTGAATCAAAACCAGCTTTGTTTCACTTTTAATTGCGGACTCGAGTCGTTCAAAGTCAACCTCTCCGTCCTTTAGTGGAAGTACCCGATAGCAAACGCCAAATTCTTTAAGAGATCCTTGACCACGTTTCCGGGTACCAATAACCTCTTCTAAAGTGTCATAGGGATTGCCTGTAACAGCGAGCATTTCATCCCCTGGTCTGAGCACGCCATACAATGCACAAGCAATAGCGTGGGTGCCTGAGACAAACTGCACTCTGACAGCAGCGGCCTCCGCTTCTACAATCTGGGCAAATACTTTATCTAAAGTTTCTCTGCCCAAGTCGTCGTGGCCATAGCCCGATACGCTGCCAAAGTGATGGGTTCCGACCCGATGGGTTCTGTATGCAGCTAAAACCTTCGCCAAATTCTTTTTGACTTGAGTATCAATTTGATAAAAAATTTGAAGCGAAGACTGTTCTAGCTGCGCCATATTCTTTTGCGCTGAGATCTTTAAATGACTATTGCGAAATCAACTGACCGTCCCCTCAATTGGCCCGTCATCTTATTTATGGTGGCGATTCACTTTGGCGCTTTATTTGCGCTGTTGCCAAGCAACTTTAGCTGGGGCGGAGTGGGTGTGGCTTTCCTACTCTACTGGATTACAGGTTGCCTCGGCATTACTTTAGGCTGGCACCGGCTAATTGCGCATCGTAGCTTCCGAGTACCTCAATGGCTAGAATATTTCTTCTTGCTGTGTGGTTCTCTTTCTTGTCAAAGTGGCGCAATCGAGTGGATTGGTTTGCATCGTCATCATCATGCGTTCTCAGATCAAGAGGAAGATCATCACAACTCTCGTCGCGGCTTCTGGTGGAGCCATATGGGTTGGTTGCTCCATGATGTTCCTGCTAAAGCTGAAATTCGTCGATTCACACAAGATATCAACGCCGATCCGGTCTACGTGTTGGTTGACAAATATTTTCTAGTGCTACAAATAGCGCTCGGCGCACTGCTGTATTCGCTCGGCGGCTGGTCATTTGTCGTTTGGGGGATTTTTGTTCGCCTAGTTGTGGTTTACCACTTCACTTGGTTTGTAAACAGTGCAACTCATAAGTTTGGATATCGGACTTATGAATCGGGTGATGCATCGACCAACTGCTGGTGGGTAGCGCTCTGTACATTTGGCGAAGGCTGGCACAACAACCATCACGCCTATCAGTACTCGGCAAGACATGGCCTAGAGTGGTGGGAAATTGATGCAACGTGGATGATCATTCGCTCTCTCCAGGCAGTTGGACTAGCCGATAAGGTGAAGCTAGCAAAACCCAAAGCAACGGCGGCCAGTTAATCTTGCTAATCTAGCGATAGTTATGGGTGGTCATCGCTACGCTGGTTCCCTTTCTATAGACACTAGGCTCTACGGGCATGTGAGCTAGCGCCACTCAGGTCTTAAAGCAAAAGCCCTCGCTTGTTCATCACAAGCGAGGGCTTTTGCTTATTAAATGGGCCAAAAGAAAATACTCAAACAGTGCCGCCTGAAACAGCGCTGCTAACCACCGTGAAAAATACGCTGACGTGCCTGCATAACATCCATACTAATCAGACCACCAGCGAGACCTTTGTAGTTTGAGGCACCCAGGGCGATCGCATTTGTCTGTCTGGCATCTCGGACAAACTTAGGCGACGTATTGATATAAACCGCTGCACTACAACATCTATGTACAAACTGATGACTGTCTGCATAGTCAGCGGTCACAATGCTATCCGCATGGCCGCTGCTATAGGTATTGATCCATTGAATGGCAGCACTTTGATTCTTCACCTGACGCAATGCCACCTTCTTTTTAAGGTAGGCACACTTCCATTCGTCAGCCGCCACCACCTTTGAATGATTTGGGGAGCTTGCACCATGAATGGCCGAGATCGCTTCATCTGCCACCACTTCAAACCCACTTTCCTGTAACCGGTTCCATAGCCGAACAACCGAATTCGGACTATGCGATTCATGCACCAAAATTTTCTCAATTCGATTAACCGCGTCTGGCGTACCACAATGGCTATCCACCGTCATCTGATAGACCATATCCAAACTGCCACTCGCTGACCAATACAGATAGCAATTACCCATACGCGAGGGAATCACAGGGACGCTAGATTGCTTCACAATCTGCTCTACTAGGCACGGGCGTCCATGCGCAATAATCAAATCAATATCGGCGCACTGGACGATATCTTGTCGAGAAACTTCCGTCGATTCAATCGGAAAGATGAGATCCGCAGGCAGACCCACCTCAACGAGGGCTTCTCGCAACAAACTAGCAATAATTGCATTGGTTCGACTCGCTTCACTACCGCCCTTGAGCACTAGCGCATTGCCTGTACAAATACATAAAGCCGCAGCGATCGCACCTAAATCAGGAAATGCCTCATAGATAAATCCCACAGTGCCCACAGGCCCCAAGCGATATTGAACCGCATCACGGCTAAAGCCGCTATTCAAGCAGTCAACCCCTGCCAGAGAAAGTCTTTGGAAAATATTAACGACTTTTTGAACCCGCTCTGGCGTCAGTTTCAGCCAATCCACCACAAGATCTGGGACAGCCATATCACGACTAATCTCCAAATCCAGGGTATTCGCTTCTAAAATATCGTCTTGATGACGAGCAATCGTCTCCCCCATCACCGCAAGCACTTTCATCCGCAGCGCTGTCGCATCAGACAAAGTAACTTCAGAGGCATTATTGAGATAGCTCACACTAGGGTTGTTTATCGCACTAGTGGCCTGCCCTACCCGCTGTAAAGCTGCTGTCAAATCAAACGAAGATGTGGCCATGAGTTTAGCGCCGCCGTAGAACCCAAAACATTACTACCAAAAATAAAATAGCAACCGTCACTCCCAACAGAAAAATGCTTGAGATCCCTGATAAATCGATCCGGCTCAGCACAATCCATAGCAAGAAGCCTAAAGCGGTAGCTGTAGCTACATTAAAGGACTTTGGCCTGACAATTTTACCAACCAACACCCACTGTTTACCGTCCCAACGCCAGCTACGCTGCCGATAATATGGGGCCGAAAGCTTTCCAATTGTATTAGATTCCGCCCTGCGTTCAAAGATTTGTCTACAACGGTCACAGCCCCAAGCTTCTGTCAGCGTAATGGGTTCTATCTGACCTTGCCGGCAAATAGGACAAGGATAAGACTGTTCGAGCACCAAAGACTGATGTTCTACCCTATCCAACCGTTGAGCATTTTGCCGTTGAAGTTTCTCCTTTGAGTTCACAGCTAAGCCCACCACAATCAAAACTCACTCTTCTGCTTCCACTTTAAAGTCTTCGCAAAAAAAGAGAACAAATCTGAGAATAGAGATACAACTACATGCTTCGACTTAGCAATCCGTAGAAAGCGTTAAAACTCCCTAGATCAGCCTAGAGATAGCAGCAAGTAGATTAAGTCCTAGAATGGCTTGCATAAAGTAACTTTTCAAAAAAGCGGATGAAGAGATTCGAACTCTCGACATCAACCTTGGCAAGGTTGCGCTCTACCACTGAGCTACATCCGCGTGCTTTTTTCGACTTTTACTAATATCTCAAATCAAATCAGCTTTGTCAACAGTTTTTCATCCAAAATATGACAAATGCAATAACGACTAAGGTTTCTCACTCATCACCTGAGGCATCAAACTTGCCATTTCTAGAGCGCTCATGGCATAGCTCCAGCCCAAATTACTCTTAATGCCAGCTCGCTCTAAGGCCTGCTGCATAGAATCCGTCGTTAAAATCCCAAAGACAACCGGAACACCCGTCTGCAAGCTAATAGCCGCAATTCCCTTGGCCACCTCACCCGCAACAAAATCAAAATGAGGGGTTTGGCCACGAATCACCGCGCCCAAACAAATCACCGCATTATATCGACCACTCAGCGCTAGCTGCTTGGCCACCATAGGAACTTCAAAACTGCCTGGGACCCAAGCATAATCAACCTGAGTCCCCGTCGGTTCTACATCTACACCATGTCGTTTCAGACAATCTTGAGCACTCGCCAAAAGCTTTGTCGTGACCAAATCATTAAACCGGCCAATCACGAAGGCAAACTTCATGGAGCCTGTGTGAGTGAAATTGCCTTCAAAAACTGCCATACGCTAAATTTTAGTTGCAGCAAAAAATAAACGACTTAAATCAAAGCGTTAAGAGAACACATCTACTTAACCCGCAAAAAGCTCTAGTACGTATCAGTCCAGGTCGCAATCTGGATACAAACTACGAAGACTGCATACACAGCAAGGTTACGAACACAGACTCCTCTATACGACGAGATAGTTCAGCCCGCCAACCAAAACGACCAATACGCCCCAAACAATAGAGCCTAAGAAAATTAAACGTTTAGACTGATCCCAGTTACCTGGAGAAGCATATGCAACTGGAACTCCTATGATCATGACAAAAGACCACAGCACCAAAACAAACAGAGCCAGCTGGAAAATGACAGACATGATCTTCGTACTCTCAAAAAACTATTTAATCTAAAAAATTGAAGCACTGTAGCCGCTACGGTGGCAATGCTCCTATATAAGTAAGCTATCAAAAATTAGGGCGCTTTCCAAAAGAGTTTCTGAAGATGAATAGCCCAGTATCTATAGAATCAATTGAATCAGTTACGGCCAGCGTGATGATGACATCCCCCGTCCGGACGATCACACCGACCGCAACAATTGCAGAGGCCCAGTGTTTACTGCTGCGTTACGGACACTCAGGTCTATGCGTCGTAGCAGGCGATCGCAAGCTCATCGGGATCATCACACGCCGCGATATCGAGACGGCTCTACGCCATGGATTTGAGCAACAAGCGGTATCCGGCTTTATGAGCCAAGACGTCAAAAGCGTAACGCCCACAACCGCCATCACTGAGATTCATCACCTTATGGCAACCTACGACATAGGCCGTGTGCCCATTATTGAATCGAATCAGCTAGTAGGAATCATTACACGCACAGATTTGCTGAGATATGCTGCCTCCCAGCCCAAAACGAACACTCCAGAGACAGCAAAGGGAACACCCTCTCAAGAAACCCCTCAGCCATACCTGTTTCAACAAAATGATGACTTGAGAGCCAGAGAGCAGCTGCCACCCGCACCCTCAGAAACTGACTTGTCCAGCCTGACACCACCATCTAGCACTACGCTTTGTCAAAAACTTGCTGAGCACATCCCAGAAGCTTGGCCAGTACTCATGCAGTTAGCCGAAGTTGCAGAGCAACGAGGATGGACTTTGTATATCGTAGGAGGCGCCGTTAGAGATTTACTCATTGATCTGATAGCCCCCAAAGTAGCAACCTCCAACACAGGCAAACAAAAGGCTGTAGAAGAAGCCACGACGATTACACTGCATGACATCGACCTAGTAGTAGAAGGGGCAGGTGAAGGCGCAGGTATTGAGCTCGCTCACGCCATCCAAACACACTATCCGCAGGTTTCCACTCAAGTCTACGGTCAGTTTCAAACAGCCTCGCTGACATGGAAAACAACTGCTGAAAACAGCCCTTTAAGCCTCGATATTGCGACAGCTCGCACAGAATTCTATCCCTATCCAGCCGCCAATCCAGAAGTAGAAGCTAGCAGTATTCATCAAGACCTCTATCGCCGTGACTTCACGATTAACGCGATGGCCATTTGCCTCAGCCATGCCCCTAGACTCGGCGACACATCTATAGGCGCTAGCAGATTGCAACCCGGACAACTCATAGATTTCTTTGGCGGCTGGCTAGATCTCCAAAAACGCCAGGTAAAAGTGCTCCACAACAACAGCTTTATCGAAGATCCTACACGCATCTTTCGAGCCGTTCGGTTTGCAACTCGCCTAGGATTCATAATCGAACCCGAAACAAACAGGTTCATTCAATACGCTATAAACAGCGGAATCTATAACAAAATGCGTGCCAGCGGGGAAAAAATTCCTGCACTCCAAAGTCGCCTTTCAGCCGAATTACAGTACCTTTTGTCTGAACCGACGTGGGAAGCAGCCTTAACGCAAGCATCACAAATCGGTGCATTAAGTTGTATCCACAGTGATATAAAAATTACCCCCGTAATCCAGCGGCAGCTTCGGAGAATGAGCAGATGGCTCACAAAACTAGAATCGAAAGCATTCGCTAATAAGTTTGGTATCGAATCTCTACCCAAGCAACCGCCAACATGGCTAATGTTGCTGGAGCTGATCCTCGCGCAGCTAGATACGTCATTGCGAGAACAAGTTGCGATTCAGCTGAATCTAGGGGCACCAAGCCAGCAGCGCCTCAAACAGCTACACAGTTGGGAAGCAGACATCACACAGCACATGCCAAAGGCGAAACGTTCTAGTCAGCTATTTGCACTCCTGCGCTCGTATAAGCGTCCTGAGTTGCTGTTATTAGGCGCTCGTCACCCTCACACACTTGGCCCGCAAATTTGGCAATATATAGTACAGCTCTCTGATAAACCATCCATCATTACTGGGCAGAACTTAAAGCAAATGGGCTACCAACCCGGGCCTTTGTTTCGCAAAATTCTCACGGATGTGAATAATCTTGCCTTGGATGGAGAACTCACCTCTGTTCAGGAGGCCGAAGCGTACGTCGTAGCGCAGTATTCAAACCCCTCAAGTTAAACCGCCTATCTGTAATCCTTCCAATAAATAGTAGCCCTCCAACCGTTACCTCACTTAGCATCTCTATGGCTATCTCACCATTTAATTTTGGCGCAAAGAAAAATAGCGTTTCGGCTCGCTCGCCACACCCTGCAGCCAATAACCATCTCAGTCTTTCTCAGGCGCTGACGATTACAGCTGGCTTAGCAGGGTTAATCGGCTTGTGTAGCGGTGTCATTATTCGATTTTCGCTGGCAAATTCACCTAATGCTAGATTCCTCAGCCCTTTGCAAACCTTTCCAACCCTCTCCAACTGGACGCCCGAAACGTCTTCAGGTAACACCGATAATCGCAGCGTACAAAGCCGTGACAATCCTCAGGTAGAAAATTTTGAGAAGCGTACTTGGGCAGAGGCCAATTCGGAGGATGAGCCGTTTGAAGCAAGAGAAGACGACGTGTGGCCAGAAGAAGCAACACCTAGACAGGCATCACAAGCCCTTGATAGCAGCACATTTGACACTTTTGCAAATCGCAGAGAGGAAGGCGCTGTGGAAACTGTTGGCAACCCGTGGAAGCGTCTGGAAGAAGGGCCTCAAGTCGGCAGAAGTAATATTGACAAAGAAAATCTTGAGGATGGCAAACCCTCCAGCTATTACAAAGATGACTCCCTTGAAAGGAACTACTACGAAAAGGCTTATGACGATCCCAAAGACGAACCTCAGTATGAAATGCCCTTTAAAAACGATACTTATAGGGACGACCTAGAGGTTGATAGCCGTGCCATAAGTGATGATGTAGAAGGAACCTATCCCCTGTCAGACAATTAATTTCTACAGACAACTGTACGGAAAATACTCTGAAAAAAGCAGGAGATTTGGTGAGCGAGCATCTGATTTTTGAGAAGCTATTGCAAGCGCCTCAACTAAGTTAAGCGAGGGAGTCGCAAAATCAAGCCTGAAAAATACAGCGCTAAATCTGCCAGAACAGACGAAAGGATGTTTATAATTGCAAGTGGTAAGTGCGCAAGTTTTCTATGAGTGATCCAATGCTACAGGCCTTTTTTGTCGGAAGAGCACTTGCTGCTGCTGTTAGTGAAAAAACAGGGCACTTGGTTAGCGATAGCCTTAGCCAGCTGGGCAAGTTTGATGCTGAGCAGAGAGAAAATCTTAGGCAGTTTACAGAAGAAGTTCTGGCGAGAGCTGAGCAAGAACGCGTCGCAGCTGAAGCTAAAGGAAGCACGAAAGATAGCCCTACACAGCCCTCGGCAGCGAGTGCCTCTGGTGAGACAGAAGACTTACAAGCAACTATCGATAATTTGAGAGCAGAAATAGCTCAAGCAAGAGCAGCTATTCAGCAGCATCGGCAAAATTCGTAGGGCATATGTAGAAGTGCTGGGCAACTTACTTCTTTGGTGAATTCATCCCTAGCTCAGTATTTTGGGGGCAGCTCAAGGAAGCCCATGTTCATTACAGTTTGAATCGTATTAATCTTTAATTAAACAAGCAAGCTTAGATAAGCAGGGTATTTTGCCCTTTAACGTTTTAACCATACCCTCTTACATCAGGAACATTTGAGTGTCTGCCGCGTATAAAAAAAATGAGTCATCCGCAATGCCAAATTCGCAGGCGGATTCTCTGACGGCTGCGCAACAGCTTTCTGCTCCAGGATCCTTGCATTCAAATGACGTTTCAGTAGGTTCTGGGGCTGAAAATTCTGGCGCTGGAAATTCTGGAACTGGAAATTCTGGAACTGGAAGTTCTGGCGCTGGGAACGCTGAAACTGAGTCCAAAGCTCCAAACGGTCTTAGTCAGAACACAACCGGCCTACCTAGTCTCGCGACAGCAACATCAGCGAGAAACGGGCACCCAATAAATAACCAGGAGAAAAGCGTTCCTATAAAGGATTCAAAGACGACAGAAGCTCCGAGCATGCGTTCTGTTTCTAACGAAAACGCGTCCAGTGCATCCGAGATAAGTTATAGCGGCAGTACCTATAAAGATGGGGACTATCGATGGAATCGTGGTAGTTATTCAAAACCACAGCGATTCATTGATATTTGGTCTTTTGTGCTGAAGCTGCTTTCAAAACGTTGGCTGTACAACAAAGCCTGGACCTACGGCGGCAAGGTTACACCTGAGAACCAAACAAAGCGTCGTGAAGAAATTGCGATTTGGCTGAGAGAGACCTGCCTGAGCTTAGGCCCAACTTTCATCAAAATCGGTCAGCTCTTTTCCACCAGAGCAGATCTCTTTCCGATTGAGTATGTTAACGAGCTTTCTAAGCTGCAAGATCGGGTTCCTGCATTTAGCTATGAGCAAGTTCAAAGCACCATAGAGAGTGATTTTGGTCGCCCTATTGCGGAGCTTTATCAGAACTTTGATCCAGTACCCATTGCAGCGGCAAGTTTGGGGCAAGTGCACGTTGCCCAACTACACTCTGATGAGGAAGTCGTTGTCAAGATTCAAAGACCTGGGCTCACTCGGTTATTTGCAATTGATCTTGCGATCCTCAAAGGCATTGCACATTATTTTCAAAATCATAAGGAGTGGGGCAAAGGTCGTGACTGGATTGGCATATACGAAGAGTGCTGCCGTTTGCTGTGGCTTGAAATTGATTTTCTTAATGAAGGCCGTAACGGAGATAAGTTCCGTCGAAATTTCCGGGGGGTAGATTGGGTCAATGTACCTCGCATTTACTGGCGTTACACATCGCCTCGTGTGCTGACAATGGAGTATATGCCAGGGATCAAAATTAGTCACTACGAAGCAATTGAATCAGCAGGCCTAGACCGTAAGCGATTGGCACGGCTAGGGGCAGAGGCGTATTTAAGACAGTTGCTAACAGACGGTTTTTTCCATGCTGATCCGCATCCTGGCAATATTGCAGTCAATCCGGCAGACGGGGCGCTCATTTTTTACGACTTTGGCATGATGGGACAGGTTCAGGCCATCACTCGTGCTCGTCTCATGGACACATTTGTAGGGATTGCGCAGCGTGATGCCGAACAGGTTATGTCAGCGTTAGTAGAGCTAGGAGCACTAGCTGAGATTGACGATATGGGGCCAGTGCGTCGCTCCATCCAGTACATTCTTGATAACCTGATGGATAAGCCGTTTGAGGAGCAGTCTGTTGCAGCTATCAGCGATGATTTGTATGCGGTTGCTTACGATCAGCCCTTCCGTTTTCCAGCAACGTTCACCTTTGTGATGCGAGCTTTTTCAACCTTAGAAGGGGTTGGGAAAGGCTTAGATCCAGAGTTTAACTTTATGGAAGCAGCAAAACCTTATGCGAATGAACTTATGACAAATGGTAGTCCGGGTGAGCCCAATGGTCTGTTGGGTGAAATCAGTCGTCAAGCGGCGCAAGTCGGCACCTCTGCCCTGAGTTTGCCAAAGCGGCTTGAGAATACTTTAGATCGGTTGGATCGAGGCGATATTAGAGTAAGGGTGCGCTCTATTGAAAGCGATCGCATCATGCGACGGAACAGTAATCTATCGCTAGTGAACAGCTACGCACTGCTAGTGGGCACCTTTACACTGTCAGCAACAATGCTAATGGTCTTCAACTTTATTTGGCCATCAGTGGTTATGGGTTTACTGGCATTACTTACGGGTATTGCCCTCATCCGGTTACTGATGAAAATCGCTAAGGCAGACAGAATTCCTTAAGCTGCCTGGCCCTAGTCCTCAGAGGCTAGTTTTTAGACGCTAGGACATTTGACGGAAGCATGAGCCATTCGCCCATAAGGTTAACCTTTTCGGGCCTAACAGATGTTGGGCTACAGCGCTCTGCGAATCAGGACTGCTACTACTTAAATGAAGAAGGATCGCTGTTTATTGTGGCCGATGGCATGGGCGGTCATGTAGGCGGTCAAGAAGCCAGTCGTATTGCAACCGATGCGATTCGAACTTACATCGAGACGAATAAAAACACCGACCAGAGCACTGCATCACTACTCGAAGAAGCTATTGGCACCGCAAATGATGCCATCTTAGCGGATCAAGCGGCTCACCCAGAACGGGCTGATATGGGAACCACTGTTGTGGTTTTGTTGGTTAGAGAACGGCAGTTTTGGTGCGCCCATGTCGGCGATTCTCGGCTGTATTTGAGACGAGAAAGCGAATTTTTTCAAATTACACAAGACCATACTTGGGTAACTCGGGCCTTGAAAGACGGCAGTTTGACCCCTGAACAATCACACTGCCATCCGTGGAGACATGTTCTCTCCCAGTGCGTAGGACGTGAAGATTTAAATCCGATTGAAACGCGCTCTGTTGAAATTAAATCAGGGGATCAACTTTTACTATGTAGCGATGGACTCACAGAAGAACTCGCTGACGATGCAATTATGACCTGCTTACAACAGTCAAACACCTGTGAGGAACAAGTCAGCATGCTTGTAGAAGCCGCGAAAGCACAAGGCGGACGAGATAACATTACGGTGGTTGTCATAGCAGCACATGACTAAAGCATATTCTCTACGACGCTAAAATGCGCTCTTTTAGGTTTTTATGAGCGTCCTTGTTTAACTCCATACCCACGCGCAAACGAATCATAAGACAGATGCGTTACAGGTGATTACTTGATAGGGGTGATACTGTTGGAATACAGTTCTAGCAGCGTTTTATCCCGGTGCGATTTTATGTTCAAGCGTGTGCTCATTTGTACCGATTTTACCGATAGCCTTCAGCGGTTAGCGAACTTTGTACCTGACCTAGCCAAAGGCGGCATGGAGCACATTGTGTTTTTTCACAGTGTGCCGTTAATGACCTCTCGAGAAATTCCTTGTGTAGACGAAGAGAAGGTAGCACAAGCTCGAGAAATATTATCAATTGCGGAATCGCATGTGCCAGACGGCACAACAGTTGAGGTTGATATCGCCTCAGGGAGAGACAACGAAAACATCATTCGAGCCGTCAAGAAACACAAACCCGACATTATCTTTTCTGGCATGGCTACGCGCTCGGCACTGAATGAGCGTATGTTTGGCAGCACCACAATGGAAATTGTGGACAAGGTAAAGGTACCTTTAATGGTGCTCAGACCTCAATTAATAGCCACTTACCGAGAAAGTGAACTCGCACAGCGCTGTCAGCATCTATTTGACTATCTACTAGTGCCCTATGACGACAGTAGTGGCAGCCAAAAGATAATCAGCGAGATCAAGGACAAACTTCAGTCTAGTTCGCGGTGTGCATTGGAAACTTGTTTGCTGTGCTGGGTCATTGATGATGGTGGTCGCCTTGCTAGCGAGGATTTTGTTAAAGCGGCACAAGAAAAATTGAAAAAGGCCCAGACTGAGTTCGAAAATTTAGCGTCTGAGTGCAGCCTGAATGTGACGACAGAAGTGCGTGTGGGCAACCCATTAGAGGAAGTTCTCAAGTCTGGAGAGATTCATGATATTAGCGCGATCGCAGTTTGTCCTAGACCCAGCAGCGGACTTTTCAGCCTAACGCCCAGCTTTACCAGCGCGCTTTTGAGATCATCCTGGCACCCGGTCATTCATTTTCCCCGATAACTACAGTCACAGAATAACTACAGTCCCCCAAAAGTTAGGAATACGCATCAAAAGCAATCTCAGAAGCTGCACAAAGGGAAAAGCCTGAGCTGCGCAACGCCATTAATCTTGAATGGGTACCAGTACCTCTGCGTTGGTATCTGAGTGCATAGCTGCAAAGTTCATCAATATTTTTGGTTTTAGGTTATTTTCTAATTCCCTTTTTAGGATAGCTTTGCTGTCCTGCGGATTACCGACTGCTCGGTAGCCTTTTGCATTCATAACCCACTCCTTAAACAGTTTCAGTTGATTGTTAGCAACTGTTAGCTTGCGTAGATTAATACAGTGATGAGGAGCTTCTTTCGAAAAAAATAAAATACGGTAGTGCTGCGTTTCAGAAAGTGCCCACAATATTTTTTGTGCAGTCTCATCTTTCAAATCAAGATAACAAGGCAGCCAGCGAGGGCCTTCTATTTTGCTATACAAAGCCGTTACCCAAAGCACCATAGGGTGAGGCGACATTGTGCATAGAAAATTGTTGTAGCGCGTGTTACGCAGACGCTGCTTAATCTCAGATTCAGACATCATCGCCCACAGTGTTGGTATTGCGGCAGTGGTTGGAGAAGGTTGGTTGTCGTCTGCGGCAAGCGGTTTGGGCAAGTCTAAATCTGGCTGAGCCGGAATGATCAACTTGGGAAAGACAATTTGAGCAATCGGCATCTCCGGGGGCCAGTTTTGTCGTAGATAAAACGTCTCTCCGGCAGGCAGTGAATCCACACCGGAAGGTGCCCCCTCCACGGCTATACGCCTGCTATCTACTAACGATTGCTGAGTACCAATGCGATCTGAAGTGAGCTTATTAACGGCCTCACTTTCTTCTAAAGCCGTACCGTTATCTGCATCACTATCATCTAAAAGCGCTTCTAGGTTTCTGATAAGTGATTCGTCGTCAGTGAGCGATCGCCGGCCTGTCGCCTCATCATTTGAATCAGCGTCCACACCACCATGTGAATGAGCGCGATGAGCATTGTCAGGATCGCGCCTAAGCGCAGATAGCTTAGCAAACGTTGCATTGATGCGCTGCGACACTTGGAAACCAGACCCAACTCTTTCCTCTACAGCAGTGATACCGTCCAGTATTGTATCGATAGTCTCAGGCCGGTCTTCTCGCTGCTTGGATAAACAAGCCATCACAATATCTTCTAATGCAGCCGGAACTTTAAGATCAGGCTCGTACGCTGACAACAGCTTAGGAACAGCTAAGCGATGCACCTTATACCAGCTGCCAAACGTATTTTTAACGGGCTTAACGGGCAGCGTCCCAGACAACATCTGGTACATCATTACACCCAGACTATAAATATCTGAGCGACCGTCTAACTCTCTACCTTCCATCTGTTCTGGAGAAGCATATGCCAACGTCCCCATAAACGTACTGGTTTGTTCGCTACCTGCCTGCATGAGTTTGGCAATGCCAAAATCTAAAATCTTGACTAGCTCCCCCATAGAAGGATCGGACGTCACCAAAACATTACTAGGTTTAATATCGCGATGAATAATGGGAACAACGTCCCCATTAACCACAATGCCATTATGCGCAGTTCTTAAGCCGAGCAAAATCTGCTTGGTCAGCCCCAGAAAACGAGGAACCGGCAGCGGCTTCTTTTTCACTAGCCGCCCCACGCTTTCGCCTTTCAGATATTCCATCACGTAGAAAGGAATATCCTCTTCATTAACGCCATAGTCACTGACTCGGACGACGTGCATACTTTTCTGGCCCAGCTGAGCACAGGTCATGGCCTCTGTAAAGAAGCGTGTCCGCATGTTTTCATTGAGCAGTGTCTGAGACAAAAATTTCACCGCCACAGGAACCCCGCCTAGTAGCGAATCTCCCGCCAGATAGACCTTACCCATAGAACCTTGTCCAATAGGTTCTATCAGCTCATAGCGGTTAGAGACTTTGCGACCAATGTTGGGATCTGACATTGAAAGGCGTTGCCACCCAAGGGGTGAAGCAATCTATGGAAAGGATACTGTGATAAGGCTTTGATATGAGTTGAGAGTTACTGCCGGGTCAACTCGGCTTCAATGGTGCTGGTAAGGTAATGACCAGCCATTTCCCCACCGGAAAAGGTATAGCGGACTGGACTAATTTGGCGCAAGGTTTCAAAGCCTGAGCGGCGCTGCTTGTCATTTAAGCCCCAATAGCGCTGCACAATCGTTTCAGGTGCGATCCAACCTTCGCCTTCTACTTTGCCAAGCAAGCTGTGCTGGAGCACAAAGGTATATTGCCGAGCTTGGTTGGTCATACGACCTCGAAGCTGAATGACAATGTCTGTGTGAGAGCCTTCAGGAAAGGCCAGCTTTGTAGCAGCTTGAAAGCAGTTATCCTGCTTCCAAGCCACTAAAATTTTTCCTTTTACAGGTGTTGGCAGGGCATCGCGGGTTAGCCAAGTGCCTTGCAATGTCCACTTACCCGATTCCAGTAAAAAGCTGTGGGCCACATCACCTTCCTTAGTGCCAACACGTTTAGGGTGCCCATCTCAGATGATTGAGTTTATGAGGTCTTCACAGAAACCTCTTTAGACATAG
The DNA here is from genome assembly GCA_045110585.1 of Phormidesmis sp. GTDB lineage: Bacteria > Cyanobacteriota > Cyanobacteriia > Phormidesmidales > Phormidesmidaceae > Phormidesmis. The sequence continues at coordinate 63,413 of JBGCGG010000045.1, read as the reverse complement.
TCGCTATGACTGCCAGATTTCGCCCATTAAACAGGGTCTGCTGGCACCGGTAACACTGGGTAAGTTGCCTGGAATATTGTGCCAACGCCAGTAGGCCAAAATGGCGAAGGCGATCGCCTCTTTATAATCCGCATCTAGCTGCTTCGCTTCTGTTGAGACAACCACTGACTCTGGCAATCGCTGCTGCAAACGGTGCATCAGATAGCTGTTCCGACTACCACCGCCACCGATTAGGGTTTCTTTGGGGATCGCAGGTAAAAACTGCCGATAGCTCAACTCAATCGTCGCCGCGGTGAAGTCTGTCAGCGTTGCTAGGAAGTCAGCATCGCTGAGGGTTAGCGCTTGAGCATCTTTCCAGCAGCGTTCTCCATAATCTGCGCTAAACAGCTCTCGCCCGGTTGACTTGGGAGGCATTTGCTTGAAAAAAGGATGTTGCAGCCACTGCTCAATGAGCTGTTGATTGGGCGTTCCCTGTGCAGCCCACTCCCCATTCTTATCGTAGGTTTTCTGACCATTCGAGAGTTGAGTAACCGCACCATCAATCAGTGCATTTCCAGGGCCAGTATCCCAGCCTTTAATGCCAACTGGTGCTTCATCTGTCTGGGAACATCTATCCCAGGGAGGCAAATAAGTGACGTTCCCGATCCCACCAATGTTTTGAACCGCCAGATCACAATCGGGCTGACTTAACAAACAAGCATCAATCAGGGGAACCAAGGGTGCACCCTGTCCGCCAAGGGCAATATCAGCCACCCGAAAGTTACTCACCGTTGGGCAACCGGTGGAAAACGCGATCAAATCTCCTCGTCCAAGCTGTAGCGTATGCCCTAGCTGATGAGTAGTCGGCGGTCGATGATGTAGGGTTTGACCGTGGGAACCAATAAGATCGACGTTTGTCAGATCTACGTTGAGGGATTGAATCGCTTGAATAAAGTGATGAGAGATCGCATCGTCTATATCAGCTAAATTCGCAAGTGAAATTGGCTTGTTGTCACAGAGTGACAAAATCTGAGTGCGTAGCTCATCTGGATAGCGATATGTGCTCCCTGCCAGCAACTCAGCACGAACGCAATACCCTTCACCTGTCACATTGACGAGGGCTGCGTCAATGCCGTCCACAGAGGTCCCACTCATTAAACCGATTATTTTCATAGACGTTTTTAGTAGCCGATGGTGCATTGCTCAGTAAACTGCATCGTGGTCGCACAGCACCTTACATGCTGGCAGTTACGAGCCACAAGTCATAGGCTAAAAGCCAACACAATTACATCGGTAATTTGTCGATGCCTTTATTGTCGCCAATCACCACCATCAAGCTACCGCTTTTCAAGCGCATCACAGGACTAGGGTTAATCATGAATTTGTCCGTATCATCCTCTTTAGCACCTTCTCTGCTAATAGCCATCAGGGTTAGGCCATAGTGATTGCGCAAATCCACTTCCATAATGGTTTTGCCGTTAAATGCTTCTGGAACAACAACTTCGACAATGCTGTGATCAGGATCGAGTTCAAAACGATCCAAAATACCGGGACGGGTGAGCGATCGCGCCAACTCACACCCCATCTCATGCTCTGGAAACACCACATGGTCTGCGCCCACTCTCACCAGCAACTTGCCATGAATCTCTGAAGAGGCCTTAGCCACAACATTAGGGACCCCCGACTCCTTCACGTTCAGCGTGGTGATGATACTTTCTTGCACATAGTTACCAATTGCAACAATCACCGTATCAAAATCAGGAATTCCCGCCTCAATCAGCGCCGATGGCTGCGTAGAATCTAGCTGCACCGCATGAGCGGCGATTTGATCCGTAAGCGCCTGAGCAACTCTATTCTCATTAGAATCGATGCCCATCACTTCGTATCCCATACCATGGAGCGTTTGGCAGACGGCCCTACCAAAACGGCCCAAGCCAATGACCGCAAACTGTCGATTGGTAGCTCGAAGATTTTTAAAAAACTTGAGAGATGAAATGTTCACCATGGGCGATCGCGAGCAACTAAGAACCTCTAAGCATCTTACTGTCTACGCCGCATACAACAAACCGCAGAGGTTCAAGACATTGCACCTAGCCGTCCACCATAGACAAAATGACGTCACAGAGGAGGCATATATAAGCACCGAGCGTATTTTCTAATACCTGTAAGCAAACCCAATACGCAATCGAATTCTTTCTTTGCTAGGCTATCAAGATGCTTTCTTGGGATAAGTACGGACGTGGATATTCAAATTGGCCGTGGCAAAACAGCTCGACGCGCTTATGGAATTGATGAAATTGCCCTGGTACCAGGGGCCAGAACCCTAGACCCACAGCTCGCTGACACTAGCTGGGAAATTGGAGGAATCACCCGAGAAATTCCGATACTCGCCAGCGCCATGGATGGCGTAGTAGATGTCAAAATGGCAGTCGAACTTTCTCGACTAGGGGCTATCGGCGTTTTGAACCTAGAAGGAATTCAGACCCGATACGAAGACCCCAACCCAATCTTGGACAAGATTGCCTCCGTGGGCAAAACAGAGTTTGTGCCCCTCATGCAGGAACTATACTCCCAGCCTGTTTTACCAGAGCTGATCGAAAAACGGATCAAAGAAATTAAATCTCAAGGTGGTGTTGCAGCCGTTAGTCTCACACCCGCAGGTGCCGTCAAGTTCGGCAAGACTGTTGCCGCCGCAGGTGCCGACATGGTGTTTGTACAAGCGACTGTTGTCTCAACCGACCATTTATCACCCAAAGCAGTCTCTCCCCTTGACTTAGCCCAGTTTTGTCAAGATATGCCTATTCCTGTCCTGCTAGGCAACTGCGTTACCTATGAGGTCACCCTCAAGTTAATGAGAGCTGGCGCGGCTGGCGTGTTGGTTGGCATTGGTCCTGGTGCGGCCTGTACCTCTCGAGGTGTGTTAGGTGTCGGGGTACCTCAGGCAACCGCAGTTGCAGATTGCGCAGCTGCCAGAGATGACTATCAAAAAGAGTCGGGCAAATATGTACCAATCATTGCAGATGGCGGCTTAGTCACAGGCGGCGATATCTGTAAATGCATCGCCTCAGGAGCAGATGGTGTAATGATTGGGTCTCCTTTCGCCAGAGCAGAAGAAGCACCTGGGCGCGGCTTTCACTGGGGCATGGCAACACCCAGCCCTGTGTTACCTCGAGGTACCCGCATCCAAGTTGGGACAACTGGCACACTAGAGCAAATTTTGCGAGGCCCAGCACAACTTGATGACGGCACTCACAACTTACTGGGTGCACTTCAAACAAGCATGGGCACCTTAGGCGCCAAAGACCTCAAGGAAATGCAGAACGTAGAAGTTGTCATTGCCCCCTCTCTGCTAACAGAAGGGAAGGTCTACCAAAAAGCGCAGCATTTAGGCATGGGTAAATAGCTTACAGATGCAAAAGGCCATATACAAAAGGTCATATACAGAAGGTCATATGCAGAAGGTAAGTCACCTTTTGAGAGGTCTTGCGTCGAGCATCCTTCACTAAGCGCCCATTAGTTTACTAAGCAGCGAAAAAATTGTATTCAACGTATTTCGCTGCTTAGCAAAGGCTAATGAAATAGACCAAAGAAGCGATTAACTCGTGCGATTACAAACAATTTAGGAGGGAAAAACTATTAAGTTAAAAGATTCGTAAGACGCGTCTCGAAAAGCTAGATTAGCGTCAATTTTGATTTACGTTTCTGGCCGCGCACCGACAATTTCAGTGTGCTTACTGATGCGTTAAGGATTGATATCGTGTTTGTCGAATGTAATTGACTGAGTGCTTCTAAGTAATTGCTGAGTAATTGCTTAGAAAGGGGCGTTAGTCTATAAATTATTCTTCTGATGATTTTTAAGACTTGTCTCTTATGCCCTATAAAAGCAGTGGCAAATCACAAAGAGTCTTTTACAATTGTCGTAAGCGGAGACGTAAGTTTCCGTTCACTCCTCACACCATACTCCGCCCAAAATCTAAAGCTTTGTGCTTTTAATTTGGGCGGTTCCTCTTTTTAAATGAATGGAATCTTGAAACTGTCCTCAAACAGCAACTCCACGCAGGCTACGCCCCAAGAGTCACAAAACCACAGCGCCCGTAAGTGAGGAGAAAGTCCGTAAACAATCTGTAAAAGCTCACAGAAAAGAACAGGTTTTGGCTATGGTAAGATTGGAACACAAGAATGACAAGGGTTTTTTAGGAATGTCAGCCGCACAGGTAACTGATTCGACATTTAAGCAGGAAGTTTTGGATAATGAGGCGCCTGTCCTCGTAGATTTCTGGGCACCTTGGTGTGGTCCATGCCGTATGGTAGCACCTGTCGTAGATGAAATCTCAGAGCAGTACGATGGCCAAGTGAAAGTTGTGAAGGTCAATACTGACGAGAATCCTAGCGTAGCTAGTCAGTATGGGATTCGCAGTATTCCAACGCTGATGATATTCAAAGGCGGGCAGCGTGTAGATATGGTTGTAGGAGCCGTACCCAAGACGACGCTTGCTAACACACTGGAAAAATATTTGTAAGTTGAACTATAAACTAAAGAAAGCCGTGCTACTTCTAAAGTGACACGGCTTTCTTTAGTTTATGGTGCTGCTTTCTGGCAACAACCTAGCGCAGAAGTTTCACCCGTACGAAGCTTTAGGAACCTAACGACCAGACAGTAATTAACGACCGGACAGACCAGACAATTGAGTGATTAGAAAAAGCTTCAGTTAACGCTGGGGCTTTTTTAATGAGTACCACTTTCAACCATAAATATATGCATGGAATGAACGTGGTTCATAGCGCTGATGTGCCTTTAAGCAGTTTGATATTAGCCAGGAACCACTGACCAACAACAGACTTAAAAACCAAGTCATCGTCACCATGTCTGATCACACACGTAGCGCATTAGAATATCTGGGTTAGTTTATCTCCACACCTCTTGAATATATGGATGTTTCACCTATTCAAAGCGCTAACCGTGATGATAGCCAACATCATGGACACCTTCGCAAAAACTTGCTTCACGTGTTGGAGCAGTTACCGAGCCTAGAGAATGGTGAGCTGATAGGTGAAATACTGGAAACGCTTGTGCGAATGGCAGAGCAAGAAGCAGAACGACTCGACTGGAAAATTTTGAGTTATTCCCTGCTGGATATGGAAGAAGGCTTCCAAGCATTCTTTCCTTACCGGCATACCCGCAAAATCACTATTTTTGGTTCAGCGCGAACGCCAAGCACAGCGCCTGAATATCAAATGGCTGCTGAGTTTGCAAAACGCGTTGTCAAACAAGGATTTATGGTGATGACTGGCGCAGGGGGCGGCATTATGCAGGCTGGGAATGAAGGGGCAGGCCGAGAGCATACCTTTGGACTGAATATTCAATTGCCCTTTGAGCAAGGTGCTAATCCGGTAGTATCAGGTGATCCCAAGCTAGTTGACTTTAAATATTTTTTTACACGGAAGCTATTTTTTCTAAAAGAAAGTGATGCGATCGCACTTTTTCCAGGTGGGTTCGGAACCCAAGACGAAGCATTTGAGTCACTCACGCTCATCCAAACGGGTAAGGCAGCACCGCTACCTTTAGTCCTGATCGACAAACCTGGTGGCGACTACTGGAAAAGCTGGGACTATTACATTCGAAACCGCTTGCTCGATCAGGGCCTTATCAGCTCAGACGATACCAGCCTGTATCATCTAACAGATAGTCTCGATGACGCGCTAGAGTACATCGAAAGCTTCTATCGGATGTATCACTCTAGCCGCTACGTTCGAGGGCAGCTGGTTATTCGACTGAAAGCACCGCTACGCCAAGGTGGCATTGACCAACTTAACGACGAATTTTCAGACATCTTAGTAGATGGCGTGATTAGAGAGGTCTCTGCATTTGATGTAGAACGCGGAGATGAAACCGAGCATCTCCCTCGACTAGCACTACATTTCAATCAGCGAGACTTAGGCCGGTTACATCAGCTGATTCGTTTTCTTGGCAAGCTAAGTGACCCTTGTGAGGCCATAGAACACCCAGAGAAAAAGTAGCTATCTACCGCATACCTGTTGAATGAGATTGAATCTAGATGACTTGAATCTTAGATGACTTGAATCTTAGATGACTGAATCTTCAGAGCTCAGGCTAAGTCTTTGAGATAGTCTGCCTAGAGACCTCTTTGAAGATGCAGTAGAATCCCCTTGGCAATCGATTGGGCCATTCGCTCGCGCCAGGCAGGGTTTGCTAAATTAGGCGCGTCTTCCGCACCTGTAACAAAGCCCGTCTCAATCAAGATAGCAGGCATAGAGGTACGACGAATAACATAAAAACGAGCCGAACGGACGCGACGATCCCGCATGCCCATCTCATTGAGAACCACAGCATGCACGGTATTAGCTAGCCGTTGGCCCGCATCGGAAGCATAAAACGTTTCTAACCCATTCACATCTGGGCGACTCATGCTGATGGCATTTGCATGAATGCTAACAAAAATAGAAGCATTGGCTCTCTCCGCAATTTGCACGCGAGGGGCCAAATCAACCTCCACATCACTGCTACGTGTGAGCACAACATTAGCGCCCTGCTCCCGCAAAATTTCTGCGACGCGGGGGGTAATATCATTCACGACCTGCTTTTCTTGCAAGCCATTAATACCGACCGCACCCGGATCTCGGCCACCATGGCCCGGATCAAGCACAACAGTAAATCGACCGTTGGGTAAGGTAGGCAACTCATCGACCGAGAGCTGACGCATTTGAGGTGGCTGCCTTAATGTACTAGCCACGGTCGTTTCACCCCGGCTTGGCTCACCGGCATCAGGAACCCGACTAATGCTAATGCCATCAGGCAACAGCACAACGCCATCTTCGCTCACAGATACACGCCAATCTGGACTTTCTTCACCTAGCGCCAACGTAATTTCCGCTTGGGCTGGATCAGCAGAAACCTGATTGATGTTCCAGCTTTCGACACTATATCGATTCACGGGAAGACGACTACGCGTTACACCTAGTGCCACCGAAGTTTGCTCAAACGCCAACGTAATGTAGCGTTGGCCGTCTTCCTCTGAGCGTGTAATTTCTAGATCGGCAGTTTCACCAGCCGTTCGGATAAAAAATCCATCCGTCGTCGCAGTCACGCCTTGAATCCGGGTCCGAGAACCTTGTACCGGACGGTTACTAACTTGGTTGCCTAATAAACTGCTGGATCGAGAGGACGTGGACGATACCCTTGATTCACGAACAGGCGAATCAGCCGTCTCGATGGCCTTAGGCAACTGCACTGTCCACTGCCTTGAACTTTCGCCACGCACCTGAACTTGGTCTGGGTCTACGGTATACCCGTTTTCATACTCAACGACCAAACGCGTCGTATTTTCATCTAGCTCACTGACACGAATTTCCTTGATAGCACCATCAAAAGACTGAGTTTCAGGATTAACTAAAGACGTGCTCGGCATGTCTATCACTAAGCGTGTTGGCGCTGAGAGGAGCTTAGCAGTTGGCTGAATGCTGTCATCAGTGGTAAAAGTAAGCCTATTTTCTTCGGCATCAAACCGCCAGAACTGTAGCCGAGCTGCTTCTGCAGGCAGCGCGAACATTAGCGCACCGGCAAGAGTCAAGCCTGACAATAGACGATTCAATCTCACAATATGATTCCTCAATACCAAATGGATGAGCCGATGATCCCTAATGCTTTTCACACCTTTAAGTACTGTGAAGGTTTATCAGCACTTTGTAAATCTATAAACGTAACCGAGAAATTTAGGAAACCGACGAAAAGCGAATGAAACACTAATAAAACGGAGAGTTAGCAGCTATGTGCTCACTCCTGAGCTGAGATTAAATTTGCTACGTCGCACATTAGCCTGCCCTGCAGATCTAAAAACGTAACAAATTATATCTATGCAGACACTTTCAATCTTTTTCGTGCTCTTAACTTCGTTTCCACACATCGTCTGGCTGAAAGCATCACTATTGATCTAGTTGCTTTCAAATAAACTATGCCAGACAAACTATGCCAAATAAATCAAACTAAAGACTTCAGACTATCAATGCGCAAACTGATGGTTTCTGAATCCTACTGCTTAGTTCAAGAATTAGTCAGTGATATCCGTAAAGTTGTTGCTATCTTCAAACTTTTGGGTAGGGATATCTGAATGAATAGACAGCAGCCACTTAAACTGGTGTCATGGAGAGCTGTATTCAGAGAGAGCAATGTTAGCAATCACTCATCACGAAAGCCTTCTCTTCAGCGGCCTCCATATCTAGTGCCTTCGGCACCATTGCAGTCAGCACTTCATGCCCGGTCTCAGTCACCAGCACGTCATCTTCGATGCGAATCCCAATCCCTTTCCATCGATCTTCTATCTCTGGCTGCCCTTCCGCAGGCTCATAATGCGGCGAGATATACACGCCCGGCTCTACCGTGACAATATTTCCTGGTTCAAAAGGCTTCCAAGTTTTATCTCGATTCCGCAGCTGCCCCGTGTCATGCACATCCAGTCCTAAAAAGTGACCGGTCCCGTGCATATAAAACGCTCTGTGCTTTTTCTCTTCGATCAGCTGATCAACATCGCCTTTCAAAAGGCCGAGTGCGACAAAGCCTTCAGTCAGCACACGAACGGCTGCATCATGAAAAGCATTAAACGGGTTGCCTGGTTTTACTTGCTCAATCGCGGCCAGCTGCGCATTCAGAACTAAATCATAGAGAAGCCGACGCTCTTCAGAGACGGCTTTGCCCACTGGCAGCGTTCGGGTAATGTCAGCGTTGTAGTAGTCATAGGCACACCCCGCATCAATTAGCAGCAGATCGCCCTCTTCTAAACGTTGATTATTTTCCACGTAGTGCAGAATGCAAGCATTAGCACCTGTGGCAACAATTGAGGGATAAGCCGGCCCCATCGCCCCATTACGGCGAAATACATTTTCTATCGCTGCTTGAATTTCATATTCATACATGCCGGGGCGAGCCATTTCACGGGCAATGTTATGGGCTTCTGCACTAATCGCGATCGCACGACGAATCATCTCAATCTCAGCCGGGCTCTTCACCCGTCGAAACTGTTCCATCAATTGGCGAGAGTCCTCTATCGAAACAGGGCCACTAGCTTGCTTTGCCATCCTCGCCAGAAACTGCTGCCATAGAGCCAAAACACGATCATCAAAGGTCTGCTCGCGTCCAAAGCGATAGTAGAGGCGCAGCGCAGGCTCTACATACTTTGGAAGTTCCTCATCCAGCTTTTCAATCGGAAAAACTTCATCGGCCCCATAACGCTCCTTAGCGGCCTCTACCCCAACCCGATAGCCACTCCACGTTTCTTTTTCCAAATCTTTGGGACGCACAAACATGACAACTTTATGCGTTTCATGACCGCCCGAAAGCACTAACACGGCCTCCGGCTCATTGAAACCCGTCAAATAGAAAAAGTCACTGTCTTGACGAAACAGGTAGTCAACATCGTTGTGCATCACCGCTGGAGGCGCACTACAAAAAATAGCTGTATTTTGGCCTAATGCCTTCAACACAGACTGCCTACGCTGACGATATTCACTCTGCATATAAATAGATAAGGAAGTTAGCGGCAGCAATGCTTAGTGGCCTAACGTTTGGGGCTTAAGAATTGCTTTAGAAAGCATAGCTTAAAACTTCTATCCGCATGCCACTACTGGGTAAGCTACCAGCCCCTAACGTCAGGATGCTGTCACCTTGAGTCACAGGCGTACCAGGCATTAACGCAACAAAGTCATTTACACCCGTCAGCTCACAGCTATCCGATGCAGCCTGAGTACGGTAGTGGGTAGGGATAATGACCTTAGGATTCAGCGTTTTAATCGTTTCAACGGCTTCCTCAGCCGTGTAACCTTTTGGCCCACCCCCTACTGGCAACAACAGTACGTCAGGTCGTCCAATGAGAATCTTGTCTTCTATAGCGATAGGTGCCGCCGCGACGCCCAAATGAACAACTTTGATACCAGCTTGGTTCCAAACCCAGGCAATATTCGTGCCAAAACGACGTCCATTAAGGCGATCATGGGGCATGCTGACCCCCTGAACAGAGAGACCGCTCGCCGTCGTAAAGTCGCCAGGTTCATCCAGAACTTGAGCATTGGCATAGTTCTCTGTATAGCCTTCATCTAATAAATGGCTGCTGACCAAAACCAGCTCTGCGGCAGTTGTCGGCTCTGCATAGCCTGCTGCACACCCCGCCGCTTTAAAGGGATTAACTAAAATGCGCTGACCGCCCCCTGAAAAGAGAAAAGAGGTATGTCCAAGCGACGTGATTGTGAGTGAACCACTTTGTGCCTGAGCGGAGAGCTGCGGAGAGCGGACGTTTGAAGCGAGACCCAGGCCTAGCGTGCCTACGAAAGTTGCACTTGAATACTGCAGCAGTTGTCGCCGTTTCATGGTGTTATTTACGTTTAAGACTAAGTGTTACAAACTTGGGATTGACAGATCAGTGTTTTCCACAGGATATTCCTATCGTGCCGTATGGTGTGACACTCGACACGCTTACAGTAGGCCAGTTTATCTGTTTGGTCTTAGAGGGACTTGGCCCGACTTTGGCCTGTCGACTTTGGCCTGTAGCGTTTGGCCTGCAAGGTGGTGCTATAACGTTGGATTGAAAGAGCTTTCCCCCAGCACAAACCGCTAGGACAGTCTCTGTAAAAAGTTTTTGAGCAGCGCCTTGCCTGATTCGGTGAGCACACTTTCCGGATGAAACTGAACACCTTCAATGTGAGGATAGTCGCGATGCCGAACCCCCATGATGGTACCGTCTTCTGTCCAAGCTGTAATTTCCAGGACATCAGGACAAGTTTCTTTTTCAATCACTAAGCTGTGGTAACGCGTAGCCGTCAGTGGCTCAGATAAACCAGCAAAAACACCTTCTTGCTTATGCTTTACAGGCGATGTTTTGCCATGCATTAGCTCATCGGCTGAGGTAATTTTACCGCCATAAACTTGCCCAATACTTTGGTGACCTAAACACACACCCAATATTGGGGTGTGTGGCCCCAGTTTTTTAATCACATCTAGTGAGATGCCTGCGTCGTTTGGCGTTCCAGGGCCAGGGGAAATCACAATCCCGTTAGGCTTTTTGGCTTTAATTTCGTCTAGCGTAATCTGGTCGTTACGATAAACCTCGATATCACCAGCGACAGGGATAGTTTGGCCGAGTTCACCAAGGTATTGCACAAGGTTATAGGTGAAGCTGTCGTAGTTGTCGATTACCAGAATCATTTTGGGTGCTTTAAGGGGGCTACACGATGTAGTTGCGTAGATTATCCCAGAGTGGGGGCACAAAAATAAGCAGAGCAATTGTAAGCGCCACGATCGCAGCCATCAAAACCGCACCCGCAGCACAATCTTTAGCAATTTTAGCGAGTTCATGATACGTCTGACCAACGGTGAGATCGACTAAGGATTCTAGGGCGGTATTCAAAATTTCCATCACTAACACTGCCCCAATCGTGAGACAGATAATGGCAGCTTCTACCGTGCTGACTTTGAGCAGCCAGCAGAGCGTAATGGCAATACACCCCACTGTCGTATGAATTCTAAAGTTACGTTGGGTAGTGAAGGCGTAAGCAATACCTGCCCAAGCGTATTGGAAGCTCGTAAACAAATTGGGTGCAATTTGCCAGGATTGAGAGCGCTCTGCTATTGGGAGCGAACTATCTGCGCCGCTATCGGACTTATTATGACGAACCAAATCAATGTCCTTTACGCTATCTCGATGGCCCTGCTCGTAAGGATGCTCACGGGTAGTTTTGCTATCGCGGGGAAACTGGCTATCACGAGAAAACATGCGTAGATATATCCTGCTGGCTTCGCTACATAAAATGATGGCTGACAAAAAGAGGCGTTGGGAGTGATACAACGATTGGCTGTGTGTCTCCAAGGCATTTTTGCTAGATGCAATGACGTGGCAACGCTGACAAGAGTTGCGCTTCTACCAAGCAGCCCTCACATCTTATGGGTACCTTCTACACCTTGCCCAACTAACTTATTCGCTAACGTTGCCCTTACCGCCCAAGCTGTTGATTAGACTGCGACCAAATTGAGCAAGTATGCCTGCTTTTGCAGCATTCGCTCTAAGCTTGCGTCATCCGGATGATCCCAGCCTAGCAGGTGAAGGAGGCCATGGGCACTCAACCAAGCCACCTCCTGAACCAGCGAATGATTACTGTCCGGGGCCTGACGGGCAGCGGTTTCAATTGAGATGATGATATCGCCTAGCGGGAGTGGCTGCACCTTTAGCAGAGCTTGTGAGCCAGGGAAATCCGCTTCTAATGCGGCAAACGAGAGTACGTCTGTGGGGTTTGGCTGCTGGCGGTAGTCGGTGTTGAGCCGCTGGATTTCTGTATCGTTGGTGAGACGTAAACTGACTTCATAGGCATCAATGGGCGAGAGTGTTGGTGCAAGGGCGGTAAGCCAGGTCTGAAGCCAGGTCTGATATTGGGCGATGGCAACACCCTCGACTTGATTCACCCCACATCCATCAACAAATACGTCTACTTGAACAGCCATAATATTTGGGTTCTATCGCGTTGTCATCTACCGCATTGTCATTTGCCATTTTGTCATCCGTCGGTTTTTCATATGTCGGGACTCCATTGAGCAAGCTTCCATCTACCGAGTTAGATACGCTAATCCCACAAACAAAGAAAGTAGTGCGACGAAGGATAGAAAGAAGTGGTAAAGCGATTTCCCCCCCTTCTTCACCATATTTCGCATCGCAAGCTTTACGTAGCTTGGCGGTGGTTCTTGCGCATCAAAAGCGTTGGGTTTAGCAGTGGCATCAATGGGCTGTTTCGTTTCTGTACTCATAGTCTTAAATTAGGCGTTGATTATTGAGGTGTTGGTTAAAGCAAACGGTTCAAAAAATGTACGGTGCTTGCTGTTATGCTACACCGTACTTTCTGAAACCAGCTGATTTTCTTGGCGCAAATACGCCTGAGTAAAAGCATCTAACGCACCATTCATCACATCGTTCACAGCAGTGGTCTCTACATTGGTGCGCAGATCTTTCACCATTTGGTAAGGGTGAAAAACGTAGTTACGGATCTGGTTGCCCCAGGCAGCTTCTACCATGTCGCCACGAATGTCTGCTATTTCTTGAGTACGCTGCTCTTGAGCAATGACAAGAAGCTTGGCTTTGAGCAGAGCCATGGCTTTTTCTTTGTTTTGTAGCTGCGATCGCTCCTGAGTACAGCGCACTGAAAGCCCCGTCGGCAAATGAGTGATTCTCACAGCGGTCTCTACTTTATTCACATTCTGACCACCCGCCCCGCCAGAACGGGACGTCTTCACCTCTAAATCTTTATCTGGAATATTCAACTCAATATCTTCATTGAGAATCGGCATCACCTCAATGCCAGCAAAGCTCGTCTGCCGCTTACCGTTTGCATTAAACGGAGAAATTCGCACGAGTCGATGCGTCCCCTTTTCACCTTTCAAATAGCCGTAGGCATACCGGCCCTCTATCTCTAAACTAGCTGACTTCAAACCAGCCTCATCCCCCTCCGACTTTTCAATCAAAGTACAGCGATATCCATTCTGCTCACTCCACCGCGTATACATCCGCAGCAGCATCTCAGCCCAGTCCTGCGCATCTGTACCACCTGCCCCTGCATTGATATTGAGTACAGCCCCTTCTTTATCGTACGGCCCAGACAGCAACTGCTGTAACTCCCACTGATCTAACTCCTTCTTCAGTCTGTTCACCGTACTTTCGGCCTCGGCTAACAAACCGTCATCCTTCTCCAGTTCCAACAGCTCTAAAATCGCACCAGCATCGTCCCAACTGGTGTTCCATCCCTGCATTTGATCCAGATTGGATTTGTAATCGTTAAGCGCCTGCAAATGCTTCTGAGCTTGTGCCTGATCATCCCAAAAGTCGGGCTGGGCAGCAATTTGCTCTAAGTCTTGAATCTTTGCATTTAAAGCAGGCACGTCAAAGATACTCCTGAGCTTTGCCCAGGCGCTCAGACAATAACGCTATTTCTTGCTTCAAAGTAGTAGTGTCGAACATGGGCGAGCAATAAAAAAGGGGCAAGCTTCAACGCTAGCCCCGATAGTTCAATATTGAAATCAATGATTGTAAGAAGGCTAATCGCCTACGCAGTTTAGTCTCTACCGTTGATAGCGATCAATAGTCTGAGGATAAAGACAAACAAGTTGATGTAGGTCAAATACATCGACAACGCTGCTGGGATAGCCTGATCATCGCGGTAGGTGCGAGGCAGAATAAAGAAATCGACAACGGCTGAACCGGCAAAGAGCAAGACGCCAAGCGCTGAGATAGCGATTTCGAGCGTGTTAGGGGCATACACACCAAAGAAACTCAACGCAAACTGAGCGATGATGACCACAAATAAGGCCATGATGCCAAGTTGGATGGTCTTGGTAAGGGCAAAGCCATCTTCATCAGACAGATTAGAGCCAATAGGTTTAGCAGCAATAAAGGTAAGGCCACAGCCAAGGGCTGCAAAGCCAACCCCTTGAATGCCGACACCGCTGCTTTGCAATGCAACAAACACTAATCCGCTCAGGGTATAGCCTGACAGCAAGCTATAAGCCGCAAGCAAAGGTAGGGCCACTGAGTTATTACCCTTCATGGCAACACTACGAGCCACAAAGAACAAAACCAACTCTGCAATCACAGCGACAAAGAATGTCGGCATGAAGAGACCAGGATTAGTGCCAAGCACATTCAGCCCCCCGAAAGTGCCAAGGGCTGTCAGGATTAGTCCGCCACCGACGTAGGGAAGGGCATTAGCAATGACGTTAGGGCCGACAAGCTTGCCGCCCTTAGCTTCTCGGATAGCCTGACGAAAGTTACTGGTGTTGCTCATGAGTAATTCGATTTGAGTAATTCGGTTTTACAAGTCAGATCCCTAAAAGATCTGTTTTGAATAGCCTGTTTATAAAAGTGTACTGAATCCATCTAGATCTTGCGATTACGGCTCTCCGCTCCAGGCTATTTTTTATGTTCTGTACATATTCTGAATAGTTTTGGTATCAACATTAACAATCCATCAAAGCAAACTGATACCCACTGAAAAGACTTAAAACTAACAGTCGGACAAGCCAGAATTTCGCATTAATATTTTTAGTTTTTAAGGCATCAGTGAGAAATGACTCATCGTTCTTACACCTGTAATAGAGGTACTGTTTTCAGTAGAAACCCGGTATTAAATTCGTGCTCTTTTAGCATTTCAGGGGCGATCAATTAAGTTTGGCAACATAATATTAAAAGATTTTTATGATCAGGAAAATCACTGATATGACAGGCATTAACCCTGATGCGGTGGAGTTTTTATTGGCCAATAGCTGATGTTTCAAATTGAACAACATGCGTGTGATTGCTGACGTTGTTCTGTCCTGTAAGCAGGGAGTCCCGTGTTTCAACGATGGTTTGGTTTGGGGTACTTCCCGAAAATGAGTTTGATTCACGCAACACCGCTTCACCGCAGTCAAGTCTGCACTTATTAATAATGGCTTCTTCAAAATCTGCACAGCTTCGTTCCAGGGGCATGGAACTTCTCATGCAATATAAGCAGGATCGTTCGGTTCGGCTTCGTAATCAGTTGGTTAGGCTCAATGCTGGTTTGGTTCGTAAGATTGCTCACCGTGTCAGTCACCAGTGCGCTGAACCTTATGAAGATCTTGAACAAATTGGTTACATCGGCTTGATTCGCTCCATCGAGCGATTTGATCCTGGCCAAGGATGTGCTTTTAGCTCGTTTGCGGTGCCCTACATTCGCGGCGAAATGCTTCACTTCTTACGAGATCGCGGCACCACTGTTAAAATTCCCCGCCGCTGGCAAGATTTACAAAAGGAAGGTCAAAAGAAGCAAGCTGAACTCATTCGTCGCTATGGCCGCCAGCCTTCTGACATTGAAATGGCTGAAGCAGTCAATGTTTCCGTTCAAGAATGGCGACAGGTCAAAATGGCCAACAAAAACCGTATGCCGTTGAGCCTTGATGCAACCGTTTGTCATCAAATTGACTCCAGCATCACGCTGGGCGACACCTTGCCTGACATTCACTACATGATGCTTCAGGGCCTTGAGGAAGATCGGCAGCAGATTCAGCGGGCCATGAACCAGCTGGAGGAGAAGACTCGTTCTGCAATCGAGTTCGTCTTCTTCAAGGGGCTTTCCCGCAAAGAGGTAGCTGAGCGGATCGGCGTTAGCCCAATGACGGTTACGCGTCGCATTCAGCGAGGGGTAGAGCAGATGATTGCATATTTGCAGCCTCAGCAGAGTTTGCAAGGCGACTCTTAATCTTTTCCACTTAAAGTTTTTAAGTTTCACGTTCAAGCCATCTTGTGGCGCTCCTAAGCAACTAAGCCGACGCGATTACCTGCGTCGGCTTTTTTTTGAGGCCAGAAAGCTAGCCGGGTAGCTCTATGTGAAGAAGGTGGCAGCTCAGACACATACTAAACTTTGAAATACGTAAGCGTTTGAGATTCAGACCTCTAAGGAGATACTTATGATTGCAGCTGAAACGACGGCTATGCATCTAGCCACTGATACTGACATGATTGGCTCGGATTCTATAGCCGCTAAGTTTCAGAAGCTGCAAACTTATTTGGCAGATCGCTGGCAATCAATCGATAGTTTTGACCGTGCACCCAGACAAATCGTGGTCGTCCCGTCACTTAGCCTAGATCAAGAAGAGCTGAGTAAGGTGGAAGGCGTTCACTATTACGAGGAACGGCTGCTGTTTGCCTTGATTCGGCTGAGGAACCCAGAAACGCGGTTGGTATACGTTACCTCTCAACCGCTGCACCCCAGCATTGTGGACTACTACTTGGAGCTATTACCTGGCATTCCCAGTTCTCATGCGCGCGATCGCCTAGACCTATTTGCAACGTACGATTCTTCTTTGCGCCCTCTTGCCGAAAAAATTCTGGCCCGTCCGCGTCTCATCCGACGCCTCAAAGCCAAAATAAAACCGGACGAAGCGTACATGACTTGCTACAACTCGACAGCGCTAGAGCGAGACTTAGCGGTCACACTAGGCATCCCCATGCTGGCCGTTAATCCAGATTTACTGTACTGGGGAACTAAAGGCGGTAGTCGCCAGATATTTGAGGAATGTCATTTACCCTTTCCAGACGGTAGCGAACTCACCCATAGCGCAGATCAACTTGCAGAACTAACAGCAGCGTTGTGGGAACGTCAGCCTCATTTGGAACGCATTGTGATCAAGCTGAATGAGGGGTTCTCCGGGGAAGGTAACGCGCTTTTCCATTTAGAAAATCTCGTGGATTTTGTCCCAGGGAAAGCAGATCACAATGAGCGGGTCAAAGCGATTAGAGCAGCGTGGCCGCAGCTTAGGTTTCAATGTAATACCGAAACCTGGCAGTCCTTTGAAAAAAAGATTGGAGAATTAGGCGCGATCGCAGAAGCCTTTATAGAAGGCGACATCAAATACTCACCCAGCGTCCAAGGCCGCGTCACCCCCCACGGAGACGTCGAAATTCTCTCCACTCACGACCAAGTATTGGGTGGCCCCGATGGTCAAATCTTTCTCGGCTGCACCTTTCCCGCCGCTGAGTCCTACCGTCTGGCCCTCCAAGAAATGGGGCAGAAAGTCGGCGAAAACCTTGCCGCCAAAGGTGCCCTAGAACGCTATAGCGTAGATTTCATTGCCGTGCATCAGCCCAATAACGCAGCCGAACCTTGGCAACTCAATGCGATCGAAATTAACCTTCGTAAAGGCGGCACCACCCATCCGTTTATGGCACTCAAGCTCCTAACCAACGGTTCTTATAGCGTTAAAGACGGCAAATTCTATACGAATAATGGCCAGGCAAAATACTACAAAGCCTCTGATAACCTTCAAAAAGAAGCCTACAAAGGACTGCTCCCGAACGACCTCATGGACATCATTATGGGCGAGCAACTTCACTTCAACTCCAGCGACGGTGTCGGCGTTGTCTTTCATCTCATGGGCTGTCTTAGCGAGTACGGAAAACTCGGCCTTACCTGCATTGGCAACACGCTCGAAGAAGCAGAAGCCATTTACGAACAGGTAGTCGCGGCCATTGATCACGAAGTTGCAGAAGGATAGATCGGGAGACGCTTGAACGTCCTACACGCACCACTGCCTCTGATGACGGCCCCTGATGACGGCCACCAATAACACTCAACGATAAATCAACTACTCACGGCCCTGAGACTTCATCGCCCGTGCCATTTCGCGCTTGTCCTGCTTTTTCTTCAAGCTGTCACGTTTATCATGCAGCTTCTTGCCTCGGCCCAGCGCGATACTGATCTTCACTCGACCATCTTTGAAATACATTTTCAGCGGAACCAGCGTTAGTCCTTTCTGCTCAGTTTGGCCAATCAACTTGCGAATTTCTTGTTTATGCAACAGTAGCTTTCGCACTCGGCGCGGTTCGTGGTTGTAAGCCAAATTCGTCATCTTGTGCGGTGAAATATGCACGTTATGAAGCCACACTTCACCACGTTTCACGTTGGCAAAACCATCGCGCAAATTAACATTACCAGCCCGAATAGATTTGACTTCGGTACCGAGTAACGCAATGCCAGCCTCGTAAGTATCTAAAATTTCGTATTGATAGCGGGCCTGACGGTTGTCTGCCGCAATTTTAATGCCGCCGCTGCCTTTAGTGGTGCTGCCAGATTTTGTTTTGCTGCCAGATTTTGCCATTTTGTTGCGATCGCTTCGGTCTGTTACGTTCTTTATTTAGTCTTCTTTCACAGGGTCGGCAGGGGTCTGCGCAGGCTCAGCCACCACACACCACTCATGCAGCTCGTAGTCGACACAGTGGTTCAAAACCAGCGGATCCGCTTCCACAATTGCCTTCGCTGCGGCCATAGACTCTGCTCGAAACGTTAGCATACCGCCACCGAGCTCTGCCCAATACCCGCTGCGGGCCTGATGTCCCTTTTCAATCAAGCTGTTAACGTAGTCCACATGAGCTGCCACAAACTCATCAAAACGAGGCTTGTTGACAATGCCACGCTCAATTTTGACAAACCAAGCCATTGCAAAACCGCTGTGCTAATACATACTTATGTCCTTCTTCACACTATTCTATGGACAACAGAAAATCTGTAGAACTTAACGAATCATCGGAAAAACGCCGATTCTTCATCGCGTTGCTGCCGCCGCCGGACGTACAGGTTGCAGCCAATGAAATCAAGGCCATCATGCGCGATGAGTATGCATCGAAGGCAGCCTTTCGATCGCCTCCTCATGTAACCCTCCATGCCCCCTTTGAGTGGCCGCTAAGTGAGCTACCCACATTAGAAAAGGTCTTGCGCCAGTTTGCCGCCGAGAAGATCCCAGTCTCTATGACACTGGATGGATTTAATGCGTTTAAACCGCACGTTATTTACCTGGATGTCGTAAAACGAAAAGGGCTAATGACACTTCAGCCTCAGCTACTAGATGTGATGGAAAAAGAGTTAGGTGTGATCAGCCAGAGCGATCGCAAAAGAAATTTTGTCCCCCATCTCACCGTCGCCTTTCGCGATCTCAAGCCCGCTATGTTCCGCAAAGCGTGGGCCGTCTTTCAGCACCGCGAAATTCATTTCGACTTTGAAGTTCAGCACCTTTCCCTACTTATTCACGACGGTAAGCGTTGGCAAGTAAAGGAAAAGTATGCGTTCAAGGGTGGTCATTAGCTAACGGCATCAGAAGTAATGACACACGACAGTAATGACACACGACAAAGCTATCTACCCATCACATTTCCCACGCGCCCTGAAAAAAATCTCGCTCGCACTTCATTGCATAGCAGTAGGTAGAACGTGTTAACGCCGTATCTGGTGAATAGTCATCCACAATCGCCTCAAGTTGCTGAGCCAAAGGCTCAAAGTCATCACTGCTGTAGGTAGCAATCCAGTTTTTATAAGCATGTTCTGGGATGCCACCTTCCGCTAGCTGCTGTCCCAAATACGCATACAACCGCATACAGGGCGACATCGCAACAGCCGTAATGCCCACGGGCTGCCCCCAGGCCGTTGCTAATAAAAAGTCAGTATACTGCCGCGTTGCTGCCCCCGGTTCCACCACAGAAATATCCACGTTCCATTCCTGCGCGTAGCTTTTGTGCAAGTTCAGCTCTTGTAGTACGCCTTCTGCCAGAGCATGAAATACTTGAAAACTTTCCCAGTTAGCAGCTTTAGCCGCTGCGATACTATACGCCCGAGCAAATGCCTCTAAAAAGAAGGTATCTTGCCCCACGTAATAGGCGAACTTTTCCCTAGGCAGCGAACCATCACCAAGGCCCTGAACAAAAGGGCTATTCAACGAAGCTTCCGCCAAGTCTTGGTTAGCTTGCCACAGTTTTTTCGAAAGAGACATATCAGAAGAAGAAAAAGACGGAAGCTACACAATAGCCCCTTTTTCTACCCGGCTAATAGCAACCACTGAAGGCTTAGGGGAAGCACCGTCTGTCTTTTCAGGCCAGTTAGAGCCAACCGGGACCTCTCGCTTCTGCAAAAAGGTCTGCCCATCAGTTGTCTTCATCTCAAAGTCACGAGTTTCGCTCTGCATACCCACTCGGATACCATTGCGCTCTCCTGGATGCTGCGCGGCTAAAAACAGCGTAGAGCTATCTTTAGTGAAAAATGGCCCAGTCAGCTCACACTCCATCGGCCCATACGCAAACATCTTCGCCTCACCCGCGTTCTCGCCATGCAAGGCAATCTGCCAAAGCGAGTTGTTACCGTATACCCCCAATAAGTCCTTGCCAATAATAGATTTGCCTGACTCATCCACACGCTTGTAGGGCAACGCTTTGTTGTGCGCACCAGTAGACATATCCGTTACAACCCAAAGATTGCCATTACTATCAAATTCCAAGTTATCGGGATTAGCAAAGCCAATTCCACCATCGGTAGGCTCGCCACCAATCGCCAACATCTCCCAACGAAAGGTCAGTGCGGCAGGGTTATTGTCAGCCTCCATCACTTTCATAATCCACCCCGCTTCATAGTCTTCTTCACCATTCGGGCCAAGAAAAACAGAGTTATCAGGGCCGCCATCGCCACCAGGCGTGCCAGAGGTAAAGGCAATAAACAAAGTCCCATCGGGCGCAACTTCTGTATCTTCAGGGCGTGCGGTGCAGGTTGCGCCCACAGCATTAGCAGCCAAGTGCGCATCAATGAGAATAGCGCCCTGCGTTTCCTCAGGAGTACCGTCATACAGATCATTGAGCATGGCGAATTTTGTTTTGAACGCGGTCACCACAGCATCGTCTTCTACCTTGTCAAATCCACCGTCTGGTCGCTTTGGCAAGGTCACCATGCCGCCCATCACTTGGCTCGGCGACACTGGATTTACAGCGGTTTCAGGGGCAAGTGCAATCCATTGCCCCGTTCCATCATCGTTAAACTGCGCGGCGTAAAGCATACCGCTTTCAAGTAATTTTGAGTTGGCTTTGTCGGTGGGATCTGTAACGGGGGCATGACTGACAAATTTGTAGACATGCCCGCCCCGGCGATCGCACCCTGAGTAAAACGCCAGCTTCTGCCCAGCTTCTGCCCTTACGCCCACCGCCTCATGCCGGTACCGCCCCATCCAAGTATGCTTTGTGCCGTAATCACTCGGATTACTCGGATCGATCTCAACAATCCAGCCATACTTATTGCCCGCCAACCCAAATACATTGCCTTGACCATCTAACCCAGCATTAAATGGCACCTCACCCGGGTCAAAAGCAGAGCCATCACTGTGCACTTGTTCTGGAACCTGATACTGAATATTTTCCTCAGCGCTCAGCACGGTTCCCCAAGGTGTTGTTCCACCCGCACAATTGCCAAAGGTACCAATGATCTGATTGCCCAAGCCATCGCTGTAACCCTTAACATCACGCTTAATAAACACAGCGGTTGCTGGACCAGTCGCCCCTAGATAATGGCCATCCTCAAGACCCGCAATGCCAGAAGCACGGCGATCTGTATCCGCCACAACCCTCGTCCACTTACCATCTACACCGCGCCGCACCGAAATCACACCCAACCCTTGATCCACCAGCATCTCTTTAGAGATATCTGTGATCTGCACCTTCAGTGGATTGTCATCATCAAGCTCAAAGGCATCAATTTCCGCACCATCAATCTCTCGTAACGCCTTAGTCACGGTATCAAGCGGCAAAGCTTTACCAATAACCTGCGAATACGTTTGTTCCCAAGTACTACTACTGATGTACTCAAAGTTCACCGTCAAATAGCCTTCATCAGGCCCTGTCGGAACAAAAGAGAGGTAGTCATTGTTATATCCAAAGCGAGAATCACCAACAGCATCGCCCCAAGAGGCAATCACGTCATAAGTAAAGCCATCGGGTAGCACGATATCGTCTTGAATAGCGTATTGCCTGTACTCCATGGGCTGTCTATCAGCGTTAACGTTGACAGCATCGTACGGAACCGGGCCTCTCAATGGCTTAAAGGCGGTAGGTTCAGCCACTGGCGGAGTGCGACTCCCTCCTATGGTGCCTCCACTCGCAGCTGCGTCACTCGGGAACGCAGGCCTAGTGGACTGGTCAGCAGACTGACACCCTAAAGGCCCCAACACTGAGGTGCCTGCAGCAGCTCCCAAAAATGTTAAAAAATGCCGACGCTTCAAACTCATGAGGTAGAGATTTCCTGACTCAGCAATAGTTATCAGGGAATGACTATTGCTGAGTCAGGTTAAGGCACAATAAACTTATAACTGGCAGAAGTTTTAAACGTTACTTGTATTCAGCTACGTGACGCCCAAAGTATTATCAGATATGACATTACTGCCATCGTTCAAGTACTGACGAGCTGTTTCACAGTCCTTTACAATTTGCGCTTTCAGCGCAGCTAAAGAGTCAAATTTTTGCTCAGCACGGATAAATTCCGTCAGTTCTACCGTGAGCGTTTGCCCGTATAAATCCCCTGCCCAATCGAGCAAATGAACCTCAATGCTTAAATCTTGACCACTCACCGTGGGTCGATGGCCAATATTCATCACGCCCTTAATCAGCACCTGCTCACTTAGGCGAACCCAAACACTGTAAACGCCCGTTCGAGGCAAAAACTTTTCACTAGGGACCTGCAAGTTTGCAGTAGGAAAGCCAATTGTTCGCCCTAATTGTTGCCCCATAACCACCGTGCCCGTTAACGTGTAGAACCTACCAAGCAACTGTGTCGCATCCGATAGATTGCCAGATTGTAGGGCTTCGCGAATACGTGAGCTACTGATGCGATCGCCTTTCTCTTCTCTCAACGGCACCAACATCACTGGAATATTATACTTAGCAGCGATCGCCCTGAGCCCCAACGCATCTCCAGAACGCCCTTTGCCAAAGCGAAAGTCACTACCCACACTTATTCGCTGGGCATGTAATCCATTAACCAATATCTGCTCTACAAATTCTTCAGGCGTCAGGGCGGCCAATGCGGTATTAAACGGCAGCGTCACTAACTGTTCAATGCCCAGCACCTCTAGCTGACACGCCTTCTCTTCCACGGGTGTCAGTAGCGGTTTTGAGATGCCCAAGAAATAAGCTTGAGGGTGGGGAGAAAAAGTCACAACCGTTGCACAGGCAACCGCAGCATCAGGATTGCCACTCACAACCTCAGCCATCACCCGCTGATGGCCCAAATGCACGCCGTCAAAGTTTCCCAGCGCTATATGTGTTGGGACTCTCGCCGCCTGTAAAGAAGAAGTTATCCACACACTTTACATTCTGACACAAAGCCACACCACCAGCTTAAAAATTCACTCGCAAATGCCGCTAAGAAGACATTAAATAGCCGCAACGGCTGCGGCATCTTCCGTCACAGGCTCTTTTGCGAAGGTGTCTGTCGACTCATTTGCTGCCATTAAATTGAGGATCATGCCCTCTTTTGCCACAATGCTGTTTGGCAAAGCCGCCGACGTTTGACGAACGATATCATCCATAAAATCATCTGTATGCGTCGGATCGTGGTGAAAAATTACCAGCTGCTTCACGTTTGCCGCCTTAGCCAGCTTCACAGCCTCTTGCCAGGTGGAATGCCCCCAGCCAACCTTGCTAGCTTTCTCGTCGTAATACTCATCATCCGTATACGTGCAGTCGTAAATCATCACGTCCGCATCTCTAGCCAGCTCCAACACGTTGTCATCAAGCCGGCCAGGGAAATGCTCTGTATCACTCACGTAGGCTGCTGCATGTCCCTGGTAACTCACGCGATACCCAATGGCTTCACCAGGATGATTCAACATCGCATTGGAAATTTCAACCTCACCAATCTTGACGACTTCACCCACTTCAATGTCACAAAACTCTAGATTGGCACCCATGATTTGAAGCGGCACAGGGAAGTTAGGATGCAGCATCTGATCGTTTAGACGTTGCTCAATGGTGGAGCCGTTCGGCGCGATCGCGCCATGAATTTTAAAGCGATTGCCCTTCACAAACGCTGGAACGAAGAAAGGAAAGCCTTGAATATGATCCCAATGCGAATGAGTAAAAAACATATTGGCCTGCACAGGCATCTCAGGCAGCATCTCTTGGCCCAAATTTCGCAACCCTGTCCCGCCATCAAAAATGAGCCGATGTCCACCCACTTTCATTTCAATGCAAGCCGTGTTGCCACCGTAGCGAACCGTTTCTGCCCCTGGGCAAGCCACACTTCCTCTAACGCCCCAAAAGCATATGGAAAACTGACCTTGATGATCTGACATGAGCCTTACGTGAAGTGATTTAGAGGAATTACCGTCTATTTTTACAGCAAGCCGCACATTTCATCCGTCACGATGAAACATTGTTCGCTAAATTAAATGACTACAATACCCTCTTGCATAGTGCCCAAGGCGAGTCAGGAGGTTTCGCTATTCATCTAACGAATTTGCTGAGTTATCCGACTCGATCTGGCAGGTAATTGTTCGTTTCGTACGCTTCCTAATCTTCAAGACTCTTAAGACAATGGCCATTACACCCCACGCCCCACGGCCAGAACGGGGGCGTGGGGCGTTATGTATCTGTGTCTATAAGTCTAATCGCCTGCAAATGATCTACTGTCCAGCTATCGATAAAACTCAGCGCCGTATGTGCGGTTAGGTTGTATTTCAACGGCGTTACCGTAATCTTGTGCTCTTTAATTGCACAGACATCAGCGACAAATCGATCACGCAGCGTAGCTAACTCTTTTTCCAGGGTCTCAATCGTGCCTCCAACAGCAGGTGGAACCGCCAAACTGGCTTCGCCTTCATCCACAATCTCCCCTGCTAACCAGTAATACGTCTTCCCACGCGGGTCAATGCGCTTTTCAAACTGATCGTAATAACGTCGAATGCCTTGCCGTGCAATGACAACCCCTTTGATTTCATCCGCCGGAACAGGTGGGATATTGACATTGAGCAAAATCGGTAAGTTAAGCGGCTCCTTTTCTAACACGGCTATAAGCTGCACAGCAAACTGAGCCGCAGGCTGAAAATTTTTGTAGGCAAAGCTAGCAAGACTAATTGCGATCGCAGGAATATCCTCTAATACACCCTCCATCGCCGCTGATACCGTCCCTGAGTACAGTACATCTGTCCCCAAGTTAGCACCGTGATTAATACCCGAAACCACAAAATCAGGAGGCGATGTCAAAACCGCATCCAATGCCAACTTCACACAGTCAGAAGGGGTTCCCGAACAAGCCCAAGCCTTCACCGCCGGACTAAATACGCCTTCCGCTGCTTCCACCCGCAAAGGTCTGTGCAAGGTCAATCCATGACCTGTAGCAGAGCGCTCCCGATCAGGACAGACCACTGTCACATCATGTCCAGCCGCCGCCAGTGCATTCGCCAGCGTTCGAATCCCTAAAGCAAACACACCATCGTCATTGCTCACCAAGATATTCATACGCTGCGCAGGTTAGAACTTCCCTGGCAGGTTACCATAGGCTAATTCATAGCGACTTAAACGCTACATCGCGCCCACTCTTCATTCATCATGTCATCTTCTGATATTGCAGCTCAGCTCAGCGCCGTTCAACAAAAAGCTACCGACGATATCGGCGCAGCCAGCAGCCTAGACGAACTCGATAAAGTGCGCGTCACATATTTGGGAAAAAAAGGCAACTTATCGAAAGTACTCGGAGGCATGGGTAAGCTCTCTGCCGAAGAGCGACCCAAAATCGGCAAGCTTGCAAACGAAGCTAAAACCGCCCTTCAATCTCAGATAGAACAGCGCAAGCACGAGCTTCAATCGGTTCAAATCGAAGCCCAACTGAAATCAGAAGCGATAGATGTCACGATGCCAGGGGTCTATCACCCTCAAGGCCGTATCCACCCCATCAACAGCATCATCGATCAAATCACTGATATCTTTGTCGGGCTTGGCTACACCGTTGCCCAAAGCCAAGAAATCGAAAGCGACTACTACAATTTTGAAGCCTTAAACTTTCTCCCTGATCATCCGGCCCGTGACATGCAGGACACCCTCTACTTACCAGGTGGCCAGCTTATGCGCACACACACCTCCAATACCCAAATTCGCTACATGGAAAACAACGAACCACCGATGCGTGTGCTCGCATCAGGCCGTTGCTATCGTCGTGACACTGTAGATGCAACCCATGCAGCCGTCTTTCACCAAATTGAGTTCTTTGCTGTCGATAAAAACATTACGTTTACCGACTTACGCGGTACCGTACAGCTTTTCCTCGAAGCCCTGTTTGGCGATATTGAAGTACGCTTTCGGCCCAGCTATTTTCCGTTCACAGAGCCTTCTGCGGAAGTAGATGTGCGTTGGCAAGGACAGTGGCTAGAGGTCATGGGCTGCGGCATGATCGATCCAAACGTACTCAAAGCAGTAGGGTGCGATCCTGAAGAATACTCAGGGTTTGCCGCTGGTCTAGGTGTGGAGCGGCTGGCAATGGTACAAAGCAAAATTGACGATATCAGAAGGCTGTACAGCAGTGATTTACGTTTCTTAAGTCAGTTTTAGGCATACATTTCTTCTTTGCGTCCAGAGTCTGAGGCAACTTCTAGATCAGCCAACTCTAAAGGCGGCTCAATACCAAGTGGATTTTCGGTGGCTGCGTCTACCTCCACCGAAGATTCTTCAGCGCAAGGGGGTTCAATCTCAAGCAACATTTTGCCTTCAGCAGGCGCATTAAAAGGTTGAGTAGAAAACAGAACAGATAAATCCAGAACAAGCAGAGTGTGACGATCACCTTCCAGGTCATATGTCACAACATGAGAAACCCAGCGCAATGTACGAGTCAGCCTTTTTTCAGAAGGAACAGGCTTCAACGCATACTGGGGAATGTCCATTAAATCAGGCGGTTCATTGACCGCAATGCCCCACAACGTACCGTCCGCATCTTGCAAAACTATCAAGAAAGGCGGATTTTTACCCTGATCTAGCGTTCCTGACTTTTGGGGACGATCAACCGCTAAGACTTGCGATGAAGGTGCTCGTTCTCCAATGGTTTTACTTAGATCTAGCCCACTAGTATCAACAGCATCTACCTGTAAGCTCATCATTTTCGGTAAGTCCAGTGTTTGAATGCTGTACTGTTCTAGCTGAACCAAACCCATACTCACCATTCCGCCTTGATTGGGCGAAGGGGTCGTCACTACCTTCAAAATCTTATTGCTAGGAAGTGCAAACAAATAATCTGCAAGCTTAAAGGTGATATATTTTTCCGCATCAGAACTCTCTTGACTCAGTTTCGAAACGTCATCAGTCATCGTTGTAGGCGGCATCAACATGCTATTCATGAGGCTTCTCCTGCAGTACTCAGTTGCGAATTAGATACGGAATTTGATTGCGAATCGGTGTTGCCTTCAATAGCTTCGGCAACCGTCTTTAAGAGTTGTGGCGTTAGATAAGGTTTCGTTAGATAGGTTGTTGCACCTAGTTCTTTCGTCAACAACCTGTGCTTTGTCCCTGCTCGTGAGGTGAGCATAATCGTTGGAATCGCGGCAATCTTCGGCATCTGTTGCCGCACTTTTAGAAACTCAAATCCGTTCATGCCAGGCATCTCGATGTCACATAAAATCGCTTCCACACCTGGATATCGCTTGAGCTGCTGCAATGCCTCAGCACCATCACGTGCCTGAACAACTTGGTAATCAGCCTTTTGTAACGCTTCTGCCAGCGTGTTGCGTACCGTAATAGAATCATCCACAGTTAGAACCAGCTTTTTAACAAACACCGGCTCATTAGCATTCGGTTTGATAGTTTCTGGACTATCTAAGTTGATATCAATACTGCCTTTATTACTACGCTGTTCCAGTACAATCTTGGCCAACATAATCCCGTCCAAGACCAATGTTAGCTGGCCATCTGGCAAGATACTGCTGCCATAGAGATAAGGAGGCGGAACGACCGTTTCACCCAACGGGCTAATGACCAGCTCTTGCTCACCGAGTAACTGATCAACTTCTATGCCTACTAAAGCGTTTTGATGCTTTAGTAAAATAACCGGCTCGTGTGTTGCAGATTTAATATCGCCTTTTGTTTCAACCAACCGGTGACT
Source organism: Phormidesmis sp. (assembly GCA_045110585.1). GTDB lineage: Bacteria > Cyanobacteriota > Cyanobacteriia > Phormidesmidales > Phormidesmidaceae > Phormidesmis. The sequence continues at coordinate 34,988 of JBGCGG010000045.1, read as the reverse complement.
CGGCATCGGAGAAGCATAGTGAAGCACATCGGCCAAAGCATTGATGGGGACTAAATATTCTTCATTATTAGCCTGCCAAGTTAATGTTTTTCCGCCATCCCAAGCACGTACCTGCGATGGATTAGGAATCAGAATATGCTCAATAGCATCAGCGATGAGAGCGTACACACGCCCCTTGGCCTGGCACAAAAGAAGCTTAGCAATGGTAAGGCTAGAGGGAATTTGAAGTGTAAAACAAGTGCCTGCGCCCGGCTCGTAAGTAACAGCGACCCAACCTTGCAACGATCGCACTTGAGCACGCACCGCATCTAATCCAACGCCACGTCCTGACAAGTCATCAACTTCTGCCGCTGTAGAAAACCCTGCCTCGAACAACAAATCAATGGTTTGATCGTCATTCAACACCGCTCCTTCTTCAGCTGTTATCACCTGATTCTCAACAGCTTTGCGCCGAATCATTTCAAGATTCAAGCCTTGTCCATCATCTCTGACATGAATAACAAGATGTCGTCCCTGTTGCAAAGCCTCAATAGTAATAGTTCCTGCAGCGGCTTTGTTCTGACTAGCACGCGCTTCAAGCGACTCAATTCCATGATCAAATGCATTTCGAACAAGATGCAACAAAGGATCATACAGCTTGTCCGCAATGACCTTATCAACGAGAACTTCACTACCTATGATTTCGAGGTTAACAGTTTTGTTGTGCTCCACCTGCAATCGGTCTAAAGCCGTCGGGAAACGCTGAAATATCTTGTCCAGCGGCAACATTCTCGCACCGAGAAGCGTTTCACGCGTGTTAGCCAGTAAACGCTTCTGCTTTTCTAGTTCCTGACCTGATTTTGTGACAAAGAGCTCAATAGCTTCCGCACTTTCTGACTGCTGTACAGTTTCCTCTAAAAACCCCTGGGCCAATAGCTGTACATCACTATATTGATCTAGTTCTAAAGAATCAAAGTGCGCGTAGGCCAAATTAGCGAGTTGAGAACTGGCTTCAAGAGGAGCCATAGACTCTTTTGATACGTTGCCCAACTGGCTTTTTCCTCGGTGCTGGCTTAGCTGTTTTTGCTGACGTACAATTCGATCCAGCAATTTTCTAATCAGCACAGTCAGCTGTTCATTGTACAGAGCCTGACGGTTTTGATAGGTCAACAGCTCTCCCATTGCCTGGCTAAGTTGATCTAGATCATCCACTGTCATACGGATAGTGGCATGACTGTTCAGATTTCGAGCAGGTCCGGTAGGCAGCTCAATAACAGGTGCAACAGTTTGAGATGAGATATCTTCTTCTAAAGTCGAATCAAGTGGAATCAGCGTTTCGCCATCATTTATTTCCGAGCCAGAGACAAGATTCAACGAATCATTCTGTTGATTTTGAGGAACTTGTGAAAGTGCTGTGAGACTAGCTGGAGCAAGCTCAGCTAACTCGTCAAGGTCTTCTAAATTAGGTTGTTGCGCAGCCACGAGCGCTTTAGACATCTCTATTGGCTGTGCATCTGGCAAATCCATCACAGATAAATCTGCAGGAGTCAGATCCGCTAAAGCCAAATCTGCAGGTTCTTCACCTTCTGCAGCATAGTCGACAAAAGTATCTGGTGCGGCAAGCGGAACCGGTTCAGGGTCTGATTCTGCAACATCAGCGTTACCATCCCTACCACCAATAGGCTGAGTCAAGAAAGTCCATAAACGCTTGAATAAGCCATTAGCAGATGTACTATTCTTATCATCTAGGCGGTGCGCTGTATGCGCAGCTTTCATTTCCTGGACAGAATTGTGTTTAGGCTGTGCAATTACGTTATTCTGCGACTTGTCAGGTTTGGCCACAGTCGGTTGTGGCGACCTACTACAGAACTGTAAAAGGGCCTCAGAGGGTTCTCCACCTCGCACGCGATCACCCGATAGGACAGCAGATTGAGCCTCTTTATAGTTTGCTAACGCAACAGGTGCAATCTCTAATACTTTGTCAGGATTTTGGTCTAAGGCTTGAAGGGTTGTTGTTGCGACCTCTCCAAACCCGGGCAAATCGAGAGATTCAGCTAAGCCAATAAAAATTTCTACTTGGGTTTCTAAGAGCTCCGTCAGCTCTTCTGCATCCGGTTCAGTTAGCGCTTCTTCTAACGCTTCTATTCTTTGAGTAACACCCACCTCAAAAATAGATTGAGTCATATCAAAGCCCAACTCAGCAGAGGTGGGTAAATGACCGCCTTGCCCGAAGCGATCGCCCAACATCTCTTGCAGCCGAGCAACAACCGAAGCCATTCGATCTAAGATGTCAGCCTCATCCACTTTTGCACCTGCTAACTGTGCAGACATCAAAAGCTTTAAACAGTCATAACCACGAAATATTAGCCCTTCCATCTCAACACTGATCACAGTATCTTGATGACACAGCGCTTTAAACACATCCTCTAAAGAATGCGTTGTCTTCTTTACCGCATCAAGACCAACGCTTGCAGAAGCGCCTTTGAGCGTATGTGCCGCCCGCATAAGATTATGCACTTTCTGAACACTAAAATCTTCTCGGAGATCTTGAAGTTCATCGTCCATTGTTTGCAAAAGTTCGGCAGCTTCTTGCAAAAAATATTGATGCGTTTGTTCAGAGACCTGATTATCTGTTGTCATGGATAGACCTAAAGATCTGGATTAAATGTGGGGACGTAACGATTTACGCCCCTATGGATAATTTCAAAAAGCTACATAAGCCCTAGAACTCTACTGAACTTTAAACTTACCGGCGCTAGTCTGAAGAGCTTCGGCAGTGTTCAGCACCTGCTGAATAGAATTAGCCAGTTCATTAGAATTCTCAGAAGTCTGGTTTGCAATCTCTGTAGCCTCAGTCATCGTTTGTGTAATGACTTTGAACTCGTCTGCTTGCTTATGTGTGGTTTGAGTGATGTCTGCAATGAGCTGACTAATTTGCCCTGTGGCTTCAACAATTGCAGTCAAGTTCTGGCGAGCATCGGTCACCATATCAGTGCCCTCTGCCACCTGCTGGATACCCGTTTCCATAGCGGTAGAGACTTCAGCTGTGCCCATCTGAATCTCTTGAACAAATTGTTCAATCTCAGTAGCAGCCTCAGCAGACTGACGAGCCAGAGAACGAACCTCATCGGCAACAACAGCAAAACCTCGTCCATACTGTCCCGCTCGAGTCGCCTCAATAGACGCATTCAAGGCCAACAGTTGAGTTTGCGTTGTGAAGTGACTAATCAAACTCACAATCTTAGAAACTTTTTGAGAAGATTCACTTAATCGCTTAATACGTTGGTTGGTTTCTGCAACAGTAGAGCGAATCGCCATGATGCCATCTACAGTAAGGTTCATGGCTGTGTCACCACGCTGCACAATCTGATTAGCCTGTTGCGTAGCGTCCTCTACCTGTTGTGCATCTTTCGCGACTGCTTCAGTAGAACTCACCATCTTCTGAACTCGAGCCAGCGCTTGGCTAAGCGATTGCGCCTGCTGCTCTGCTTGGTGTGTTACTGAAACTGCAGAGGTCTCACTCAGTTTAGAGGTCTCACCTACTTGATTGGCAGCATCCTGTACCTGTAGAACAATCTTTTGTAGGCTCTGAAGCGTATTGTTGTAGGCGCTAGCGACAGTACCCACTTCCGTTTCGGTCACAGGTGCACGTACCGTTAAATCACCTTGCAACGCTGGGCCTACAGACTTGAGTAACTCAATAACCTGCTGTTGCAATAGTTCCTTAGATGCCTTCTCACGGTCAGCGGTCTCAGTCAACTTAGCCGTTTGCTCCTCTACCTGGCTAAGATAATCAGACTGCTGCAGAGCAAGATTAAGCTGAGCACCAATTCGATGAGCGAACTGTACATCAGCATCTTGCCATTCACGAGGGCTCTGACACTGATGAATAGCAAACAACCCCCAAAGCATTTTTCCTTTTAGCAAAGGAACAACAATGCTGGCTCGCACCTGCATTTGAGACAACAATTCAGCCAGGCAATCCGGCAGGTCTAGTTCCGCCGTATCGTTAACGACCCAATAGCGTCCCTTACGATAATTTTCGGCTTGGTCTTCAGCAAAGCAGTGGTCTTGAATTTTCGCAGCCATGACTGAATTTGTGCCTGCAGAAACATCTTCTGCAACAAACTCTCCAACGCTGTAGTTTTTATCTGCATCAAACTGAAAGAGACCTACTCGATCCGCCTGCATCATTTGGCGAATATCCTGAACCGTCGTCTGCAGAGTTTTAGGAAGGTTATTACTATTCCTTAATCGCTCAGTAATCTTGGTGATAAGCTGCTCTTTTTCAACGGAAGCTTCCAGCTGTTGCGTTTTTTCCTGTACTTGATTCAGATAATCTGCTTGCTGCATCGCAAGATCCAATTGAGCAGCCACTCGTTTAACAAAGGCTACCTCCACAGCTTGCCACTGACGAGGCCCGCTACACTGATGAATGCAGAACAACCCCCAAAGTTGATTATCCTTTAGTAATGGAACGACTAAGTTTGCACGCACCTGAAATTGAGCCAGGATATCGATATGGCACTCAGGAATACCTTGATTATAAATATCAGAAATCGTGGAAACTCGCCCTCGACGATAAGCTTCGGCCATCTGATCACTGAAACAGTGATCTTCTACCGTTACTTCCTTGGCTGAGACAAAATTAGGGTCAACGCTTTCTACTACAACTTCACCACTACTGTGATGGCTATCAGGAGTGAACTTAAATACAGCTACGCGATCAGCTTTTAAGAAGCTGCGAATGCTTTTAGTCGTAGATGAAAAAATCTGTTCAATATCGGAGAATTCGCGAATATTTTGAATAATGTTAGCGAGAGTCTCACCCCGTGCGATTTCTTGTTTAGACTGCTGAGAAATCTCGTATGACTGCAACTTCAGTGTCAACTCTGTGCTGACTTGATAGAGCAATCCAACTTCTTTCTCTTGCCAACTTCTAGGTTTTTCGCACTGCTGAATTACGAGCAATCCCCATAAACGCTCTTCGAGAAATACAGGCAAACTAAGGCTCGCTTTCACTTGAAAGTGATTTAATAGCTGTACTTGATAGGGAGAAACTGCATCTTCAAGCGCATCCGAGACAGAGACGGCAGGCTGCGACTGATAGTCTTGGGCGTCAGTTGCGCCAAAGGCAATGACATTTAAGGATTCACCGAGCGATGGAGTATAGCCATTAGTAATCGATTCAGCAATGACGATGCCTTCAGCAGCAGATTTAAATTTATAGACTAGGGCGCGATCGCATTCAAAACGCTTACGTAACTCGGTCACCGTTATCTGATACAGGTTTTCCAGAGTGGTCGCCTTGGCCATCTTGTTAGCAATACCAAATGCTCGTTTCCCAGAGCTTTTTGGTAGAGCAGAAGTAGAGCGTAGTAACTGACTATTAATTGACAGCGGAGCTTCTAAAGTAGGTGCATCAGAAGAAGTAGAGATACCTGCCTCCATATCACTAGAAGATAGTGTAAGTTCATCTGTGCTGTTATCAGCATTGAGTTCTTTTTCTAGTTCCTTTACCTGGCTAGAAGCGTTAGTTGTTGTCATGGTAATTCCTTCGATAGCTATGTTGCTTTTGAATAGGTAAAAACTGAGCGCAGAGAATAACCCAGTTTAGATTTCGGCTTAAACAGCTCAAGTATTAGCGATGAGATTGCCAAAGCGGAGCATTCACAATGCTTGCGATATTGAGTACAGTACCGCCTTGTCGCGGGCAGTACCCAGAGACAAAAGCCTCAAGGGAGGGAGGGCAAAGACCTGACTCCATCTGTATCTCATTTTCTTCAAATAAATCGACATCACTCACTTGTTCAACGACAAGTCCTAATGAGTGGCCTGCTGATTGAACAACAATCACAATAGGAGGAGAAACCAATTGTGATTGTTGGCACAACGGTGTATAGCCCACTAGATGGTTCAAATCAACTAACCAGAGCGTTTCCCCTTGCCAGCTACAAACACCCAAAATACAGCCCGGCATGTCGGGCACTGGGAAAATATCTTCAAGAGGAAGCTGTATAACTTCCAAAATCTCATCTAAGGGTAATAACGTATCGTCATTTTGAGACAACATAAATCGCAAAAATCGTTTGCGGTTGTCCACAGGGAGAGGAGTTAAGCCTAGTGGGTCTTGTTTGCTAACAACAGTATTAAGTGGCTTGTTCGTTGTGTCTGATTTGGTTAGTAGCATAGTCAATTAGAAAATATTGTTGCATTCACTGTTATGGCATAAGCTGTGCAACCGTCTGAGTCAGTTGTTTTTGAGTAACAGGCTTCGTTAAATATGCATCTGCACCCAGCATAGACCCCCATAGCTTGTCTGCCTCAGTACCTTTAGTGGAGCAAATAACAACTGGAATATCTTGAGTACTGGCATTTGTTTTAATATCTCGGCAGAATTCGAAACCGCTTTGGCCGGGAAGAACCACATCCAAGAAAACAACGTCCGGAGGAGTACTTTTCATCACTTGAAGAGCCTCTTCACTACTCTGAGCACTTTTAACCGTAATGCCGGACTGCTGTAAGTATTGAGTGAGAAGGTCTCTGTCAGTAATACTATCTTCTACGATGAGAGCAATTGCCATAAGTCTTGTGGGATGTATGTTGAGTAATGATGAATCTGTGCCACATAGGTGGCGAGGAGAAAAATACTGTTTCAAGCTGGGTAGCAGCTAGTTTTAGAAATCTCTAAAGCGGAGAAAGCACCCCTCTCTTTCGACTAGTACCGTCATCAAGAGGAACATGACGAATATGTTTTTTGATGACCTTAGCCACTTTTTTATGCTGTATAGGTTTTCCTAAGAAACCTGAAGCACCTACCAGTCGTGCCCTGACTCTATCAGCGATACCGTCATTACTAGTAACAATGATGACCGGGATCTCTTTAAGTGCTGAAATACGTCTAATTTGAGAACAGACTTCATAACCATTAGCGATCGGCATCACCAAATCTAGGAAGATCAGCTTTGGCTTAAATTCAATCAGCATTGGCAATGCTTGCAATGGATCAGGAATATTGGTGTATTGATAACCTAAATCTTCAACAATGGTGCACATTGAACGACTATCAGCAGGACTATCATCGATATAAATGATACGTGGAGCATTGTTCTTAAGCTTTCGGCTTGACTGGGTTGTCGCTGCGCGGCCACCAGATGACGAAAGCTCGCTCGCTTGAATGGCGGCTGGGCTAGGTCCTACTGCAGGGAGTGGGGGTTGTGCAGAAGGTGCCGGGACAGAAACAACAGGAACAGCAGGAACAGCAGGCTGACTAGACATTACATGTGCTTCTGACACAGGTGGTGTCGTACTGGCTAGTAAATCAGCATCGAAACCGTCATTGGCATTCTCAACAATATCAGCAATTTCTGCCAGCCCTAGCATCTTCCGAGAGACATACGGGAGGATAGATTTTGTAAGCGGGATGATGGGCTGCTTGAACGCAACAGCCAAGTCTCTGAGCGTGCTTTTTCCGTCAACAAAAGTAGTCAACGTTTGAAAAGTTTGTGGAGGCGTTTGAGCCTTGAGCATGTCAAGGTTAGTAATAGTAGGGGCCCAATCTGGAGAGAACTTACTCAAACCAGCTTGCTCCCAAACTTGCCATTCTTGCTTGGCTTCTTGCCAGGCTCTTTCTTGCTGAAGCATTATGAAGGGTAAACTAGCAGCATCTTTTTCGTGAGCCTGATATGTCAGAGATTGGTTTGATTGTTCATATTGAGCGGTGCCAATTTGCAGAATGTCAAAAAGATCTTCAGTAATGCAGCTTTCAACAACTTTTGAGAACTGGTCACGGCGAAACTGTTTAAGTTTAACAAGCCTGGAAAGAGAGGCATAGTTCCATGACTCATAGGAAAGACTAATAGGTTGAGTAATTTGCTCGAAAAAAACAGGGCTATGAATCGCTAAATGTCGTTGCCATCGACGGAGAGAATGGACACGCGACTTCGTCCAAACAACACGGCCTAAAAGATAATAGATAAACCACTGATGGTCTTTTTGCCCGATTACTTGAACAAACCCAGTGAACTGTTGTTCACGATAGCTTTGTATTTTTTCTTCTAGTTCATGGGTGATAATGCTACCTGGCATGACGGATGATATTCCTAAGATGGTGAAGTTAGGTTGCAGCACACTCCTAAGAGCGTGCAACCTGCAGCGTTGTTTGAGTTACCGATCCTTTCTGCAAAATGCAATGAGTGATTTTGGGAACTTGACTAGAAATGTGCAATAAGTGATGTGTTTTTTGTATTCCAATTATTCCCGATACATATACGCTGTATCTGAGTATTTGCATGGGTGTAAGACCTTGGCATAGGAGTTTTAAAAGGTCTAAATCCCTTTAGGAGGGAAGCGATATGCACCGGATCTCTCTGAGGGGTGGTTTGTGTAAAGGGTGTATCTACGGAAAACCCTCTTCTAATATGTAACTGATAGGTGAACTAGACGATACAATGAGTGCGAATCCATTGTTTTGCACGAGTAATGGCAATTTCTTGTGTTGGAGCAATGGGTACGGCTACGGCACTACCCGTTGAATGGGTAACCCATGCTGAATAAATATGTTGTTGATTGTAACTATCTGTGGTTATTTCTATTTTCACGCCACGATATGAAAAAGCCCAGATGACATTAGGATAATTAGGGGTAGCTATGTGCTCATGCATAGGATGATGCCAGGTATAGTTAAGTGAAATTTACCAGTTAACTATACTTAGCCATCAGCCAAGCCACTTACAACCAAAATCATCCATAAATTTACGACGTCTAACATTGAGCAACAGCTAATCACTGAACCTTCAGATATTGTATTGCCAAGATGAATGAATGCTCAAACTACCATCATTTGAGCATCAGATAGTAGCTCGAACAAACGGAAAAGTACACTCGCAGACTACAGATGGACTTGGCAGAAACGAGGTAAGAGATGAAGAGAATTCTGCAAAATCCTGATTGTCAAACAACTGCGTTATTGAACAATACACAACAGATTCACAGTACTCACTCAATAATCTAAACTAGTTCGACAAGCTCTACAGTTTGCATGCCCCAGAATTAGACTGAATTGCCAAGGGGAAAGTTAGCGATCGCGACCAACTCGACTGATAAATTAGTGGTACTGATGATACTTAGAGAACGTCACTGGATACATAAACAGAAATGTTATCCGTCTCAAGCAATACAATGCCGTGCGCGAAGGAGCAATGGGAAAAATATAATGCCTTTGTGGGAGCACACCCGAACAAGTGAGCAGAAACAAAGGGTACGAAGCATCCAGCAACAGCCCGAAGGCATACAAGTACCAGATCTATAGAGACTCAACAGTTCAAATGTATTCTCAAATGTTTCGTCAAATATCGCTGAACGATATAGCTGGTCGTCAATCATGGGCAGTATGAGCGGCTCTAGGGCAAAGCTTACGGATTTAAATTGAGCAAGTTTGCCTGCTGTCTCGTTGAGACACCTCATAAGATCGTAATCGAGTAGAGCCTATACGCAGATTTTTTCAAAAACAGCTCACTAAAACGACCCATATTGTCAGAGTCAACTGATCGCCAGGCCAAGAAGGTTCTGATTTACACCTTAAAAACAGCACGCAACCATCCCATTCTGAATCAGACAAGAGCAACTTTGCATGATTCAGAACGGGATGGTTGCGCCTTATGGAATCTCCGCCTAGGTTATAGAACCGATATGTAGCATCGGAGAGCGATTAACTTCACGTAATAACGCTAAGTACAAAAATATACTGAGCAAGAATGCTTAGATATTGGCCAACAGTTGGGGCTGCAACAAAAGCAACTTCAGCCGTAGCCTAAAGTTGCGACTAATGTCCTGAATGACCACACACTCAATCCATAAAGCATTCGTATACGGAAGAGGAGATTTGCCTCGGGCGACCAACACTTCCGGGGTAAGAAGCTTGGCGGCGGCGACGGGTAAATGGCCGAATCAAAAACAGCATGAACATAGGACTAGAGCAAGTCAAACAACATCGACTGAAATGAAATTTGTAGATAATGCACCTGACAGGCAGATTTAAGACGAGAACAAGGTGAAAGTCCGCTATTGCGAACCAATAGTCTCAATCGACCAATTCATTCCTAATAAATTGGCCAAGACTAGTTACCTGTCGACACTAAACGTCCGTAATTAAACATCTATTAACCAATGGAACGGAACTAGCTTAAAAGCGATAAATTCTGCCCCACATAACAGAATCTATCTATTATCTCTTCTTCTACTTTGAGCGGAACCGGGATAATTGAGAAGTAAGCATTAGGTGGGTTCTCGGTATCTAGCGCTTCTTCAAAAAACATCTACTTAAGTAGCCATATTTGAACTCGAATTAACATATTCTCATTCGATCACTAGCTAACAGCCAACATCCCAAAGCGAGAAGGCTCCAAGACAGACCACATAACGCTCTTATCAATTTTTATCAGCCATTGACATCCTAAGATGTATCGACTGCAACGTTTAAATCGGTAAGATTTACTCAGCATGGAGAAAGAATATCATTAGCTGATACCCAAAGTTACGTAGAAGTTCAAACTTAGCCTAGCAAGCTACTCAGTAATAGCACAGGCTTACAGATAACATACTAAAAACATCTACCTGGCACAATTAGTAGATTTGCAGTGGCTAATATAGGGGTTTTAGCAGCATTTCAGACAAACAACTATCTACCGACTTCTTTTTTTGCGTGTTTTTACTCAGTGTTTTAGGCTGAGAATAAAAGAAGAGAACATTCTCTGTTGTTTTCCTTTATCTAATTTTTATTGTGAGATGAGCCTAAGCACCGTCAGAATTGGGCTTTAAGCCTCTATTTTCAGTTGTTTTTAGCAGTATTTTTTTGTTTTTATTCAATGTCCTGACAATATCTTTACACTAGATAGAAAATCATCAGCGTCAACCCCTTAAACTCATTATTTTGGAATGCTACTCAAAACAACTCAACGAGACAAACTGGATCCTTCTGACGATTCGCTCTTTTATGAGTCACCTCGGTTTGTAACACATGTGGACGAGGGATTTATTAATCAGCTCACAGCCCTCTATCGCGATCGCCTTGCGCCTAACGCGCGTGTCTTCGACTTGATGAGCAGCTGGGTTTCTCATTTGCCGACAGACGTAGAATATACCTACGTAGAAGGGCATGGGCTTAACCAAGAAGAACTGGCGCGAAACCCACAGCTTGACCATTACTTTGTACAAAACCTTAATCAGGATCAAATTCTACCGTTAGAGGATTGTTCTTTTGACGCGGTCATTAACACTGTATCGGTGCAGTATATTCAGTATCCTGAGAAGGTTTTTGAGGAGGTGTATCGGGTTCTCAAGCCGGGTGGAGTTGCGATTTTTAGCTTTTCTAATCGAATGTTTTATCAAAAAGCGATCGCGGCCTGGAGAGACAGCAGCGAAACAGCTCGCATCAGCCTGGTGAAAAGATACTTCGAGACGGTGCCAGGATTTGGCAACATTCAAACGGTCGAGAAAAAATCTGAGGCATCTGCGTTTTTGCAAATCGTGAATCAGATGACGGGCCGAGGCGGTGGTGATCCCTTTTATGCGGTGATCGCTGAAAAAATGGAGCCTTTAGTCAAAGGCATGCCCACATAGTGAAGAACCAAGCCCAAGTAACGGCAAACATAGTCATAGGCCTACCCTCACCAAACCCTAACTTGTAATTATTAACGACTCCATTTCGAGCTGAAGATCTTGGGTAAGATGAGCGATCGCCTTGCGCCTCGACTGCTTATAATCTGGCAACCGACAGCCTACATCCATAGGTGAGCCCACGGTTACAATCGCCTTCTGCTTACCCAACTTCGGTCGAGTCTCTGGCTGTCCCTGAATCTTATGAACCATATCGCGCAACAGTAGGGTTGTCTCAGCAAACCGATCCGCTGTGGGATTCTCCTTAACGTAACAGCCCGTCACAGCCACAAAGCTCTCAACTAAGCGCATGTGCCAAAGCCGCAAGTTCGCCTCTTCTGCCACTCGGTTCGCCAACCCCAACTCAACCGCAGACAACCCGAGCGTATCTTCTCTAAATATCCGATCCCAACCTGCCTGCTCTAACTTACGACATCTGTCGATGACACTCCCCTTGGGTCGCACATTAAAATAGTCCTCCGTCACCTTTAGAGCTTCATCCATCAACGCATGTAAGCGCTTCCCTAACACTGCATTAGAAGACTCTCCCACATCTGGCTCCTGGGAAAAATTGACCCCGTAGAACGTCCGGTAATATCCCTCCATCAAAGACAATAAATGCTCTGCGAGGCGATACAGCCGTCCGTATAAATCAGCATGCTCACATAGCGCAGGCGAGTCAGCTGCGCCACAGTCGGCATCAGAAGTTGCAAACATGCGCCGCAAAGACGACAGCTTCTCAGCGCTTGGCGCTCCAATGCCGCTCTCTATTTCTAGCGCTGAAATCATCGATTCCAGCTGATCCCAAGGCTCTTCCAAATATCGGTACTGAATACCCACCGGCACAATCACAACAGCGTCATCTCGCCCTGCCGCCAGTAAATCTTCCGCACACCAAAATGCAAGCTGAGCAATCCCCGGCTCCAATGGACTAATAATCTCGTTATGTCCATTATTTCCGCCTTCTGGTGCAGCCGCTAGCGGAAACTCTCCATTTAGAAACAGCTCGCGCGCTGTCCTCAGCGCCAACAAATCCAACTTCCCGCGCTGAATAGGCACCCCGCCTAAACGGGAAAACACCCAGCTCAAATAGCTACCCGCCCACAGCGGAATACCACGATCATAAATGAAGTGAGAATGTGTCTTAGCTAAGGGCATTCCTAGCTGTCTTGCCGTTTGAGGGAGATTTTGCCACAGCAGATGTCCCAACACGTAAGGATCCGTCGCACTCGGATGGCGAAACGCTAGCAGCACTCGCATTTTACCAGCCTGAAATTCACTGTACACCTGTGCCAGTGTTTCCACATTACGACTCTCCACCTCTGCAACTTCTGTTTGCAAAGCTGTCCAAACAGGCATAACGGGTTCCATCAGCCGCCGAAACCATGGACTGTATTCAGGCGGGACAAACTCAAGCGCGGGCTGAGCACGGTTGATAACAGAGGGCATGCAGTAAAGAAGGCTGCGGCACAGCCAGCGACAAAATTCAACGGTGAGGTTTGTTATATCAGATTGCCCTGATTAGATAACAACCGCTTGTTTCACTGTGCAATCTGGCCAAAGTCCACACTCATCCGCGCTGGTAGCGCATGCCTGGGAGTTGTGTCACTAGCCCCAAAAGCTCAAGCTGAACGAGTGCGCCTAAAACCTGTCCAGTCTCGATTTGAGCGAGCTGAACAATAGAATCCAGTATTGTTGGCTCCACAGACACCGCCCCTAAAACCTGCGACAACAGGGGCGATAAAGGAGGTGTATCGGCCACTGTACTATTGGCCAGATCAGTGGCCCCCTCAGTGGCCCCCTCAGTAGTGAGGGGAGCGCCCCCCCGCTTATCATCAGCTTCTTGCTCCGCTGGAGTAGCCCTTTGATCGTCTAGGACAGCAGCAGGTTGCGGCGCTAGCGTATCGTTAGGCAATACACCATTCACCAGTGGCAACTCAGCTAGCGCATCCATTAAAGGTTGCTCTCCTAAAATCAACTGCGCACCCTGAGCTATCAAATTTAAATTTCCAGCACCTTGCACATTATCTAAACTACAGGGTAGTGCGTACACCTCACGGCAGTAATCATTCGCTAAGCGTGACGTAATTAAAGAACCGGATCGAGTCGGTGCTTCTGTTACTAACAAGGCTCGGCTCAGCCCTGCAATAATTCGATTGCGCTGCGGAAAGTGCGTCTTATCAGGCCCGGTTCCATCGGGATATTCACTGAGCACCAGTCCTTTTTCTGCAATCTCCGCCTGCAGCTGTCGATTCTGTGCTGGATAGACCACATCAACACCAGTGCCCAATACGGCAATAGTCAAGCCTTGCTGTTGTAAACAACTTTCGTGGGCCACCGTGTCGATTCCTGCGGCTAACCCAGAGACCACAACGGCGCCCTGTTGCGCTAATCGCCAACTCAACCGCTGCGTCCACCGTCGCCCGTAGCGCGAAGGGCGACGTGTGCCCACAATGCCGACGGATAAAGCCGTCACCTCGTTCAACCGTAGCGTTCCCTGGTAGTAAAGGACGGGCGGTGGGTCGTTAATGGCAAACAATAAGGCGGGATAATCCTCATCGGCAGGCGTCCAAAAGGCTCGATTCTCTTTTTCATGCTGGGCAAGCAGTGCCTCAGGGTTGAACTTAGCCCGCTGCCCTACAATTTTTTCGGCGCTCAGCAGTCCAATCCCATCCACTTCCAGCAGCGCTGCGGAGGATGCCTGCCATGCGAGTTCTAAACGTCCGAAGTACTCCCATAAGTGCTTGAGGGTAACTGGCCCTACCCCTTTTATGCGTGACCACGCTAGCCAATATGCTCTCTCAGTCGCCAACGCTTTAGCCCCACCACACACCATTATCGATCAGGGTGCCCACAGGTCTCTCTACGCAATAACTTACCTTGATACGTTTTTAGCTGATGGGCTTTTGGCATTGAACGGTAAGATCTGAACCGGACAATTTTAACCACAAGATAAAGGGACTTCAGGAGAGGCGACAATGGCGGAACTCAAGGCACTCATTTTTGATGTGGATGGCACCTTGGCAGAGACGGAACGCGATGGCCATCGACCTGCGTTCAACCAAGCTTTTATGGACAATGGGCTTGACTGGCGCTGGTCGGAAGCGCTGTACGGTGAGCTCCTGGAAGTGTCAGGGGGTAAGGAGCGAATGAAAGCATATGTACAGCAGTCACAGCCTAATTTTGTCTTGCCAGATGGTTATGCGGATCTAACTGAGTTTATTAAGCATCTCCACGCAACGAAAACCCAATACTACAAACAGTTTGCACAAGAGGGCAGAATTCCGTTACGGCCTGGGGTAGAACGATTACTGAATGAAGCAAGAGCGAAGGGTGTAAGGTTAGCGATCGCCACAACAACAACCCCTGCCAACGTTCAATATCTCCTAGAAAATACGCTGGGAGCAGATAGTATCAACTGGTTTGAAGTGATCGCAGCTGGCGATATGGTTCCAAAGAAAAAGCCTGCTCCAGACATCTTCGAATACGCACTAGAACATCTGAAACTACCGCCCGAAAACTGCTTAGGCTTTGAAGACACGAATAATGGCCTCCTCTCTGCCACACAAACTGGGCTTAAAACTATCGTGACGGTCAATGACTACACTCGTAATCAAGATTTTTCAAAAGCCACGCTAGTTATCAGCGACTTTGGGGAGCCAGATCAGCCATTTCAAGTCATTGCAGGGGATGTGAACGGCGCTAAGTGCTTTGATATTGAACTGGCTAAACGCTTGTGTGCATCGTAATGCAGGCAGGGAAATGGAGACGTCTGAGGTGAACAGCCTCAGACGTGTATCAAAACAAATGAGGTGAGCGGCCTAAGCCACTAGCTGATAGGCTTGCCAAGCTTGCCAAAAAATATAAATCGATAGCACGACCAACATGACTCTAAAGAGTTGAGTGACCGTGCTATCGCTCATTTTAGGCAAAAATCTTGTGCTGACTTGAACGCCAATCAGCCCCCCAAAGCCTAGAATCAGGCCCGCGACGACGTGAATATTGCCATTGATGGCATGGCCTAAGCTAGCGGCGACAGAGGTAATCACAATGACACCGAGGCTATTACGCACAGCTGGCTTGATTTGTTCACCCAGCAGCAAAATTTGCATCGGCACCAGAATGACGCCACCCCCCACCCCAAATAAACCAGCCATAAAACCTGCCGTTGCGCCCGTTGCGATACGCGCAGTTGTTGGGTTAATTGCAGGGCCAGTAGCCGTCCGACTTTGCCGAAATTGAGCCGTCCGAATCACTCTTTTTTTGAGCGAGACCAGGTACAGGTTACTGACGAGAAGCGTGGCAAAGCCTGCCAAGAGAATGTAATCAGGAATGCGATCGCCCACAAACGTCGCCAGAAAAGCAGTCACCACTGCCGACGCGCCCAGCCATAACACCGGCTGAATATCTAAGTAGCCCATTCGCCAATTTTGAAAACTGCCCGCACTCGCCGTCACCAAAATCGCCAGTGAACTCGTCGCGGTCGCGCCCACTGCCTCAAAACCAAGCTGCACCAGTACTGGCACCAGCAGCGTTCCACCACCAATGCCTAAAAAACCTGCAAGGACACCAGAAACTAGGCCAGCCAAAGATAACCAAACAACCGAGCTCAGCGCCACACTCTCACCTAATAGCCAAACTCAACATCAAAACACTACCATCGCTTAGATAACATCTGCGCATACAGAAATCTATCAAGACAAAATCGGTGTCAAATCAATGTACTTATCAATCGTAGTCGCTAGGCTGTTCAACATGCTATCGCGTTGCTCACGATAGTTCGCAATGCCCGTGGGCATAGAACTCAGCCCCCGCTGCTGACGCAGCCTATTCAGCCAAGCCCGACGCCAAGGACCATTATCAAAGATGCCGTGCAAATAAGTGCCCCACACGGACTGAGCCTCATCCACAATGCCCAAACTACGATCATCAAAAATAGGCACAAATGAAGGCACATCTTCGCCCTCACTACCAGTCGGCATTACCAGCTGAGTACGCCCCTGATGAATCTCATACCCCACCACAGGTAACCCTTCCTGTGGATATTTCGAGCTCACTGTTCGCTGACGCGCAACCTTCTGCTGCGTAATCACCGTCCGCAGTGGCAGCAGCCCCAAACCATTAAATCGACCTTCTTGACCTTCTAAACCCTCGGGATCTGCCAACATTTGACCCATGATCTGAAAGCCACCGCAAATACCCATCACGGTGCCACCAGCTGCGGCATAGTTACTGAGTGCTTCCGCCATCCCCGTTTTCTGCAGCACAAGCAAATCAGCAATCGTTGTCTTCGTTCCTGGCAAAATGACCGCATCCGGATAGCCCAAATCGTCATTCGGCGTCAGATATTTGACATTGACAGAAGGTTCAGCCTCTAAAGAGTCAAAATCTGTAAAGTTAGAGATCCGAGGCAAACGAATCACCGCGACCGTAATCTCAGCCTGCGTTTTCACAGCAGGTCGCTCCAACAATGACAACGAATCTTCAGCAGGGAAAGCCTCATCCAACCACGGAATCACACCAATGACAGGGATACCCGTGCGATCTTCTAACCAATCGATCCCTGGCTGTAAGATTGAACGCTGGCCCCGGAACTTATTGATAACAATCCCTTTAATGAGGGCTCGCTCCTCTGGCTCTAGTAGCTCCAAAGTGCCAACAATATGTGCAAAGACCCCACCACGATCAATATCGGCCACCAAAATAGTGGGCGACTTAAGATAAGAAGCAATTCGCATGTTCGCCAAATCGCGATGCTTAAGATTAATCTCTGCGGGGGAACCAGCCCCTTCACAAATAAGTAAATCGAATTCTTGGCTCAGCCGGGCAAGACTCTCTTGAATCGCTTGCCAACCCGTACTAAAAAATTCTTCGTAGTACTTTTCAGCCGTCGTTGTGCCAATCGGACGGCCTTTCAAAATAACCTGGGAGGTACTGTTGCCCTGGGGCTTCAGCAAAATGGGATTCATTTCAGCCTGTGGTGGCACACCAGCAGCCCAAGCCTGCACTGCCTGGGCATAACCAATCTCGGCCCCAGAAGTACTGACATATGAATTCAAGGCCATATTTTGGCCTTTGAAGGGTGCAACGCGCCATCCCCGGCGACTCAAGATCCGACAGAGCGCGGCCACCATCATTGACTTACCGGCGTGGGAGGTTGTGCCTACCACCATTATTGACTTCACCACCGGTTGCTCCCTCAATATCTGTGCCCACTACACATTACCCAAAGTTGGGTAGATGTGAAGCAAAAAAAGTTGATGGACTCTCGGAATTTCCGTACAAACACGGGAAGAGGTAATAAATATCACCCGTCAAACCAGCCATTCTGGTAGTCGGAATCGCCGAGTCAGTCCATTTTTTATATAGTCCACCAAACTCGCCCGCGTATCCGGACGCCCTTGAGATTGCCATCGTTCAACAATTTCACGCCCTAAGGGAGTCAACCGAAAGCTATCAGTAAGCCCTTGACCATCCACTTCACGACGAAGCACCCCAACTTCGGCCAACCACATCAACCCGGACTCAGCAGCAACCTCAGACAATGGTTGCTGTGTGTAGCCCTTAAGAGCACCGCTATTTTCAGCAATAGCCATCACGCTCACACTTTCCAACCGCATTTCAGCTAGCAGCTTAGGGAAAAACGGAGAACACCGCACTGCTCGCTCAGCCCTACGAATTGCATCGAGGGAGTATTGCATCTTTCTATCTTGCTTACCAGCGTCGCCCGATCGAGTCACATCCATGAAAAATTGAAAAAATAATGAAAAGAGAAGTTGTGAGTAGCCATCACTCCCTCTCTCACCATAGCTCATCAAGCTTTGCTGGCTCTCTTGCCAAGCTTTTGAGGCATCATTTGCTTCAACTTTTCAGCGAGCACTAAGCCGACAAAAGGCATGCCCTCTATCAGATACCTCCGCCACAACCGCTTAGGCTCGCAAACCAATCGATAAAGCCATTCCAAACCCAGCTCACTCACATATTTAGGAGCCCTCGGTTTACAGCCAGCTTCAAAGTCTACAGCGGCCCCTACTGCCATAAAAATATCTATGTCAGGCAGCTGATCACGATAAGTCGCAATCCATCTTTCTTGCTTAGGTGCACCTAAACACACAACCAATACATTTGCAGAAGACGCCTCAATCAGTTCGACGATCCTACGGCATTCTTCAGGATCAGACTCAAAGCCATAAGGAGGTGAGTACTCACCTACCACAATTTCTCTACCCGTTCGAGCATTAATTCGCTTTTGGGCCTCACGAGCAACGCCTTCACGCCCACCAAGCAAAAATATCTCAATATTCTTATTGTGCTTGTGATACTCACAGAACCAGGGGAATAAATCAGAGCCTGACAGTTTAGCCTTTAGGGGTTTACCCAAAAACTTAGAGGCATACATCAGTACCTGAGAATCGCACACCTTAAAATCGGCTTTTTGATAGACCGACACAAAGTCGGGATCACGTCGCAACTTCATGAGGTGATCAACATTGGGTGTAAATACCACACCTTTTCGCAGGTTTGACAATAATTCTTGCTTAGAAAAATTGTCAAAGTCCATACCCAAGAGGTCTATTTTAGGGGCGTTCACGACAGATGACTGAACGTTAGCAGATACGGCCAAGGCATTCGCGCTGCCATCTACGCTCTTATTCAATCTGTCCTGGGGGGTTAGTAACATAGAAGTGGCCGTGACTGTTTTAGCGTTAGCTGTTTTGTGAGCATTAGGGGGTAGCGAATCTTTTGGCATACCTTCCTCTGGACTGCCTTGTATCCGGCGGGCAACCAAATCAGATTTAAGGTGAGTCATATTGCAATAGAGGCTGCTTTAGAAAGCGTGGAAAACAATGAGTAGATAAAGGCGGATGGCATCAGACGGATGACATTCGATCAAGCAGAACAGAACTCAATCAAACCGATATCGCGGTAAAAGAACCGAGCGACGAGACGGCATAAATTGATACAGGCTAGTTCTGTTAAACAAGAAAGGGGCACCAAGTCAGACCCACTATTAGGAGCAAGCTTCAGTGGGAGAGGTCTGAAAGGGAAAAGTCTGATTAAGCCGCCGCTCCGCAAGCTTTGCTTCGCGTTAAAGGCAGCTCTAAAGCCCTTGTTCAAAGGCTCTGCTTTCTGGGTTTTCGCATGAAAAGTGTCCATAGAATTTTTGCGTGATATTGTTGTTCAACGAAATCACAGCATTTTCACTGAACACACATACCGAGACGTGCCATTTTTTGCGTAAGTTCCTATCCACTTCACGAATTGAACATCCTTTACACAAAGTTGAAATAGGCACGTAATCCTTGTCATCAGGCTGCTCCGAGTATCAACACCAATTGTTTGGTCAGTACAGAACAATCTTTAAATAAGCATTAAGGACAGTTCATACATCTAGCCCTCAAGTTGTTGCGACGAGTTCCTTAGACAGGTGCACAAGAAGCCATCAGCACTATCAACAATGCCGTCTGGCGAAATAAGAAATAAATACAATAAAAAAGCCCTCGATTACGATAATCGAGGGCTTTCAAAGCTTACTTGGCAAGTTGATTAACTTTGCAAGCTTACTTAATTTAGAGCTGGGGTACTAGGATTCGAACCTAGGAATGGCGAGACCAAAACCCGCTGCCTTACCGCTTGGCGATACCCCATCGCTTTTGCTTGAGTATTGTAGCACTGGCTGCACGGTTTGCCACAAGGGGGGCAAGATATTTTTGAAGGCGGCTATCTGTCAGTATTCCAGCGGGTTTATTTATTCATTTTCAGCGTGAGGGATGGCCAACGATCGCCCTTTCCAAGTCCAGCTCCACCCCGTCTCTGTTTTAATCATCGAAGCAATGGCGATCGCACTGACAATTCCACCGCTTAACCAGCCCAAATATAAGTAGGTCAAAGGCAGCTCCCCGATAGTTTGATCCGCGCCAAGGTTTATCCGTGGGACGAGGCGGCACTGTCAATCCCTGAACCCGTGGATCACTAGCCGCTATTCCATCTGCAATAGCTCTTGTCTGATCATCCGATTCATCATCTGCCACAATCAGCTTCAGCGGTGCCGCCTCTGGCAACGCATTCGGTAACACCGTAGCCATACACTCAGCAATATTCGCCGCCTCGTTATAGGCCGGAATAATCACGCTTACGTTCGGCAGCCTCCGAGGTAAATCCTCCAGCGGATCCAACTGAGGTGCACTACGAATGGAAGCTTGAAATCGCCTATGAAAATCTAAATTTGCCACACAGCTCGCAAACAGCAACGCCCACATCCCCAACCAAGGATCGAACCAACTTTCAATCCCCCACGGTATCAATCCCCCACGGTGTCAGTGCATCTATGTCAGTGCATCTATCCAACCTAATACCAATGCATTAACAGCCAATCCATTAACAGTCAATCCATTAACAGCCAATCCATTAACCAATAGATCACCCTATGCCAGCCCACCCAACACAATCACACCCATAAGACCTTTCAGTATTTTTGCGGCTTGCCCTTCCCTCTTACCTTAAACTGAACATCATGTTCCTCCAGCACCTCCATTTGCAGAACTTTCGCAACTACAGCAGCCAATCTGTAGCCTTTACAGCACCCAAAACAATTCTGCTGGGAGATAACGCTCAAGGGAAATCGAACTTACTCGAGGCGGTTGAGTTACTGGCCACCCTCAAATCGCATCGAACGAGTCGCGATCGCGATCTCGTCAAAGAAGGCGAAAAAATTGGCCATATCAAAGCGCAGCTTCAGAAAGACCTCGGGCCTAGCGAACTCAACCTAGTCCTACGCAATGGCGGACGTCGCGCCGCCATCCTCAACGGTGAAACCCTCAAACGTCAACAGGACTTCCTCGGCAGTCTTAATGCCGTTCAATTCTCTAGCCTAGATATCGATCTCGTACGAGGTGGCCCTGGAGGACGCCGCAGCTGGCTCGATACATTGCTAACGCAGTTAGAACCTGTCTACGCCTATATTTTGCAGCAGTACAATCAGGTACTCAAACAGCGAAATGCCTTTATCAAACAGCACACGGGCGACGAAACAGACAGCCCTGGGAAAATAGATCCCGAACAAATTGCGATTTGGGATGCCCAACTCGCAACCGCTGGCACCCGAGTGATTCGGCGCAGACTGCGCGTGCTCAATCGCCTTATTCCCCTGGCACAATCTTGGCACCGAGCTATTAGTGGCAGCACTGAACAGCTCGCCATTACCTACCAACCCAATGTGTCCTTAGGAGAAAGCCCCGAGGCACAAGACCAGCCACACCTCATTCAGCAATCCTTCCTAGAAAAAATTAAAACCCGTGCCACCGCTGAGTACTATCAGCGAACCTCACTCACCGGCCCACACCGAGATGATATTGACTTCGTCATCAACCAAACACCTGCGCGTCAATACGGCTCACAAGGGCAACAACGTACACTTGTGCTCTCTCTCAAACTCGCCGAACTCGAACTCATTGAATCCGTCATCGGAGAACCACCGCTCTTACTTTTGGACGATGTTCTGGCCGAACTTGATCTCAAACGACAAAATCAACTTCTCGAAACCATCCAAGATCGCTTTCAAACGCTCATCACCACCACTCATCTAGGATCTTTTGATTCACAGTGGCTCCAATCATCCCAGATTTTAACGGTCAGCAACGGTGCCCTAATCGAAGCCGCATAAAGCACAGCCTCAAGCAGGGCACGCGCACAAAACATCTCAACCCTAACGACGCTCAAGCCATCTTGGCCAACGTTTTATCTAGCAAGCCTAAGGCTTCATCCACTTCAGCAGCACTCACAATCAAAGGCGGCACCATCCGCACCACCTTGGCACCCGCTGGAATAATCAACAGACCTTCCTTAAGAGCCGCTTTCACAATATCTAGTGCTGCCGTGCCCTCTTTCAGCACCAAACCATTAATCAGCCCCCAACCCCTGGCACCTTCACAAATATCAGGGTATTTGTCAGCGATCGCGTTCAACCCCTTTCTCAGCTGTTTGCCACGCGATCGCACATTAGCCAAAATGCCATCTGCCTCCAAGGTCTCGCACACCGTTAGCGCCACGCCACAGACAAATGGATTGCCCCCAAAGGTACTGCCATGCTCCCCTGCCTTAAGCACATCACAATGCTGCTTCGTTAAAATTGCGCCAATTGGCACCCCCCCCCCTAAGCCCTTCGCAGAGGTAAACACATCCGGCTCTACGCCAATCGTTTCATAGCCCCACAGATTCCCCGTCCGGCCCATGCCCACTTGCACTTCATCCAAAATCAGCAAAATCCCTTTTTCATCACACAGCTTTCTCACCTGCTTGAAATACACCGGATTACCGGGACAAACACCGCCCTCACCCTGCATAGGCTCCATCATTACCGCTGCCACTTGCCGTTGCTGCGCATCTAAAGACTCAATCGCCTCTCGCAGCGCCGTCATATCGTTGTAAGGCACATAATGAAAGCCGGGAACCAGCGGATTAAAGTTCTTTTGATATTTGGGCTGGCCTGTCGCCGTCACCGTTGCCAATGTCCGACCATGAAAACTCGACTTCGCAGTAATAATAACCGGCGTCTCAATGCCTAGCGTTGTCCGGCCATACTTACGGGCCAGCTTAATAGCGCCCTCATTGGCCTCTGCCCCTGAATTACAAAAGAACACCCGATCCGCGCAAGACCTAGCCGTTAGCCATTGCGCCAAGTCCCCTTGTTCAGGGATGTAATACAAATTAGAAACATGATGCAGTTTCTTAATCTGCTCAGTAGCGGCCTCAATCATCTTTGGATGCGCATGTCCCAATGTGCAGGTTGCGATCCCAGCCACAAAGTCCAAATAGGCTCGGCCTGTCGAGTCCCAAACGCGACACCCATCGCCCTTTGTCAAGGCAATAGGAAAGCGACCGTACGTCGCCATCACATGCTGATCAAACGCCTCTGGTTGGAAATCGCCTTCAGCGATAGATATCCCATTATCCACAGGTGTTTTCTCAGAGATCACAGTTGAAGGAGCCACAGTTGGAGTTGCCATAAAAACAAAGTACCGACGTAATGCAAATGAAAAAAGGAAATCAGTAAAGCATCAATTGTATCGCCATACTTCAATCATTTTGCGGGCCGAGTCACTAAACACATACATCTACCGTTGAAAAAAATTGATAAGAACTTAGCGCAAAGCACAGATGAATTCACACATTGCTAGGCACTTAGCCTAATCCTTACGTAACGCGTTCAGCCTCGCTGACAGCCCTGAGAACTGACAGCCCTGAGAACTCGCGGACTTGAGAATCGCGGACTTGAGAATCGGCGGACTTAAGCGTAAGTCCGCAAAAAATAAAAGGGCCAACCCCTTATCAGAGCTGGCCCTTTCATAAAATCAATCAGGCAATAAACTAAAAAAGGCTATATTCAAGCCTTCTCAGGCACCACACCAATGACAAAATTGAGGGGATTGGCTTCGCTTTGCAAAGACACTTCCAAGACGTGAGTCTTAGTGGCATCTGGCGTACCCCAAGCTAAATCCAGTGCACCTGCAGTATTGCGCACGGCACTTTTCTCAACATCACCATCGTGCAGTCTAACCTGGCCGCCACCTGGCAAAATGGCACTCACACTGAGCGCACCTTCCTCATAAGCAACCGTTAATTCCAACATCCCTACAGCTGTTAGCCAGCGGCGGGTATCTTTGGGCTTATCAGCGCTCACATCAAAAGTCAGCACACTCAATATTTCTTGGGCTGCCAACATAGATAGAGCAACTTTTTGCTCCGGCATAGCCGCATCATAGCCACCAGGTTCGCCAGCTAGCTTTTGAATCACTGCATCCTGAGTGTCTTTTCCAGAACGGTAGGCAGGCACCAACACCATATTGGCGATTGGCTCTAGCAAATCAGTACAATCAGGAAATAACGCCTCAACTGCACTCACTAACCGAACGCCTTGCTTCATAGGCGATCGCACAATCGCCTGGCATCGCTCAAACAGCGAATTCACTAAATCAGTTGGTAGAAGCCCCGGCACTTTCAGCGTGCCAACGTGTTCATTCCAAAGGGGAATAACGGCATCAACAGATGCACAATCAGCAACTTCAGCAGGGTACTCGCTGACTTCTGACTCCCAAGGAAAGAGGGGGGGGTTATTTTCGTACTCCGAGAGGAGACGTTGCTTTAACAAAGCTTGAAAACGTTCTTGCACAGCGTGGATTTCTCCGAAGTTAAACGACTGAGCCGTCTGAGAAACTGACCTATTTAGGAAGTGGTCTCTCGAAGCCACTGAGAATCTAGGTTGAGCCGCTCTTGCAAGCGAATCATCAGCCTTCATGTTCTTAAGAAGTTCAGAAGAACATATGTACGATTCAGAGAATGTAGATGGATAAGAGGATGCCTCCTCAAACCCTTGTTGGTGGGCAGGCTCCATAGACGTTGCATCAGACCCGACTTCGAATACACTTGCTTCCGATGAAATGACTTTTGATGTAGACCCATTTCCTGATGGTGGAGAAAACGTCGGGTCGAGTTCTAAAACGCTCAGATCCAGAAAATCTAAAACGTCAAACTCAGTGAAAAGCCAAAGAAGCAAGTTCCGAATGTTATTTGACTCATTATTCATATGCGAATATCTCAGTCCGGAAAGATCCACATAACTTAGAGCGAATATTTGGCGGGCACATAATTTGGCGGGCACATATTTGGCCATTCGCTCAAATATTACGAATATCCCAAGCCTGCTCTAGTAGTTTAGACCATTGCTTTCTCAACTGAGTCGGCGTTATGTCGAGTGCTTTAGATATTTCCGGATCACTCAAACGTTGCTGCTTCAAATTGAGGACTTTAGCCTGAGTCTGATTGATTTTCGATTGAAAATACTCCCACTGCTGTGGCGTCAAACCCAGGTTCTTCCCCAATTCTGCCCCAAGCCACTCATGAACTAGCTCCCAGTTATGAGCAAACGAGAACTTCAGCAAATGGTACTTAAAACGCTGCTGCAAGTAATCGCGTTCCCGTGGATTAATGCCTAAGATGGTCTCAATCTCATGGGTAGGCAAATCTATGAGCCGTAAGCTGAAGTAGTCAGCACAGTCCTTCTGACCTTTGGCAAGCAAATACTCCATGAGCTGCTCAATAACCCGTTCACGCACCGTACTTTCGGTCTCATCAAGCGGATCGCCTGTCGTCAGCTCTTCACGTAGGCGCTGCAATGGCGCAGTTCGAGGCTGATCGGAATCACTACCTTCTATTGCCTGCTGAATATCCACAGCCGTCTCGGGTGGCTGCTGCTTTGAGAACGTTTGGGTACGCAAAATAATCAGCTGCTGAGATCGCCCTCTCGACAAGGGAATTCGCCGTTTAGCGTAGCGTTCAGTAAACGCCATATATTCGGCCAACTCTAAAGAAGAACGGGGACGATAGCTAGGAACTACGTCATTCTCACGTCGGAAGGCATTGATACTCTCTACGTAAAAGTTCTGCAAAAAGTCTTCAATGAGTGATACCCGTGCCTGATAGCTAGACTGAACCTGCGGTGGCGTCATATATCGGTACACAATCGCACTGAGGCTACTGTGCAACTCCAAACGACCTCTGGTGGAGCCCAGCGTGACATACCTTCGAATTTGTTTAAGACGATGGTTCGCTAAGTCACTCGCCCAGCCAGCCACATCGCCCGAATTCTGAATTCGTTGGCTTTCAGTACATACCCGCGTCACTTCTTCTACAATGCGGGTCGCCACCTCACGGCAGTTACGCTGCGAGGCAGAGGTAGACTCCTTCAGTTCCTGAAAGAGCCTTTCAAAAAGCGTATCCACAGCTAATGTCAAAAATAATTCCCTGATGGTTGAACTGTTCTCTGTAGAAAGAAGCCTAAATTGAGCACTGAAACCAGCCTTATCAATAAGGCATCACGCAGGTTTAAATGCTATCGGCTCGGATTACTTAGACTTGCTTCTAGGAAGCACCCTGAAAACACATCGCTCTGCCGCCCATGAAGTCATCTTCATCAGCGCAGTGATAGGAAGCACACAGTAATATAGATACGAACGCGATTTTCAGGTCAGACAGTTAGTAGGCACCAATTTGAGAATAGACAAATCAGTGGAGGTTCTAAACAATCCACCGCGATATTCACAGAAGTATTAAAGTTGGGAGGTAGAATCCTCGTACTTTTTCACAAAAGTATTTCGAGGCCACTTAATTGCTCCTCATTTCTCGTCATTGACGTATGGATATTGAACAACAGCTCCAAGATCTCATTGACGGGGCGCCTCCTGAAGCAGATTTAAAGCAGGCCATTAAGACCGTTGCACCAGTGATTAGGGCGATCGCCAATCAGCTAAAACATCCTGAATATTTCATTTTGCAGTCTGTGAGCAAACAATGGCTACAAGCCACCATTGCTCACAAAAACTCGCCAAATCAGCCCAAACGCGTCATCTACGCCTATCCATCACTTGCCGCCGCCGCTGGAGACAAACTCGCCAAAAGCAATCCTGGCCTTATGGCACTGCCCATTCCCGCCGCTGAGCTACTTTTTCGACTCCCTTCCATAGAACCAGTCGATAGCCTCATCTTTATCGAAACTGAAACCCGTGATCAAGCACTCGAAGTGAAACGTACTGAAATAAAAGCCATGTTTCAAAACCAAATCACACAGAATATGCAGCCTAACAATCAGCCCCCAATCCCATCTGATATCGCGTAATACATAAGTATTGCGTGACATGAAAAAGGCTCAGCCCCCATCAGAGGCTGAGCCTTTTTCATGTCACGCAGAAAGCTAACTAACAAAAACTAGGCACAAACTACATCACGTAGTGAGTAATCAACTCAAATGCTAACGCAAGGACAATACCCACCATCGCCAACCGGCCATTCCAAAGCTCTGCGAACGGCGTAAACCCCAGTCTTGGCTCAGGACGGTAATAGCGCGTTGGATTCACACCCAATGTTTTGCTTTCTAAGGCAGCACCCGAGTTTGAAGATTCAAGCTGAGTTTGATTATCCATAACAAGTGCTTTCC
Source organism: Phormidesmis sp. (assembly GCA_045110585.1). Taxonomy (GTDB): domain Bacteria; phylum Cyanobacteriota; class Cyanobacteriia; order Phormidesmidales; family Phormidesmidaceae; genus Phormidesmis. Next base: position 7,366 of record JBGCGG010000045.1, on the reverse strand, counting down.
GCTTTATTGAGATTATTTAATACCTGTAAAGCAAGTATAAGCTATGTTTTGAGAGATTGCCGAGCCAGCAGAAAAAGTTTAGATGCTTGAGTGGGCGTAGCCATCATCACATCAAGGGAAAGTCCACACACTTTTACGTCCACACACCTACTGATAAAAGCCTTGAAGCTACCGGAAACTATGTTGTATCTGTCACCGACGTTGATTAAGACAACCTCGTGACCTCGCTCGACTGTGGGAGCGTCGGCTAGATGGAACGTCGGCTGACTGGAACTACTGAAAAACATTAGTCAGCGCAACTGGCGCTAAACAAAATGCTGTGGCTCTTAGGTCAGCGCCACAGCATTATTATCTGTCAGATGAGCTGATTAGATAAGAGCGGGAAGCGAACAGCCGCAATGTAAAGCCAACGTTGACGCCAAACAACTACTGCGGAAACACATTACGCTGATGTTTGGTCCGCTTTATCCAAGCCCTTAGTCCCTCTTAGAGTGACATCAGTCATGGGGCTTTCAGGAAGCTCAATTGCTTCAGAATCGTGGGTAGAGTCTAAGGCTTCGGAAGATGATTCGACTTCTTCAATCACGCTGAGTTCAGCCGCTTCGGCACCATCATCCTCATCGAGAGACGCAACATCTAACCCTGTACGGTCAATGTCTAAGTGGGGATGCGCATCAGAATTATCTGACTCAAACTTTTTAAGAGCAGCTTCTGTTTCTTTAGCATCTAATGCCACGGCCTCTGCTGGAGAAGCGAGTTCAATTCGCTCAACCTCATCATCGGGTTTAATCGGCTGATCTGCACCTCGCCCCAGAGGACGAATACGACGAATCGGTAAATTCGCAGTTAGCGCTGTAACTCGCTCATTGGTGGCCAAGGAAAACTCTAGCGACTCAAAATCAACTTCAACATAGCGAGAGACCACAGCGATAATCTCTTGACGCATCATCTCTAATGTCTGTGGATCGAGCGCTAGTCGATCGTGAGCCAGCACGATCTGCAGACGACGCTTTACATCGTCTCGACTATGTGGGTCTTCGGCAGGGCCAAAGAGGCGTTCGATTAAGTCGCTAATAATAGGAATTGGCATGTTGTTAGTCACCGTGATGTCGCTAGTCTAAGCCGCTTAGGAGTTACGTTATAGCTATCTGCTGCATACAGAGCAGTTGAAATCCACTTGGTCTCTCCAACTACCCTCTAAACAGCCGCTTCAGCCGAGTAAAGAAGCTCTCTTTTGGAATGCTCAAGTCCATCAACGGAACTTTTTCACCCTGCAACCTTTGAGATACGTTGGTAAACGCGATCCCTGCTTTAGACAGGTTCTCGTCTAATACCAATGGCTCCCCTTTATTAGTCGAAACTATCACCTGCTCGTCATCTGGGATCACACCCAAAAGCGGAATCGACAAAATTCCTTGGACATCTTTCACAGACATCATCTGCTCTGCGGCAACCATAGCGGGCCTCAGTCGATTAATGACTAAGCGAACAGCTTTGATATCGTTAGCTTCAAGCAACCCAATCACGCGATCAGCATCTCTAACCGCTGAGATTTCAGGTGTTGTCACAATGATGGCTTCTCTGGCTGCAGCAATAGAATTTCGAAAGCCCATTTCAATCCCAGCAGGACTATCGATCAAAATAAAGTTATAGACCTTAGTCAGTGCCTTAATCAGCCTTTTCATCTGCTCAGGTTTGATCGATTCTTTGGATCTATTTTGAGCAGCAGGCAACAAAGCAAGGTTAGGCTGTCGCTTATCTTTAACCAATGCCTGATCTAATCGGCATTCGCCAGCCAGTACATCTAAGGCGGTATATACGATGCGATTTTCGAGCCCTAGTAATAAATCTAAATTACGTAGGCCAAAATCGGCATCGACGACCGCAACCCGCTGTCCAGCCTTGGCAAGGGCCATGCCTAAGTTTGCGGTGCAAGTGGTTTTTCCCACGCCTCCTTTACCGGAGGTCATAACGATAATGCGGCTCATATACTCTTGTGTTGACTCTCTGTGGGGGGTAAGGATTTAGCTAAACGAGGAACTAAAGGATGTCTTGAGGGGCATCTTGGGGGATCAAATCAGCGTGGGCAAATTCTGCAGCGATCGCAATTCGAATACCGTCAGGCCCGATGTAAGCAACCTCTGGTTGATATTGCGCTGGGGGAGCTTCAGGAGAACGGGCAACTTGATCGGCAATACGAAGCTGTGTCGGCTGCATATGCAGCGCCATAATACGGCACTGGCGGTTCCCACCGGCCCCGGCATGTGCAACCCCTCTTAAACGACCCCATATAAAGATGTCGCCTTCAGCCACAATTGAACATCCAGGATTAGCATCACCCAGCACAATTACCGTACCTCGGTGCCTCACCTCTATCCCAGATCTCAGCGTCGTTTGCAAGTACAGAGGTTCTTCCATGGCCTGACGAGAAGCTTCTTGACCTTGCCCCAAGTGGCCCAGCATGGTCTGTTGCTCAACGGAGTAACCAGCCGTAGCAGCTGCCACAGCGCTTTGGCGACGATTGGTATAAATTCTCTTAAGTGGAAGTTGGGCTTCGCTCAACAACGCATCTATTTCTTGGACTTGTTGACTATCAAGGAGTCGGTCACGGGCAATCAAATGAACTGGCGTGTGGGGCTGTAAAAATCTCGAGCCACTACTTAATCGCTGCTTGAGCTGCTGCCTAAGTTCTTCCCAATGAACTGGATTACGGCTTTTTTCAGGCGCAGGCGGCAACAGCAATAACAGGCGACCTCGCTCACTTTTGAACTGCACCTGTAGGTTAGGGTTGCTCTCTGGCTTTGTCTGAGCCACCTCTTCACGCGCAACCATCGGATCAGGCTCAATTTCTAAAATGAAGTTATTGAAGTCAAGTTCCTCTGCCGACGAACTTCCTGCCGGCGAACCATTTTGTGAGGACAAAAAATCTGGAACCATTGGGCGATGCCTGATACAACAGTAAAAGCTGTAAGCCTTGGTCATCTTAGAACACTATTGCTTTATGGAAAATAGCGCGTGGTTGAAAGTGTCTGATTTATCAGAACTTGCTGATACGCAGTAAGTCAGCGACTATACGCAGAGCCGCTGACTTTACTCAAATAAATCGCACTTCAGTAGGCTTATCGCCCACAGGTGGCCTTTCCAGCCGCAAACAAACAATCACCCATTAGAGAACTCAAATATATCTGATGGAGCAGCAGACGGGTAGCAAACCGGAGCACAGAGTCTGCAAGCCTTAGCTTACGAAGCGTTGAGTCAGCAACGCATGTACTTGAAGAAAAGATAAACTCACGCAAGCTTTCGACAAAGCTGACTTACCTTGTAAGGTGCACAAATATCGTACGAACAACGAAAATCAGTCGTTTTTGAACGTACAGCAAGAGATAGCTGTAAATCTGTGCTTAAAGAGTGCATTTGAGGGCGATCGCTTAGCCGATAGAGTCATCTCACTTGCGCCTTCGGTAGGACTTGCTCTTGCTCTTTCTATTCAAAGCGAGCAGCCTTCACGTCACACACTTAAAGTAGTCTCACCCACAGAGGTGTTATCAGATAATGGTTAATCGAAAGACGGCCTCAGCGCTAACGATAGCGGCGCTCTTAGCTTGCGCGGTTCCAGCCAAATCAGTCACCTCTGTGGTGGCACCTGTAATCGCTCAAGCAGCCTCAAAAGCAGCACCTAACTTCCCTGTACCTGATACCGTTGAGAAAAATACGACCGTTCGCGTCAGCAGCAGCTCTGACAACATGAACGCGATCAGCGCAGCACTCGGCCAAGGTTTTGAAGGAAAATACGACGAGAGCAAAGTAAACGTTACGACCAAAAGCGCAAATGACGCACTCGCAGATGTATTGAACGATAATGCAGACGTCGCGGCCATTAGTCGTCCGCTCACACCTGAAGAAGAAGCAAAAGGACTCATCGCAGTTCCTGTCCGTCGTGAAAAAATTGCGATCGTAGTTGGCAAAGACAATACGTTCTCCAACAGTATTACGGGTAGTCAGTTCGCTCAAATCTTCAGAGGCGAAATCACAGATTGGTCTGAAGTGGGAGGCACAGCCGGTCCCATCCGCGTCATTGATCGCCCGGACACAAGCGACACTCGTCAGGCACTCAAACCCTATCCCGTCTTTAAGGCGTCCGAGTTTAAAACTGGCAGTAACGCCACTCAGCTGGGCGACGATTCGACGATAGCCCTTGCAAAAGAGCTCGGGCAAGATGGCCTAGGTTATGCCTTAGTTGGGCAGCTAGAAGGCCAATCTGATCTGAAAGCGATTCAGCTTCACAAAACGCTTCCCGACGATCCTCGCTATCCATTTTCACAACCCTACTCCTTTGTATATGCAAAAGCGGCTTCTCCTGCGGCAGCAGCTTTCTTAGGCTATGCAACAGGCAGCGAAGGCCAAACCGCACTGCAGAACGCGGATCTTTCTGGAGGTGCTACTGCTGGCAATGGTCTTGCACCGGCAACGACTGGCAGTGAGCCCAATGCCGGAGACGCAAACGCAGACAACGCAACTACTGGAGAAACAAACGCTGGGGCAACTGATGCGGCACCGGATGAAAAAGGAACAGCAGATGCTGACACGAACAAAACCGGAGCAGAAGGAACAGTAACAGAAGGTTCAGACGCCGGAGACACAGCCGCTAACGGCGAAGTTGGTCAGCGAAATGCGGCAGGTGAGCTAGTAGATACAGAAGGCAATCTCATTAATCCTGATGGCTTTTTGATTGATGCTGAGGGCAATCTTATCGATGCGGAAGGCAAACCACTGCCTGAAGGCGCTGCTGGAATTCCTGGAGTAGGCATCAACTTAGACGGAATCAGCAATGGAATTGGCAATGCTATTGATGGCACAGGCAATGTTGCAGGAGAGGCCGCAAACGGCGTTGGCAACGCAGTGAATGGCGTCGGTGACTTAGCAGGGCGAGGCCGCTGGTGGTGGCTGCTGTTGCCACTGGCTGGATTGGGCCTGCTAATTTGGGCAGCTGGCAGACGGGGCAATGAAGAAGAGGCTGGCTACAGCGCAACTGCAAGCGGCACCACTGATGATAGAGTGCGCAGCTCTTTCCAAGGGAATACCTCCAATTCGCTATTACCGAACGTAAACAAGCCTGATGCCAACTTACCAACAGTTGACACTAACGCAAATGTGAACGGCAACCTAGGTTCGATAGAAGCCGATGGCATTAAAACATCTGTTGGCAGCGTCGGCACTAAAGTTAGTGGCATGGGCAAAGCAGGCATCGCGGGTGCGGCTGGCCTTGCAGGAGGTGCAGCCGCAGGTGCGGCTGGCCTCGCAGGTCGAATGAAAGCTAAAGCAGGTGATGCGGCAACAGGCGTTGGCAATATCTCAAATACTGCCAAAAGTGGCGTTAATAACCTTAAAGGGTCTGCTACTGCCGGCATAGACAATGCCAAGGAATCTGCGACAGGAGGCATAGGCAACCTACGCTCTCGTGTTGAAGGAGGCATTGACGAAACTCGCACTAATATCCAAGGCGGCGTTCAAGGTAGCATTGACGGTATGAAAGGGAGTGCAGATAGCGCTCAAGCAAACCTGCAAGGCAGCATTGGCGGCACACAGGAGAACGTTCAAGGTCGCGTAGGCGATTTGAGAAGCGGTGTTCAAGAGAATATGGAAGGCATCAAAGGCAATGTCCAAAGCCGTGTGAATGACCTCAAAGATGCTGCATCCAACAGTGTCGATGGAGCCAAAAACAGTGCCCGGCAAGACAGCGGTTGGGTTGAGCGCGCTAAACAGCGTATTAACGCAGCTTCTAAAGATGTGAAAAACACAGCTTCTGATATCAAGAACGATATTACAAAGCGCGACTAACGACCGTGTTCAATACTCATTTCAGTAGGGGATAAGCTCTGTGGTTTGGTCTCAAGCACACGCCAAGCTTCATACTTTACTGAGAAATCGAATCCTGCTTCCTCCAAACAGTCCTGTCCTTATGGCTGTTTCAGGGGGGCAGGATTCTTTGTGCATGGCACGTTTACTTATAGACATTCAGCCTCAGTGGAATTGGAAGCTCGGGATTATTCATTGTGATCATCGCTGGAGAGAAGATTCTCAGTTAAATGCGGATCACGTTCTCCAACTTGCTGAGGAATGGAATGTTACAGCATGGTGTAACGCTGCTAAGTCCGTACCGGGCAATGAAGCAGACGCCAGAGCTTGGCGATATAAAACATTTGCAGACGTTGCAAGAAGGCAGGGATATGGATACGTGGTGTGCGGCCATACGATGAGCGATCGCGCCGAAACCGTCCTTTACCATCTCATTCGGGGCACTGGCCTCGACGGCATTGGGACACTTCCCTGGAGCCGCCCTATCGACCAAAGCGAACCAACCGTTTCTTTAGTAAGGCCTCTACTCTCATTTTCCCGTCAGGAAACAAGCGAGTTTTGCCAGCAACACAATCTGGCCGTTTGGGAAGATAGCACCAATCAATCCCTCAACTTTCGTCGCAACCGTATCCGGCAAGAGCTACTCCCCTATCTTCGTGAGCATTTCAATCCACAAGTAGAGCGAGCGCTCGCCCAAACCCTAGAGATCACAGCTGCTGAGGTTGATTTTTTAGAAAGACAAACAGCCTCGATATATAAAGAGGTGGTCACTTGCGAACCTAAAAACACTGAGAACCTAGCGCATAAAGGCTTAGCGCAAACGCAATCACCACATACATGGAAAATTCACCAAAAACACTTACGAGAACAGCCGCTGGCCATACAAAGGCGCGTCATCAGAAGCGTTTTGAGACATGCGCTAGTGCAGACACCTAACTTTCAACATATTGATAAAGTCGTGAGCCTATTACAAGCACCCAACGGCAGCCAGTGCGATCCGCTGCCTGGAGGCGTTACAGCTCAAGTATGTAAACCCTTTCTTCTCATTAATCAGGTGGCGAAATGAGAAGACGCCTCATAAAAGAGCACAGCCGCCTACAAACCAAAAGACGAACGAACGTCCAAGGATGTCATCAACAGAGCGCTAAAAACAAATACACGAGCTGCCAAGATGGCCAAAGCAAAAATGAGTAAGCACTCACAAGATGCATCATTAATCTTTACAAACAGAAATATAATTGCTATATTATTTGTACAGGCAAGTCTCATCTTTTCGTGACATTCTGCCTCGTACCTAGATAATTAAAAAGGATTCATAATGACTACTACTCTACAGCAGCGCCAAAGCGCTTCCCTGTGGGAGCAGTTCTGTCAGTGGGTTACTAGCACCGAGAACCGCCTCTATGTAGGTTGGTTCGGCGTGTTGATGATCCCTACACTGCTTGCCGCAACTGCATGTTTCGTAACCGCGTTCATCGCAGCCCCTCCCGTCGACATCGACGGCATCCGT
>JBGCGG010000044.1:0-3124 GCA_045110585.1 Phormidesmis sp. | reverse complement strand
AGAGGTTGACTTGTCGGAGTATCGAAACTTTAATGAGGTGTATGAAAGGATAGAAGAGTTTTTAGAAGAGGTGTATATGAAGAAGAGAATTCACTCTTCTTTGAGCTATTTGACACCTACTGAATTTGAAACACAGTGGCGGAGAAAACAGCAGTCGTCTAAAGATAATACTGGTAAGTCCAGACTCTCTAGTGCCTGATTTTGCTGTCCAAATTTAGGGGTTCATTTCAGTGTGCTGTCGCATCAGCTATTCAGCACATTGGTGAAAGCTCACCCAGATATTTATTTGCAGCGGGCTCAGTGGGACGGTGAGGGAAACTGGATTCTTGAACTGCCTAAAACAGCAACAGATGAAGCTGATGAGGCGGTTATAGAAGCCTTTAAACAGGCCAATAAAGGGGCACTAACCCCAGGATTTTTCCCGTATCAAGAAGAATCAATTTTGAATCTGCGCAGGCAAAAAAAACTGGTGATTGTGGATGTGGGCGGCATGGTGCAGCCAGAAAAACAGTCTATTTTAGAAGCCTGTACGCACTATTTGATTATTAGTGCTAAGCCAGAAGCGATAGAACCTTGGCATGAGTTTTGTGCCGGAGAAGGCGGGCTTTCACCAGTAGGCGTGGTGCATAGCGTATTGGAAAAGAAGCTGGAGATTTTGCAGCGATCGCCGTTTTTAGAGCTTGTGTGCGGGCCTTGGGTAATGGGAAAAACGGTGGGCGTGCCAGAAGTGCTAAGGGAGGCGATCGCGCAATTGTGTGGGCTAACTGAGTACTAGAATACCGCCTTCAAATTGGCTCGCAAATGGAGCAATAGTCTCGTTTCTATCTCTTAAAACTTAAACAATTTTAGCTATTGGACTATTACCAATACGTAGGTAGATGAATTTGGGAGGGTGGCTTAGCGTATCTCCCAATGATGCTATCGTCCGTCGTTAGTTCTGAAAAGTCCTCGACAATATCAGCCTCACTCATATCACCTGCCAAGTACTCTAAAATATTAGATACTGTAATATCAGGTACTGTGATTCTCATCCCCCGGATACAGGGTTTTCCGCTGCGCTTTCCTGGTTCGATTGTGATGATGTTTTGATAGTTCACGCTCTATAGAGCGTAACTACATTTTAAGATTCAGTGCGATTTGCTGGTTTGCGTATGGGAAACGGTAAATCTTGATGTTGTCTGAGGGTATGAGGGGCCGCAGAAGCCGATATCGCAAGCATTGAGACAGCGTTAAAAGGGTCATGGACTTTTAGTTTGCCGAATGAGTCTGTTGGGGTGTACTGGTAGGGAGCAGCTAGGGTGTCTTCTCGGCAGGTGTTGCAGCTTCAGACGCAGCGGTACAAGAAGTCGCTGATGAGTGATGTGCTGAATGAAGCTTATATTGAATGTAAGTTTTGAGGTGCTTTCTTCACGTCGACTAGAACCTTGACAGCCTCATAATTATAATTACGTTGTTCGTGAGATCCCCTGTTCCATAGGGGATCTCACGAACATTAAATCAATAAAAAGGAATGAGAGAGTCGACTTAACTTCGATTAAATTCTGAAGTAGAAGGAAGGTAACTTTTAGGCCACTAGGGGTAACGATTCTGAGCAAAGGGTTTTCATTCCAATTACCCCACAAGCGATTATGTTTGCTGTCAAGGGTAAGTTTCAAATTTCAGGCGAGAATGTAGTCGGATATCGGCGGGTTCTCGCTTATTTTTTTTCGGTAGGGGCTGAAAACAAAGCAGCCGCTTTTGTGCGCTCTTTTTGGGTGATAAAAAAGCGTTTTTGCTTGTGAATATTGTGTAGATTTTAACTGAAATTAGCTTGAACAGAAACGCTAAAACCATAAGAAATTAGGCGTTTTGGAAGAATGCAGTGACCTTGTTGTCATCCCAAGGCTCGTTGTTCTTCACCATTGAGTTCAAACAAACTAAGAACTTTCTCATACAGGCGATAATCGCGACCTTCTTGACCTTTCCCTTAGCCAGCAGATGCTGGTAGAAAGCGCGAATCGGCGGGTTCGACTTCAGCGCTGACAACGTTGCCATGTACAACAAGGAACGAACCGCTCCTCTGCCTCCCCAGATGTGTCGCTTGCCCCGAAAGCGTCCACTGTCGCGATTGAACGGTGCTAACCCTGCTAAAGCCGCTATTTGTCGTCGATTGAGCTGCCCTAGCTCTGGTAGCAGGACGAGGAAACTTGCTGAAATAAGTGGGCCAATACCTTTGGGAGAACGCAAAATTGCCTTGCGAGACTTCCATTCCTCATCTGAGTCGCTAATTTGCTCTATCTTTTCATCAAGGTCTTTAATCTTCTTTTCTAGCCACTCAATATGCTCACTCACTTCATCGTGAGCTGGGCCTTGTAGCAGCACCCGCCGATTCTTCTCAGCGCTCATAATCTCTACCAGCTGCTGGCGGCGCGTAATCCACTGCTTTAGCTGCGTTTCTGCCTCACTGGCAAACACCGTTGCTGCTGGGTCAGTCACTTCGCCATACTTGGCAATCACATAGGCATCTATCGGATCTGTTTTGGCTAGCTTACTCAGCGCTCTAGCTAAGTCTCTAACGGGTCTAGGATTAACGACGCTGACATGAATCTCTAGTTGGGCTAACCTCAGCGCGATCTCCGATTCATAGCCCCCTGTCGCCTCACAAACCACCGCAATATTCGACTGACTTAGCAGCCGTTGGGTCAGTGTTTCAATGCCCTCTACATCATTGCGATAGCGTGTATAGGCTTCAGCGCTCAGATCATAGACATCTAGGTTATCTCTGCTAACGTCAATGCCTATCCAGTTTCGAGGGGTTGCTTCAGCGATACCGTTCATCTGGCCCACCTTTTTGGTACTATTTTAGGGTTTCCATGCGCTGCACTCAGTCTTGCGTGATACGAGCTCCTAACGGGATCTGGCGATTTTACGAGTTCTCAGTGCGATGGATAGAAGCAGCGACCAAGCTTACGGTCGGACTATGCTAGTTGCCTAGCACGAACGAGGGGATTGTGATCTAGTGCTCCTACGCTTAGCGTACTAGAGAAGTCTCCTAGATTCTCGTTCATGCTGCCAACAACAACTCGCTTTTCCTTGGGGATTTCGGCCTACTGCTCCTACCTCTAAACATACAAGGGGACGGAAA
>JBGCGG010000043.1:0-27359 GCA_045110585.1 Phormidesmis sp. | reverse complement strand
TGATTTCTGCTTCACTGATATTGAATTTTGGCGTTCGTTTTACCAATCTAAAACTGCCTGAACAGAACTCACGACACCTTAGCCTGTAAACCTTTAAAGCGATTTCAATCAACTGAAAGATTTAAGCCTGAGTAGTTACCTCTGACGGTTCTTTGCTCTGACGGTTCTTTGCTCAAAGCGATCGCGCCCCAGAAATCGCGCCCCAGAAATCGCGCACCCTTACCCCCTAACTCTCTATGGACGTAGCTGTAATTGGAGCCAGTGGAGACTGCGGCAAAGAAATTGTCGCGCAGCTTGTGGTGCTAGGTGCGCTAGATCCCACAGAACGCTTACAGCTTGTCGGGAGAGAGAGCGGACGCAGCGGCAAAATTTTATATGGCCTTTGCAGCGACTTAAGTGACGCTTACGCAGAGAAAGCGCCTATTTTTGATGTGGCGCTACGGCCTGAAGACATCGTGGCAGATGTCATTGTGATGACGGCAGGGGCAACGGTGGGCGGAGCGGTCACCTCCCGAGCCGCCCTGGCCTCCACGAATCTGCCCATATTTGAGCAGTATGCCAAAGCCCTAGCGGAGCATGGCTACGGGCACGAGGTCGTGATTATTGTCACGAATCCGGTGGAGCTGGCGGTAGAGGTGTTTAGCCGCTATTTAGGTCGCCACCGGGTGATTGGGGTGGGTGCCTATTCAGATACGCTCCGGTTTCGCCGGGAAATTGCAGCGGATTTGGGGGTACGGCGTCAGCTCGTTCAAGGCTTTGTAGTGGGGGAGCATGGCGAGCGCATGGTGCCGCTGTGGAGTAGCGTACGCATTCATGGCATGACCCGTGATGAGCTAAGAGATACACGGCGTAGGGTGCAGCGAAATCGGCCTGTGCAACAATTTTACGCAGAGATTGGGCGCGAAAAAAAGGTGGTGGCAGGGCTGCTAAAAGCAGGCGATATTCCCCAGGCGTATAGCTATGTGGATAGCTTACCGCCAGATTTACGGGTGTTTTTAAAGCCGTTTGTGACCCATCTATCCGGTGCCAAAACGGTGGTCGCCACGGCGAATGTAACGGTGGATTTGGTGCAGAACCTGCTGCAAGGGCGAGAGATTGTTGTTTCTGGGCAGGTGCAGCTTTCAGGAGAGTTTTACGATATTCATACGCCATTGGGCGTGCCTATTGTAGTAACGCCGAGTGGGTGGAGCCGGGTGGTGAATGTGCAGCTCTGGGCTGAAGAGGCGGAACGGCTTCAGCAAACGGCAGATGTATTAGCACAACGGCTGAAGGAGGATTTGGCACGTGTCTAAATCAATAGAAGCTAAATCAATAGAAGCTAAATCAATAAAAACAGAGGAAAAAGAGAGCGACATGCCCAACGATGAGCAGAAGAAGGCTTATCGGCGGTGGATATTTGTGGCACAGGCACTGAACCAGTCAGGCACGCTGACGGCTGCGGCTTCTGTTTTTTCTAATCGGGGCGTGTCTTTAGAGGGCATTTTAGGCAGCGGCATTGATACCGCCACAGCGGAAGATGGAAGATTGTTGTTTAGCTTTCGGGCGACAGAAGAGAAGATGGGATTGCTGAAGCGATCGCTACAAAGGCTCCCGAGCATTTTTAAGGTAACGGCCTACCCATATGAAGATGAACGACTCAGGGCGATCGCGATCGCTAAACTCATCCCCACCGCAGACCTGAAGCTCCATAGCCAAGGGCTCTCTACCGAAACTATCTTGACAGAAGAGACTTCTGTTTTGTTGTTCATTAGCGGAAAAACAGAAGCGGTAGAAACAGCGATCGCGCACTTTCGCAGCCAACAGCAACTTCAGGATGTTGTGATGTCTACTATCACCGTTTAAGCGCGGCCTATCAGCCCTTTGGGTAGAATGTTCTTAAATAAGTACAGACAGCCCAAAGGCTGATGGGCTATACGCCGCTGTTATCACACAGCGAATATCTGTACCATCCCCCTCTGTAATTGCTGCTATATAAAGCTAAACTGGCTGAGTATTGCACCAGTAGCTATTGCTTAGGCGCTTATCCAGGCTTGGTCAGTCTGCTGCAATGTGCAGCCATGTTTCTTGGTGGTAGCACTTATGTCTGCCATCACCATCTCCAACACTTCTCCATCCATTTATCTCTCTCTCATCTAACGCAACTCTATTTAAAGCAATCTAAGGCAACGGCCACTGTACACGTTTCCGTATGCCGACGCTCAAAACTACTCAGGTCAAATATTCTCTCAAAACATCCAGATTGTCACGACTGCTAGCGTAAGTAATCACGCCCCTTGATGCCTACCCCCTCTTCCTCCATTCAACAGAACCGACGGCTGCGGCTGCTCATGGGGGCAGCAGTGCTTTTAACCAGTCTGTGCGGTTACTTTAGCTATCAGGTCATTCGCCGCGCCACGCTAGAACAAGTAGAACAAAGCGCGCTCCTCGCCCTGCAAAAAGGCGTTGATGAGATTGATCTATGGCTCAGCACACACCAGTCAGCGATCGAATCGATTGCCAATGCGCCCACCAGTCAGCAAGCTGATTGGGCGAGCATTTCCCCCTACCTCAGCGCTGAAACTACTCGCCTGCCTGATTTTGTCTTTTTGGGGCTATCTAAGCCCAGCGGCATGCGTTACACCACCGCCGACAATCGCCTGGTAGATGCCAGCGATCGCACCTGGTTTCAGCAAGCCATTGCAGGCACTCCCCACATCGACGATCCCTTCATTAGTCGCGCCACAGGCGAGCCTATTATTGCCATTTCAGCGCCCATTCCAGGCTCTAGCCAAGAAGGCAAAGCGTCTGCCAGTGCTGCGCCCATTGGCGTCATTCACGGCGGGGTCAAAATTAACCGGGTGGCCCAAAGCGTCAATGCGTTGGAATACGGCTCTCGCAGCTATGCTTTTCTGCTCAACTCAGAAGGCCGAGCCATTATCCACCCTGATAAAACACTGATGTCCACCGTAGAAAATCAGGTAGATAGTCTGCTCACCTCGCCAGAACCTGCCCTCGCCGCCGTGGTCAAAAACATGGTCGCAGGCCAGCAAGGCATCAAAAACATTCGCATAGCTGGCCAACGCCAGTACATTGCCTATCTCCCCCTAAAATCAGCGGACTGGTCTGTTGCATTGGTCATCCCGCTGGGCCACATTCACCGTCAGATGCGCCTGCTCGATTTTATGGCGCTCATTATTTTAGGGCTGGCAGGGCTGATGATCGCGGCCCTATGGCAGCTCAACACCTTTGAGCGCAGGCAATTAGAAAAAGAAAAAACAGCCGTGCGCATGGACGAGCGCAACCGCCTCGCCCGCGAAATTCACGACACCCTGGCCCAAGCCTTCACAGGCATTTCGCTCCAGCTCGAAGCCGCACGCGGCACCACTAGCCAGCTCATCAATCAATCTCGCACAGCACGGCCACCCGCCGCTTCGCCTGCGTCTTCTTTGCCACCCTCTGCGCTACCACCCTCTGTCCTTTCGCCGCCGCCATCGCTGTTCCAAGCGCAGCTTCCAGAAGTTCAAACCTACATTCTCCGTGCCCGCGACCTGGCCCGCAAAGGACTCTCCGAAGCCCGCCGCTCGGTTCGTGCGCTCCGCTCAGAAGCCTTAGAAACTGACACGCTCCCCGAGGCACTTGGCAAAGCCCTGAGTCAAACCACTCGTGACACAGGCTTAATCACCCATTTCCGCCTCCAGGGCACCCCTGTGCCACTTTCTGATGATATCCAGCTCAATCTTCTGCGCATTGTGCAGGAGGCAATTACCAACAGTCTGCGCCATGCCAAAGCGACCAAGTTAGACCTAACGCTTAGCTTCATTCATGAGGCTGAGCCAACAGAAGTTCAGCTTTGCATTGTAGATAATGGTATTGGGTTCGATCCGGCGAACCTCTCACCGACAGATGGATTTGGACTGATGGGCATTCGTGAGCGTACGGCCCGATTCGATGGGACGTTTGAGTTGTTGAGTAGTGTGGGGAAGGGCACCACAATTAAGGTAGCGATGCCGCTAAGTGATGAAAACTAAGTGGTGAACTGTGAGAACACTCTAAACGTTGAGAAAATTGTATAAGGCAAAATCTCTCGATGCGCAAGGGCAGAATCTCCCGCTGCCTGAGCGGAGTCGAAGGCAGAACCCAGCCGGACTTCGACTCCGCTCAGCCCTCGGTAATCGCTCAGCCTTCAGTTATAGCCGCAACAAAAGTCGCTGTGGGAGGAGTGGGATATTCCACTGGAAGAAATTCAATCAGTGACTGATCGATTTTTACAAGCTAATGCATTCACACCAAAATCAAAGATCTCTAGGTGCCAGGTATTGAATTGATGAAACAACGAGGATTGGTTATGTAGAGAGTTGTTTAAGAAAGTTAAAAATGGGCTGAAGCTACCGTGTGCGACAGTTCACAAGTCTGGATGCGAGAAAAGAGACAACCCCGCAAGCTTGTCCTCGTCCCGGAAGCTCCCCTTTTTTACTTTCAGACAGAGAAAATTTTTGGTGAAGCCAACCAACGGTGTTAGCCAGTTTATGCCATGTTTCGAAGTCGTAACTCCCATCTAGCTTACCACCGACGCTTACCCAAATTTCCTTCTGTACGCTAAACCCAAAATGCCCGTTGCTGTATTTCACCCACAGCTCATCTATCCTTAAAAGCTCCTCACAAGGAAACGTTCTCAATTCTTCAGCAGAGAAACCTTGTCCAGGTTCTTTCCCCACTGTGCGAATCATCAGCTCATAGGTTTCTGTATCAGCCTCTTTCCACTTTCCCGTCTGCAACAGCGCCTCTAACTTTGCATACCGCTTATCTTGCAATTGCGCTTGCAAAGGCCGCGCTATTTCTAACTGCGTTTGCAGCTCAGGAGAAACTTTTTTCAGGTTCGCGCCCGCTTGCAAGCACCGATACGCAACATCTACAGCCGTCGGCGTACCCAGCTCAATCGCAGCCTCTATCAGCTTGCTAGGATTCGCCATCTCTGCATACAGCAATATCGTCTCTCTCCACCACTTATTCTCAATATTCTCAATCACCAAATCAATCGAATAATTCTCTTCTATCTCACACGCTGCCAAATAATCTTGAAAGCTGCGATGAGAGAATTCATACTCTCTAAAATCTCTCTCCACAAACAGCTCGCTCACCTTTCTCATCTGCTCCACAAACTGCTCAGCACCCACCCCCTCATCCGAAAGCGCTTGTATGTGTGCCTTTGCAAGCATTGTGATCTCTGCCACCGGCAGCTTCACCGTCGGCTCCGCCCGATGCGTCATCTGCAACGCAATCCGCTGCAACACCTTTTTACTCACCCGCACCGGCAGCAGCATCTCCACATACTTCTCCCTCGGCCTATCCCAAAGCTGCATCTGACAAATATCTGCATACAAATCACTCCGCCGCTCCGGCAACTGCTTCCCCGCGCTAAAGCGATGAAAGCTCGCAATCATATTCAGCATCAGCGGATTTTTGGCCATCTCTGCTAATTCAGGCCGCTCGGTAATCTCGTTTATCAGCCTTGTCGCTCCCTCTTCAGCAATCGCCCGCACCGCAGGCGTATCCCTATTCGCTCGCTCATACCGCTCCTGACACAAATACCAGCTCCGAATAAAATCATTCCGCTGATCCGCACTAAACTCCTTCACAAAAATCCGAGACAGCCGCTTCGCCCCCCGGCACTTCTCATATTCCTCGTAGCCTTCAGGCCGCGACGTCACAATAAAAACAGACTGAGGATAATCCGCCATCTGCACACTAATCCACTGCCCCACCGCCTCCCGCTGATCTTCCGCGACTTCATCAAAGCCATCAAACATCACCAGCGCCTTACCCTGGCTCAGCGTATTTGCCACCCAATTCTCCGGCAGATCCAAACGCTTCCCCTGCGGCAAACTCAGAATATGTTTCTGTTTAATCAGCTCAGCCAAATCCAGCGCATTTTCTTTCGCAATCTCATCTCTCCAATCTCGCAAATACAACAAGAAAGGAATCAGCACCGGCACGTTCCGCTCCCGGCTCGTTCGCTTCGGATTCGTTGCATACTGATACGTCACATAGCGCAGCAGCGTCGTTTTGCCAAAGCCACCCTTCGCCAATATCGCCATCTGCCGATAAGCAGGCACCTTCTTCGCCTTTCCCAACAACTTCCACAGAGACAAACCCTCACGCTGTGCCTTCTCCATCGCCGCCATATCCGCTGGCTTCAATGGCTTTTGCAACAACCGCTCCGGCAGCTCACGATACACACCCTCCCCACTCAGCTCCAGCGGCACATACACCTCTTCCAGCAGCAGCTTCCAGCCGCCCCGCTTCGCAAAGCCCTCTGTTGTGTATTCCTCACAAGCATTTGCCTGCGCCTTCAAATACTTCTCCTCAAATCCTGACAAGCCCCAGCGCACCGCACTATCCGCCCGCTTCGCAAAGCCCATCACCCTATCAGCATCCTCCCGCCCCCGGCTCCCGGCCCCTTCACGCAACCGTGCCAAAAAGCTCTCCGAGTACGCCGCCCACACTCCAGTCACCGCCGTCACCGGAAACATAAGCACCGACTGCGCTACATTCCCCTGCACCAGCGAGTGAATCCAAATGAATCCACTCCCACCCAGCGGCACCCATCGAATTAGCGCACTTGTCAGCTTTTCCACAATTCGAGAGTCAGGACTGGGGGGCGGGCTATTGTTCGTCATTAAACTGAAATATCAGCACTATTCCATGACTATCGCACCCATCCTCAAAATCAGACCAGATATATTGCAATGTCGTATCATTGGCTCAGTTCCTCACAGCCCCCTTGTGAGATGGAACCTTGAGATGGAACTTTGAGAAGATAAAACTTCGAGATAGAACAACCCCTCTGTAGTGAGCTTGAGCTAACCATAAGAGCACTGCTTAGCTAGCTACAAATTTAGTAACGTAGTTGTTATTAACATGCCTTTCTCCACCACTGTACGACGCACCATTCCGTTGCCGCTTCGGCAAGAAGTAAAGCACCATTTACGACGACTCGATGATGCTTTCCACCAGATTCATTTCACGAAAGCAACAGGCCACTTCACAGCGCATCCCCCTATTCAGCTTGTGCAGCCAGTCAGGCACAGCGCCTTTTATGAAAACAAAATTATCAACATCACACGGGGTGCCGCGCTGCTAAATAAAAGCCTGATTCCAGCGCATCAACACTGGTCTTTTTGGCACCGGCTCCATCGCCCAGATGCAGCCAATGGCTTTGTAGCCGGACGAAACTTAGTAAACGGGCAGC
Organism: Phormidesmis sp.; assembly: GCA_045110585.1. Classification (GTDB taxonomy): domain Bacteria; phylum Cyanobacteriota; class Cyanobacteriia; order Phormidesmidales; family Phormidesmidaceae; genus Phormidesmis. The sequence goes on along the minus strand of JBGCGG010000043.1, from coordinate 20,131 downwards.
TCGTCGCTCAAACCGGCGGCGGGCTTTGTCAGCTCTCTTCCATGGTGTATCACCTAGCGTTGCTCAGTGGCCTTAGCATCACAGAGCGGCATGCCCACAGCATTGATATCTATGCAGAAGAGCAACGATATACACCATTGGGCGCAGATGCCACGGTGGTGTGGGGATTTAAAGACTTGCGGCTATATAATCCGCATTCGTTTGGAATATCGATTGGGTTGGCTGTGCAAAACGGGGAGCTGCACGGAGAAGTGAGTGCAGAGCAAGCACTGGTTGCACTGCCGGTTGAGTTTGTTCGGGTGCCGCTGCGCGAGCCATTGGTGGAGGTGCGTACGGTGGTGGGCAGTGAAGTAAAGGCAACGACCGTTTATGAACAGCAGCAGGGGCTAAAGGCAAAGACTGCTTAGCTTGTGCTGCCGAAACTCTCCCTTGCGGTTCCCCTTCTCAAGGGGAACCCGGAGAGCCTTTTATAACGGTGGATGTCGCTATGGTGCGTGGTACACCTTAATTGCGAAACTCAGCATTGCGAAACTCAGCGTTTAGGCTTCGATGCGGGTAAGCAAGACAGGGCAGTTGGCATACACACGCACGTAGTCCGAAAGGGAGCCGCCCATAAGGCGATCAATATCGGGCATAGCTTTGGCGATCGTGGGTCGGCGATCGGGGGAGCCGAGGATGAGGAGATTGACATTGAGCTGTTCGGCAAGTTCGCAAAGGCGCTGACCAGGCTTGCCTTCGGGCGAGGCGCAGCGATAGCGGATGCCAGCGCGGCGCAGTTTTGTAATGGCATCTTCAAGGACGGGGTCTTTTTCAGGGTTTTCTCTAACGATGCCTTCTAGCTTGGCGCTCAGCTTAGAAACGGAATGCACCAAAATGATTTCGCTGCCTTCAATGTCTTGGGCAAAGTCCATAGCCACTTTGAGGCTTTCTTTCGCAGAATCTGAGGCGTCAATGGCCACGAGAATACGGCGAATGGTTTGGATGCTGTACAGGTCATCTTTGACGAGCAGCATAGGACGAGACGAGAGCTGAAACACGTATTGGCTCACTGAGTTACCAATAATGGCTTTCAAGCCTTTGAGACCACGGGAGCCCATCACCACCAAGTCAGCGTCAATTTCATCAGCGACTTTGCCGACGAGGTCTTTAGGTTCGCCTTCACGCAACACTGCGTTTACGCGGGAGGGGTCTAGGCTGAGTTCGCTGACGGCTTCGGCCAGGGTGCGGCCACCGGCTTCCCACCGCGCAGCCATTTCAGAAGAAGAAGACTTAGTCGGGACAACGTGAAGAATGGTGATGCGAGATCGCTCAATGCGCGGAATCTCCATCAGCTTTTTCATCATATTTCGGGTATTACCGATACCTGAGTCAGCCAGCAAAATGTTGTTAATCATCGAATCCTATCCACGCTTTTCTAACTATCTTTGGAGCCACTATCGCCATAGCGACCTGGCGTAGCTGCTAATGCTAGCTATCACCAGAAACAGCCAATGCCCTATAGATATCTTCAATTTAGAAACAAACTGATACAGAATCACGTAATTGATCACTAAACTTAAAGATGCAGCTTTAATTAAGGGCCGCCAAAAGGCCCGAGACAGTAGCCCATGACTTGGTTTGAATATCCCATCCGCGTACAGCCACACCACACTGACTATGGCGGCGTGGTGTGGCATGGCACCTATGTCACGTGGCTAGAGTCAGCTCGAGTAGAATGCCTCCGCGCGGCGGATGCCCCTTTCGATCAGCTAGTTGCGCTGGGATATGACCTACCTGTTATAGACCTTTCTCTTCGCTACCGTAAGCCGCTGACATTGGGTGCGCAGGCCATCGTAAAAACGCGCCTTGCGCCCATCCAAGGCATTCGCCTAATTTGGCAATACGAAATTGAAACTGTAGAGGCCCAGCCGCAGCAATGCCTCACAGGCACGGTGACCTTAGTAACGGTGGATATGAATGCCCGCAAGGTGGTGCGCCGGTTACCACCAGAGGTGAAAGCTGTTTTGGCAAAAGTGGAAAATTATTGTGCGCCCACTCAATAAGCCCACTCAATAGACCAGGTTGAACAGATCAAGCGATCGCTCTCGACTATACGATTACGCCTATCCATGCGATCGCACAAAATCACCTTTCACCACAAATACACTCAGCTCTCTGCCCCGCGTCCCATCCCATCACACACGTCTGCACTTAATCCAACTGAGCCAGGGATGCGATCGCTTTTTCACTGTGCTCACTTTCAAACGCGATCGCTTTTCCACAATGTTTCCGAAAGCTACCACAGCTTAGGCATTTCGTATGTGCGCCTATTCAATAGATTGACCATCACAAACAGCCATATCCTCTGTAAGTAAGACTACAGAGGCGATCAGTGAATTTTGTAGTGAAAAAAATAAGCCAAATTCAACAAATTCACAACTCTTAGTACCAGAGATGACTTCTCCACAAGCTTTCCACAGGTTTTCCACAGGCTGCTGAGAAGTTTTCCACAGCTTAGAACGCAATTGCGTAATCTCACTGCTTTTTGTGGATTACTTTTCGGCTGCTCTATTTCCCTGGAAATGCCCCTGAATTGTGAACTTATAAAACAAAAATAGGGGTGAAACGTACCTTTTCCGTGGACGTGAACTTTTGCTAAAGACCACTGACGGAATTTAGAGCATTGCCATTTCCAAATGCCTGCCCCACAATGATTAACACTTCAACCAAAGCGCACCGCTCTTACATCTGTTCTTTTTCACTGTGCTTTAGCCACTTTTCTTCACCCCACTCTTATTAATTCGCTTTCTCTTGCTCACGCAGGGAAAATTCTCATCGAGAAAAAGCTGGAACTAACGCCATTGAAGACAACTTGCAAGGCCGCTACGCGATAGTTTGTCGTGTCTGAACATTTCCTATTCCCTTATTCCTCCAACGCCCTAATGAGTATCGAGAAAGAAACATTTGCGATGCAACAGTCTGTGAGCCTATCTGTAGAAATTCCAGAAGAACTTCATCTATCCGTTCAGAATTATTTGGATGGACACTCTAGCTGGAGCCAAGATCGCTTATTTTGCGCGGCTATTTCACTGTTCCTCATGCAAAATGGCGTTACCGAACGTCAGGTTAGCCGCATCTACCTAGATAGTCTGTTTGGACAACAGACTGAAAACACCGCCACAGCGCTTCACTCCAATTAATTTATTTTAAATAACTCATTTTTTTAATGTTCTAATAGAACAAATTAGGAATCTATAAATTCACTCACCCTGTATGGGTTGAGTGTGTTCCTGCCTAATACATCAAAGAAGCGGCTAAAAGTTTTCTCTTTTAGTCGCTTCTTTGGCAGAAAAAATTTATCGCAGCGGCGTCATCATACTTTTGCAGTACACAATTACGCAGAGGCTTGAGGAGGGTGTTGTACCAGCACTTGCTTGAGATACTTGCCGGTATAGGAGCCCTCTACTTCAGCGACCGTTTCAGGGGTGCCTTGGGCAATAATCTGCCCGCCGCGATCGCCCCCTTCCGGCCCCAAATCAATCACCCAATCGCAGCAGCGAATCATATCCAGATTATGCTCAATCATAATCACAGAGTTTCCTTTATCCACTAGGCGCTGCACCACATCCAACAGCTTATGCACATCATAAAAAGAAAGGCCGGTGGTCGGCTCATCAATTAAATACAGCGTTTTACCCGTAGAGCGACGGGCCAGTTCGCTCGCCAGCTTCATCCGCTGCGCCTCCCCGCCAGAAAGGGTCGGTGCAGTTTGGCCTAGCCGCACATAGCCCAAGCCCACATCCACCATCGTTTGCAAACGGCTCGCCGCCTTCGGAATATTCTCAAAGAATTTCAAGCCCTCTTCAGCAGTGGTTTGCAGCACATCCGAAATAGTTTTGCCTTTGTACTTCACCTGCAAAGTCTCGCGGTTATATCTCGCCCCTTTGCACACCTCACACTGCACGTACACATCAGGCAAAAAGTTCATTTCAATCACATTCACGCCCTGTCCGCCACAGGCCTCACAGCGGCCACCTTTCACATTAAAAGAAAATTGCCCGCGCTTATAGCCTCTGGCTTTAGCCTCAATGGTTTCGGTGTAGAGATCTCGCACCACATCAAAAACGCCCGTGTAGGTTGCGGGGTTAGAGCGCGGGGTACGGCCAATGGGAGATTGGTCAATCACGATCGCTTTATCTAATGCCTTGAGCCCTTTAATGGGAGCCATTGCCTTGGGCTGCGGAATTTTGCTGCCAAAAAAGTGACGAATAGCAGGGTACAACAGCTCATTGATCAGGGTGGATTTACCCGATCCCGAGACGCCCGTAATGCACACGAACTTGCCTAAGGGAATATCTACATCCACATTCTGCAAGTTGTTCAAATGCGCATCGCGGATTTGAATGCTGCGGTTGTTACCGGGGCGACGCGTGGCCGGGGTTGAAATTTTCTGACGCCCCGACAAATACGCCCCCGTCAAAGATGCCTCTGCGTTCAAAATATCGTCTAGCTGGCCTTGGGCGACAATGTTGCCGCCATGTACACCGGCCCCAGGCCCAATATCTACAATGTAGTCGGCGGCTCGCATCGTGTCTTCATCGTGCTCTACCACCACCAGCGTATTGCCCAAATCTTTCAGGCGCTGAAGCGTTTTCAGCAGTCTGTCGTTGTCTCTTTGGTGCAGGCCAATGCTCGGCTCGTCTAGCACGTACAGCACCCCGCTCAGCCCCGCCCCAATTTGCGTAGCCAACCGAATGCGCTGCGCCTCACCCCCCGACAGCGTCCGGGCCGTTCTATCTAGGGTGAGATAATCCAAGCCCACGTCTAACAAAAAGGTCAAACGGGCTTTAATTTCTTTGAGCACAAGGTCACCAATGGCCATTTGGCGATCGCTGAGTTTTGGCTCACTGCCGTTTTCACCCACCAGCTCGTACACCCGATCCAAACACTCACGAATCGCTACGCTGGTAAAGTCTTTAATGTTGTAAGGGCCAATCCGCACCGCTAAAGACTCGGGCTTTAGCTTCGCTCCGTTACAGGTAGCACAGGGCTGATCGATTAAATATTTTTCTAGCTTTTGCTTATAAGATTCAGAAGAGGCTTCGTTATATTGCCGCTGCAACATGGGCAATACGCCTTCGTAGCGGCGATGATAGCCCTTTTGATTGCCGTAGCGAGAATCGGTTTCGATATATATTTTCTCTTTGGAGCCGTGAAGAATAATCTCCTGTTGTTCTTTTTCTAGGCTCTGCCATTGCGACTGAAGCTCAAAGCCAAAGGCTTGCCCCACACTGTAAAGCAGGGAGAAATAATAGGTGTTGTCTTTTTCTGACCAAGGGGCGATCGCTGCGTACACCGGCACAGTCGGATCCGGCACCACCAGCTCCGCTGAGAACGTTCGCAAATTTCCCAAACCATGACAATCTGGGCACGCCCCATAAGGTGAGTTAAAAGAGAACAATCTGGGCGACAGCTCATCCATCACCGCGCCGTGCTCAGGGCAAGCAAAGTTTTCAGAAAAGATAATCTCTTCTGGCGCGTCACCATTACTTTCGCCTTCACGCGCAGGCAACACATCAATAATCGCAATCCCTTCCGAGCGCTTCAGCGTTGTAGACAGCGAATCTACCAGTCGCTCTTGCAAATCGTCTTTTTTCACCAGACGATCTACCACCACTTCCACATCGTGAGATTTGTTTTTATCTAGCTCAATGTTATCGCCCAGCTCACGCGCTTCACCATCGATGCGAACCCGCACAAAGCCTTCTGCGGCTAAGGCAGACAGTAGTTTTTGGTGGGTGCCTTTTTTACCACGTACCACCGGAGCCAAAATTTGGAAACGGGTTCTATCCGGTAGCGCCATCACCTGATCGACCATTTGATCAATGCTTTGCGGCGCAATAGAGCGATCGCACTGCGGGCAATGGGGCTGCCCCGCCCGGCCATACAGCAAACGCAAATAGTCATAAATTTCCGTCACCGTACCCACCGTAGAACGTGGGTTGTGGGAGGTGGATTTTTGATCGATGGAAATCGCTGGACTCAGCCCCTCAATGGCATCCACATCGGGTTTATCGACCTGCCCCAAAAACTGACGGGCATACGCACTCAGCGACTCTACATAGCGGCGCTGACCCTCCGCAAAAATCGTATCGAAGGCCAAAGAAGATTTGCCCGACCCTGAAACCCCAGTAAATACAATCATCTTGTCCCGAGGTAAATCGAGACTGATGTCTTTGAGGTTATGCTGGCGTGCGCCACGGATACGGATGAGGTTCTTGGTATCAGAGAGATCAATGCTGCCGCCGCCTGAAGATACGGGCGCATTCACGTGGGCAGCGGGCTTCGCTTTTGTCGTTTTGCGGGTAGATTTCGCTTGGGTGCTGCTGGTTTTTGTGGTCTTGGTCTCGGCGGCACTGGCTTGAGTGGTCTTGGATTTAGTCGTCTTAGCTTTTGTGGTCTTGGATTTAGTCGTCTTGGCGTTAGTCGTCTTGGCTTTTGTGGTCTTGGCGTTAGTTGTTTTTGCGTTGCTCGTCTTGGCTTGGCTCGTGCTAGCTTTAGTCGTTTTTGCCTGAGTCGTCTTGGCTTTGGTCGTCTTGGCTTTGGTCGTTTTTGCCTGAGTCGTCTTAGCTTTGGTTGTTTTTGCCTTTGCCGTTTTTGCCTTTGCCGTTTTTACTGAGTCTGATGAGGTTGATTTGGCTGAAGAAGCTGTGCCAGAAGACTTATCAGCAGACTTTTTGGATGAGGGCATGGGGCGCAGTAGAAGCCAACAAAGGGCACAGAAAGGGCGAAAAATATTTCTTCATAATAGACCACCGTGATAAAACGCTGCTGTATCTCAGGGATTAGGCTGGCAATGCGTAATATTCGATACGCAAGCTGATGTCAGGCAATAGCAACCGCCACTGCAAAATCGTTTCTCCTAAACCCATGTCAAAGTTGTTTCTTTCACCTAGCGCCCGGCTCATCGTCAGTCTTCTACTTTTCTTAGGTTTATTGAAAGCGTTGCCATTGAAACAGGCACGCTCACGGTTCAAGCCCAGGGACAAACAGAAACCATCGCCGTTACGGGTGATGCAGGCTGCTAAACCATGAAACCGATTACCTTATATCGCCTGCTCAATGCTGCCGTGCTGTGCCTGTTGGTTATTTTGGGCCTGGGCAGCAAAGCCTACAGCGGCTGGGGCCAAACCTGGATCAATCACTTTAGCGGTGACATCCTCTATGAAATCTTTTGGATTTGGCTGGTGGGCGCATGGAAAGTGCGGGCGCGATCGCATCGCATTGCCCTACTCATCTTCCTGCTCACAGCCACCATCGAACTCACCCAGCTCATCCCGTTTCCAGCAGTCTGGAAGGCTCAGCTCTGGTGGCGCTTACTATTAGGCACCACCTTCTCCTGGGCGGACTTTTTCTACTATGCAATAGGCTGCATCCTAGGCGGACTCAGCTTATCCTGGTTAAAGAAACAGTTAGGTCTATGCGTTCTCACTCCTCCACACCGGCCACACCCTCAGCCTTAACCCCAGTGTTAACCATCGCCCTGAAAGAGTGGGCGGTGGCAGTGAATGCCCTCGCCAAGGGTGAAACAATGCTGCTGCTACGCAAAGGCGGCATTAAAGAAAACCAAGGCAAATTCTCCCCGGCGGCGGAGCAGGTGGTGCTGCTGCCTACCTTTGAGCATCAAAAACCCGAACTGCTGAAACCTGCTTACCGAGAAGCGGTGCACCCAGTAGAAACAGGCTGGCACCCCGACAGCATCACCCTGACCGCCTGGGCGACTATTACGGACATCTTTTTGACCCACGATGAGGACAAAGTAGCCGCGCTCAGTGAGTTTCATATTTGGCTACCGACCCTAGCCCAGGAGCGCCTGAAGTGGAAACCCCAGCAGCCTTTGTACGTTCTGGCACTGCGGGCCTACAGATTTTCTACACCGGTCACCCTGCCATGGGATGAAGCCTATGGTGGGTGCCGTTCTTGGGTGTCGCTTAAAGAAAGTATGACGGTGGAGGGCAGTGAAGCCGCGATGCCAGCAGGCACCTACCAGGAAAAAGTGAAAGCGATCGCTAATATTTTAGAGTGCTAATTTTAGAGCCGTTCTTTTCAGCACCGCTCGTTTCAATACCACTCGTTTCAATACCACTCATTTCAGCACTGGCAGTTTCAGCACCGCTTTTTCCAGCACTGCTCACGTCCAAACCGTTAGCCTCTGCATTGAGTGAATGCTGACCTCTGCCATGCGCCACATCAGCCGCTGCCATCACGCCATTACCAGCCATACCGCTGATGGCAGCGCCATTGGTAACAGCGCCATTCGTCGCAACACCATTCGTCGCAACACCATTTATCGCAGCACCAGTCATCACAACACCAGTCATCGCAACACCATTGCCATGGGTAGCAGCGACATGTCTCACAGCGCTATGAGGCATTTTTTTAGGCGATGACTCTGCAACCATCCGAGGCACCACCATCGTCACCACCGAGCCTTGGCCTGCCCCTTCGCTACTCAGCGTAATGTCACCGCCCATCAGCCGCATAAAGTTCTGCGAAATCGCTAGCCCTAAGCCCGTCCCTTCGTAAGGGCGCGTGTGTGTACCATCCACCATCACAAAGGGCTTAAATAGCTTGGATAAGTTCTCTGGATCAATGCCAATACCAGAATCCTTAATCGTAATTTTCACCCAGGGGCCAGACGGCATTAGCAAATTCTCTAGCCCACTGGGCATGGCTTCATCAGCGGAGGACGCATACTTTTTGCCTTCGCCTGTGGCCACACTAATCGCAACAACGCCTTCATCTGTAAACTTCATCGCATTAGAAAGCACATTCAACAGCACTTGCCGAAAGCGAGAGAGATCTACCGAGATGACGATGGGTTCAGGAAGATCCGGCCAGGTGAGCGTTAGCCCTTTTTGCTGAAACTGCAACACCTGCATGTCCAGCACATCTTTCAACACCTCTCGCAAGTCCACCGGCACCATATTCACATCGAGCTTTCCGGCTTCTATTTTGGCGATATTCAAAATATCTTCAATCACCGAAAGTAAGTGCATCGCAGCCTTATCAGCCTGTTGCAAAAACTCCAGCTCCTCTTCTCTGGAATCACACAGGTCGTCTTGAATCACCCGGATAGAGCCGATGATGCCATTTAACGGCGTTCTCAATTCGTGGGAGGTATTCGCTAAAAACTCATTTTTCAGCTGGTTGGCCGTTCTGGCATCTTGCCAAGCGCGATGAATCTCAGCCGAATTTTCTTCTAATCGTCTGAGCATGCGCTCAATCACGGTGCCTAGGTAGTTCAACTCCCAAATGCGCGAGCCTCGGGGCGCTTTGCGAACGTGAGAAAGATCGTCAATCTCCTGGGTGTAGCGAATGAGCCGCTCAATCGGCAGCGAAAAGCTCCTCGCAACGTAGAGCGCCAGCACCGTATTGGCCAATAACAACCCAATCGTGAGCACCGCTAGCACCGTGCGGATATGCCCCAAGCTAGACAGTGCTCGGTCGATAGGAGTGACGGTGAGCACCGTCCACACATTGCTCTGTTTCGGGCTAACGGGCACCGTAAAGCCGCTATATCCGGCTAGCCATTCCCCATCGTTATCAGGCAAAAATTCAAACAAATGCACAAAGTCGCTTTTGCCTGCCCGTACGCTCCCAATTGTGCTGGCTAGCTTCCGCGCATCCCCTATTTCAGCAATGTTCTTACCCACCTGGCTCGGATCCGGGTGGGTAACAATAATGTCGTTAGAGTCGATGACGACGGTTTCGCCTACTAGCGACTGATCGTTGGTGTCTTGCAGCTGCAAAATGCACACCTCCATCGCTAAGGTGTAGCGAAGCTTGCCATCTGGGCCATACAGCGGGCTAGCCACCACAAACTTAATCAGGGCGCGATCCGCATTAGAAGATGCGACGGGCGCTCTTAATCCGGGGGGATATACAAAAAAGTCAGAGTTATCGACGCTGCCGTTTTGGAGCCAAGGGACTCTTTTCACATCGGGGATAATGGGGCGATCGCATGTATTTACAATCGCAGCATCGGCTCTGGGGGCCTGCATCTCCACGCAGGTAATTTCATACGGCGTATCCTGCGAAAAGCGGTACAGCGTCTGCTTAATTTTGCCAACATCACCAGACTGAAAGGCCACCGTCTGCTCCAGCAGATCCATGTTGGCCTCGATAGAGTCAATGCCAGTATCTAGCTCTTCCGCCTTACGAATCGCACTACTCGTCAGGTTTTGACGTGCCGTCACGAGTAGGCTTTTTCTGGCTTTGCGCAGCGCTACTGCCTGCCCAATCAGTAGAATAGGCAAGCTAAACGCCAAAATCTTAAAAAGTAGGTTTCGCCGGAGCGATCGCGAACGATTAGACATAATAATCAAACGGCAAAATCAAACAGCAAACCTACGCGGTTTCACGTACCAGCTGTGAGCAATGATTCGTTAAGTCATGAATGATCGGCACTTTGTCAGCGCCTCGGCATAGCTACCCTCTACTTAGTTTATCTATCATGTCCGCATCATTGCGTAATCTACGCCAAAAACTTTCGCCTGCATCTTAAGTAATATAACTGGCAACCTCACAAAAGCTTCGTATAAATTTTGACTATGCTCGATGGCTTACCCGTCCGTCAGCCCGCATCACCGCGCCCCCACATCACCGTCATCCTCGCCATGAGCGCCGATGGCAAAATTTCCGACGCCCATCGGGCAGCGGCTCGTTTTCCTTCCCCAGCAGACAAAGCCCACCTCGAAGCGCAAGTGGCCAAAGCCGATGCCACCTTATTTGGCGCAACGACCCTGCGCGCCTTTGGCACCACCCTACCCATTACAAACCCAGCCCTGCTAAATCAGCGCCGGGAGCAAAACTTACCGCCACAGCCCGCCCAAATCGTCTGCTCCGCCACTGGCAAGCTCGACCCCAACTGGCGCTTTTTTGCCCAGCCCATTCCCCGCTGGCTAATCACCACCCTAGAAGGGCTACAAACCTGGCAAAGCTGCACAGAGAACCTCAAACAATCCGCGCCGCCGCCATCTACGTACGCGCCGGTCTCAAACCTGATCTCCACCCAACGCTTCCAACACACCTTCATCACCGAGCGACCTTTCAACTGGCACAACCTCATGAAAGATTTGCGCACTGGTACCCGCACCCTTTCAGCCAAAACCAGCCGCACGCCTATCAAAAATCTGCTCGTCATGGGGGGCGGTGAACTCGTCGCCTCTCTCCTTGCCGATCAGCTCATTGACGAACTCTATCTGACGATTTGCCCGCTCCTGATTGGCGGCAAAACAGCCCCCACCCCCGTCAGCGGGTTCGGCTTCATGCTCCCCAACACGCCTCAGCTCAAGCTACAGTCCGCGCACCCACAAGGCGACGAAGTCTTTTTGCATTACACAATCTGTCCGCCAGCCTCGACAGCCGAGTAGCCAGAATAGGCCCAGGGAGGCGCCCAGAAAGGCACCCAGAGAGGCACCCAGAGAGGCAGTCAATACATTCATAGCCATATATTCCAAGGCTTAGCCATCCGGGCTGAGGATGGCTAAGCCTTTAACGGTTCAGCAGAGAATGGCTCATCAGGTCAGTCGAGCCAATGTTGCTAATTTGCCGATCTATTTGTTGCCGTGTCAGGGCGGCGTTGGTTTGTTTTAGTGACTCAATTTGCTGATGCAGCGCCTGTATGCGCTCACCTTGAGAAATCACTTTTGCATTGAATTGATTAAAGGTGCCCGTGGCTTCTGATTCTAGTTCTGTGAGCATTTGAGCCGCCATTTCTGTCTTTTGTGCAAGGGTCGCTTCCAGCTCAGCAATGCGGGTTTGGGCGGCTGTAATGCGGGTTTGGGCGGCTGTTGTGAGCTGGTTTATTTCGTCTTGAGCGTTGGTATGAAAATGGGCGAATTGGGCGGTGATGGTTGCTTCGGCGATCGCCATTGCCTGCAAATCATGTAGCAAGTATTGATGCTCTATTTGCAGCGCTTCTAGGTCACCAAATATGGAAACTTTCTCTAGCTGATCATCGGCCAGCACTTCATGCATTTGAGCAATGCGGCTTTTGAGCGTTTCAGATTCAGCCATGGCCATCTCTAAAAAGGTTTTGAGAGAGGCTTCTCTTTTGCCATACGTTGTTTGCAAATGTGACTGCAACGCCTGAAGTTCTGCCTGATGATTGGCTTGTTGAATCTGCTCAGCATCCTGAAATTTCTGTTTTTGTGCCCCTGAAACAATCGCCGCACCGCTGGCCGTAAAGGCGATCGCCATCCCTGTTTGAGTAAGCACTCGGTTAGAGCCATTGAGCATTAAAACGAAACCCAAGAACGCGATCGCGCCCAAATAGCGAGCGCCCAGATAGCGCACCCGAGACACATATTGAAGAGTCGTAATTAGTGACATGGCGTTTTACCGAGCGTTTCTATAAGTGGATTTATCTCTAAATTGATTTATCTCTAAATTGATTTATCTCTCAGGGATTGGAGGGCAGTGTGGCAGGCAATGGGGTGTGGCAATCAATTGATTGAAGCTTTGGATTGATTGAAGCTTGGATCTTCAGGCACGCCCCATTGCGCTAGGGACGCAGCCTTACTGGCCTGTCAGCTGCGCTCGATACCGAGCCGCTTTCTCCGCGAACACATTCTGAGCCTGCTGAATATCTAGCTCAAAGTTTTGATCCTTTAAGGCAATGAGCTGATCCGCGTAATCACTCTCACGGGTCGCGGCTTCTCGGCGAGCTGTCGCCTGCCTGAGATGCTCTGATTTTTCACCGTTCGCCTCTACCTGAATCTGATGGTCAATATCAGCGCTGGTGAGCTGAGCTGAGCGGGTTTCATTTTCTTTAGTGCTAATTGCCACATCAATACTCTGACGTTCCAACTGATGCAAATCGTTGATGTTTTGGAGATTCAAGCTCGCTACCTCAATCGCACGACGTTGCGCTTCTACCTGTGCTTTTTGCGCTTGGTATGTGGCTTCATCTAGTGCCGGAATCGCGGCATTAGGCACCCACATATCATCTCCAATGCAGTCAGCAGCCAGAAAGTTCGTACCATCGGAGCGGATGCTACGCTGCAATTCTCCACCCTGCCCAAGGCCATCACTGGCCGCCTGAGCATTACTGGCCGCCTGAGCATCACTGGCTGCCTGAGCATCACTGGCCGCCTGGTCATCAGTCATAGATTCGGCATCAGCAACAGGCTCGACATCACTCACAGACTCCATATCGCTGCTGGCCGCCAATGAACTATCAGGCTCATCCATCGCAGAGGCCAAGGGAATCTGAGTGGCGGTCGGGGCTTCTGCTGGCACCGTTACTGATTCGCCACTTTTCACAGATTTAGCCTTAGATCGGGTTTTGGCAGTTGTTCGAGATTTCGTCTTTTTAGCGGCTGTCGTCTTAGTGGCAGCCTTTTTGGCAGTAGACGTTTTCCGAGTAGAGGCTTTTCGAGTAGATGTTTTTTTCTGCGTACTGGTTTCTGCTGTACTAGCCTCAATACTTACCTCAGAGGGGGTAGCGACAGCGCTTTCGTCTGATGCTGACGTTTGAGTAGACTTAGTTGCCATGAGCGTCTGCTCCTATTTCATTGAAGGGAATGTCCTTTTAGAATATTAGTACACTTGTACTTCATGCAAATTAAATTTCTATATATCTTGAGAGTGGCTATGTGAGCAGACAAAATAAGCAGACAGAACGTGCAGACAGAGGTAGCTGAGATGAAAGCCATTATTCAATCTGAGTACGGATCTCCCAGTGTATTAAGGCTGGAGGAGGTTGAGCAGCCTGCGATCGCCCCTGAGAAAGTCTTGGTTAAAGTCCATGCGGCAGGTGTGCATGCAGGCGACTGGCACCTTATGCGCGGCACGCCCTTTCTCATTCGATTAATCTTCGGCGGATTGCGCAAGCCAAAAATCAAGACCATCGGCACCGATATGGCAGGCACGGTTGAAGCGGTGGGAGACGCTATCAGCCAGTTCCAACCAGGGGATGACGTGTTTGGCGATCTCTCGGAGTGTGGGTTTGGTGCATTTGCAGAGTATGTGTCTGTGCCGGAAACGGCCTTAGCGCTCAAGCCCAAAAACTTGACCTTCACTGAAGCGGCAACGGTGCCCGTCTCTGCACTGGCGGCGCTGCAAGCCTTGCGAGACTGCGGCAACGTGAGTCCTGGGCAGACGGTGCTGATTAACGGCGCATCGGGCGGGGTGGGTTCGTTTGCGGTGCAAATTGCTAAGGCATTTGGGGCGCAGGTGACGGGGGTGTGCAGCACGCAAAAAATGGAGAAAGTGCGATCGCTCGGCGCAGATCATGTTGTTGACTACACCCAAACCGACAGCACGCAAATGCAACAACAATACGATGTGATTGTTGATACGGCGGCCTATCGTTCACCAAAATATTTTCTCCCTCTTCTCACCGAACAGGGCATTTATGTGATGGTCGGCGGCGCAACGCCTCGATTGTTTCAAGCCATGTGGCTATCTGTGAGAAATAAGCAGGTAAAGAGTTTGGTCTCTACGCCGAATCAAGATGATTTAGGCGTGCTGAAAACGTTGATTGAGGAGAACAAGATTTCACCTGTGGTGGACAAATGCTATCCGCTGAGCGAAGTGCCGGATGCGATTCGATATGTGGAGCAGCGGCAGGTAATCGGGAAAGTGGCGATCGCAGTTTAGGCGGGGTTTAGGCAACATGCAACGCACCCACATGACGATTCACCAATGTCTCTAGCTCGTCATCTGAATAGGGCTGAGGAGCCGCCAACATATTTGTGCCAATGCCATCCATCAAGGCAATCCAAGCCGCCGCCTCAAACTCAAGATCTAAGCCTGATTTAATCGCACCTGAGGCTTCCAAAGCTAGCAGCTCACCTTGCACAAACCCCCTGAAATTGTGATAGAGAGTCTGATGTGCCAGCATCAACCCCTCATGCCCTGACATATAACCGACAAAGGCCAACCAAACTCGCCACAGCTGACTCAGCTCATCAGTGGTCGGCAGCACGGCTAGCATCATCACCTTTAGGCGCTCGATCCCTTCCATGCCCTGAGCCGCCGCCACCATCTTTTCACCCAGCCGCTCCATCACCACCTCCAGCATGAACAGCAGCAGCTCATCTTTATTGTGAAAGTAGTGGGTCAGCACGCCCGTGGTGCAGCCTAACTCATGAGCGATCGCTCTTAGGCTAGTGCCCTGCAATCCCTGCTGTGAAATCAGCTTCATTGCCGCCGTTGCCACCTGAGATCGTCTGTCTGCTTGCTTTTCCGCCACTGTCAGCTCAGCCATATCATCGGTTCCTAACAAATTTATCGTTCAGGTGATCCATATTTTATAACACCCGTTATGATTATTTTTAGATAACACCTGTTATTATTTTTTCGTCTTAAATGATTCGGAGCAGCACAATGCCGTCCATATTTGTATGGTCTGGCGTTACTGGGCGATCGCTATCTTTTTGCACCTACGCTGGGGCTGGAATGGTTCTTGCCTTTATTTTTTCTAAAACGCTTGGTCAGTCACATCCTGAAAGAAACGGCTTACAGGCTGAGCGATCGCTAATACAACAGCGCTCAAGCTCTACTTCCCCATTTGTTATTGCTTTTCTACAGAGGTTCAAACCCATGACACTACAAATTCAACAACAAACAAAACAACAGCTTCACTACTGGGTTGCTGGTTTATTAGGCAGCTCAGGCATTGCGCTTAGCTCCTTGGTGCCCGGTGGCCCAATAGAAACCCGCAGCTTTGCTCACATCAATCCTCTGACACTGGGCCTATTCAACACGTTTTTAACTACATTGGCACTGGGCAGTTTGTTACTCATCTACTTTGTTCTCAAATCTGAGCGCTGGGCAATGATTGCCGCTGCCGTTTGTGGTCTGTCTTTCTTGGGCGTATATGGTTTAGATCTAGCCCAGATATTTCCGGTATCTCCCGATGCAATGCCGCCAGCGCTACTAGCCATCGAGATTATAGGAACCCTGCTTTCTCTCCCTCTCATCTTGCTCGCCATTCAAGCATTGCCAGCCTCAGGAAAAAGCCAAATGGTTTCGGCATCTGCTCTCCACACTCATGCAAATTCTGCTGCTCAGCCATCACACATGACTGCGTTACTCGGACTGAGCATAGTGGCACTCAGCATTATTGTCTTCGCTACTCGCTCAGCAATGGGGCTTTAAAGCACTCCAATATCAGTACGCCAATATCAGTACGCCAATATCAGGCAACGCATTGTAGGTGTTGAGGTTGAGAAGTCTTGAGGTTGAAAAGTCTTGAGGTTGAGAAGTCTTGAGGTTGAGAAGTCTTAAGCTCATGTCTAGCAGCCGAGCTAGGTCAGCGAGTTTAATGTCCTCGTCTAGGTGAGCGTCATCAATGTAGTCAAGAATGTGGCGTAGCTGACGCGGCGGCAATCCGCCTTCGTACGTGGGCAGGCGAGCTTGAGTGGTGGCGTGCTCTCTGAGCAGATTGACGGCTAATACATTCGCTAATGAATCGGTATAGAGCTGACAGCCTAAGCTGCCTTTTGGGTACTCGTTTAGCAGCATGAGGCTGATGGATTCAAGCTAGGGATTATTGGCTTGAAATTCGGGTTGGAGTTGGATGCGATCGCTATCTTGCGCCAGGGTCTCTTGCGCCACACTTTTTACAAACTCATTCGTGAGCCGAATCTGCAGACAGTTCTCTTCACCTTCCCATCGGGCAAATAGCTCTGAGTTCGCAAGCACCAGCGAAACATCTCCACGTCGATACAATCCGGTGTGGGTTTTGCCGTCTTGAGATTGCAGGTACGGAACAGGCTTGGCCGCGAATGAGACAAAAAGCGTATGCTCATCTGAAAAATGACAAACTCCTTCTCCAGCAGGGTTTTGTAGCTGCTGAACTTGAATGAGTTCGCCGTCTGTTACCTGGCCTGTTGCCTAATTGACATCCTGAGTATTTGCTTTTGCGTTTGACATAACACGCCTCAACACGCTTGAGCATGAATGCTATTTGCTTGCTCAAAAAAGGACTCTCATCACATATTATCAGCCCCTTTTTATCTGTCTGTATTCAATGATGCTAGGGCTTTGTTGAGATCGCCTTCAATCGCCACGCGTCGTCAGCATTACCTTTCCCTCATGACTCAAAGCGACTGTGAAGGGTTAGCGCAGATCGATGGACGCTAGAGTAAAGTAGCATGAGCATCCGGGCACGCACGGGACATTTTGCAAAGGGTGCTGAGATGAGGTTAGGCGGGATTGTTTCGGAACTGGTGGCTGATCCTCAAAAATTATTGAACTACGCGCTCAGTCCAGATAATCCGAAGGGGAAGCATAAGGCCTACGTCTTTCAGCAGAAGCTTGGGTATAACCAGGGCAATTACGAGTTACTTTTGCACCAGATTTTGACACAGGTGATGGATGGTGAGGCGATCGCGACGAAAAAAGATAGGCATGGCCAGCGCTATCAAGTAGATTTAGAGATAGCAGGCATCAACCAACAGCAACGGGAAATTGTCAGGACTGTTTGGATCGTAGCGCCTAGTTCTCAAGAGCTGGCCCGGCTAGTTACGCTGTATGTGAGGAAATAACGATGCACAAGCCAGAACTATTCGACGTTATAGAACTTTTAATAGATCTTCCAGCGCAGAACCTAAGCTCGGGCGCACAAGGCACGATTGTAGAAGCTTACAGTAATGGTGCGTATGAAATTGAGTTTGCTAATGATGCGGGCGAGACGCTTGCATTGTTGCCCCTAATGGCCACGCAGTTTGTCGTTGTTTGGCGGGCATCGTCGAAGTCTTGGGTGACGCTAGCCGAAAAGGTTGAAGCGCTCACCGCAGCATTACCAGAAGAAGCGCTCGCTGAAGTGTTTGATTTTGCTAGAAATACGTATATCAGACAGATGGCGGGATAGTCCGTAATGATGAACTAGGCCCAGTTGTCAGCAGTGGCCAGAGATGACTGGTACGAAGCTAGGGCGAAGCGATAGTTTCCACCTATTGCATTTGTCGAGTTAGTTAAGACATGAGTAATCGCCAAAACCATTGAGCCGCAACGGCTAACTCGACTAGCAAAGTAAGAATGCATCCTTACTTTGCTATATCAAAAATTCTTAAATCAAGTGAGTGCTGCCACCTATTCCCTATGTGAATGCATTAGGGTGTAAACCGCTGTGTGATTAAGGGTTAGCGCGTGATTACCGGAGATCTGAAGTCTAAGGTCGATAAACTGTGGGAAACGTTTTGGAATAACGGCATTAGTAATCCGCTGTCGGTCATTGAGCAGATTTCTTATTTGCTATTTATTAAGCGGCTGGACGATTTGCAGCTAACGAAAGAGAAGAGTGCGCAAATGCTCAGCCGCAAGGTAAAAAATCCTACGTTTGGGCCAGAGCAGCAGCACATGCGCTGGTCGCAGTTTAAGAACTTAGACGATGCGGAAGCGCAGCTAAAAATTGTGCGGGATGAGGCTTTTCCGTTTATTAAGCAGTTGGGCGATAAGGCGGGCAGCACCTACGCGCAGCATATGAAGGATGCGGTGTTTTTGATTGCTTCGCCTGCTTTGCTTGCTTCTGTGATTGTGCAGATTGAGCAAATCCCGATGGAGGAGGGTAAGGATACCCAGGGCGATTTGTATGAGTATATGCTCTCGAAGCTGAATATCGCGGGGCAGGGCGGGCAGTTTCGTACACCGAGGCACATCATTGAAATGATGGTGAAGCTGATGGCACCGGGGCCGCGTGAGGTGATTTGCGATCCGGCCTGTGGGACGGGGGGCTTTTTGGTGGGGGCGGCAGAGTATTTGCAGTCGCTGACGGACTCAGAGGGCAATATTGTGCTGAATGCGCCGGGGAATCGGGCGCATTTTAACGATGGGATGTTTCACGGGTTTGATTTTGATGCGACGATGCTGCGCATTGGCAGTATGAACCTGATGCTGCACGGCATTGAGCAGCCGATGATTGAGGCGAGGGATTCGCTATCGGAAGATCATGCTGGGGTGAGTGAGCAGTTTACGATGATTTTGGCGAATCCACCGTTTAAGGGGTCGGTGGAGAAGAGTACGATCGCCAAAGATTTGACGAAGGTAATTAAAACAACGAAGACGGAGCTGTTGTTTTTGGCGTTGTTTTTGCGGCTGTTGAAGACAGGCGGCAAGGCGGCGGTGATTGTGCCGGATGGGGTGTTGTTTGGGTCTAGTAAGGCGCATAAGGATATTCGGAAAAAGCTGGTGGAGGCGCATAAGCTGGACGGGGTGATTTCGATGCCGTCGGGGGTGTTTAAGCCGTATGCGGGGGTGAGTACGGCGATTTTGTTGTTTACGAAGGTGGGGGTAGAGAAAGAGGGGAGTGATTTTGTTTGGTTGTATGACATGCTGCACGATGGGCTGAGCCTGGATGATAAGCGGCAGCCGGTGGAGGAGAATGATATTCCGGATTTGCTGAAGCGTTGGGGTGAGCGGGATGCAACGCAGGATACGGATCGGAAGGGAAAGGCGTTTTTTGTGCCGAGGGGGGAGATAGAAGAGAATGCTTATGACCTTTCGATTAATCGATATAAGGAGATTGAGTATGAGGAGGTGGTTTATGATCCACCGAAGGTGATTTTGAAGAAGTTGAGGGAGCTTGAGGATAAGATTCGAGAGGACTTGGATGAGCTGGAGGGGATGTTGAGATGAATCATTTACCCTCTACTTGGGAATTAGAGTCCATCGAAGACTCAGTCGAAGCGATAATCGACTATAGAGGAAAAACACCCACTAAAACCGATAAAGGTATTCCTCTTATAACAGCAAAGATTGTGGGAGATGGACAAATTAGTGAACCGTTTGAGTTTGTTTCTGAAGAAACTTACGATAAATGGATGAGCCGAGGTTTTCCGAAAAAAGGAGATGTCTTAATTACTACTGAGGCCCCTTTAGGAGAAGTTGCACAGCTAAATATTGAAAAAGTCGCGCTAGCTCAAAGAATTATCCTATTACGGGGCCATTCCGAAAGATTAGACAATGGATATCTTAGATGGGTTTTGCAATCTTCTTATATCAATAGTTCGGACAGAAAAAGGAGAGAAGATAGTCAAAAAAGCCATTCGGGCATACGGTTTAGTTAACACAACAAAACCCACCAAAATGGCTATGCCAGCTATCATACCGGGTCTACTGAGCAAAGTAGGCTATTTAG
>JBGCGG010000042.1:0-22899 GCA_045110585.1 Phormidesmis sp. | reverse complement strand
GAACGTCTGATTCGATTAGCGGTGACCAAGCGAAAAGTCTCTGGGGGCTCGCGCTCCATGCTGCGCTTTGAACAAACCGCTGATTTACTCTCTGTCATTCAGACCTGTCGAAGGCAGGGGCGGTCTGCCATGGCATTTTTTACGCAAGCCCTCAGCGCTCAGCATCATGAGCGTATCGAAATGCCCTCGCTCATTCCACTGACTACGCCCTGAATCTTTACCTGCGATCGCATACAGTGGCCAGAGTGGCTAACTCAAATTGATTGCCAATACAAGCTGCTAGTTTGAGCACTTGCTGGGTGGATTTAGGTAGTTTTTGCAAGCGCCCCACCATAAACTCAACAACATCATCCGTTAGGATAAGTCGCTGAATAGCCGTAAAATCGCACTCCCACTGTCCTATTTCACCATTGAATGCAATACAGCCGTCTTCATAAAGCCACTGTAAAAACTGAGTCGTAAAAAATGGGTTGCCCTGAGTTTTTGTATAGATTAATTCTGAGAGAGGACTGGCTGCTTCGGTCTGATACCGCAGCGTATCGGCTACCATCTGCGTCAAACTGCTTTCAGTTAAAGGCTTTAGGGCTAAGGTGTTAACGCTAGCAGGATAGTCTTTTATCTTCTCTAATATCATCATTAAAGGATGCGCCGAAAACACCTCATTGTCTCGATAGGCACCCAATATGAGCAGATGCTCAGAGTCTGCCGCTGTGACGAGTAGTTTCAGCAGCTCTAAAGAAGCCGTATCGGCCCACTGCAAATCATCCAAAAAGAGAACGAGTGGATGTTGTTGTTGGGCAAAAACCTGAACGAACTTTTCAAACAGTAAATTAAATCGATTTTGAGCAGCGCTACCCGACAGTAAGGGTGCAGGTGCCTGTTTCCCAATAATAGTCTCCAGCTCAGGAATCACATCAATCATCACCTGTGCGTTGTTTCCCAACGCGTCCAGGATATTGGTTTTCCACCGTACAAGTTGTTCATCCGATTCGCTCAGGAGCTGAGCCATGAGGCTACGAAAAGCTTGAACGAATGCAGAGAAAGGAATGTTTCGATTGAATTGATCAAACTTCCCTTGAATAAAATAGCCATGCTGCCGAGTAATCGGCTTATGGACTTCTTTGATAACAGCCGTTTTTCCAATGCCGGAGCAACCCGCGACGAGCATCATTTCTGAGTGTCCTTGACTGGCCCGCTCAAAAGCTGTCAGCAAGCAGTCTACTTCTCGCTCACGGCCGTAGAGCTTTTCTGGAATGAGAAAGCGATCGCTAATATCTCGTTGTGCGAGTTCAAAGTCATCAATCTGTTCTGTCTCTTTCCACTGAATGAGGCATTGTTCTAAGTCATGCTTAAGGCCCATGGCACTTTGGTATCTATCCTCAGCATTTTTAGCCATCAGCTTGACTACCAGCTTCGATACCGTCTCAGGAATAGCTGGATTAATGTGATGAGGCGGTGTGGGTGTTTTTGCAATATGACAGTGAATGAGCTCTAGCGGTTCTGTGGCCTCAAAGGGGAGTTGCCCCGTTAAGAGTTCATATAGCGTGACGCCTAGGCTGTAGAAATCAGTACGATAATCAATGCCGCGATTCATACGCCCGGTTTGTTCCGGTGCGATGTATGCCAGCGTTCCTTCCAATCGATCCGGGTGTTGGCTTTCCTGAACTTCTTTAGGCAACAGTGATGCAATACTAAAGTCACTCAGCTCAATGCGCTTAGAGTCAGGCTGAATGATGATATTGGCAGGCTTAATATCTTTATGTACGACGCGATGCAGCGCGAGATCGTAGAGTACATCAGCCATTTGGACGGCGACAGCGAGCGTTTCTGTGAGCGTGAGCGGCTGAGCCTTTGTATATTGATGTAGTGAAATGCCACCCATGTCCTCTATGACAATCGCGTAGCCGTTTTGCCACTCCTCAAGTTGTAGAGGGCGAACAATGCCAGGCATGGATAGATTTTTCGTGATGGTGTATTGATTTCGGAAATGCAGTAGCTCATTCAAGTCTGGATGAGACTGCAGCATGAACTTGATGATGACTGGTTTCTGTTCAGCGGAGTCTGCGTTTCCACGATAAACAGCAGTGCGCGCGCCTTGGTAGAGTTTCTCGGTAATCTGGTAACCAGAGATGAGGGGGAAAGTCTCTTGATCAGCGCCAGAACTCAGTGACATAGTCCATCTCTTCGTAAAAATGTCACTATTAGCGTTCCCTTTCCATCACCTTCTATAAGGCAGCGGCGGTGGCTTTAGTAGAAAGGGGATAGATACTGTCAATGACACTGGCTTTCTTGCGTAAGCGCGCTCTCTCTGGTGATGTTCTGCCATAGTTCTGATGAGGTGGTTACGGAATCTCTAATTTTTAGAGAGTAGCGGTCTATTGTGAATTTCAGCAGTCAGGTGTTTGCACGCATGAACTGCACAATGCATAGAAATATAGAGTGTGTGTCATAGACTTAACTCAACTCATTTTACGCTCATCAGAAACCTACAGATTGGCGCTATCATGAGCCTGTTCTTTTCCTGTTTGATTCCTCCTTATGGCTACCCTTTCATCCGCAGAACTGTTAGAACAGCTGAATTGGCGCTATGCGACTAAGCAGTTCAATGCTGAAAAGAAAATTTCAACTGAAACTTGGGAGGCGCTAGCCGATTCTCTTGTTCTTACCCCTTCTTCTTATGGTTTGCAGCCTTGGAAGTTTGTTGTTGTCACCAGCAAAAGTATCAAAGAATCGTTGCAACCACTCTCTTGGAATCAAGTTCAAATCACACAGTGCTCTCATCTTGTTGTTTTCACCATCAAGAAAAACTTAGAAGCTGCAGATGTTGATAAATTCATAGCGAGTACTGCAGAAACAAGAGGTGACTCTATTGAGTCTCTATCTGGCTATCGCAATATGATTGTGAGTGATGTGGTGACAGGGCCGCGCAGCTTTAGCGTAAATGAGTGGGCTGCCAGACAAGCCTACATCGCGTTGGGGAACTTCATGACCTGTGCGGCAGTTGTCGGTGTTGATACCTGTCCATTAGAGGGGATTGATCCGGCTGGTTACGATAAAGTTCTGAAGCTACAAGAAGATGGTTATGCAACAGTTGTTGCTTGTGCTGCAGGCTATCGTTCTGCTGACGATAAGTATGCAACGCTTGCAAAGGTTCGCTATTCAAAATCAGAGATGATTCAAAACGTTTAGCACTGTAGTGTCTGTCACCTTTCTCTATCTTAAGGTGCGGATCACGTCTTCCAAGTGACAAACTTAAGGTGCGGATTACGTCTTTCAAGTGACAAATATCAAACCGTAATCTTGTAAATGATTAAAAGCGTTGACAAGATTGCGGTCTAAGAACTCAGAGGCTGTTAAGCCAATGGATACAGGATAGGGAAAACTAAGCTTAACTGTCTCTTCCTTCCTTCCTGTGTATTTCTCTAGTACGCTGCCTATTTCTACGCAGGCTGCCCCGACACCGACGTTCAGTACGGATGACCTCGCGGCTAAGCTCCAAGGCCTTCGCCCTTTATTTCGGCGTTTTTTCCCTGAGCAGGTTGCTTCCGATTTTACAGTTGTAATTGCAACTTATAATGGTGCAGCTCGGCTTGGCAAAGTTTTAGACTGTTTACGCTGTCAGATTGATACGAGCGATATTGTTTGGGAAATCATCGTCGTAGACAACAACAGTACTGATAACACTGCGCAAGTCGTGAAGCGATATCAGGAAAATTGGCCTGCTAATATGATGCCTTTACGGTACGCGTTCGAAGCTCAGCAGGGCGCTGGCTATGCTCGTCATCTGGGGGCTCGTCTCGCCAACAGTCCGCTTATTGGCTATCTCGATGACGATAACTTGCCGTGGATTAATTGGGTTCGTTCAGCTTATCGGTTTGGTCAGCAGCATCCGGATATTGGGGTTTATGGCAGTCGCATTCGGGGCAAGTTCTTAGCCTCGCCGCCACCTAATTTTGAGCGGATTGCGTCGTTGCTGGCACTGACTGATAGAGGTGCTAGGCCCATTCCCTATCGGCCAGAGGCAAAAATTTTACCGCCGGGTGCGGGGTTGGTGGTGCGTCGCCAGGCGTGGTTAGACAATGTACCTGAAGAGAGAACGCTGGCAGATAAGTTTGGCGATCGCGAAGCTGGAGAAGACTTGGAAGTGGTGCTGCGGATCCAGCGTGCAGGATGGCCCGTTTGGTATAACGCCAATATGTGGATGCACCATGAAATTCCTGGTCATCGGCTCACGCGCCAATATCTTATTACTTTGTGCAAAGGCATTGGCCTGAGCCGTTATCACACTCGAATGCTGAGCTTCGCTGCCTGGCAGCGGCCCTTTATGTTGTTGCCCTACGCACTTAATGACCTGCGTAAAATTGTGCGCCACTTGCTGAAGTATCGCCAGCAAATTCTCACTGATACCGTCGTGGCTAGCGAAATGATGTTATATGCAGCGAGTTTGGTGAGTCCCTTTTATAGCTGGTATCGCCAGTTCCAAAAGCACCAAGTCCGCAGCAGAGCATCATCCTAAATTCGCTCATACCCCTGCGACATTGTGCTTGAAATAAGGGCTGTTTTATAACGGCTGTACGCGTTCAGTGGGCCAGTAAATTTTGTAGGCTTCACCGACGATATCTTTCAGGGGTAAAAATCCCCAAACATGGGAATCTGCGCTCGCGTTTCGATTATCGCCCAATACAAAATACGCATCAGTGGGGACAACTTGTGGGCCCCACTGATAGCCCGTATATGTGGTGACATAGTCTTCTGAAACCGGCGCATTGTTAATCCACAAATGTCCCTCTCGTACTTCCACGGTTTGGCCTGGTACTCCAACCACTCGCTTAACAAATAAATTTCCTGGCTCAGCTTTGACTTTTTCTATGGCTGCGAGCGGTGCTTCAAAAACAACAATGTCTCCAAATTCAGGGCGATATTGCTGATCACGCGTGACAAAGATTCTGTCGTTGACCTGTAAGGTTGGCACCATAGATTCACTGGGAACTACACACTGCAACACCGCATTATCTATCCACATGGGTAAGCTCCCAATGCTGAGGCGTAGTAGTAATCCACCTAGCACCACGACCATCAGCATTTGTGCAGAACGACTTTGGTTTTTGCCTGGTGTGAGCGGTGTGCTGCGGTATGCGTGATAGCTGGCGATAGACCAGACTGTGCAGGCCATGGGTAAGAGAATGGGTTGGTGGTTTGCAATTAGGGAAAGGCCCACGCCGACCGCTAAGAAAATAGCGCCTGCGATCGCCTTGTTTAAATACAAATGACCTAGTCCCGGCAATATCTGTGAGAGAAATACGCCATACCAAACGTCTCTGCCTCGCTTTTTGTCACCCAGCGGATGCAGCGGCTTACCTGCGGTAGCAAAGGCATCCCACACATTTAAAAGATAGACAAACCCTGCAATGCCCAGTAGCCAAAATGCTGTGGTGGTGTGGCCATCTGCGCCTAGTAGCGACCACAGCCCATGGATGACCAGCACAAAAAACGTGCCCATAATGACCAGCCCTTTGGTCCACTGCTGGCCGTAGCACTGTCCGAGGCCCGGCACTAGGCCAGAAAGATTTACTGCTAGCCAACAATCTCGCACTGGTTGCCGTGCTCGCATGATTTGCCCGTAATATGCTCTCAGATCATTTTTCCCAAGCTGAGAATCTGTATCCGCATGAAATCAACGCATTCAGCGATATATTGGGTGCGTTGGTGCCGTGTTTTTACCGTCGTAAGAAACATAATGTGATCGCACTTTCTTTCTGCCAGCGCCGACTATGCTACGCGTGCTCACTAAATAGGCCGCATGTGTTGCGGCCTAAAAACGGTTTCATGGATGAGCAGCTAACTCTTATCTAGGGGTATAGCTGCGCTTTTTATAGGATGCCATAGGGATTTAATACTGAAGCAAACAGCCCATCGTGAAAACCGTTTCGTTTGCCGTCCTAATCATTCTATATGCCTCATCCTTCACAGGCCTAATCGTTGCCTGACCGATTCTGGATCGTTAAATTCTTGGCGGTCAATTTCTCTATTTCGTAGGGCTGTTCTGAGTTGTGGCACATCCTCTTTCAGCATCACCGAGACTGTTCCAGTATGTACAGTGCCATCTGGGTCTGGAATAATTTCTACGATGTAGGCGTATAAATCACCTTCTAAGACCTGAGCCCGAATGGCTCTTTCTGTACCTCTATCTTCTACACGTCCAGGCGAGTACACCAATACAGACTCTGCTCTGCGATAGTCTGCAAAAACCTCTGCCCCGTACAAATTACGCAGCGAATCTTCTAGGCGAGCTAGGTCTACACCATTAATCAAATCTACCAGCGTAAACTTTTCAGAGCGCACCATGATCAATTCGCCGTTGCGCTGACGAACCAATAGGCTGCCGCTGCCACTACCGCCTGGGCCATAAATGGAGGCATGGAAGGTGTAGCGGCGTGATGGTGTGTCGTTACGGCGAATAGATAAGCGCTCTTGAGGAGCAGCCCTTAATGTCGGGTGCGCCTGCATCCAAGCTTCTGCTTCTTCCATCGTTTGGCCAGGGAGCGCGATCGCGCTTTTCGTTAATCCTCCTAGTGCCGCCGACAGTGCTAAGCCTGCTGTCAACGTTACTTTAAGCGTCAATCCTAATCCCGTTTGCAGAAGCTTATCCATGCGTGTGTTTAAAGGGAACCAAATCCCTTCCTTTTTTTATTTTTCTTCTTTTTCTTACCTGCTCCAGGGGCGCCTCTCCATCCGGGCATTTGCCGACCGCCCATCGGGTTGCCACCGCCGCCGCCCATCATGGGGTTGCCGCCGCCCATCGGATTGCCGCCGCCCATACCCGGAAAGCCACCGCCACCGAACCCAGGTAGGCCCATATTGCCCTGGCCCATCTGCTGCATCAGTCCGCGCATCCGCTGGAAATCAGTTACTAGCTTGCTGATGTCTTTTTCCAGGTAGCCCGCACCTTTGGCTACGCGCCGCCGCCGACTGGGTGAGCCTGCCAGCACATCCGGGTTTTGTCGCTCCTCCATGGTCATGGAGCTAATCATGGCTTCACAGCGCTTAAGCTGTTGCTCGCCTTGTTGCAGCTGATCCGAAGAAAGCTTATTGCCCATCCCCGGAATTAGCTTCATAATTCCCCCCAGGGAACCCATTTTCTTCATTAAGCGCGTTTGCTTCAGGAAATCATTGAAGTCAAATTGGGCAGAGAGAATCTTCTCTTGAAGTTTTTCCGCATCGGCAATATCAACTTCTTCCTGAGCTTTCTCTACCAGCGTGAGCACATCACCCATGCCCAAAATCCGAGATGCCATCCGGTCAGGATAGAAGGGCTGCAATGCCTCGACCTTCTCGCCTACACCAATAAACTTAATCGGCTGCCCCGATATTCGCCGTACCGAAAGCGCCGCACCACCGCGAGAATCGCCATCCATCTTGGTGAGAATTGCACCGGTAATGCCAATTTCTTCGTGGAATGTCCGTGTTAGGGTTGCCGCTTCTTGGCCCGTCATGGCATCGACCACCAGCAGCACTTCGTCTGGCTGAGCCACTTCTTTTACTTGGGCCAGCTCAGCCATCATGTCCGTATCAATTTGCAAACGGCCCGCCGTGTCAATAATGACGGTATCAATGCCGTCTGCTTTTGCCTTTGCCAAACCCTGCTTGGCAATCTCCACTGGGTTGGCGTCCGCGCCAATTTCAAATACGGGAACGTTAATCTGCTTACCCAATGTCAACAGCTGATCAATCGCTGCCGGACGATATACGTCTGTTGCTACCAGCAGTGCACTACGCTCCTGCTTGCGTAAATGCAGGGCCAGCTTTGCTGACGCTGTGGTTTTACCCGTACCCTGCAAGCCTGCCATCAGCACGACGGTTGGCTTATTGTCGTTATTGGCCAGCGGTACGTTGGTTTCACCCATCGTCTCTACTAGCTCGTCATACACAATTTTGATGAACTGCTGGTCAGGCTTCACCCCCGACACCACATCTGCGCCCTGTGCCTTTTCCTTTACATCGGCAACAAAGCCTTTCACCACCTCTAAGTTGGCATCTGCTTCTAGCAGCGCTCGCCTGACTTCTCTCAGCGCTTCGGTAATATTTGCCTCCGAAATTTTGTCCTGACCCCGAAGCTTTTTCCAGGCGGATTCAAATTGTTCTGAGAGTGCTTCAAACATATTGGCAGCGATGTCATCGATATACAGATATCTATCTATTCTAAAGGGTGCAGTTCCAATTGCTGATGTACGGTTTTTGCGTTTCTGGCCACACCTTCATGCCGTGTTGCCTGCTGCATTTACTAAGGGCAGGTCTGATAAGCTGCTGGTGTTTAAGTTTCTGAGCGGGTTCGATCTTTGCCAACGCAAAAAGCGCCAAACAATAGAACATTGACGCTGAGCGATACGGAAGCTGCTCGCTATGCCTCAAACTTGACTGTGCTGACTGGGCCAGCGACAGCTGAAAACGTTTTAGATTCTACAATTCACCAAGATCTATTTAAGGCGCTGCCGCATTTGCCTAATAGCTTTGTAGACCTCCTCATTGTCGATCCGCCCTACAACCGACGAAAAGATTTTAATGGTGCAGCTTTTCAGCCGAAGTCTGCTCAGGATTATCAGACATGGCTGGCGTCTTGGATTGCTCAGCTGCCGCGAGTGCTAAAACCAAACGCCTCTATATATATGTGCTGTGATTGGCAGTCATCCAATGCGATTTACGAAGTGTTCTCTCAGTATTTTCAGGTACGTAATCGGATTACGTGGGAGCGTGAGAAAGGACGCGGCGCTAAGCGCAACTGGAAGAATGCCTCTGAGGATATTTGGTTTGGTACGGTGGGCGCTGACTATACATTTAATGTGGATGCAGTGAAGTTGCAGCGCCGGGTACGTGCGCCGTATAGGGATACGGCTGGCAAGCCCAAGGATTGGCGAGAGACGGCGCAAGGCAATTTTCGTGCTACGCATCCGTCTAACTTATGGACAGATATTTCGGTGCCGTTTTGGTCGATGCCGGAGAATACAGATCATCCCACTCAGAAGCCGGAGAAGCTGGTGGCCAAGATGATTTTGGCAAGCTCTAATCCAGGTGATGTCGTGTTTGATCCATTCTTAGGATCAGGTACGACATCAGTCGTCGCGAAGAAGTTAGAACGACGATATGTCGGTATTGAGCAGGAGCAACTCTATTGCTGCTGGGCACAAAAACGATTGGCTTTAGCAGGCCAAGACCCAACTATTCAGGGCTATGAAAATGGGTTTTTCTGGGAGCGCAATGTGGGACACCGCAAGTCTACACAGCATTCATGAAATAATAAAAATGTACTATATTTAGCAGAGCGTTGCTGTTTATGTGTTTGTCCTGAGGTACAGCATGTCAGGTGCTGCGCCTCAATATTGTTATGTCTGATTTAACTATCCTTGAGCACAAGTTTTTATGGAAGCTCGCTCAATGTGATGGAGGCGTTAGCCATATTGAAAATTTAAAGCCGAACCTGAAAACGCCTGCTGCTAAATGCGCCCGCATTTGCCAAGACCTTGCCTCAAAGCATTTAGTCGAATACGACTGGAGAATTGTTCGGTTTAAGCTGACTCCGCCTGGTCGCGTTTTACTGTCTTTAGATACGGTGAAGCTACGAGTCACACCTGATGAGCTAAGTATTTTGCGGCGTTGTAGAGGCTCCTCCATGACGCCTGAGCAAGTGGGGGGACAACTGTCTGATGCCACGAAGCAGAAAATACTCCTTGAGCTGCTCAGCCGAAAATTACTTAAGGTAACAAGCCGAACCATTACAGAAGTTCGTTTAACCGAGAAAGGCAGGCAGTTGGTTCGCCAGCTGAACGGAGATAATAACGCAGTTCGTTAAGAGTCGTTTTGCTGATTGTTGAGGGTACTATCTTAGGTATAAACCTATCAAAGACAGTTGTTACGTTTTTTGTAAACTGGCCTACTTTCTCGGACAGGCAGGAACCGATATATAGATAATAGATATAAGCGAGTTCCAGCTGATCGTTACGTTACGTTCCTTTTAGTCTGCTTTATGAGGTTTCTGCCTTACCGACTCGGTTTATGTAAGGTAGAGATAAAGTCGCTAAAAAGTGATTTCTTAAACGTTAAGAATAACCCTTTAAATTCATACTGAATGCTGGGGGTTGTGGTTTAACTAAGCCTAAGTCTTTATACAGTGATTAGTTCATTAAGACGTAGGGTTTGGGAAAGGTCATCTTTTGGACTGTTTAGCCCAAATCGTACTTAGGTTTAATCAAACTAAAAGGCGAGAAATAAGTGGGGTACTCCAGATATAGATACTTTTAGAAGTGTCTATATCTGGAGTACAAAAATGCATGCGTTTCTACTTTAGCTGTCAAGATAAACCCTGAAAAAGAGACGATTTTTTATCACTAGATCAGGCTCTTATCTCAACGCTAATGTTCATTCATCTGTTGCTAATCTGCTTGCGCTCAGCAGGGATTACAAAAAGAGGTGAAGTGCAGGTGAATATCCCCTTTAGGAATTGGTTTATAGAAAAAATGTTAAGTGAGTGGGGAAAGTGAAATGGGTCGCAATCAACTATTAAAAAAACTACGGCGGCTGAGCGTGGTGATGTTAGGTGCGTACGTTGTGACGGGTTGTCCAAGTCCAACGGTTGGTAAGTTGGTTGCTAACAGTAATGGCACTCGACAGGCTGTCGCGCAAGAGACCATTCAAACGACCGTTGCTCAGTCTGCTGCTGTGAGCTACGACGTGTGCGCAGATGTGGAAAATTGGCAGCGGCCTAGTGAGGCTGTGCAGGCGAAGCGATTGGGTGAGGATGCTCGTTATGGTGAGGCGTTGCAGACGGGCGCACTGAAAAAAGCCTCTACTCAATTTTGGGATCACAGTGTTGTGAGTTTTACAACGTACGGGCTGAGCGCTCGAATGGAACCTGAAAATTTGTCGGGCGTGTGGACGGCAAGTGATGAGATGACTGGCTGCTACACACCAGAAGATACGGTCGCGATTAATGAAGGCGATCGCGCTGAAACTTGGCTACTGAATCAACGAATTAGTCATTTGGAATGGAAGGGCGATCGCTATGTGATGACCGTGGAACCCGCGCCTTCTGGTTTGCAAGTTATTCAGTTTGATCGCACGGACGAATTGGCGAGTTTACCCCTGGACGTTGTTAATACAAGCGGTGAGACTGTTGGTGTAATGTCTGGTGATTGGCAATAGTCTGGTGATTGGCAATAGTCTTAATCCAATAGAATGAGTAAAAAGGCCAGTAGCACAAAGCTACTGGCCTTTTTTAATTGGTTTTATTGGCCTAGTGTGTTGTCGTAATTACTGATTCATTTTCCGCTTCAGCTCTTTGAGTTCCTCTTCCGCTTCCCACTGCCGAAAGCTTTCATCTAAGGGATCAACTGTCTGATTGAAGCTGTAAGTACTTTGATTCCAACCCGTTGTTCCCCA
Organism: Phormidesmis sp.; assembly: GCA_045110585.1. Classification (GTDB taxonomy): domain Bacteria; phylum Cyanobacteriota; class Cyanobacteriia; order Phormidesmidales; family Phormidesmidaceae; genus Phormidesmis. The sequence continues at coordinate 11,469 of JBGCGG010000042.1, read as the reverse complement.
ATCTGCGGTTGTTTTAGGCGCAGCTGCTGCCTGTGCAATCTTTGTTTTAACTTCTTCTCGCTTAGCCTTTACTCGCTGATGGAGTTCTTTCGTTTGTTCAATGCGCTCTTTGACGCCCTTGAGCTGACCCCACAGATGATTTCCCTGGCGTAGCAACGCAGCTTCGCGCTCTTGCGCTGGGCCAACTAGATCTTTGCGTCCCGCAGATTTAGCTTTTTCAACCCGGCCATGCCATTGCTGAACGTCTTGGGCGGTTTCTAAAATACTGTCTTCTAGCTGTTTTTCACGGCGTTTAAGATCCCCGAGCAGCCTCAGCGCATCTTCTTCCTGTCCGCGTAGCTGATCGGCTAATGCCCTCAGCTCCAGATGCGGGTTAGCGCGTAAAAATTCATCCAGTCGCGTTTCTAAAAAGCGGCTGAGATCCTCAAATAAGCTCATAGTTTATCGATGCTCAGGGCCGACACTCGTCTATTCGATTCTAGGCGATGCGGCCCCTTTAGAGGCTTCGATTAGAATCGCTGGCCAATGTAAATAGAGCGGACTTCGCCGTCGCGTCGTACCTGTACGTCTTGGCCATTGATGCTAACCAGTGTCCAACTGGAGACACCGATGCGATCGCCCACATACGCCCTTTGCGATGTTCCTTCGATATTGAATAAAGCGGCAGAACGACTGCCTAAGTTCAATACCCCTACCAGCACATGCTCAGATGTTGGGGTCGTATCAGTGATGGCCGCTGCGGCATTAGCCGGTGAAATGGCGACCGGCACTGGAGGCGTGGGCGTGGGTAACGTTGCTGCACCCACAGGGACTACGGGGACAGACGGTGTGGCGGCAGCAGGTGCGCCAGGTGGAATGGCCGCCGCTGCCGCAACCGGCTCAGGTACGGGCACTTTGGGGAGCTGGGCATTAGTGTTCGGTACGGCTACGGCAGGCACTGCTGTCGTTGTCTGCGCCTGATTTTGCGTCTGATTTTGCGTCTGATTATTTTGATAAACCGGAACAAAGACACGCTCTATTACGTTGGGCGTTGCTGCAACGGCGGCGGCACCCGGTAGATTGGGCAAGACACTGCTTTGAGGGGCAGGGTTGGTATTGGGCACCGTGGTCGGCAGCGACGGGGTCCGGTGTGCAACCGGAATGACTGCCATGGTCTGGTTTTGGTTCGCCTGACGAGCGCTAATGACATCTAGCGATTGTCCTAAGTAGGCGAGAAAATCTTCTGTTGAGTTGCCAGGCAGTTCTGCTGCTGAGGCTTCTCGGTTTAAAGATAGTAACCAACCCGTATTCGGTGCGTTCTGACTGAGCGCCCACAATCCTGCTGTGCTGACTGCTGAAATACTGGCAGCCCCTACTAGCAAGAAGGGAAGGGAAACTTGTTTCTGCGCTTCAGGTTCAAAGATAGTTTGAGGCGGACGAGGGGAGGCAAACGTAAAATCCCGAGGTTGCTGGGTGTTTTTGGGATACAGATAATTAGAGACAGACTGAATATGTTCGTCCGCTGCGCCATACATCCCTGCCGATGACTGATGAGGTGCTTGGATAACGGATGATTGGAAATTTCCAGATTGAGCAACTGATCGGGTGGGTGTTGTTCGCGGGGTGGTTACCGGACGACCGCCGCCGAAGCCATTGTTTCTGGTGACACTCCGGCGAGGTGTCGTAGGGATTGGAGAGGTGGCGCGTACGTTGAGTGCGTAGCTGCGATCGCCTACAGAAGGTCCCACATGGGATTGGCCTAGATAAGAAGACGATTGATAATGACCCGCTGTAGCGCTTGGGTTGCTCAAATGGGATGGCCGCTGAACCGTTCTGTGAGGGTGGGGGCTCGCAGACTCTATCGGCATTACACCACTTGTCTGGATGGGTTTAGGTTTGCGCCCTACCACCGTCATATAGCTGCTCAAATCGCCCCCTAGAATTTGATCGACATCTGAAAACAGATCATCCATCAAATCATCGCTGTAAGTGTCAGCCGCACTGCTAGAGGCTAACTGGTTAGATTCCAACCGGTTAGAGGGCAACCCTGCGGCGTTGAAGGCAGTCGTTTGGTTCATAGGACGGCTGTTCAGGATCATGAGTCAGCTTGTTAAAGGAAGCTTGTAATAATGCGCTTTATGTCGTCGGGTGCTTAATACAGCGCCCTATTTAGGGGCTTCACTATCAAGTTCCAGTGATATGTACGCAAGCTAATATGCCCCTCGATTTTGCGAACCTATCAAGATTCTAAGTTTGGTTTTGGTAGAGGTTTCTGCTAGGTTCTGTCACCTAGTATTATCACCACAGGCTATGGGATAAAAAGATGACAGGCTTTAGTGCGCCGCTCAGCACACTCGCAAAAGTGCTGGATGCAGAAATAAATCCAGCTTTGAAAACGATACTTTCAGCGCAGACAATCCGTGGAATTACGACCGACACACGCACCGTGCGACCAGGGGAAGTATTTGTTGCTTTAGAAGGTGAAAATTTTGATGGTCATTGTTTTGTGACACAGGCGATTGGGAAAGGCGCGATCGCAGCTGTTGTTCGCCAAGGTGTGCTCCCCGCTACCTCTGATATGCCGCTGCTTGCCGTTAAAAACACCCAAGCGGCTTATCAAGCTTTAGGGCGATGGTGGCGATCGCAATGCGGCATTCCTGTGGTGGCAATTACCGGCTCTGTGGGCAAAACGACAACCAAAGAGCTGGTGGCAGGCGCGTTAGGTCTCTTTGGTTCAGTGCTTAAAACGCGGGCTAATTTTAATAATGAAATTGGGGTTCCTAAAACGCTGCTTGAGCTAACCACTGAGCACAACTATGCCGTGGTAGAGATGGGCATGCGTGGCTTGGAAGAAATTGCAGAGCTAACCCGTATCGCAGCGCCGACCGTCGGATTAATTACCAACGTTGGCACTGCGCATATTGGGCGTTTGGGATCGCGTGAGGCGATCGCCCAAGCGAAATGTGAGCTACTGAGAGAATTGCCTGCCGATGGCATTGCGGTGCTCAATCATGACAATCCGCTTTTGCTGAGTACGGCTGCAAAATTCTGGTCTGGGACACAACTGACTTACGGCCTTGAAGGCGGGGATGTGCAGGGTGAGTACAAGGGCGATGCGGTCATTGTCGATGGGTTAAAAATTCCGCTACCGTTGCCCGGGCAACACAATGCACTGAATTTGCTAGGTGCGATCGCTACCCTTCAGGCTTTAAACCTCGATTGGCGCAAACTCGCCCAAGGCTTTACGGTTGCCATGCCTTCAGGCCGTTCCAAATTTCATCAGCTGCCTAACGACATTGTGCTCCTAGACGAAACTTATAATGCTGGCGCAGAGGCGATGGTTGCGGCTTTACAGCTTTTAGCTGATCAGTCGGCAACCCGTCGTATCGCAGTTCTTGGCACCATGAAAGAGCTAGGGGATCAATCGGTCGCGCTGCATCATCAAATCGGTAAAGCCGTTGCCGATAAAGGTATCGATCAGCTATTAATTTTGGCAGATCCCGCGGAGGCTGATGCGTTAGGTGAGGGCGCAGGGGCCGTTCCCAGCGAACAATTTAACAGTCATGACTCTGTGGCGTCCCGCTTAAAAGACCTCCTGAAGCCAGGTGATCGCATTCTTTTCAAAGCGTCTCGTTCTGTCGAAATGGATAAAGTGGTTGATCAGCTGCTTGCAACCCTGGCTCATAATTCTGACTCATAATCCTAGCCTCGTGATTACTGACGACTGACTCTACTGTTGTCGCTGTCACTTGTGCATAGCGTGGATCATCAAGCTATGGATGTTGGAAGGTGAAGTGCTGATTATCTTGGCCAAATTATTTAATGGTTATCTCGTAGCCCATTGACCTAAAATTGAGGTCTGATACCCATTTTCTTCCCAAACTATCTGTGGTTTTAGCGCTTACTCAACAGCACTTGTCTGAAATGTCAGCTCATGCCGAGCGGGTCTATCCCGAAGAGTGCTGTGGGTTGATGTTGGGTGAAATGGAGAGTGCATCGTCTCCACATAAGCAACTATTCGCGTTAGTGCCGGTTGATAATCAGTGGTCTGCTGCTCATCAATGGGCTAAAGGCTCGGATCAGCAACCTGATGCGCAACAGCTTCATTCACAACAATCTGTAGAGGAGACGCTGACCAAAGAACGGCGGTACGCGATTGATCCTAAGGATATGTTGCGAGTGCAAAAGCACGCCCGTGAGCGTGGGCTCAAGATCATTGGTGTTTACCATTCTCATCCAGATCATGTGGCAATACCCTCTGAGTGCGATCGCGCTCAAGCTTGGTCTGCCTATGCTTACCCCATTGTTTCTGTTCAAAAAGGCAAAGCTGTCGATATCCGTAACTGGGCGTTAGACTCAGACCATCAGTTTCAGCCTGAAGCAATGCAAGTCATTCCCTCCTCGGTAACTGACCGAATGCCGCTCCCGGCATAATTGAATTCAGTCAAGCATTTGTCTTACTTACTCAAGTCCCGCTGCCGTCAGCGTCCCAGGTTACGTGATCAATTAAGTCAGCACTAACCTCAACCCCTCTCAAAACACTTTTCTTCCAAATCATCATGTTGAATCCAAACTTGGATGAAATCCAACTCAAAAAAGAGGAGTACGAACGCTACTCCCGACATCTCATCCTCCCTGAAGTCGGCCTAGATGGCCAGAAAAAGCTAAAAGCCGCCAGTGTATGCTGTGTCGGTACCGGTGGGCTGGGTGCGCCCTTATTGCTTTATCTGGCAGCGGCAGGTGTCGGTCGCATTGGCATCGTCGATTTTGATGTCGTCGATCATTCCAACCTTCAGCGGCAGGTCATTCACGGCACTTCATGGGTGGGTAAACCCAAAATTGAGTCGGCTAAGAACCGCATTCTTGAAATTAACCCCTACTGTCAGGTTGATCTCCACGAAGTTCGTTTGTCTTCTGATAACGCCCTCGAAATTTTCGAACCCTACGACATCGTTGTAGATGGCACGGATAATTTCCCTACCCGTTACCTCGTGAACGATGCCTGTGTCTTGCTCGACAAACCTAATGTCTACGGCTCCATTTATCGTTTTGAAGGCCAAGCCACCGTCTTTAACTACGAAGGCGGGCCTAACTACCGTGACCTGTATCCTGAGCCACCCCCACCGGGCTTGGTTCCTTCCTGCGCAGAAGGCGGTGTCTTGGGAATTTTGCCCGGCATGATTGGTGTCATTCAGGCCACTGAGACTATCAAAATCATTTTGGGCCAAGGCAACACTCTTAGCGGTCGCTTGCTGGTTTATAACTCCTTAGATATGAGTTTTAGAGAGCTGAAGCTGCGCAAACCCGCTGAAGAGCATCGCACCAAAATTGAATCGCTCATCGACTACGAACAATTCTGTGGCATTCCACAAGCTGCTGAAGAAGAAGCACAAGAAAAAGCCAACCTCAAAGCAATGTCAGTGACCGAGCTCAAAGATTTGCTCGACAGTGACAAAGACGATTACTTCTTGCTAGACGTACGCAACCCCAATGAATACGAGATCGCTAGCATTCCAGGCTCTACCCTGATTCCGCTGGGCGAAATTGAAAACGGCGATGGCGTTCTTAAGCTCAAGGGAATGCTCAACGGCCACAATTTAATAGCACACTGCAAAATGGGTGGTCGTTCGGCTAAAGCACTCGCCATTCTTAAAGAAGCAGGCATTGAAGGCACTAATGTGACAGGCGGTATCTTGGCCTGGAGTCGAGAAGTGGATGCTTCCGTGCCTGAATATTAAATGCGGGTCGTTTTTAGCTGGCCGTGTTTTTTAGCTCACTGTGTGAGTGCTGCTCATTAGCTGTTGCCTTCGTTGAGCGGCGTCGCTGTTCTCTATGACTGTCTTAATAGAGTTGTCCATCCCCTACTGCTGGTGGACAACTCTATTAAGCATTCGTAGTCTGCGACGCCGCTTAGTTTTCGGTAACAGCGTCCTGTTTATTTACTCGTTCTCTGTCCCATGAGTCTAAAAGATCGTATTTCCGACGAAATCAAAGCGGCGATGAAAGCCAAAGATAAACTACGCCTTGAAACTGTGCGCGGAATTAAAAAAGTCATCATTGAAAAAGAAAGTGACATTCGTGCCGATGGTCGCGAGGAACTGACGACTGAAGAAGAACTTGCGATTGTCATGCAGCTTGCCAAGCAACGTCGTGATTCCATTAAGCAATTCACTGATGCGGGTCGTGATGAATTGGCTGATAAGGAAGCTAAAGAACTCAAGATACTAGAAGAGTATTTACCTGCACAGTTATCTGATGCTGATATTGAAGCGGCTGTAGATGACGCGATCGCTCAAACTGGTGCCGCTAGCATGCGTGACATGGGTAAAGTCATGGGGCCAGTGATGGCCAAGCTTAAAGGGCAAGCAGATGGCGGTAAAGTGCAGGCTCTTGTAAAGGCAAAACTATCAGGTAATTAAGTGCAGGCCATTAAGTGCAGGCCATTAAGTGCAGGTCAACTAAACGCAGGTCACCAACTGTAGGCCACTAAGTGCAGGCCACTAAGTGTCTTTGACCATGCCCGCCTATCTCCTCTAAGTAGTTTTGCGAAAGCAGCTATCATCCTGCTTTTTTGACTTGAGTTTTTGGTTTAAGACGATAGTGGTTAACTTGAATACCCCTTGTTCAAATTTTGGATGAGGGGTTTTTCTATGGATGAATAGGTGAGCTGAGGCTCAAATGTATGTGTACTGGGTGCGTGCGATGGTTACGTTACCTCTCCTATAGCCATGCCTAATCATGCCAGTGGTTGATGCTAATGCCTGGAACCAAGAAGATGAAGCCAGGTCAGCTGTCAGAGATCTCTCAGTTGATGCATATTGCGTCGAAACTCTTGTGCCTGCTGAGCTGTCGCTGTTTTCAAGGGGTGTGAAAAACGACTAAAGGCACTTAGTGAAGTAGATAAATATGCTAGATGGAGAGCCTTTTAGGCACTTTTTAAGTACGTATTTTCTAATTCTAAATAGACTCATAAAATTAGTTTTATTGATATTTTAATCACACGTATTTTTGAGATATTAAAAACAAGAAAAGTAGTTGTAAATAATAAATCAACTAAATTTATTTAATTGATTTATTAGCATTGATAAAAATATTTTTTGAGTGGCTCATCGTTTCTTATACTGATTTTTTGGAAATAATTAAAAACAAGCCATTTGGCGTAGATGGAAACAATAATCCTTGATAGAAGGAGCCATAGAAATAAAGTAATCCGTGCATACACGGGTTTTTTATTGGACTAGATACTTAACTCTGTATGTTCTTAACCAGAAAAAAGACGAGAAACATCAACATCATTTGTTATCAGTTCATTTACGTAAGTACTTTCCGCAAATGGACTGTGTAACTGTCCTATCAAGCATTTTTGCTATGGCTATGAGAGGGGCAAAACCCCCTAGTTATTTGCAGGAAAAGTTGTCTATCTTCAACTAGGAAGCCACCGCAAGAAATATTCTCTAATCAATTAAATATGATTGGTTAGGCATAGATTAAACGGCTTGGTATTTCTCAGAGGTTAACAAGGCTAACAACCTTATTTTTGTTACTTAACGTTGTTAGCTGTTCTGTTGCTTTCGCGAGCTGACTCTACATCTATTAGGTTTAACGATTTATTAGAGAGAGCGATCGCTACTTTTTCTTAGGGTGTTTTACTCATGTCACGTGATGCGCTAATTGTTGGCATCAATCAGTATCAGGCTTTGCCGCCTCTTGCTGCACCGGCTGCGGATGCCGAGGCGGTAGCCGCCTGCTTGCAAACCCAGGGTGAATTTCGCGTTCACCGATTGCCAGAGGTTATTCGCAAAGGCCGTCCTGCTGTGGGTGATCGCAATCCTGTGACGACCCAAGCGCTCGAAGAGTCGCTCATTCAGCTCTTCAAGCCTAAGGGGAAAAACATTCCTACCACTGCCCTTTTCTACTTTTCGGGCCACGGTCTCCAGCGGGAAGCCGGTGTGCAGGAAGGCTATCTCGCAACCAGTGATACCAATCCTGGTAACGGCAACTTTGGCATCTCGTTGGACTGGCTGCGCCGTCTTTTGCAAAACAGTCCTGTGCGTCAAATCATTGTGATTTTGGATTGTTGCCATAGTGGGGCTCTCATGAGTTTTACGGATGCCGATCCGGGGGCTCGCCAAGGTGTTGATCGTTTATTCATGGCGGCCTCCCGCGAATATGAATCCGCTTACGAATCGCTAACCGGCAAACATAGCGTCTTTACTCAAGCGCTGCTCACGGGCCTGAACCCTCATAAGCAGGCCGGTGGTAAAATCACCAACTACACGCTGACTGATCACGTGAGTCAGCAGCTTAGAGGTGAAATTCAACAGCCTCTTTTTGAAAGCTCTGGCAGTGAAATTGTACTCACGCGAGTGAGTGGCCTTAAAGCAGCCATTTCTAAAACGCCGATTAGCACGCTCGCACGTATCAAAAAGCTGACCTTCGGTTTTTGCCCTTACCGTGGTCTTTCTCCCTTCGATGAAGCCCATGCTGAATACTTTTTTGGCCGTAAGGACTTGACCGCTAAATTGCTGAAAGCGATCAGTGACAATAGCTTTTGTGCGCTGATTGGGCCTTCCAGTAGTGGTAAAACATCTCTGCTACGCGCTGGACTGATGCATCAACTGCGTAAGGGCAATCATATTGCTGGCAGCGATCAATGGACGCTCAAAACCATTACCCCTACTCAGCATCCGCTCAAAAGCCTGGCAGCTGCTTTCAGCACCACCGCTGCTGATGATGTTCAAAGAGCCGCTCAAATGCATCAGGCTGAGAAGCTATTGGCGGACAGCACGGGCAATGGTCTATCTCAACTGGTGAGAGCGAATTTACTCAAGCATGGTGAGACATCTATTCCATCAGCATCTAAACTTTGGTTGATTATTGACCAGTTTGAAGAACTGCTCACTCCCTCTTCTGATGAAGCGACTCTCGCTGAGCGTGCCCTCTTTATGCGCGCCCTGACTGAGGCATTGGCCGATAAGAGCACTCCCCTAGGCATAGTGATTGGCTTACGTGCAGATGCTATGGATGGCTTACTGCCTTACGAAGACTTTAAGTCACTGGTAGAAAAGCATACGGTGGTTGTGACGCCGATGAAGCACGATGAAATCAAGGCGGTGATCACTAAACCTGCTGAAAAGATGGAGCTTGAAATCGATCCCCGCTTGCTGCATTTATTACTGTTAGATACGACTGGGGCACCGGGGGATTTACCCTTGATTCAGCAGACCATGCTGGAGCTGTGGCGACGGAGAGATAACAGTGAGAAAGGAGGGACGCGGCCGCGTTTGACGTTGGAAGCCTATACAGATTTAGGATGCATTCGCGATATTTTGAAGAAGCAAGCGACTGAGGTGTATTCCAACCTCAATGAAGATATGAAGCTTGCCGCTCGACGGATTTTTCTCGGGCTGTGTGAGTTAGGTGAAGGTCAAGAAGATGGTGCGCGCCGTGCCTATCGAAGCGAGCTGACGAATGATAGTTTTCCACCTGAGTTGATTGATCGCACATTGTATAAGCTGGCCAATGAGCGGTTGATCGTTGTGTCTCAGGCTGCTATTTCGGCGAGCTGCTGTTGCCCAGAGGAAGAACAAGGGACTGCGTTACCGACAGCGGCCTGGCAAACGCAGGCTGATGAAGCATCTCCTTTGGCAGCATGGTTTTTGAATAACGTCTCAGATGTGCAACAACCTGTTTTAGGCTCCCCTAGAACCATTGAGATTGTGCATAAGTCTTTAGTCAATGACTGGGATTTATTGCGTACTTGGCTGGCTGAGTCACGCAGTGTATTGCGATTGCAGCGTAAGTTGGAAAAGAGCGCTCAAGAATGGGCACAGCGCGATCGCCCTAAAGGCAGCGAGTACTTGTTGGGCGGCACTCAATTGCAAGAAACCCTTGCGTTTTTACAACTCCACAAGGATGAGCTCTCTGCTCTCGCGCAGGAATATATCACTGCTAGCCGTAAGGCCCACACCTACTTCCGGTTGCGTACCAGCATGCTAATACCACTAGCTCTGCTGGCAGGTTTTGCCGCTCATTTGTTCAGCCGCTTCGTCTTGCCACCTGTTGCTCCACTGCCGCCTGCTACTGAAGTATCAAAACCTTCCTCAGAAGGAGCTAATCCGTCCTCTAATGCTGAACCTAAAGCAGAAGAGTCACCGACTTCCGGTGTTTGGCAAAAGAATATAATTCAGAATTCGGAACAACCTGTACCATTATTTGAAAAAGATTATGTGATGGTTCCTGCAGGCAAAGTTCCTTCTCCCACCAACCCTAATGAAATGATTGAAGTGTGGTGGATGCAACCCAAGGAAGGTCTGCTTCCTACACCTTCTAATACAGAGCTTCAACCTGAAGCCGTTGGTGTGCCAAGGTAGGTGCGATGTCTCTGTCTGGTTGTGTGTGATTTATTGCATCCTAATGGCGTAGTAGGACATAGTATTAGGTATCAATCTATATCTACCTGATAAGCCGTGCCTTACAGCCTAGACCTCCGCGAGAAAGCAACTGCCGCCGTTGACCGTGGCGAAAAGAAGTCCCACGTCAGCAAAACATTTAACATCAGCCGCAACACGCTAGACCTATGGCTCAAGCGCCGTCAGGCAACAGGCTCAGTTGCGCCTAAACAACCCGTACAACGTGGCCCTGAACCCAAGATCAAAGACCTCAATGCATTCAAACAGTTTGCGATCGCTCATGGCCATCTCACAGCTCAGAAGATGGCCGAGCTATGGCCAGAACCGATTTCAGACGTGACTATCGGCAAAGCGCTGAAGCGTATTGGGTTTACGAGAAAAAAAGACGTATGGGTACCGGGAAAGGGATAGGGCTAAACGCGCTGCTTTCTTGCTACAGCTTGCTCGCTATGCCCCTGAACAGATTGTCTACGTCGATGAAGTAGGGGTCGATGACACGCACAATTATCCCTATGGCTATTGCCATCGTTCTGAACGGTTCTATGCGTTGAAGTTAGGCCATCGCACCGAACGCATCAGTATGGTTTCAGGCTGGTGCGACCGTGAGGTGGTCGCACCGATGACGTTCAAAGGCTACTGCAACACATTGCTGATTGAAGCCTGGATAGAAATGATGCTTGTGCCTGCGCTCAAACCAAGACAGGTCGTTGTGATGGACAACGCGAGCTTCCATAAGTCCACCCGCATTCGAGAACTAATAGAAGCGGCGGGTTGTGAGCTGTTATTCCTGCCACCGTACTCGCCAGATTACAACAAGATAGAGAAGTTCTGGGCGAACCTAAAACACTACTTGGGCAAGACAATACAGCAATTTGAAACCCTATGGGATGCGGTTGGCGATGCTTTTAGAAAACTGTCCTAGATAGCTATTCAGATGCACTATCGCTCTTTAATGACTCTAGGCAGAAGAGAGATGAGGGGCCTCAGAGAAAGTTGCCCCCTGAAACAGGTTCATCAGCGTGATGAGTGTCTCGAAGCCTTGTTCTAAGGTAGGAATCGAGAACACCTTCAGCCAAGG
>JBGCGG010000041.1:0-9848 GCA_045110585.1 Phormidesmis sp. | reverse complement strand
CTCTTGCGTGGCTTTTGATTTGCTCTGCTTTGGATGCGTCCATGTCTAAATACCAGGGCTGAAAGCTACATTCAGCATAGCGGAAAGGAAATATTTTCAGACCTAAGTATTTATGCTCACCACAAAAGTGGGATGCACCCCTAGCTTTTCCGTTTGTATATCTTGCTATCAACATGGCCAAACACGGAGGCATTACCGATGCAGGCACTATAAATACCTGGATAGGAAGCTGGTTCGCGTACGATTTCACTTATCGGGTGGTGATGGGTATTGCCGTGGGGGCTGCTATCGGCTGGCTGCTAGCACACTACGCTTTCCGCATCTCTGATGAAATGATTCGAGAGGAAACCAGAGAAGGGCTCTTTGTTATTTCTGCCATTTTCCTCTCTTATGGCATTGCCGAAGCGGTTCATGGTTATGGGTTTCTAGCGGTGTTTGCCGCATCTGTCTCTAGCCGCCAAAATGTCGAAAAATTTCATGACTACTACGCCAAGCCCTATCAATTCGCCACGCAGTTAGAACGAGTATTTGCCGGTCTGCTATTAATTGCTTTAGGTGGATTTGTGGCCACCACTAATATGGCACTATTTAGCTGGCAAAATCTTCTGTTTGCAGTATTGTTTATGCTGCTAGTCAGGCCGCTATCGGGGCGGTTGGCATTGTTAGGGATGGGCCTTTCTCAGCTAGAAGCCAACGCGATCGCGTTCTTAGGCATTCGAGGTTTTGGCTCTTTTTATTATCTCGCCTACGCCCAAAACAACGCCACCTTTGAAAGTATCCACCTCATCTGGGGTATTGTCACCCTCACCGTACTGCTTTCGCTTTTGTTTCACGGCAACGTAGCAACCCTAGCCATGGAGAAAATAGACTATCACCAGCATCATCGAAAACGGGTTAAGCGTCATCTATAAACGTCATTCGTCCGAAGCCGTCATAGCCCGAAATTTTATCGGCTGTAGCGTTATGTATGTCCTCTCTCAATCTATATAAAAATGCCGCGCGCTCCGCACCTAACCTTAGCCCTATTACAAAACGCACAACAGCCTTTGGCACAATAGACTTGGTCAAACTGGTCTTTCCCGTACTAGCTTTGGTCAAGCTAGCCTTTTCCTTGCCATACTGGCTTGTGTTCTCTCTAGCCAAGCTTGCATACCTGGCGTATCCACTGCACACACCAGTGCAAAAGATACTTCACGAGGCATACAATTCTATGGTCTCTTTCATATACCCTTTTGACTAATGAGAGCTTCTCAAAATAGCCATGATTTCAAAAGCAATATATTGAACGAGGTCACCCCATGTCTGCTCCTAATGGCGTAATGATGCAATATTTCCACTGGTATAACGAGCCAGATGGAAACCTCTGGAACCAGCTTGCTGAAAACGCCAAAGAGTTAGCAGATGCAGGCATTACTGCGCTCTGGTTGCCCCCTGCATACAAAGGCTCAGCGGGCGGCTACGACGTAGGCTATGGCGTCTACGACATGTACGACTTAGGAGAATTTGATCAAAAGGGATCTGTTCGAACTAAATACGGCACCAAAGATGAGTATCTTACAGCCGTTAAGGCAGCCCAAGCCCAGGGCATAGCTGTGTATGCCGATGTAGTGCTTAACCATAAGTTAGGCGGCGACGAATCAGAAGAATTTATCGCCACCCCATTCGCCCCCAACAATCGCAATCAGGCCATTGGCGATCCAACCACAATTCAAGCTTGGACACACTTCAACTTTCCAGGCAGAGACCGCAAATATTCAGACTTTGAGTGGCACTGGTGGCACTTTAACGCCGTAGACTACAACGGCTTCAATGACACTGACTTTAATGCTATCTATCTCTTCGAAGGCAAATCTTTTGCTGAGCAAGTAGACTTAGAAAAAGGAAGTTTTGACTACCTTATGGGCTGCGATTTAGACTTCTTGCACCCAGAAGTACGAGAAGAGATGCTGAAATGGGGTGAGTGGTATGTAGATACCACTGGTGTGGATGGATTTCGCTTCGATGCCGTTAAGCATATCCGAGCAGGCTTTTTCCCCAACTGGATTCAGCATGTACGAGAGCATAGCCAGAAAAAGTTGTTCTCAGTAGGTGAATACTGGTCTTATGAAGTGGAAGCGCTGCATCACTTTATTAAAATTACCGGCGGAGATGTGGCCTTATTCGATGCGCCGCTACACCATAATTTTCAGCAAGCTGGCAAGCAAGGCAAAGACTACGACCTGCGCACCATCTTTGACAACAGTTTAGTAAAAGAGCAGCCCACGCTAGCCGTCACCCTAGTAGATAATCACGACTCTCAGCCATTACAGTCTTTAGAATCTGTTGTAGAAGCCTGGTTTAAACCGCTCGCATATGCACTCATTTTGCTACGCAAAGACGGCTATCCCTGCCTTTTCTACGCTGACTACTACGGTGCCCACTACACCGACAAAGGCACCGACGGCGGCGATTACGAGATTTGGTTAGATAGTCACCGTTGGATCATCGATAAGTTCCTAGAAGCCAGACGCAACTATGCTTTTGGAGACCAATACGACTATTTTGATCATCCAAATACGGTTGGCTGGACGCGCCTTGGCACCGAACAACTGCCAGGCGGAATGGCAGTTGTTATCAGCAATGGAGACGCAGGCAGCAAGTGGATGGAAATAGGGCAGCCCAATCGCACGTACAAAGACATAACAGAACATGTGAGTGAGCCAATCACAACCAATGCAGAAGGATGGGCCGACTTTACCTGTTCAGCAGGCTCTGTGTCGGTATGGGTACCCGCGTAATCGTGGTCTAAGTCAACGCGTGCGGGAAGGGCGTACTCGCGGAGAACTTGCCAAGAGTACAACCATAACCGTGCAGTTTTGCTCGTAACAAATATCCGATAGTAGCGTTGTCACCTTAACTTTCAAGGTGCGCTCTACAATTTCGATCAGGGCTGCTCGCAATCCTTGCCGAAGAGTCGTACTAACAGCCGGTAGCTGAGCGCTACCTAGCATTGCTAGCATCTGTTCTGGACGGCTAATGCTGTTTTCGGCCCATATCAGTAGTTTGTCATTCACCAAATCGCACGTCACTCTACTCGGCGTATGGCCTAAGCGATCGCGATACAAATGCTGCACAGACTGTGCCACCGAACGCATTAGCTGGCCGACTGTCAACAACGCAGACGATTTATCATTGAGGGGTTTATTTTGAGAAGGTTTAGAACGAACGCCTAAACTATTCGAAAGTGAGCTGTTGGAAGACTGGCTGTTGGAAGACTGGCTGTTGAAAGACTGGCTGTTGGAAGGCTGGCTGGCTGGAGATTGGCTATGGGGAAATTGACTGTGAGAGGATTGACTGAGGTGAGATTGCTCTTGGTGAAATTGACTATTTGAAGTGAGAGATGGGGTGGAAGTGAGAGATGGGGTGGAATGAGAAGATTCTGATAGCTGAGTCTTCTGCGCTTGAGAAGAATCGAAGTCTGTCATTTAGATATTCTTTGAGTTTTGATTAAGAGAACTTAAAAGCAGAGGCTTGCAAGCTCGCAGTAACTCAGAGGTATCTTTTCCACGGTTATAAATAAGCGCAGAATTGTTAGCCTTTGTTGCTTGCTTAGCTATATTAACAAAAGTAAATGCTGTTCATAAGGCCAAAACATCGGCAGATCAGTACGGAAAACCGAGCTTTCCAAAATATTTCAGTCACACACCATCTATCTTTAAATAGATATTTTTGAAACCATTACGTATCAAGCAAAAGCAAAATGATTAAAATTTTCTAGAACTGAGGACAGATTCCACGCTAATAAATTATCTATGTACATAGATAATTTATTTAAGATAAATTTTATACTTTAGAGCTGTTGCGAAATAAAGCGTTAAAATGGCTGAAACGCCCGTAACTTCGTTGTCCCCGTTTTGTCTAATGCTGGATATCAATCGCGTCTTCAAAAATGATCGCCTGATGCGTGCGCTCACAGGTTTGAATCTGGCCGCGTTTGACCAGCTCTTGCCGAGCTTCACTGAAGCCTATCAAGCCGCCCACCCGATTTCTCCAAAACGTCAGCGGTCACCAGGCGGTGGGCGTAAGGCGAATCTCGAAGAGATGGAGGACAAGCTCTTTTTCGTGCTTTTCTACTTCAAGTGCTACCCCACCTTCGATCTCGCTGGCATCTTCTTTGCCTTCGACCGCTCCCAAGCCCATCGATGGCTACATCGGTTGCAACCAATCCTAGAAACTGCCTTGGGTGAAGAACTGATGCTGCCCAAGCGTCAACTGCGCAGCGTGGCTGAGTTCATCGCCTGTTTTCCAGACGCCGAGCGCGTCATCCTTGATGGCGTAGAACGGCCTATTCAGAGGCCGCAGGATAAACGGCGTCAAGAGCGTACCTATACAGGTAAAAAGAAACGAAATACCCGCAAACATCTGGGGTTGAGTGACCAAGATAAGCGCATTCTACTGCTGAGCCCGGCCAAAGATGGCAGCTTTCATGATAAGTGTCTGTTGGATTGCTCAGTGATTGCCGAGCACATCCCAAGTGATATTCCAGTTCAGGTCGATCTAGGCTTCCAAGGTTTTGAAAGTGAGTATGAAAATGTAGAACTCCCCCATAAGAAACCGAGAGGGGGAGAGCTTACTCAGGAACAGAAAGACGACAACCGGTTATTCAGCGGTGAGCGTGTCGTCGTCGAACATGCTTTTGGTGGGATAAAACGCTACAAAGCAGCAGCGGATATCTATCGAAATCGAAAAAAAGACTTTGATGACCACCTGATGTTGACCGCAGCAGGTCTATGGAACTTTTATCTGGAGGCCGCTTAAAAAAGAGGAGAAAGGGAAGGTGTGCAAGGCAGGCGAGGCCTGTTTTTTTCACTATTTCGCAACAGCTCTTTTCACTTAACAAAGCCACTATGTTTAGAGCCTGTTTGCCTACAGTGGTTTTTTATCAAGGTCTCGGTGTTTAGAATTCCTAACATCGCAGGTATTTCTTGCCCTACCGTGAATTGATTGATATCTATTTATCTATGGCTGAAGTCAATCATCTCTCTATTCAGTCATCTTTTTACTCAGTCGTCTTTTTACTCAGTCATCGCCCTGTATCCGCTGCGAGGCATTATCATCGCTAATCGCTGGGATGTTCTGTCAAATCAAACCTTTTGGGATAGGGTATGTTCCGCTTAGCGAATTCTTTTTTAGATCTCACCGTCAAGTCAGTCTTGTATCGTGCATCGAGGGGATAGGCACGAAGCTTAAATAAGCTTCCCCAGCTATGCTCCGACATCACAACCGTAATAGGCAGCTTGAGATGGGTGTACTTACTCGTATGCGCAACGCGGTACAAGATATTTTCTACCTGTTCAGGATTAGCCTCATGCGCCAAATAAAACGCTGTCACGACCTGGGCTTCCAGCTCTCCCATGTTTGCGTTAGAGACAGCATTAGTCCAAATATAATTATGAGGTACCGTTACGATGTTATCGCTGGGCGTACGCAGCCGAATGCCCCGTAGCCCATAGCTAATCACTTCGCCATACTCATCGGCAATAGCAATGCGATCGCCCACCCGATACGGCGCTTCAAACAGGCCCACAATGCCCGCAATAATAGAGCTGGCGTAATCTTTAAAGGCAAAGCCCAACGCAACAGCAATTGTGCCTGTAACCGCAAGCACATTCTCTCGGGACAAGTTCAAGAACAAATTCATCAGCATAACAACCGTCACCGTCATCACAAAGGTGCGTATTAGCGGTTGAAACTGCTTAATGCGCAGTCGGCTATGCCGGGCCGCCTGCTCCGAAAGATAAATGACGAGCCAGTCAATTATCTTAATAACACCATAGGCAGCCACCAAAATAATAATCGCTTGTACAAGCTTGAGTCCTGTAATTTTAGATAGCAGCTGACTAGTTTGATCAGCCGTCTCACGTACGGCTTGACTCGCGGCGGCTTCGGCAGCTTCTCCAGCAGATTGGCTGACTGACTGCGCTAGCCAAAAATCCGTAAAAAAGCTAAAAGAAAATATTGAATAGGGTACTGTGATCGCCATATTTAAGACGCCTCAATGGGTTCAAGCAACGAAGTCACAACACCTCAATAATAAAATTGTTACGAGATAGCTCCCGGCGCAAATTAGGATAGTGAACAGGGTTTATCTTCACCACTCCATGCTTTTGCTCTATGACCCGAGCGCGGCAAAGAACCTGCACCTGATTGTTCACAACCTGCGGCGCATCACCTAAACTGCGAGCCAAAGCACGAATCGTCAAATCGCCATGCAGCATTAACGAATACAGTAAATATAAATCACCTTGATCAAGATCTGGAAGCGACGGCAGCTTGGGTACGGTTGCAATCAGCTGTTTCGCCGAGTTTGCTTCTCCAGAGTCATGCCGACTGGCATTTTTCTCACTGGCATTTTTCTTACTGGCATTGTTCTTACTGGCATTGTTCTTACTTTCCTGAGCCTCAGCCGAATCAACGGCTGAATCTCCTTCCAATGGCGCTATCTCTGTCTCGCGGTAACGCAACGACATCACAAATAGCTGTAGAGCCACAATACTAACGCCCTCTGAAATGTCTGCTAGCCGGTCGAAATAATCTCTCTGTAGAGTATTTTCTTCATCAATGGTCTGCGGCTTGTCTTGGCTGTCTATTTCATCTTTCATTGCCCGCAAAGAAGACTGCACAGTAGCAGAAACTTCCTGACTTATTTCAGATCGAATCTCACCCAAAGTTTCTAAAGAAATATCGCTCTGCAATAGGGTTTTTGAGCGCTTTAACCGCTGGTGCAAAGCCCGGTCGCTAAAGCGAATGCCAAATTCCTCTATGATCGGCGCTAACCAATCCTTTAACTGCTTGCCGCTCAACTTCGGGATTGCGATGGTGTCACTACAGTAAGCCCCTAGCTTTAAGGTGGAGTGCAGATATTCCCACGCTACCCTGCCCGTACCAATTACCCAAAACTGACGGTGAGCATTCAACAGCATCTCCTGCAGATAATCTACACCCTCTAATCCATCGACACTGCGTAAAAAACACCAGCCTAAATTTGGAATCACGGCCAACGTCAAAGCGTCATCGCCTTCTACTGCCTTACGATCTTCTTCATCTAACACACTTTCAGCAGTCTCTTTCGCTTCAGCCTCTTTTTCTGCTTCAGCCTTTTCTTCCGCTTCAGCCTTTTCTTCCGCTGCCGTTGCACAGCCTACACCGTCTATTAGTGAGTCATCTATTACCGAACAATCATCCGCGGAGCAATCTTTCTCCTCGCAACCCAATTTACGCCTTATTTTCTCTTGGATTTCTTCCACGTTTGCCGGACGCTCTACCCAATCCAGCAGCCTCAACGACAGATCTTGCTCCCGAAGCGCTGGCTTTAACAAGCCAGAGTCTTTATCCGTCAAACAATCGGCTAAAATGCGAGCCACTGAAGACACAGGGTGTGCAAGTATCACAACAGAAACCGATGAACCGCTAGGATAGCGTCGCCAGCGAGCCATCGCCTCAGTTACGCATCCCCATACGGCCTCTTGCTCACAAACTGGCGTCTGCAAACGGTTGAGCGCTGCCAACAGCTTATCCGCACTGCTCGCTGGTAGCTGAGCCAGCGCCTCCTCTTCCGTTGGTTTTGACTGTGCCCCTTTGTCATACCAAGCAGTGCTAAAGTGCCGCTTCTCCAAAAGCCAACATTTAAGCTGCAATAATTTATTCAAAGTCACTCACCTTACGTCACCTGCTCAGATGACTGAGTTTCACTACTCGCCTTACTATTACGATCACGCTGAGTCTTTACCATTGTGAGTACAGAGCGTGAGAGACTGAGCGCTCTAGGCGATTCACTCTCTGGCTGGACAGGCCAGCCTTCCCGCTGTCTCGATCTGTCGCCATCTGTCTCTTCAGTTTGATCATGAAATAGAACTTGCTGGGTCGGAAAGGGTAAATCTATTCCGGCTTTAACTAACGCATTGCAAACATTCTCAAGTACCCAGTCAGTAGAGGCCACTACATCTGAGCGGCGTGGTGGCTCTACCCACCAGCGAGCACGAATATTAATCGTACTATCGGCAAGTGCAACCACCAGCGCCTCTGGCACAGGATCAGCCAGTACATCATCAGCGCTACGCAAAGTCTCTAAAATGACTTCTTTTGCCTTCGCAATGTCATCCCCATAACCAATGCCAATGTCGTATTGCAAACGGCGGCGCTCATAAGCAGTATTGACCGTAACTGCGTTAGTAAACAGCTCCGAATTAGGAATCACCACACGGCGACCATCATAAGTCCGAATGGTCGTTGCGCGGGTTTCAATATGTTCTACTGTGCCTTCATAACTACCGAATACGATTTGATCATCTAGCTGAAAAGGCTCAGTCAGTAAAATCAAGATGCCCGCCAAGAAGTTTTGCAGGATGTCTTTGAATGCAAAACCAATGGCCACACCACCAATCCCCAGCGCAGCCAGCGCATCAGCAGGATTAAAGCTAGGAAAAATAATTGTGGCAGCAATCAAAAAGCCCAGAATGACTAGGCCACCTTGAATAAGCCGCCCAAACACAAGACCAACGTTCCGAGTATCGCGATCGCGTGTCTGACGACGCACGAAGCGTCTAATCACTTTTCCAGCAATCCAGAAGATAATAAAGACAAAAACACCGATAACAATATTAGGGAGTAGCGCGATCGCCGACTGAACCATGCCGGTTATTTTTTCAGTCGCCGCTGACAGCGTGATATTACCTTCCATAAGTTGCGATCGCCACACATCAAAGTTTCGCTTTCACCCTACAGCGGCATTCTCTCCACTTTTCTCTACCGTAAGACAGAGTGTCACCACGAAGAAAAGCGACATGCCCCAAAAGCCATAAAAAAGCCGTAAAAAAAGCCACAAAAAAAAGCCACAAAACCACGATCTAGAAAACAAGTGCTGATCGTAGTTTTGTGGCCTTAGCCGTTCATCTAAAAAAGGATAAATAGAACAACCCTTATAGATGAACAACCTATTGGTTAACCTACTGTCAAAGCATCACTGCTAGAACATTTCTGTGAAACGTAGCGATTAAGACACCACTGCCTATGCACTAAGGCATCACAGATTCTAGTGCATCTTCAATGCTGTCTTTAATGGTTGTACCTTTAGCATCTTCAGGGCTAATCATATTCTCTTTATTAGCAGCCCCCTGTACACCATTCAAACCCTCGTTAGAATCTTTAGTAACGCTGCGCGTACCGTTAGCACCTGATTTCGGCCCGGAAGCGATCGCATCTTCAGACTTCGACTGAACATTTTCCAACTGCTCTAGCCCCTTAGATGCTTTAGAATCGCTGCCGCCAAACGCCCAAGCTGGAGTCGCTACAGAAAAAACTAGCAGCGCACAGACACTAGCCGCCATCACAGGCTTCAAGACTCGCTTAAAGTTAGAAAAAGCAGTAGAAAGATAGGTAAAAATACTTTTCATGTGAAAGATTCTCCAAAAATTGAATAGTGAATAGATTCGGCAACTTTGTTTGCAACAACTCTCTCAAAAAGAATTACTGCCAACTAACAGGCGCTGCTCAACTTGTTCTCATTGCGTATAGCCTTAGCAAGCGAAAAGTCACACTTATCGCCTTTCATAAATTCGCTAAACTATAAACAATATTCCTCTGTCACTTTAATGGCATGGAGCCTGACGACCATAACCAGTAAACAACATTAGTCAAAACGGCTAGCCAAGTGCAAATACATCAGCACTTAGATCAATACTCCGGACATAATTACGAGACGAGGACACCGTATTCACAGAGGCTTTGGTAGTTGTGATGCGATTTAATCCAAGTCTCGTCCAAGTCTAAGTTGTAAATAAAGCGTTCAAGCAGATGCTGATTGAGTTTGC
>JBGCGG010000040.1:0-14107 GCA_045110585.1 Phormidesmis sp. | reverse complement strand
CCCAACCAAACTTTCAAGGCATCGTAAAGACGGGAGTTTTTTTCACTTTTTTTCTATAGTTTGAGTCGTATCTAATTCTAGAACGCTGGCTCCCACTTCTTTCCAAAATCTCTGAAACGTACAAACACATAGGTTTAACAGCATTCAATCCTATGTTTTGTCAGCCAATCAGGCCCCAGTCATAAAGCTGCTGTCTTCAGAGGCCAAAAATACATACGAAGGAGCTAACTCTTCAGGCTGACCTGCCCGCGCCATCGCATTGTCATTATCGTAAGTTTCTACCATCTTTTGAGGCATCGTCGCCGGAATATTCGGAGTCCATACCGGCCCAGGCACCACTGAGTTCACACGAATTTTTTTCTGAGCTAACGCCTGCGCTAAAGACTGCGTAAAGGCATGAACTGCACCCTTGCTAGCGGCATAGTCCACTAATATGCCCTTACCCATTTTTCCAACAATAGAACCTGTATTAATAATGACATCGCCTTCTTTTAAATAAGGGAAGGCTGCTTTGAACATATGAAAGTAACCGAATACATTCGTTTCAAACGTTTCGTGAAACTGCTTAATCGTTAAATCAGCTAAATTCTGCCGAACCATCTGAAACGCAGCATTATTAACCAAAATATCGAGTTTCCCAAAGGCCTTAACGGTTTTCTCAACCGCATCTTCGCATTGCGCAAACTTACGCACATCCATCTTAATCGGCAGACACTGGCCCCCTTTTGCCTCCACTAAAGACTTTGTCTTTTGAGCATCATCATCCATCGCATTATATAAAATAGCTACGTTGGCACCTTCCATTGCATAGGCAATCGCGACGGCTCTTCCAATACCAGAATCGCCTCCCGTAATAATCGCGACTTTTCCGACTAGCTTACCTGCGGCTTTGTAATTAGATAGATCACTGTCGGGTGCAATATTCATATCTGCTTGGCTAGCTGGATAGGCCAACTGTTGACCGTCCATATCTTCGGGCTTAGGTCTACGTTCTTGAGCGGCAACCATAATATTAGAAAAGGTGATAAACAACGTTAGTGATTTTTTGCCACCGAACGGACATACCCATACAATGGCGACAGCAAAAAGTGCGGATAAAGCGACAGCAGGCAGTCTAATAAAAGTAATCTCAGCTGCAAGGCTGATAAAAAACTTTATAGAGAAAAGACTGCCACATTCTCGATTTAGTCAATTTATACAAGACTATCGAGATTCTGTTCCCTGATTAGGACTGCCTTTCAACGTACCGTCGTTACCAGGAGCCTCAGGTTCTGCGCCATCGCGGGTTTCAGTTTTAGATCCTTGCCCTGTGGTGCGAGAGCTTCCTTCCAAAAGTGTATTTTTGCCACTGGTCTCTAGGGTCTTCTTTTTCTCGTTCTGCTCAGTCATGGGTGTCTCCATTTACGTTTACTTGAGTGTTTCTACAAGCATGATTTGCTTGATTTCAAAGCAAGCGTAAACGATAAAAGATAATTTAAACTTCTATCAAGAGAGTTGAACGTAAAACTTGCTGTCTCCACAAAAAGTTGAATATTTACTGTTTAATATCCTACTAAAAGAAGAGAATTCAGCTCACACATAACAGAAGAGAAACCAATACAAGGTTAGTAAACAAAAGGCGGAACGCTGTGAGTAAACTTATTTTCATCTCATCTTGCTATTCTATCTCGCTGTTCCAGCGCACCATCCTATCTTGCTGCTCTAGCACACTATCTCGTTTTATTCGTTTTATCTATGCAGAGGCTTTCATAGCCGCGATCGCTTTAACTGGCAGCTCTACAAAAAAGCGGGTTCCTTCATTAGGCGTAGATTCACAATAAAACTTGCCATGATGCTTATCAACAATAATTTGATGGCTAATGGATAACCCTAACCCCGTGCCCTTGCCCACAGGTTTGGTGGTGAAAAAGGGATCAAAGAGCTTAGCGATCGCATCTTCCTCAATACCTGGCCCATTATCTGCCACAATCATGCGCACATAATTTTTATCCACTAGCTCAGTCACAATCTGAATCCTACCCGTATTTGGCGTCAGCCCTTGCGACTCTAAAGATTCATAATGGGTTTCCAGCGCGTCAATAGCATTCGCCAGTAGGTTCATCACAACCTGATTAAGCTGACTAGGGTAGCATTCAATCAGCGGTAGCTGACCATATGCTTTTTCAACAACAATACGCGCCCTCTGCTGACGAGAAGATTGAAGCCGATTGTTCAAAATCAACAGCGTACTGTCGATACCTTCATGAATATCGACTTCCTTCTGGGCCGATTCATCCAATCGAGAAAAAATTCGTAAGGACATTACTAGTTCGCGGATACGCACAGCCCCTACGCTTAAAGAGTTAAATAACTTATTGAGATCTTCTGTCAGAAAATTAAGATCTATTTCTGTCTCAAAATCTTGAATATCTGCAGTGGGATTAGGATAATTTTTCTGATACAACCCGATTAAAGTCTGCAAATCTTGAACATAGTTTTTAGCAGGATTAAGGTTTCCATAAATAAAATTAACTGGATTGTTAATCTCATGGGCAACACCAGCCACCATTCGGCCAAGTGCAGACATTTTTTCACCATGTACGAGCTGTAGTTTTGCTCGTACAAGTTGTTCTTTCATCTCTTTTTCGCGTTTTACAGCCATCAGCGTTTTCTGCATCGTCAATGCTAAATCGTTACGCTGAACAGGCTTAGTAATAAAGTCAAAAGCCCCATCGTTCATAGCCTTACGGATATTATCCATATCGCCGTAAGCCGATACGATTACAGTTTTAGGCATCTGCTGCCGCTTATTCAGCTTCGAAAGCAGCGTTAATCCATCCATCACTGGCATATTAATATCAGTAAGAACCATATCAATATTAGCGACTTCGTCTAACACGCCAAGCGCTTGTTCTCCATTTTGGGCAAAGCTAAAAGCGTATTCTCCAGTGCGCACTTCTCGTCGAAATTGCTGAGAGAGCAAAGCCTCAATATCAGGTTCATCATCAACAACTAAAATATGGTAAGTC
The DNA here is from genome assembly GCA_045110585.1 of Phormidesmis sp. Taxonomy (GTDB): domain Bacteria; phylum Cyanobacteriota; class Cyanobacteriia; order Phormidesmidales; family Phormidesmidaceae; genus Phormidesmis. Next base: position 11,099 of record JBGCGG010000040.1, on the reverse strand, counting down.
ATGATAGTTCTATACAGCTACTACATTAAAAATATCTTCCTTAAGCTGAGCAAAATCGACCGGCTTATTAATAAACCCGTTGGCACCATAGTCGTTAGCAATTTCTTGACTGCGCTCATCTCCATACGCCGTCACCATAAATACGGGTAGAGATGGATATTTCTCTTTTAGCATCTTCAGCAATTCTAGCCCATTCATACCAGGCATATTAATATCTGAGAGAATGAGCGTAGCTTCTGCGGCATCCCCCGAACCCTGCAAATAGTCTAAAGCAGCAGTCGCAGATAACGCAAAGTGAAAGGCTATTGCCTTAGCTTTAATCTCTTTACGAAATTTTTGTCGAAACATGGGTTCAACATCTGGCTCATCGTCTACTACGAGAATACGGATAGGTTGAGTTACTGACATTTTATTGATTCTCGTTTTCTGTGATTCATATTTTGAAATTTATTGAAGATACTCAGTCGCTCAAGGCATTCTCCTAAGCCGCCTTCTCAAGGCACTCTTATACCGTTTCCTGCGATATAGGCAGTGTCACAATAAAGTCTGTATAAATGCCTTCTTCTGACTCCACTTGGAGCGTGCCCTTATGTTGCTCTACTACAATGTTGTAGCTAAGCGATAGCCCTAGCCCCGTCCCTTCTCCAGTCGGCTTTGTAGTAAAAAACTGCTCGAAAACTTTTTCTTTTACCTCGGCGCTCATGCCTGTGCCATTATCTCGAATCCACACGCTAACGGTGTCATCATTCGTTTTGCGGGTACGTATTTTTAGCAAAGGCTTAAATGCGTCATCTTCTATGAGCTGTCTTTGATAGATGGCATAACAAGCATTATTAACCAGATTGAGAAATACTCGACTTAATGATTGAACAGAGACACGCACAGTTCCAATGCTGTCATCATAGTCGTTGTCAAACGTTAGGTTAAAGTCAGAATGCTTGGCGCGCATTCCGTGATAAGCCAAATTAATTGCATCCGCAACCAGCTCATTTAAATTGACATCAGACCATTCGCTGTCACCACTGCGAGAGTGTTGCAGCATATTGGCAACAATTTTGTCAGCCCGCTTACCATGATGCTCAATTTTACTGACATTGCTTTTGAGCATTTCCAAAATTTCAGTCAGATCTTCAAAAGTCTCAGATGAAAGCTGTTCTTTTTGGGGGGCTAATTCCTCAAAGAGTTCTTCAGTTAGCTCAACAGATAACTCTGCAAAATTATTCACAAAGTTTAACGGATTTTTAATTTCATGAGCGATGCCTGCTGTTAAAGATCCTAAAGAAGCCAGCTTTTCCTGCTCAATCATTTGCTTCTGAGTAGAGATTAGCTGCTGATTACTCTCCTCTAGGGCTTTAGTTTTAACCGTTTGTTCATGAAGCAAATCATTCACTCGCTCAATCATAAGATTAAACGCTGCCGCCACGGTGCCAACTTCATCTTCGCCCATGACATCCACACGCAAATCGAAATTATCATTTCTAGTGATTTGAATAGCCGTTTTCTCTACAGTTTTAAGCGGTGTACTAATAGATCGGCTAATCAATAAAGCGAGTAAAGCACCAATAGCAGAAGAGACAATCATACTTAAGCTAATAATCCAGTTCCGTAACTGTGAGGCGGATTGAGCCTGTTGGCGAGCAATCACTAAATCCTCTCTAGCTGCTTGAATAATGCCGGAAAGATCATCTGAAACACCGTCAAATAAGATCGCTAACTCACTATTGGTAAACGCTAACAATTTGGCCTGAGCTGCTTCAACTTGAGTAGGCGTACTTAAGCTCTCAACATCAATTGAATTAACCAGCTGATCTAGTTCTTTTAAATATATTTTAGGGACACTTGCATGGACATCAATAAACTTAGATAGCCTCAAGACATCAATCATTTCAGAGAGTTTCTCATGCTCTGAAGCAGCTAAAAAATAGTTATCTATATCCTGTAGAACATCATTAATCGTCTCAGCATGTTTGAGAATATGATTATATTCGTCTTGAAAGTCTTCAGGAAAGGCACTAAGCGGAATGAGCTGCTGTTGATGCGTTCTCGCCTGCAAAACCCCTGCTTGGAGTTGGGAAAGCAACTCAATCTCTTCTTGAACCTGCGTTTCTATTTCTAACGCATCATGCTGATACAAGTTACCAACAAGAATACCTGTCCCCGTTCCGGCAAACATAACGCCCAAGGCGACAGAAAACCCTAATGTAATTCGTTTACTAACTTTGAGCCGTCGCCAAAAGCTCTGATGCCTAGCAAACGGTTCTGCTGCCGAAGCAGATAATAATGACTGCGTTTCTGACCGCGATGCAGTATCAGACATGACTAGGGAAGTGCCGTTTTGGAACTCAAATGGAAATTATGTATATATTGTTCCCGCCAAAAAAGATTAACTTAGGGATTAAAATGTTACATCCTCTATTACGCGATACGGAGAAAAGAGTTAGCTTTTTGTCGGCACTCCATAGACAAACATCTATGGAGCTATCTTCCAGGTGTGATCTTCAGCCAGTCGTAAATGAAGCTTATGGTAGCGCTCTAAAGACTCGTGATGGCCAACGCTGACATAAGCTGTATTGACTGCGGCTAAGTGGCCATAAAGTTGCGCTTCATTGTCACGATCTAGTGCACTTGTGGCCTCATCTAAGATAGTGTAGGCAGGCTGATGCAGCAGCACGCGTGCAAAACTAAGGCGTTGTTGTTCACCTAATGACAAAACATCGCCCCATTCTTCTATTGTGTCAAAACCATTGTCGTAACGTTCCGCTAAATCAGGCAGATTAACTTGGCTGAGGACTGCTGTCAGCTGCTTATCTGTTATATTTTTTTCCGGATAGGGATATAACAGCTGTTGTCTAAGATTGCCAAGCACCATGTAGGGTTTTTGGGGTAAAAATAACAACTGCTGTATATCGGGCCGACGGATAGTACCTGTTCCAGACTGCCACAGCCCTGCGATCGCCCGCATCAAAGAACTCTTTCCGCATCCGCTTGGCCCCATCACTAACAGTGATTCTTCTTTATCTAGTGTGAGTGTAAGGTTCTCAATGAGCGTTCTTTGATAGTTAGGGGTCTGAAGCGTTACGTTATCGAGCGCTAATATGGGCGAGCGCTCAAGTGCAATCACAGCATTACTAGATTCAGCACTACTAGATTCAGCATTACTAGATTCAGCATTACTAGATTTAGTATTAGAAACCACATTAGCGCCCTCCTGAGTGCCTTCCGCCTCTATGAGTGTCTCAGTCTCTGTGGATGACTGGCTCTTTGCTGACGCATCAGCACTTTCAAGTTCACCAATAGAATCAGAAAAGTCATAGAGTCGATCAATGCCTGCCCCAAAAGCTGTTAAAGATTGAAGCCGAGCTACAACAACATTTAGCGAAAAGAAAACTCGAATAAAAGCCCCCTGAGCTTCGCTAACTTTACCTACCTCAACCTCTCCGCTAAATACGCCCGGCGCTACTACAATCGCAGGCAATACAAAAGGAATAAATTCGTAGAAGTTAGTCAGACCATTCAGCGCTAATTCCCATTTCAGCAATTTTTTATAATTATCAAACGCTGCCATAAAACGAGTTTTGATTTGTGAGGATTCTTGCTGTTCCCCCTGGTAAAACGCGATCGCCTCTGCGTTTTCTCTCACCCTCACCAAACTAAAGCGGAAGTTGGCCTCTCTTTTAAGCTGCTCAAAATTAAGCTTTACCAGCGGCTGCCCAAAGACACCAATAGTCAATGCCGTACCCACAACAGCATAGATCACTAAAAATAGAACAAGCTCTTTGGAAATGCCCCACAGCACGCCGCTAAAAGCAATGATGGACAACACTGACTCAACCGCAATCAAAACTAACGCCAATGACTCTTGGGTAAAGCTCTTGACATCTTCAGCAATGCGCTGATCCGGGTTATCAATATCAGGGCTAAACTGATTGATATTGTAAAAAGCGCGATCTTTAAAATACCTTTCAATAAAGCTATCGGTGAGCCAGCGTCGCCAGGCCAAGCCCAGGCGATCGCGCAAAAAAGTATAGCCTGCAAGCAGCGGCGCATACACCACCAAAATGCCTAAGAAAACACCCACGGTTTTCCAAAAGCGCTGCTCACTTTTCGCCGACAGCGCCGAAATCAGCTCACCACGCTGGGTATTGAGCAACACGCTCAAACCGGTGTAGCCCAAGAGCAACACAACAATCAGCAGTAATAATCCCTGTGCCTTCCACCTATCTTCTCCAAACCAGTAGGCTTTTGCGATCGCCCAAAAACGCCTGAATACTTTGAAGTTGAATCTTTCCATGCACTTGAGAAACGGTGTTAACAGAGCGTGCCAAACAGACACTGCCTAAAGGATTCTAAGACAGTTTCAGGACTTAAAGCCCTTTTTCTCCAATCTGCAATCGCGTATGTAAAAAGCACAGCATCGGCTCAATTGACCAGAGATGGAAAAATTCCTTAATCCAGCATTCTCTAATCTGGGCACGATAAATCCAGACACCACGCACCTGCCTTTCTATGAAATCATTTGCGCAGCAATCACTACGCTGTGGCTTAAGCCTATCTTTGAGCACACTGCTGCTGAGTGCTTGCACTGCTTCAGTGCCATTGTCAACGCACTTAGAACTCACAAAAAATACGTCAGTCACACCTCATATCTATAGAAATGCGGATAGCTTTGAAGGCAAAGCCCAACAGCTAATATCACACTTGCAAGCAGAAGACTTCTCAGCAGCAGAAAATATGTTGTTGAAATTAACGCAAGAAAAAACGCTGACTCGGGGCGGAACCTTAATGGTTCCGACTATCATCCAGTACGCATTGTCAGGAAAGGCGACACCGACGTCTCAAGAGCAGTTAATCACAGCGTTATTACCTCGCCTGGATAAATGAATAGAAAAATCTCCTTCTAGCGCCTACTCGTATGCGGTAAGAGGCCATGCCTATTACTACTTAGCTTGGGTTGCACGAGGAAACCACACCATCTCTCGCACATCAGAAAGTGCCCGACAAATCTATCAGGATCGGCTACGCTATAGTGCTGCTGACTGGCAAACATCGCTTCAGCTTGACGGTGAAAACCCAGCCGCACTTTTGGGGATATTGTCTTTAGGTCGTAATATTGGCGCGCCGTCAGCAGAAATGGAGCCTTATTTTACAAAAGCTGTACAGACCTACCCTCATTTTATCCAAGCCTACCAAGAGAAAGCCATTGATTTGCAACCTCAGTGGGGAGGCAATGAACAAGAACTGTTACGCTTCGTGAGAAATGCGGCTGAGACAGCACCTAGAGGCACGGCGATTCCTTTAATTGTGACTCAGAGCCATAAATCACTGGCCAAACGCTCCCTCAGTAAACGGTTGTATTACAATCGCGCCGATGTATGGCGAGACCTTGAAACTAATTACATGCGACTGATCGAAGATTTTCCGCAAGCCGGCTGGTATGCCCTGTGGTTTGCGGAAACTGCTCAAGACGCCGGACGCCAGGAAATAGCAGAACAGTACTTTAAATTGGCGCAAGAACGCGAACCCGATAATCCTGAACTCCTCCAGAGAATCCCCTGATTGAGCTGGGAAACGCTTATGGGTCTGAGGGTAGCGGGAGCCGCCAGGTGCCCCCACCCCAAGAGGCTAAATAAAGATGGGTTTCAGCCGTCACAGGATCAGTAATAATTTTGGTTCTAAACGATTTAGGAAACGGCAAATTGCCTGTGACATCTCGAATATGTTTGAACCGGTTGTTGGCTAATGTCACTTCATACATGCCATAGCCCAGGTTGTTAGGTGCGAGCATTTGTACACTCAAATAAACGTTGTCCTGTCGGCCTGCAACTGCAAAAATAAGCGGATTCGTCTCACTGAAATCAAACTGGGGCGTACGGCGAGCCGTTAAATCATTTACATCTAACAAACGCTGCCAGTTTTTACCGGCATTAGCAGAGACTTGTAATTGCGATCGATCGCCGGCTCGCGTTGCGGCTGCGATGATCGTTTTCCCCGCCCGACTCCACGCATCAAACGTCATCAGCGAATCTGAAGAGAGAATGGGCGTCCATGTCCAGCGCTGTTCCTGTAGGCGCGGGCTACTGTTGTTATCTCGGACGCCTTTAAACAGCGTGTTACCGCTAGCGACATAGAGGACTTTATTATCATTGGGATCGAGCACCATTGAGCCTTCGTACTCATTCGCACTGGGGCTATCGGGCAAGCGCGAATAAAAATCGAGGGGGAGATTGTTCAAACGCGCATCGTACAAATAAGCAATATCAGGAATGACATAAATGCCCTGCCCGCGCGTACTCACATAAACGCGTCCTGGCTCAGTCGGATCGGCCACAATATTGGTGTACACATCGCTGGCTAATCCCCGCGCCTCACCATATTTGCCAGTGCCTCCCGCCATAAAGTACCAGCGAACCGGCTGAGGATTGAGCGGATCGATACTGGCCGCCCATAGTTCGCCTTCGGTATTAGAGGCTCCAAAGTCAAACGGGCCGCTGTAGTGCGCCAACAAAAAAACGCGATCGCCTTTAGTCACAATTGCATTGGCCTGAGACTTAGCACGGCGAGGGCTAGAAGCATCCTCCCAGCTTTGGCCATTATCCCAACTCAGCGTTACGCCATGATCTGCGCCAGAGCGCATAATCACATTGCCGTAGCGGCTAATGTCCATATCCACCGTGCTTTGCCAGCCACGACTGCGATAGGTGTCAATTTTATCAATGGTGGATATGGTATCGCCAATAAACGCCGCATTTACCGGCACTTCAAAAAAGCTAGACTGCGGCTCACTGGTATAAATTTGCTGCCAGCGATCGCGCCAATTTCTCGATACGTTCTGGCCAGTCCCGCTTTGGCCAGTCTCACTTTGGCCTATCTCACGCTCACTCGCCGCTTCCACCTTAAACAGTGTCTGATCGCCAGAAACCCAAAGGCTTCGGTTTTGCCAGCCTAACGGCGCATACTGATAAGCTAACGGGCGTGGCATATTGCCATACAGGCCCCCTTCCCAACCAATCTCAAATGCGACTGTATTGCGCTGGTCGTACCAAAACACCTGTTTCCACTGAGTCGTTGGCGTCGCTGTTTTGGAACCTGTATTCGGCCAATCAACAGTCACTTCGTAGAGGCCGGTTCGCTGATTACTCGCTGCGGTTAGCAAACGGTGCTGCAATTGAGTACTACGAGGATCGATAATTAGATTGCGAAAGGCCGCGCTAGCATCGTCCGGTGTCCCCTCACCAGTAAGCGCCTGCCAACTCTCCCCTTGATTGAGACTGGCAAAAAGCAAAGTCCCTGGTGAATTAGGGCGGCCAAACGCCGCGTACAAAGTGCCGTCAGGGGCAACTGCCACCCCCTCTACTCGGCCTGTCACATTAGCCGGACTGCGCACTGGCGACCAACGCGCACCAAAGCTGTCACCGCGCCACAGTCCGCCTTCCGCCGTGGCCGCAAACACCACCTGCTGAGCGGGATCATACGCCAGCTGTAAAATACTTTTGTTTTGCCCTGAATTTGGCCCAAAGCGAACCACCTCAAAGGTTGAGCCACCGTCTGTTGAGCGAAAGACGGCAGAACGGTTGAGCGTACTGTCACGCTTGTTACCCACACCGGCTATCACCTGCTGGTGGTTCTCTGGATCTACCACTAAGCTTCCAATGGCCAACTCTTCAGTTCGGCCTGTTTTAGTCAGCAAATCCGCATTGGCGCTGCGGCGCACTGTGGGATGCAGCGTCCAAGCCTCGCCACCATTATCAGATACGTGTAGACCAACGGTCGTTCCCAGATAAATGCGGTTCTTATTTACCGGATCGTAAGCCAAGGTCAGCGTGTTAGTACCTGCTAAACCGCGTGATGAATAGTCCCACTGGTTGCCGCCATCACGCGTTTGATACAACCCGTCTACATCTGAAAGGACAAATGCATGGTTGTCATCGTGCGGATCTAAAACGACATCTTGAACTTGGCCACCAGCTCCAGGGTTCAGCGATTCCCAGACTTGCGCCGAAGAGACAGAATGATAAGCAATGATCACAATCGCGATCACGCTGGCCAGAAAAACCTTGAGCAACAACTTTTTTCTAAAGATTTTCATACCATTCTTTCGGTGATAGATCTTTCGGTGCCGAAGCCAGTAAACGACACGAGGCATTGACGATAAAGAAAGATGTTTGCAAGCGCAAGATGCAAACCGCTCAATAAACAGTCTTTATATATTTGCGATCGCACCTGAGCCATATCAACCTCTTCCATAGCTCTCTTTCCAGCAAAATGATGTGGAGTCTGCACAGTCAGCCCTTACCTCCAAACATTCATTTCCCAGATTTTCGCCATCTGCCGTTAAGCATTTGCCGTTAAACATTTGCCATTAAGCATTGTCAGGTAAACGCTTTTAACATAGCGCCTCCAGCAAAACACGTGTGTTCCACAAGGGACACTACTTCTCTACTTTATAAATACGCTTTTACAAATTCATAAATCCACTATCGTTTATGGATGCCTCAGGCAATGAGTGCTACCAAGAGTCAGTAATCGCAGTACACACAGCTAGATCAGATATGCCATAAAAAAACCTATCTCCACCAGAGTGAAGATAGGCCAGCCGAATTCATTAGAGAATGCTTAATTTTGAGCGTTAACGTTGAGCTTTAGTTTCAGATCTTAGTTGTGGGCCTTCGTTTCAGATCTTAGTTTTGGAGCTTAGTCTTAGACGACTACAGCACCCCAATAACTAATACAGCACTTTAACTATCGCTGAGCCGCTGGTGCCTTCCAACTTTGCGAAAGCATAGCAACAAGAGACTGCTTCGACGCAGAGACGCGCCTCGTCACACTCCATACCTGCAACGCCTCGGTCGGCGTTCGGAGATTCACCTGCAAAGGCTTAAAACCAGCACACGCGCACTCAATATCCAATTCTTGAAGGCGATGATACACCTGCCAGCGATCTTCACAAGAGACCGTTACGTTAGAAAGCACCATAAAAAACTCTTCGGGTTAGAAAAATAAATAGATAGCTTTACCAGCCACCTTCTACCAATAAAAAAACAGAACAGAACCCAGACACAGAGAAAGCTATCACTTGCCATACAGGCAAAGCCGCATTCCGCTACTGCCTTAGCGCGTTCATTTAAGACATCTCACCGAGTCATCTCGTCAGGGCATGCAAACCTTGATGAGATGAATTCCTATCAAGGTAGTTATAGCGTTAATTGACAATTAGTGTCAAGAATAATTTAAAAGCATTTTTTCAATGGCAGCATTGCCGCTAAGACGCTTGAAAGGCAATGCCTCAGAAGCATAGGCTTTTCAAGCAAACGCCATCCAATGCAAGTGCAGTTTTGCCAAGTAGATATGACCCACCATAATATTGACACCACAGCTAAATTCACGTTGCAGCTTATCGTATTTTTTTCTCAATTAAGAAGGACTATCAATAATAGATGAGTCTGCACCCTCGCTCAGCCTACCTAGAGTGACCGCTAAAAAGCTTGAAAGCACTGATACTGCTTGAAAAAATGGCTTAGTTCCGCTTTGAAATTCACACATTCAGGCCGTTTCAATAATAAGCAGTGCTTATTATTGAAACGAAATCCTACATTCAATAGAAGTCTCACATCAGAAAAAACTTCATAAGTGACTCTGAAGTCCTAATACATAAGGAATTAGCACCATGCTCGTGATTGAATCCAGTTGAGCTACAAGCACATTTATAAAGATCTATTATCATTAATAGCAATATCAAATAAAATCGATTGGAATGCAGGCACAGCGAGCTTTGCTAGTGAGGCAGCGCAAGTAAAGCAGCGCAAGTAAATATGCCTTCTAATGAGATTTATTATCGAATATAAATAGCTTCTTACTGGCCTTCTGAGCAAAGTTGACAAGGATTATCGCATAGATGCTTGGACATCTCATTGCTCTGAAACATCTACAAAAAATGCATAAATACCTAAGCAAATAGGCATAAATCAGCGATCAGCCATAAATTTCAATCTTATAATTTTAATTGTATTCAACGAACGATTCAAATATATTATTTGAATTCTGATTGATAATCAGTTTCAATAAGAACGACCTGATTTTACACTTTTCTTGGTAAGGATATCTAAATGACAAAGCGATTAAAGGTAGCTGAACTGTTTTTGGCAGCTGGATTAGTCGCAGGCTTAGCAGCTTGCAGTGGAGCAGAAACCGTAGACACTGATACTCCCGATATAGCAGCTGAAGTTGAAGGCGGCGAGGGCGGTGAAGGTGGTGAAGGCGGTGAAGGCGGTGAAGGCAGTGCTTACAGCGCTGGCGAGCAAGCCAATGCCGATTTTGTCGATCAGCTAAGCGGTGGAGAGCTACTCAGCGCACTGCAAGAAGGTGGACACGTCATCTATTTCCGTCATGCCCAAACAGAAAAAGACTACGCCGACCAAGCCGATCCAAGCTTGAACCTCAATGACTGTGAAACCCAACGCAAGCTAAACGACGTAGGCATCGGACAATCTGAGGCGATTGGTGCTGCATTTGCGGACAAAGCAATTCCTGTTGGCGATATCATCACTAGCGAATACTGCCGCGCCTGGAAAACAGCAGACATTGCTTTTGGCACCCATGAGAAAAACGCCAAGCTTAACTTCTTACCGTTTGAAGACTACACAGACGCGCAAGTAGAAGAAATGAAGGACAACGTAACACCTTTACTCACTGCGGTTCCTGCCGATGGCACCAATACAGTCATCATTGGGCATGATGATATCTTTGAATCTGCCACGGGCATATACCCAGATCCTCAAGGAATAGCTTATGTGCTGACCCCTGATGGCAGTGGTGGCTTTGAGCTTCAGGCAAATGTTCTCCCCGAAGAGTGGGCTGAGCTTTAAAAATTAAGAACAACTGGCCTCTAACCTTCAGCGCATAAAAGCGTTCCGTCTAGTTCCACACATGTGTGGAACTAGACGGAACGCTTTTTTACTTAATTAGTCGTCCCTGAAAAACCTAATCTAGGTAGCAGGTGCTCGCAAAAACTCGCTATCTTCCATGGCTCGAAAAAGCTTCCGTAGGTTAAATCCGCAAGCAGCAAGCAGCGCATTGATGCGGTCGCCCTGCGTGCCTTTGAG
>JBGCGG010000039.1:0-42889 GCA_045110585.1 Phormidesmis sp. | reverse complement strand
TTCGGAGAAAGTACCTGACGGGGCGCAATGCGACTGAGGCTATTAAACGCAATTTAAAAATTGTCTTCGACGAACACCTACCCAAATGGAATTACAGAGCCATTCCTCAAAATCCGACAGTTGTTGATTGACCGCTCCTTAGTTGTGAAATAATTAGAGACTGAGCGTTTGGGTTGCAGCGTGTTTCATCATGCATTGTTGTCAAGATCTTTGCATTAGAGTCTCCCGCGAGATAACAGGTTAACTGCTTGCGCAGAATCATTCGAGCCTGTTGAATGCGTTTCCGTCCGGTTGCTTCTGTAATCCCTAGCTGAAAGGCTACTTCCTTATAAGATTTTTCTTGATAAAATCGCAGAATGAGTGGCTCACGAAGCCTAACGAGAAGGTCTGAGGTTAATTGAGACAAATAATCTACTAGCTCGTTTTTGAGCAAGTTAGCTTCGGGTGTTGGCTGATGGGCAATCGCACCTGCGGCCTCCTTTTGCAGTCCAGAATGAACTGTGTTCTGCCGTTCCCGAGATCGGTATAGGTCTATATACAGATGTGAGGTTGTGCAGTCATTGTGAGGCTCCTTGAGGGGTTGTGTTTCAACACCTTCAAGGTAGGCAAGCAAGCTGGCCCCATTCGAATGGGAATTACTTTACCTAGAATGCCTGATATAGATAGGGTTATAGCAGTTTTGAGATGGCTAAAGTTGGGGGATGCCCCCAACTTAATGGGCAGATGACCCCAACTTTAAGCGCCACGCTTGACATTTGAATTGGGGCTTGCAACATAGGGAATATGCGCAGCCGTGACTTATTCTTCTGAATAACAGATTTTACTAAACGAATGAATAGAGAGAGAAGAATGGCAATGGCTAGACGATAGCATCGTTCATTTTTTTAACCGCTCATTTAAAAAATCACCAATTATCTCCCAGAATCGTCTTAGAAGTGAAACCAGAAAATAGACAACAGATTTTGGTTTGAATATGTGGTTTTCCGAAATTGGCAAGATGTTCTTTCACTGATGACCGTTTTAGGTACGCCTTGGGCTCATCGCTCGCAGATAGTGTTATTAGAAGCAATCACCAAGTTTTTTGTATGACATTATGAACGCTGCTCTGGGATATTTTCCAATACCGGCTTTGTTAAGTATGGAGGAGAGCAAAAAACAATGGTTGCTGTTCCCCGCTAGAAACAGCACTGCAATAGTCTCTACCCAGTCGAGCTGTTGTTGAGAAGATGATCACTATTCCGACACAGACCTTCAATAAAGGATGAATCCTCATTGAAGGTCTATAAAGACCGTAACAACATTAAGGGCAAAAGCCTGGGCAAATCTACGATGAGTACTAATCAGACACTCGCGAATTCAACACAGCACAAACATCGCCAGCAGCAATCTTTAGAGACTGTGCATGTGGAGGGCGATAGCAATAATTTCAATGCCATTCAAGCCAATATTGTTACCCTAACTCAGAATAAAATCATTCAGATCTCGTCTAATGAGATTAAGACCCAGAAGTTTATTGAGGCTTCTCCCTACAAGGGCCTGAAAAGCTTTAAGTTAAAAGACAAAGACCAGTTCTTCGGTCGAGACCAGTTTGTTGCAGGCTTAGTGGATGAATTAGAACAAACGAATTTTGTCTTATTATTAGGCGCTTCGGGAAGTGGGAAATCATCTGTCGTGCGGGCCGGATTGGCCCCTTGGCTGTCCGAAAAATGGGGGGCGCAATGGTTCAATTTAACGTTAACGCCTGATCGCGATCCCTTTGATTCTCTCTATAGCAGTCTGCGCGGCCACTTTACACAATCTGAGGTTGAGTTTGTCAGGGCGGGTACGGAGCAGTCCTTGGGGCAACTGGTAAAAAAGTTCAAGCAACCGGACGCTTTTTGGTTTATTTTTATCGATCAGTTGGAAGAGTTATTTACCATCAGTGACTCGGAAAAGCGCGATCGCTTCATCACCAGCTTAGCGTCACTCTGCAAAGAGCACGCCGGTAACCCCAACATCAAAATTGTGGCCACCATGCGGGCCGATTTCCTCAACCGGCTCGATACCAATCCGGCGAACTTACTGGCGGATGTGACGAAAGGACATCGCCCTTTGATCACTCAAATGCACCCGGATGAGCTGCGGTTAGCGATAGAACAACCTGCCGCGCACCATGGCGTGGTGTTTGAAACGGGATTGGTCAAAACCATCATTAAAGATGTTCAGGGACAGGCTGGCTATTTGTCGCTATTGCAATATACGCTGGATGCCCTATGGCAAGAGGAAATCCAATACGCAGGATTGTGCGATCGCACCTTAAGTTTTAAATCTTACTATCGGATTGGGGGCGTGCGAGGCGCACTTCAGCGACGCATGGATCAAATTTATCAAGCGCTTTCTCCCTTAGAGAAATCAGCAGCGCAACGCATTTTTTTGAAGCTGGTGGGGATTGGCGGCAATACTGCCTCCGAAACAGCTTGGAAGCCCGTACGAAAAAGAGAATCTAGATCGCAATTTAGTAATCCTGAAGAACAGCGGGTACTTGCCCAATTAATTGATGCCAACCTATTGATTAGTGACACAACAGTTTCTAGCAAAGAAGCAGGCGCGACACTTCTGGGTAAGCATACCGGTGTAACTGTAGAGATTACGCATGAAATTTTGCTGACCTCTTGGGCACCACTCAAAGCGTGGATTAAAGAAAACCGTCAAGCGATCGCCCTACGCAATCGCCTCAATGACGATGTCCTTCAATGGAAAATAACGAATTCCGAAGACGAACTCTGGACAGGCCTCAAGCTAAAAAAAGCGATGGCGCTGCTCAACTCTCTAGCGTTTAATCAGGTGCTGGGTGGGTTTAGCCCAGATGCCATAGCATTCCTCAAAGCCAGTGCAGGTTTGAGAAAAAGAATAACGCAGGAGAAACAGCCTTCAAAACGAATACAGCCACCACAAAAGGCACAGCTACAGCCGCAATCGCTACAGCTGCAGGGGTCACAGCCGCCACCGCAAACGTTAGCGTTGATTAATCAGGTGGATAAAAAAACGCACAAAATTTTTCACTGGGAGCATTTAATCGCTGGCGCTGTAATGATCTCATTGGCGGTGCTGATGGGCACTTTGGTAGATCCCTATGTGAGAACTAAACTGACCCGGGCAGCTGAGCCTAATCACATACAAACAGCTGAGCCTAGTCCCATACAATCACCTGAGTCTCAACGAACCCAATCACCTGAACCTGACATCGTCATATCATCACCTGAGCCTGCTGATATTGGGCAATCACCTGAGCTTGACGTCATACCATCACCTAAGACTGATGTTAGGCAATCACCTGAGCTTGACGTCATACCATCACCTGAGCCTGATGTTAGGCAATCACCTGAGCATGAGCATGATGTTAAGCAATCACCTGAGCTTGACATCGTCATACCATCACCCGAGCCTGATATTAAGCAATCACCTGAGCCTGACATCGTCATGCCATCACCCGAGCCTGACGTCACAAAAGCTCTAACGATTCGTCATACCAACCAGGACACTCAGAACAGCCATCCTGATAGCTATGTTAATTCCCAATCATGAGGGGGCGGTAATTGGAGTGCATCCATTGAGTCACAGGACACGTTCACACATACCGCGCAAGGTGCAAGTTCAAGCCAACCTTAGAATAGTCCTGAATCCACGATTGAACGTTTACGAATAAAGCCAGTAAGTCAGTAAACACATAGTTTATTTATTCCTAAGGTACAACAATAAAAGGTGCAGCAATGAATCCCATTAAGATTCTCATTTTGACGGCAAACCCTAGCATTCAAGGGCATTCTCCCCTGCGGGTAGATGCAGAAGTGCGGCTCGTGGAAGAGGCGATACAACGCTCTCAGTATCGCGATCGCTTTCAAGTCATCACTAAGCTAGCCATCCGCCCCACCGACCTGCGTCGCGCCCTCCTCGAACATCGCCCCCAAGTTGTTCATTTTTCGGGACATGGCACCGGAGAGCATGGGCTAGTCCTCGAAACGGATACGGGAAAACAAAACATTGTTAGCACTGAGGCGATTACCGGGCTCTTTGGCACGTTTGAAGCTGGTGAGATTGAATGCGTCCTTCTCAATGCCTGCTATTCAGAAGTACAGGCGATCGCAATTCATCAGTTTGTAGACTGCGTGATTGGCATGAATCAACCCATTAGCGATAAAGCCGCTGTGCAGTTTGCCGAAGGGTTTTACGATGCGCTGGGGGCAGGCAGCCTTTATGACGATGCGTTTAAAATTGGCCGTAGCGCGATCGCCCTATCCGGTAGTTCAGAAACCGTTATTCCCATATTGAAATATCGTAAGCGACCCGGCACCGTATCGCCCGCTGAGCAAGTTACTGCCGAAGCCGCCTCGCTGGCAGAGCTTGTCCCTGCTGCTCCACCGAGCCCACCGAGACAGTCACAGTCCATTGGCAATGTCACCATTAGCGGCAGCAACAATCCTTTTAATGCCGTGCAAGCGGGCGGTGATGTCAGCATTAATCAAAGCCAAACGCAAACGAAGAAGGCTGCTAACCCTGCGTTGCAGGCGGCGAGCGCGGCCCTTGCACAGCTTAAGCAGACGATCGCATCTAACACAGACATGGACGATACCGACAAGGCCATGGCCGCTATCCCTCTGCAAAAACTAGAGGCAGAATTACAAAAGCCGCAGCCCGATCCAGCCGTGACCGATAAGATGATGGCAACCCTTAAAAGGGCGTTAGATGACGTAGTGACGTTAGCTGACCCGGTAAACAAGGTAGCAACTTTAGTAGCTCAGACCAGAGTAGCGATCGCATGAACGATAAACCCAGCCGAAACAAGGAACGCGTACTCTCAAGATTGTTGCAACCATGCGGACAGATTTCCTTGATCGGTTAGATGCCCATCCTGCAAATCTTTTGGTGCAGGCAACAAAGGGACATCGTCCGTTGATTACTCAGCTGCATCCGCATGAGCTGCGGCTAGCAATAGAACAGCCTGCGGCTCACTACGGGGTAGTGTTTTAAACGGGGTTGGTGGAGGAAGCGGCGCTTCAGCAGCGAGTGGATGAGATTTATCAAGGGTTATCGCCGTCTGGGCAGTTGGCAGCTCAGCGAATATTTTTGAAGCTGGTGGGGATTGGGGGCGACACTACTTCGGAAACAGATTGGAAATCGGTGCGGAAAAGGGAAGCGCGATCGCGATTTGTAGAGCCGTTAGAACAAACCGTACTCACCGAATTGTGTTGTATGAGGGTAAGCGATTTTTGGGCGGTGAAAACAAGGTTAGCAGGTCAGCTCGATAGCGAGAAAGCCAATCGCTGATCGATAGAAACCCGCCAAAGCCTGCACTCACCGCCAGTGTAAAAAGAGCCAAACAGAAGGCTTGATCATGGCGACAACCTGCACCCCGGCGACAATCGGATAACGCTTAAAAGGCTTCTACGATAGCTAATGTACTCATTGCTAGGAAAGACTCTATTTATGACTCCACTTAGCTTGCCCGCCCATCGCTAGATGAAATAGCCCTGACTCTTGAGTACTTGTACCCGTCCGTCTCTGACGCATCGTTCGTATCCAACGCATAATTGCTGTGAACAATGATTAAATGCGTGAGTTTGTTAAAAACAGATGTATGCAAAGAATGACTAAGCTAACGGCATTTCCCACCACCCCAATAGACCTCTGTCGCTAAATCCAAAAAAAGTTGAATTAATTCAAGCATTTAGCAACCTATTGAAGCTGGTAGGGGAATTATGACCGTAAGCAGCATTAATATTAGAAACTGGTTTCTTTTAACTGGTTTCTTTTAACTGGTGTCTTTGCCTGGTTTCCTTTGAAGGAATTCAGTTAGAACGCCAGGTAAAAGATTTAAAGGAGAAATGATGGATAGAGTTTTAATTATTGAAGATGAAGCAATTAACCAGCTCATTTTGAAGCAAACTCTATCGCAGCAAGGCTACGAAGTAGAAGTCGCTAGTGATGGAAAAACAGGGTTAGCACTGGCTCAAAGCTTTTCGCCCATGCTGATCATCTGCGATTGGATGATGCCGGAGATGAATGGGCTAGAGGTGTGTCAGGCGGTGAAGGCTGATGCCGATATGAGCAGCACATTCTTTATTTTGCTAACAGCTCGCAATGAGCTGCAAGATAGAATCGATGGCCTCGATACTGGCGCTGATGACTTTTTGAATAAGCCCATTCAGCCGCAAGAACTGTTGGCTCGCGTACGGGCGGGACTCAGAATTTACCATGCGGCCCAGTCGTTACGCACCCTGACCGCTGAACTCCAAACGCAGCAGCAAAAGCTGAGCGATGAACTGAATCAGGCCGCCACTTATGTCACCTCTTTGTTGCCACAATCACTTGCTGGCAAAGTGAACATTGCCTCGCAGTTTCTCCCCTCTGCGCAGCTCGGAGGGGATTGCTTTGATTTTTATTGGCTCGATGATGATCACCTGGTGATCTATGTTTTAGATGTGTCTGGTCATGGATTGGGGTCGGCGCTGCCGTCAGTATCTATGCAGCAGGTATTGCGATCGCAATCTCTCCCCAATGCTAATTTCTACAATCCCAGCAGCGTACTAACCGGACTCAACAACATCTTCCAAATGAGTCATCAAAACCCTCGTTTTTTCACCATTTGGTACGGACTCTACCAATATTCTACGCAACGTCTAACCTATGCCAGCGCAGGCCATCCTCCAGCCTGGCTCATGGCACCTGACGGCGAAATTCAACACATTGGCCAGTCAGGCCAATTGCCCATCGGCCTCTTCCCCAGCACCCTTTACCAGTGCGATCAGTGCGATATTAAACCCGGCAGTATCCTGTACAGCTTCAGCGATGGCCTCTACGAAATTCCGCAGGCGGACGGCAGCCTATGGGACTATGAGGGGCTAAACGAAGTCATGATGCAGCTGCATCAACAAGAGACACCTCCCTCTTTGCAAACCCTACTCAACACTATTCATCAGCTCAAAGAAATAGAGACCTTTGATGATGACTGCTCCATTATTCAGGTTCGCTTCTAGCACGATACTGTCAGCCTGTAGCAGCCAAACACAAATAAACCAAACACAAATAAGCCTCACTATCCCATACGCATAGTGAGGCTTATTTGTTTAGCTGAGTAACCAATAATTACCCAGTTTTACACCATGAATCAGCGCTACAAAGTCTGTTCAAAAGCGGCTTGGTCTGCAAACATCTCGAAGACTTGATCCATACCTGTAAGGCGAAACAGCATCGCAGCTTGTTCGCCCACAGAACAGAGTGCAAAACGAACAGAGGATTCTTTAGCAAGTTTAAGGGCCATAACCAAAGCGCTAAGGCCCGAACTATCCATAAAAGTAACGTCCTGACAGTCCACTAAAAGACTACCATTGGCCTGTTTCATGGCATCCATAATAGCTTGACGTAAAGCTTCGCTGCTGGTCACATCTACGCTGCCTTCGGGCCGGATAACAGTGACCTGCGGATTCGCAATTTGCTGACTCATAAATATCTCCTAGTTAATGGTTGTATGCGGATACTGTTGATAGTTGCAGGTTATTCAGCGGTAGGGGGCGACCAGAACGAGGCACGGATAACAGCCCAAAGTAGGCTCATACTGTAGATACTCCAAGCCACATTTACCCAGTACGTAGACGGATTGTCTATATTTCCAAGTGCAACTTGCACACCCGCCCATAGAATGCCCATGCCAAAGAGACAAAACAGAACTAGCTGAGGCCACACTAACCGCAGGTATACACCTGACTGGCGCTGCTTAGGGGTGACTTGGAACGTAAGTGGCTGCTTTAAAAGAACGCTAACAACAGATTTAATAAAGAGCGGGAATAGCGCAACGCTGTACTGCTCTGAACGCCAAAGTTCGGCAGCAGAAATGCCCCAGGTCATGGCAAGGAGGGTGAGACGGTTAATGATGTAAACAGGAACAAAGTGAATAGCAAAGTCTGGGCCAAAGGTATCGACCGGAATAACGCCCGAGAAAAAATAAATTAGCGGGCAGAGCAAGAAAATAAAGGTAGCAAACCCAGAAAAATAACTATACATGGTTTGAAAGTACTGAAGCCGCTGCCAGAAGCTCAGGCCCGTTTTGGTCAGTGGGTTTTCAGTTTGCAATACCTGTATAGTGCCTTGTGCCCAGCGTAATCGCTGTTTTAGGGTTGAACTCAAATCATCCGGGGCTAGCCCTACAGCCAGAATCTCGTTGTGATAAGCAGATTGCCAACCAGCGGCATGAAGGCGCATTGCCGTATTCATATCTTCTGTAATGCTGGCACTAGAAAGACCGCCAATCAGTTCAAATTCACTGAGGCGATCGCTATCTTTCTCTAGCATCTGCGAAAAGTTTTGAAGCCCCGTAGTTACCAACGCCTCACGTCTCAAAAGTGCGTTAGTCCCGGTATAAAAGGCCGAATTAAGCCCGTCTTTACCCTGTTGAATCGGGCCATAAAACAATTTAGCGCGATGACCAAAGGGATCATCAGGGGGAAGATTGCTAAAGCTTTGAGGGGTTTGAACAAATGCAATTGTGTTGGGTTCGTACTGCCCTTGGCGCAAATTGTAGCGAAAGAAGTAGGGCAAAACCCGCTGTAAGAAGTGGGGCTTGGGCACATGGTCGGCGTCTAGGGTGAGAATAAATTCGCCGGTTGTTTTACCCGAAAAAATGGCGTGATTGATGTTGCCTGCCTTGGCATGGTGGGCACGTCCTTCTGGCTTGGGACGGGCAATGTAGCGGCACCGCGAGAGTTCAGTCAGGGCGATGTTTTTGCGGTGGATAGTGCTTTTAACTGTTTTCAGCGTAGCGCTAACCTGCTGAGTCAGCGTATGCTGTTCGGGGCTGACGAGCGTTGCAATTTTCTGAATGGACAAACTAGATGGATCGCCATTGGTCTCTGAATCCTCAAACTCGTTTGTCTCAAGTTTACTTTGCGCGGCTTCTAGCTGGTTTTGCTGTTCAATGAGGGCCTGCCGTTCTGTTTTAATCCTTGTGGTGTAGTCCTGAATTTCAGGTCTTTGCAAATCCTCCAAGCACAGATTCTCCGCCATTCTGCGCATATCTGCGCTGTTGCCATCATCTAATATATACACCCGAAGCTTCTCAACGGGATAGTTCATCGAGAGGGCCGCCCTGGCGGTTTCAGCCACCATCTCAGGCGGCTCGTTATAGCATGCAATGAACACATCAACCGTTGGCCACTTGCTGCGTGATAGCTCCGGAACCAGATGAGCCAAAGAGCGCGCTCGCCGCATTAATGGCCGCCAGAGACCAATCACAAACATCAGTGCGCCAATGTAGCCATAAATTTCTGCGCCGAGCAGTGGAACTGAAATCCACCAAGCACGCCAGTTCACAGATTCGGTGGTACGCCAAATCAGATACCAGCCGCTGACCATGAGGTTAATAATGGCAAGGTAGCGAAAAAGGAGCGTTCTTTTTCTGAGCTGGGAGTGGGTATTCCCCGCAAAGCGAGGTAAGTCTTGTGAAACAATCGCAGGTGTCATGACAGTAACGAAAAAGACGTTATAGAAAGGTGAAGTGGGAGCGCTTAAGCATGGTTCAATCGTGTTAATCGAGAATGGGCTGGTTGCCTCTAGCTTTGTAATAGAGAATCTCTAAAATCAGACCGTTGGTATTGCCAGTCAAAATACTGTTGGGCTTGCCGTTGGTTTCGTACTGTCCTGCATAAAAGCCTTTTCCGTCTGGATCTTGAAGAGTTTTCGCCACATCAAATACCTGCTGAGCGTAGGCATCATCTGGGAATAAATAGCGCCAGCCAAAGGCGGCTTTGGTACTGAGGGTGCGCAGCTCTGGGAAGGCTTCGTTTTGATCGGTAATAACGGCCCAGTCAGTGCCGTTGGCATAGGCTGTGTTGTAAAGGAAATGGGGAGCTTGATCAATATTGTCTTCAGAGACGGCGGTGAGTTTTCCCGTACGCTTAAATCTGTTTTCTTGTGCGCTCAGAAGCCGCTTTGCTTCTTGCTTTAGCGTGTCTGGGAGACCGAATTCAATACCATCGAGAATGTAGGATTCACTGACTATATAGTTATTGGCGTTGGTGGTTTCATAATCTCGAGTATCGACTGAGATATTGACCTTTTCTAAAGAAACCGATTTCATTGGCTCTAGCGATAGTGCTTTAGGCACTTTATAGCCCCATTTCTCATAGCCTCGTGCTGCGTATTCTTCGTAGCCTAAGCGGCCTTCTTGCACGCGCTGCGTTTTATCATCATCTCCGACAGTGGCCCCATAGAGTTCGCCATCTTGAATGGAGGCTTCTAAATCCCAGTGTGCAATAGCCATTTCAATGGCTTCTGAATATTGAGGATGGCAGGTGCGAATAATATCAAGAGCGGCCAACATTCTGCCAATATCTAACGCCGACCAGCCCAGCCCGCGCTCAGTTGGATTGTTACCGTAATCTACAATTTTACCTGTGGCGGTGTTGTACACCTTATGAGGCAAGGTATCTTCAAAGAGAGGCAAGCTTGCTAATCCGACAAGAAAAGTACTCAGCTGCTGATCAAAATCGGCAGGTTCTACAAGACCTAGCCACAATGAGGCATTCAGAGCTGTGAGGTAGTTACCCATGTCCCAGAGGGTGCCAGAAGGATAGCTATCGGCAGCATTGACTAATCCAGTATTCGATTGTCGATTATTGATGAAATACTGCCAAGCCACTTTGGCGTAGGTTTGTTCTTCTGAAGAGAGGGGCGCAGCAATATTTCCGCAAAGCTGGGCTTCGCTATTCGCTAGCGGTTCTCCTATAATTTTCTCAAGGGCTGCTGTGGTATTCGTGATAGCAGCAGTGGTAGCAGCATTGGGGATGCTATTTCCAGCGTCCTTAGCGAGATTTTTATTGGTGGGCAATGTTGCAGCGCAGCCTGTGCCCAGGAATCCGGCAATTAGAGTAACAGAGAGAACGCGAGAGAAGTTGAGGCGAGCAGAAGAAGCCATAAATTTGGATAAGAACATGTTAGGAATAAAGGCGTAATGGCAGGATGGAAGAGAGCTTTGGGAAACTGAATCAAGGCTTGGGAAACTAAATCAAGGCTTGGGAAACTGAATCAGAGTTTTGGAGATAAAATCAAGACTTTGAGAATCCAATCAAAACCTTTGAACCGCGCGTGGATCATCCCAGCACCAAGGGATGCTCACCTTTGGCTTTATATAAAAGAGACTCTAGGATGATGGCGTTTGTATTGACGTTGATGGAGCGGTTCGTACCCAGCTCTGAATTTTCGTATCGGCCTGCAAAAAAACCGCGTTGGCGATCGCCCAATGTGGCAACCGCCTCTTGTAGCTGCTGCGCGTAGTTGCTTTGCGGAAAGAGCACTGACCAAGCAAACGCAGCCTTAGTACTAAGGCTGCGCAAATCAGGCCGAGAGACACCGTAACTGGTTAGCGCAGGCCACGGTTCTCCATTGGCGTACACACCGTAATACAGAAAATAGGGAAAACGATCCAAAGAATCTTCGTTAACGGCAGTCAAAATGCCGGTACGCTCAAATCTCTTAGCTTGCGCATCTAACAAGCCTTGGGATTGGCGACGAGCGGCCTCTGTCCAACCCAGTTCTATACCCCAAAGCGCATAAGGATCGGTCGTTAGCACGTTCAGTGCACCAGAGTTTTGGAGATTTCGCTGGTCGGATTGGAGAGAAACCTCTTCCACAGAAACCGACTTTACAGGCGGCTCGTTCAGCGCCTTGTTCGCGGTAACGCCCCAGCGCTGAAGGCTATGAGCGGCATACTGTTCATAGCCTAATCGCCCTTCTTGCCAGGTTTGTTGTTGTCCGTCAGCATTTTCGCCTCGGCCCATCAGCCAGCCAGCTTCTTCCAGTTGGGCCAAGTCATAGCGTTGCACAATCGATGCAATCCGATCGCGATAAGCCGGATAGTGAACACGCAGCATATCTAAGCCCAACAGATAGCGAGCCACATCAAGGGCTGACCAGCCGCTGCGCCCCTGCGGGTCGGGTTTGTTGTCAAGTGATCGCATCTTGCCGTTGGTTGTGCTATATGCCTTGTTAGGCAAGCCACTCGTTGGTAGTGGCAGCGTATCTAAGGTCGCTAGCAGTCGCTCCATACGCTGCTCAAAATCCGTAGGTGGCAACAACCCAATCTGGTAAGCGGAATGTAAGCCTAGCAGCGCACTGCCTTGATCCCACAGAGTGGTCCAAGGATAGTTATCAACGGCATTAATAAGGCCAGTGGATGGATTCCAGTTGTTTTCAAAGTACTGCCAGGCCATCAGTGCCACTTGCTGTTCAGCCCCGCTGAGGGGCCGAATGGACTGCTCGGCAGGGTTTTCAGGAGAGATTTCAGGTTCGGACATGTCCACTTCAGAGAGTACTGGTTTCTTTTCTGTCGCGGCCGCTAATGTTGTTGTGGGTGTTGTTGTGGGTGTTGTTGGATTTGGAGACGCCATCACCGATGACGCTAAAGAAGCTGGCGCTACAGGCGATGAATCTACAGAAGATACAGCCACAGAGTCAGCGCTGCCTTGAGAGATCCAGTAGTGGTCTTCACCGCTGCTTACAAAGTTAATAGGCAAGGCAGCAACTTCTGGTAGCCCCTGACCGGAATTGCCCTGGCGAACTTTATCCCACCACGCCGAATCCAGGTTTGTTGGTGGCTGAATCAAAGGCTGCTGCTGCGTATTTTTGTGTAGCAATGCCTGCAAAATCAAGCTATTAGTACCGCCAGAGAATCCCAACACTGTACGACCCGTGCGCTCTACAAAGCCCTCGTAATAGCCCAAACTAGGATTGTAAAGATCCAGCGTGGCTTGCCAAAGGGCCTGACTGTAGGGATGGTTTGGATAAAGGGTGAGATAGGCAAAGGCGATCGCCGTGCTGGCGGTGCGATCGCGAGCAATATTCTGTCCCTGGTCATCGACTGTCTTCCAAGCCTTACCGTTACTGAGCACCGTACTGTGCACCACATGCGGAGATTTCATGCTGAGCGTTGTACCAGAAGCGCTAAAGGTGCCTGTGCGCTCATAGCGGGCGGCTTCCGCTTGAAAAATCGCGTCAATGTGCGCCCGCATTTTAGGGTCAAAACCAAACTCTAAACCGTAGAGAATAAACGGTGTGCTAATGGTGTTTAGCGTGGCGTCATCGGGTCTGGGGCGCGCATTGTAGCGCTCCATAGGAATGGGCTGACCTTCTACCTCAACCGTCTCATACTCATTACCCACCACAGAGCGGGAAACATCAAAGCCCCAAAGTTGAAACGCCCTAGCAGCGTATTCCTCATAACCTAATAAAGCGGCTGGATTCACTCGAATGCGATCGCGCCCCCGATCGTCCACCTGCAAACTTGCATTAGCCAACAGCCCATTACGCACCACCCGCAGATAAGACCAGTCGAGCGTAATTTTATCGACGGCCTCAGCATATTGCGGATGGCAGGCTTTCAGCGTATGCATCGCCGCCAACAATCGGCCAACATCTAACCCCGACCAGCCATTGCCATCCAGCTGTTGATTGCCCCCATAATCTACAGGTTCAAGCGTTTTGGAATGGTAGGCACGATGAGGCAATTCGCCCGCAAAGAGCGGCAGTTCTTGGAGGCCGCCTAACACATGCCGGACGCGCTCATCGAAGGTTTTATGATTTAGAGTACCTAAGCTATAAGCCGCGTGCAGAGCCGCTAAATAATCGCCCGTGCCCCACATGGTCATGCCATCAAGATCACTGCGATCATCCACAAAGCCGGTGGGATGATAGTTCGCTTCAAAGTATTGCCAAGCATTGCGGGCATAACGCTTGTCCGTGATGCTAAGGGGATGCGTTGGCAGCGGACAAGTAGACCCCTTGCCACTGCCGACAGAAGGAACGGGGTTAATGAGCGCAATCTGTTCTCCACTACCTGTCGGCTTCACAGCCGTGGTAACTGGCACATTAGCAGGTGCAGATGGTGCAGATGATTCAGCCACCACAGGCGCAGCAACCTCATCTGAAACAACAGCAATAGGAATAGCAGCAGGCTCTTCTACTGGCGAGGGTTGCGCTGGCGGCGGTGGTGGCTCAGATTCACTGGGCTGAGGTTCACTGGGCTGAGGAGTCGCATCCGGCTGAGCCGCCCCGGCTTGAGTAGCACTAACCGTAACGCCATCACTCCCAATTAACGGCTGATTACCTCTCGCTTTGTAATAAAGGATTTCCAAGAGCAGCCCATTTGTGTTGCCCGTGAGAATATCGTTGAGCGGTGGCTCAGGATCATTTAGCCCAGATTCGTAAATGCCCGCGTAGTAACCTCTCCCAGAATTACTCGTATCTTTTACCTTGTCGAAAAGCTGCTGCGCGTAAGGACTCTCTGGATAGACGTAACGCCAACCGAAGGCAGCTTTGGTACTGAGTGTGCGTAGCTCCGGATATTGTTCATTTTTTTCTGTAATCACAGCAAACGGGACACCGTTTGAGTACACCGTGCTGTACAGAAAATAGGGTGGTTGATTGATGTTATCTTCTGAAACTGCGGTAAGAATACCGGTCTCTTCGTAGCGTCTTTTTTGAACTTCAAATACGCGGCGGGCGTAGTCGGCTAAGTCCCCTTCCAGGCCAAATTCTATGGCATCTAAAATATATGATTCACTAACCACATAGTTATTGGCATTGGTTTCTTGATAATCTCGGGTATCTACAGGAATTTGAATACCGTAAATATCAACAAACTTAAACGGGTCAAAAGAGATCGCCTCAGGTAATTTAAAGCCCCACAGTTCATAGCCACGGGCGGCATATTCTTCATAGCCTAAGCGGCCTTCTTGTACAGGTAGTGTGCTGTCGTCAGGAAGTACCGCAGCGCCATACATCTTATCGTCTTTCACAGAAAGCGCGACCTGCCACCCTTCTACCACGCCATTAATCCAGTCAGTGTATTGAGGGTGACAGGTTTGCAGCATGCGAAAAGCCGCCAGCATACGGCCAATATCCAGCGCCGACCAGCCAATCCCCCGATCCACAGGATTGTTGCCATAGTCCACCATTTCACCCGTGGCACTGTTATATACCTTGTTTGGCAGCTTATCTTCAAAGAGGCGCAGCGCACTCAAACTAGATAAAAATTGATTGAGACGACTATCAAACTCAGACTGCTCAATGAGCCCTATCCAAAGGGCGGCATTCATAGCCGTTAGATAGTTGCCCATATCCCAAAGCGTACCAGAAGGGTAACCGCCCACAGAGTTGGGCAGGCCCGTATCGGGCTGGACGTTATCAACAAAGTAATTCCATGCAGACTGGGCATATCCCCACTCTTCCTCAGTGAGTGAGTTGGCCGCACATTGGTTGTTGCCAGATTGCGCCTGAACAGGCGGGGTTGCAACGGAAAAATGCAGGTAGCTAGTCGTTAAGAGACCCACGAGAAAAAGAGAAATGGCTCTAATCCAGGCTTTAGACCATAGACCTTGAGTTTTAAGCCATGGGCGCTGAGCTTTAGGCCATAGGCGCTGGAGAAAGGGAAATCGCATGTGTCGGCTTGGGGACTAGGGAGCAATGGATAACGTGCTAAGGCTGCGCTGTTTTCGAGTTTGCAGTCTCTTGTTGATTAGAGCCTCCTTGCAAGGCGGGTGAAGCGATCGATTTATCAGCATCGGCGGCAGCAGAACGAAAGCGAGCCGCGCTTATTTCCACACCGATGATGAGGGCGATCGCGGTGACCACACCACCCACAATTGAAAGAAGAGACCAACGTAAAGGGGGGGCTTCAAAATCACTGCTATGCATAAGAGAGCTTAGGGCTAGTAATGTGTACGGTTGATTTCATCAACTTTGGCTAATGCTGATAGAAATCGGCCATTGCAAAAATACGGATTCTGATAGAAATCAGTGTTTTAGCGGAGTTTTTTAGTCTGTTTTATTATCCGGCAGGCAGCTGCTGGATAAGGGCTTTTAGGGCCTGAACAGAAGGGTCAAAAGCAGCCTCTAGTTCAGATAACAGCTGATCGCTTTGATCCATCGTTTGATTTCTGCCACACTGTTCCAAATCCTGACAATATTGGCCAATTACGGCAAGCCCTAAGGCTGCGCTGCTAGATTTTAGAGTATGTGCCGCATATGCAAGAGAATCAGCATTTTTCTCTTCACAGGCCGCTCTAATCTGTTGCATAAGCTGGGTGCTTTGCTGGCTGTAAAGATCAATAAAAGGACTCAGCCAGGCTTGGGTTAATCCCCCTAAAGAAGCAGCCGTGGTTTCTAAAATGTCGCGATCAATAAAGGATTGTTCATTTAGGTCGCTACCGCTAGAGGTCGGAGGGGATATTGAAGCATCTGGCGGAGAAGCATCTAGTGGAGAAGCATCTGGCGGAGAAGCATCTAACAGTGGAGTGTTAGGCGATGGAGTGTTAGGCGGTGGAGCGTTAGACGATGAAGCGTTAGGCGGTAGAGCATCTGTAGCTAACGGATGAGAGGATATCGTTTCTGAGGGAATATCCTCTTCTGGAACCGGTGGAGTGGACGCGATCGCTGTAGAAGTCACTACCGTTGAGGTTACGCTGGCTTTAGGCGATTCTTGAACCTGCAGGGCGTATTGTTCAATAACAGCGACTAACTCATGAGTGCGGATAGGCTTACTGAGATAGCTATCCATACCCACAGATAAACAACGCTCGCGATCGCCTTTCATAGCATTGGCAGTCATCGCAACAACAAAAGGGCGATCGCCCGCTAGCCACTGTTCATGAATACACTGAGTGGCCGTTAAGCCATCCATTTCCGGCATTTGCACATCCATCAGCACAATGTCATAAGGTTGACGGTGCAGCGCTTCTAGGACTTCTAGGCCATTGCCCACAAAGTCAGCCCGGTAACCTAACTTTTGCAACCATTGCTGCACCAGTTGTTGATTCACTAAATTATCTTCTGCCACTAAAACCTTCATGGGTAAACGCTCACCCAATGAAGCTTCTAGGGTTTTAGTAGGGGAGCTAGCGGGCTGATAGAGGCATTTTTGTAAGGCTTGTTGGAATAAATTTTCGTCTAGTGGCGGTGTAACCACTACCGCTTCTTCCGAAGGCGGTGAGAAGGGATCTTTTGAAAGAATAATTAGGGGCAGCGCATCGTGATGGGATTGAATCGATTCGATTAGCTTTTCGACGCTGAGATCGCCCATGTGGCAGCTCAAAATAGCCGCATCGAAAGGGGCCTCATGGGCCGCCATGCCTAAAGCCTCATAGCTAGATTGCGCAATGTAGGTAATCGCCTCCTGCTGTTCTAATTCATTAGCAATGAGCGATCGCGTATCGTCATTGTCAACCACAATCAAAAACCGCTTACCGGCAAGCGCTATTTGAGACTGCGCAGCTTCTAGCTGCACAGTAAAGTAAAAGCAAGACCCTTTATCAACCTCGCTAGTTGCCCACATCCGCCCGCCCATCAGCTCACACAACCGCTGAGAAATTGCTAGACCCAACCCTGTTCCTCCGTACTGCCGGGAGATTGAAGAATCTACCTGGCTAAACGGCTTGAATAAACGATCAAACTTATCAGCGGCAATACCAATACCCGTATCATGAACGGCAAACTGCAAGGTCAATCCAGATTCTGAACTGGCAGATTCTAAGTTGGCAGTCTCTACCATAGAAACATTAATACCAACTGCACCCGACGCTGTAAATTTGATGGCATTACCCAACAAATTAATCAAAATTTGCCTGAGCCGATTCACATCACCGATCACCTCAAACGGAATATCAGCAGCAACCTCATAGCTCAACTGCAATTGTTTTTCTTGAGCCTTAGCAGAAAGCAGTTCAATGGTCTCTTCCACACAGGCACCAACTTGGAAAGGGGTCTCTTCAAGGGCCAGCTGAGCAGATTCCACTTTAGAAAAGTCGAGAATGCTATTAATCAGCTCCAGGAGAGATTCACCGCAGTTGCGAACAGTTGTCACCCATCCCTTTTGCTGAGGGTTTAGTTCGGTATCCAACAGCAGCCCAGTCATGCCGATAACGCCATTCATAGGAGTACGAATTTCGTGGCTCATCACCGCTAAAAATTCGCTTTTAGCACGGGCAGCGGCAAGGGCATCATCTCGCGATTGCTCCAACGCTTGGGCAATGCGCTTTCGTTCGAGCAGTTCGGACTGGGTTTGGGCATAGAGTTCAGCCTGTTGCACAGCGATCGCCACCTGAATGGAAAGCTTTTGCAACAAATCGATTTCCCAATGCTGCCACTGGCGGGGCACTTCGCACTGATGCACCATCAGCAGCCCCCATAGGTTGTTGCCTTGCAAAATAGGCACAATTAAATGGGCACGCACCTGAAACTGAGCTAAAAATTCTAGGTAGCAGGGCTTATATTTTTCCTGTGTAATATCATTAACAACTCGCACCTGCCCCTTACGGAAAAAGTCGGCATAGGAACCATCAAAACAAGGATCTTGAATAACTTGCTGAAATACCGATGTCCAGCCTTCCACCATAGACTCAACCGGCACATGCCCGCTCCAATCCTCATTGAAGCAGTAAATGAGAACCCGATCAGCCTCCAACAGCTGCCGCACTTCATTGACCGTTGTTTGCAGACACTCCTGAAGCTCTAAAGATTCTCGAATACGGAGCGCAATGGTGTGGATGAGTCGCGCTTTTTCAAGCTGCCTTTGGAGTGTTTGCTCAGCTTGTTTGCGATCTGTAATATCTCGCACAATCCCTTGCACAAGCTGCTGGCCATTCACTTCAAATAAGCTAGCCGATACCTCTGCTGGGAATTGAGAGCCATCTCGCCGCAAAAAGCGGGCTTCAAAAGAGACTTCTCCGGTTCTAATAACATCGGCAAAGGCTTGTTTGACTTGGGCACGTGCCTCAGGGGGGTGAAGCTGCTTGATATTAAGCCGCGTAGCATCGGCAGCGCCGTAGCCAAACATCTCAATGGCTTTCGGATTAAATTCGAGAATTTCACCCGTGGTTCGATGGAGAATAATACCGTCTTTAGAATGGTCAAAAATGTGTTTGTACGTCCAGATGGTAGAGCGATTAGGCAAATGCTCGGACGGCCCATCAGCAATAACATCAGAGAAATCAGACGGTGAAAAGCTAGAAGTTGTTATAGACATTTATGGGCGTCTCCTTTTCAACAGCAGGGCGCAACGCTCTATTGCATCTCTGAGTTCTTGGAGGCGAATAGGTTTGCTGATGTAGTCATTCATTCCGCTGGCCAAACAGCGTTCGCGATCGCCCTGCATAGCATTGGCAGTCATCGCAATTACGTAGGGGCGAGTTTCGGTTGGCCATCGCTTACAAACTTCTTGCGTAGCTTCTAAGCCATCCATTTCTGGCATTTGCACATCCATCAGCACTAAATCATAGGGTTGCCGGTGCAGCGCGTCTAACACTTCTAAGCCATTGCCAACAAAGTCAGCTCGGTAACCCAACTTATCCAGCCATTGATAGACAAGCTGTTGGTTTACAAGGTTATCTTCTGCAGCCAAAATCTTCAGTGGATACTGAACGGCTAAAGCCTGTTGAGCATTCGGCAAGTCAATGAACGTATTAGCTCTCAGCGGCATGATTTTATCGGCCACCAGGGTCTGCATGAGCGCATTGTACAAACTAGATTGAATAACAGGCTTTTTGAGACAGCTCACTGATGGGTGAGTAGAGTACTGCTCATTCAAGTGAGTCAACTGGGTAAGAAGATCGTCCGAGGAGGAACCGTCAGCTATCAAGATAACCGGCAGCGTTTCTGTCTGAGGCTGTGCGCGTAGCTTTTGAAGCAGATCTACCCCCTTAATCCCTGACAGTGACTGAGCAACAATCAGGGCATCAAAAGGGCCAGCCTGTTCTAGCAAACCCAACACTTCATAGCCTGAGCGCGCTATTTTATGAGTAACAGACCAAGAGGTGAGCTGCTTTTGAATATTACTCAGTTCGTCTTCTTCACTATCGGCAACCAGAATTCGTTTATCTGTGAGCGTAGCGTTTGTGGCCTCCGATTGGCCATAGTCTGCGGGTGCTAGCGGCACTACAATTGTGAAAGAGAAAGTAGATCCTTTCCCAGGCTCACTCTCCACCCAAATCTCGCCACCCATGGCTGCGCACAGCCGCTTGCTAATAGCCAACCCTAAGCCCGTACCACCATATTTACGCGTGGTCGAAGAGTCCACTTGCTGAAAAGATTGAAACAATCGATCCAAACGATCCGGTGGAATGCCAATGCCTGTATCTCGAACAGAAAACTGTAGCCGAAAAACCTGCTCACGCTGAGCGAGATCATTCAAGGTACAGCGATCTGTCAAGGTTTCTGCACTCACCGCAATGGTGACACTCCCTTCATCAGTGAATTTGAGCGCATTGTTGATTAAGTTCACCAGTACTTGCCGCAGGCGAGTGACGTCACCCACAACAGCTTCGGGAACCCCATCTGCGACCTCGTAGCTAAGCTGAATCTGTTTTTCATCTGCTTTGGGAGCGAGCAGTGCCACAGATTCGGCTAAGCAGGTGTTGAGCGTAAACGGATATTCCTCAAGTTCTAGCT
The DNA here is from genome assembly GCA_045110585.1 of Phormidesmis sp. Taxonomy (GTDB): domain Bacteria; phylum Cyanobacteriota; class Cyanobacteriia; order Phormidesmidales; family Phormidesmidaceae; genus Phormidesmis. The sequence continues at coordinate 22,423 of JBGCGG010000039.1, read as the reverse complement.
TGCCGGATTCAATCTTAGAGAAATCTAAGATGTCATTGATGATGGTGAGCAATGCATCACTGCTGCTACGAATGGTTTCAGTAAAATACTGTTGTTTTTCACTGAGGGGCGTATCGAGCAGCAGCCCGGTCATGCCAATGACGCCGTTCATCGGCGTGCGAATTTCGTGGCTCATGGTCGCCAGAAAATCACTTTTCGCTTCAGCGGCAGCCTCGGCAGCTTCTTTGGCTTCATTGAGGGTGCGCTCTCGGCTCACCACAGCTTGGGCCATTTGCTGAAAAGCACGAGCCAACTGACCTAGTTCGTTGCGAGATCGCGCAACTTGATCTAGCTCCACTGAATTACGCGCTGGGGTGGGCGCAGCGATCGCATAGGCATGGCTAAGCCGTTTGGTAACGCCTGTTAGCTGATGCAATGGCCAAACTACTTTGCGCTTCAGCAGCCGGTTAATTAGCATCATAGTAACGGCCACAAGGCTAATAACAACGGCCATCACCAAGCCCAAATAGTGATTTCCTCGAGCAATTAGCTCCCGGCCAGGAACATAAATAATCTGAGCGGCCACCACTTCCCCCAACTTCCAGCCAAATCCGCCCTCACTACCGTAAGTACGAATCAAGCTTTTCGGGGCATCTTGGGGTCTGCCATGACACACTAAACAGCTTTCTTTTTGAATACTGAGTGGACGGGCCAAATAGAACAGCCGTTGTCCATTCTGGCGCCGATAGCCAGTCAGCGTTTCGAGACTGTTGTTTTGCCGAAACTGCTCAACGAGATCAGATTCAAACGCATCAGCCTGATCTCTTGGGTTAGAGGGATTCAGGGTCGCCTCTTTATACAAAAAATCTGCATAGTCAGGAGATTCTCTAAACTGTTCGAAAACCTCCCTAGCAGAATAAGCGGGCACCGTTTCTCGAATAAATTCAGAATTCGTTTCGAGTTCATCAGCGAGATGGGGCTTGATATTCTCACTGGTATAGGTACGTACCGCATTCATAGTCTGGGTCAGCATTTCTGCCCGTGAAACCATCTCAAGCTCAGCTTGTTTATGCATAGCTTGAGAAAGGGCAAGTCCACTGAGCAAAATCCCACCCAGAAACAACAATGCAAAAAAGCGGGTAAACTGCTGACCTAAAGTAATTTTTTTTGCCAGCATATTTTGGGCCATATTTGCATCCTTAACGTCTTACAGGTTTGCAGCTGTGAGCTGCGAGCGCTTGTTGCGTTGGTCACATTACAGGTTGTGTCGCGAGGGCTAAACGCGAGACGCTGCAACCGGCAACGCATGTTATGAGGGGCTTGTATAAAGCTTTCCCGAATGCACTTATCTACGGACATCGTGATGTCTGGGAAATATATAAATAATTTAATACAAGGTCATATACGTGATCTTTTAGTTTCACTATTTATCTGAACAGTTATCTCTATCACCTCAAAACATTTTCCTCAAACCTATCTGAAATCCTTTATTTCAATCCTTTCATCTGAAACTCGTTATCTCAAACCTTCTATCTCAAACCTTCTATCTCAAACCCTCTGTGCTACATCCTCTGCGCTACATCCTCTACTCAAAAGCTAGAACGAATACCGCCAAGAATTTGGAAATCGTTATAAGCACTATCTCCTGGCAAAACAGACTGACCATTGCTGACATTACTAAAGCTGTAGCCTAAGTCAGCTTGAATCGCGGGCGTAATATCTACGCTGCACAAGGCCTGATGACCATACCCTAAGGCCCAAGCACCGTTTAACCGTTGCTGACCAATGTTGCCTGCTAACCGGCAGCTCAAATCATCCGTAATCGCTTTTTGCCAAGAGATTTCGGCAGAGAGCACCAAAAAGTCAGGGGGTGAAAAGTAGCCGCTGTTGGCTTCTAAATTTTGTTGAAACCGCCAATTAAAGGCATTGAGGGCCACAGCGAAATCTTTTGCGAATTTACGCTCAATTCGAGAGAAGGATTGCTGCTCGCGGTTTCCATCGCTGAAGTGACCTAGCCGTAAAAGAGAAAAGAGACTGGTTTTTTCATCAATCTGCCAGAAGAGATCTGGGCCGTATCGCCAGGTAGAAATGCCATTTTCAAGCGTTTTAGCATTAAACAAATACGGGCCCTGTTCAAGATTGACAGAGACCGTTGCACTATTACCCACCGGGTAAGCAGCTTTGCCTTTAAAGTGCGTATCAACCGGCAGTCGGTTGAACAAATCGATACCGCCAGCAGCTTCGAGCACCACATCATTAATCGCCCCTTTCCAACCCACCGTAAGCGGAATATGGTACACCGTCTCCAAATCAGGTAGGGCAAAGCGATTGAACCCAGGAGAAAGGGTTAACGTATTACCGTTGGGTAAGGTGCCGGTTAAAACAGGCGTAATCAGGCGATTGCCCTGGCCAAAGTTTGTCCCACTATCGCTAATATCAATTTCTAAGTCATCCCATGCAATGCGTTTGGCATCAGCTTCAGCATCTGCCGTTTCTACATTGTCAGGATCGGCGGCGGCATTTTCTGGTTCTAGTAGCTCCGGATCTGTTTCATTCGGGTCTTGCTCACTCGGCAATTCAACGGGTGATCGCGGCCAGTAGAGGCCGGGGTTCAAGTTCTCGGGGGCAGCGAGTAAAACAGGTTCCGTGCTATTTATCGGGTCATTTATCTGGTCATTTATCTGGCCATCAAACGGCTCATCTAATGGCTTAATGCTTGTATCCGTGACCGCTAAACGCGCAGACACAGGAATGGGTTGCCCCCGCACAGGAACAACCAACAGCGCAACACCAGCCAACACAAAGCTCGTCAGCCTTAATCCGGCGGTTAGGCATGCAGTAAAGATATTTGGCAGCGGAAGATGCTTTTTCCTACTGCTGTCCATACGGTTACAAGGGGTGGCCCTACCAAGTTCCTATTGTTCGAGAGCTAGCGGATTGAAGCTCAAATCATCGATAATTTGAGACTCAATCATCTGATGCGTCATTGTGATGCGCCCTCAGTTATAGTGACCAAATTTAATATGTTGTAACGCACCTACTGGCGCTTCAAAGACCCCATACCTAAAAGCGCGATCGCCCAACCCCCTAAAGCAACAACAGCAGAAGGTTCTGGAACGGTTTGTGCGTCTGGATTGGCAGTAGCACTAGCCAGCAAAGTCGCCTTAAAATTAGCGTCGTACCAGCTTTGTGCGCTGTAGCTCAGTGCCGATAGCGCCCCACTCGGAAGATATTCAGTACTGAGACCATCGAGGCCATGAAACCAAATACCGATAGTGTCGGCAAAGGCGGTGCCTGTCCACTCAGGGCCAAGGTCTGTACGGCTGTTAATGTGACTCATATCCAGAGAAAAACTGAACGTGCGCGCTTCGCCTTCGTTAGAGGTCTCAAGAGCAGTGCTGCCTAAAAAGGTAGTGCTGCCCCAGCTATTGCTGCGATGAATATTGCTGTAATCGTAGGCAGAAACTTGGCCCTGATTACCATCTAAATAGAAAATGACGTATTCCCCAGACTGCGCTCTGGGATCTGGCCCATGATTAACCACTAACCAACCGCCATCGGCTAAGCGGCCATTGTCAGGGTTGCGGCTAAAGCTAGAAGACCACGTAAAAAGATTGCGTTCATCATCAAAAGAGGTGGAAATAGTTTCGTGGCGGCCAGCGGCGTTGTTGCCCCCTTGCTCGGCATCAAGGTTGGTGGCATTGAAGGTATAGGTTGCAGCCTTAGCCAATGGAGGCGCGATCGCACTCATGACAAAAAGGGCAGATAGCGTCAGGCCAAATCCAACCCATTTCCCACACATTGCCTTTTGAAGAAACATAAATATCCTGATAGATACGTTGGGAGCAATACCCACCAAAAGATTGTTCCCATCAATATCTATTTGATTAAGATATTTACATATTGAAATGCTTTTGTTGAATGAATCATCATGTTGAATGAACCATGACAAGGAGAGCAGCCACCTTGTTTAAAGGAATCTGTTCAATCATGATTTAAATCACAACAACAAAGCGAAACAACACTTTTGGCCTCTAAAAAGACAGCGAAAAAGCAGTCGAAAAACACAACTCTATCAACCACTCACTAGCCTATTTTCTCAGGATATAAGGCTGAAACACCTGCCTCTGAGGCATCACAAATCCCCCGTTCCGTAATTAATCCGGTCACTAACCGAGCGGGGGTAACATCAAAGCCATAGTTCACTGCAGCACTCTTATCAGGGGTGAGCAACACTTTTTTGAGTGCCCCTTCATGTAAGCCTTGAATGTATTTCACCTCCCCACCATCGCGTTGTTCTATCGGGATTTCTTGGAGGCCATCTCGCATAGTCCAATCAAAAGTAGAAGAAGGCAACGCTACGTAAAAAGGAATGCCATTATCATGGGCGGCAAGGGCTTTGAGATAGGTGCCAATTTTATTCGCAACATCGCCGGTATAGGTGGTGCGATCGCTGCCTGTAATTACCAAATCCACTAGTCCGTGCTGCATCAAATGCCCCCCCACATTATCTGCAATCACGGTGTGGGAAACGCCATGCTGCCCCAGCTCCCACGCCGTAAGGCGAGCGCCCTGATTACGGGGGCGGGTTTCATCCACCCACACATGCACATTCACCCCACGATCATGGGCCGCATAGATAGGGGCCGTTGCAGAACCATAGTCAACAAAGGCGAGCCAGCCTGCATTACAGTGCGTGAGAATATTCACGGTATCGCCTGACTTGCGCTGGCTAATGTTTTCAATGAGGCTTACGCCGTGCTCACCAATGACGCGACAAAAATCAGCGTCTTCATTAGCGATCGCCTCAGCCGTTTCTTGGGCCACCTGTACGGCAGCTTGAGTATCTTCTTTCGCCGCCGCGATCGCCTCCAATTGCCGTTCCACAGCCCAGGCTAAATTCACCGCCGTGGGTCGGGTGGCCTTGAGTTTTTCCCCCGCTGCGATCAGGGTCTCCATAAACTGGGCAGAATCTTCACAGACCGTTGAATGGAGGGCTGCATGAAGGGCTGCTAAATACATGCCATATCCCGCCGTGGCACCAATTAGCCCAGCGCCACGAATATGCATATCGCGGATAGCCGTCGCCACCTCATCAACCATCGTGAGATCTTCAATAACAAACCTGTGGGGTAAGTGCCGTTGATCAATGACCTTAATAACTTGAGGCGTTGCCGGATCAATCCATATGGTGCGGTAATGCTGTCCGTCAACCCTCATCCCCAAAATTCTCCTATTAGCTAAAAGCCCTCAAATACCCTGCCATGTTGGCTTGGGGCTACATCTCAACAGTGCACCGCAATTGTGAAGGGCCTGCGTTATCCCATCAGATCATTCACCTCTGTCATTCTATTCGCTACAGTGAACTTCTATGAACGATTCTTCAGGCTCAGACGTGTTTACCTTCCCTTCAGCCCTTGCAAGCGCCTACCAAGCCGTCTCCCAAAAGAGTCGTCACCCCCAATCTTTAGATGGCTGGTCTTTAGAGGCACGCGATCCGGCCTTCATCGAGCAAATGATGCCGCTGATGAAGTGGTTTTATGATTATTACTATCAGGTGAGTACCGACGGCTGGCAGAATATTCCAGCAGATGAAACCGTGATGTTTGTGGGGTCGCATAATGGTGGATTGCCTGCGCCTGATATGCACATGATGCTGTTTGATTTTTGCGATCGCTTTGGCACCAAGCAACCACTTTACGGGCTAATGAGTCCGAAGGTGTGGACAGTGGCACCTGCAGTTGCGCACATTGCCGCGCAAATGGGAGCGGTACGCGCCCACCCCAAAATGGCACTGGCAGCCCTGAAGAAAAACGCGAGTATTGTCGTCTATCCCGGTGGGGCATCTGATGTTTTTCGACCGTATTCTCAGCGCGATCGCATTTACTTTCACAACCGCAAAGGATTTATAAAACTCGCCATCAAAACAGGCACACCCATCGTCCCAATCATTTCATCCGGAGCGCATTCTACCTTTGTTGTTTTAGCTGATATTTATCCGCAGATGAAGGCTTTGCACGAGCTAGGCATGCCTTGGGTTTTGGATGTGGATCCAGAAGTTTTCCCAATTTATCTGGGGTTGCCTTGGGGCCTTGCCTTTGGCCCACTACCCCATCTTCCCATCCCCATGAAAGTGCACACCCGCGTTTGCCCCATCATTCGCTTTGAGCGCACAGGCTCAGAAGCTAGCAAAGATAGCCAATACGTAGAGGCTTGTTTTCAACAGGTGAAAGGCCAGATGCAACAGTCGTTAAGCAGACTTATTGAACAGACTTGTTGAGCAAACTGCTTAACAACTGGTTGCCCCGACTCGTTACCCCCCGCTCGTTCCCCCCCGCTCGTTACCCTCACTCGTTATCCCGCTCTCCCGGCTCGTTGACCCAGCTCGTTGCAAGGACTTAGCCTGATAAGATCGCTGTCTAGGTTGTTATTCGAGACGTTGACCATGAAAAGTCGTTGGGATGAATCCGTTGGCCAAGCCTTAAAGGATGATCTACTCGAACTACGGGTTTACACCTCACGCTTACTTGGCAAAGAATCTGATTTGGTGCTGCATGGCGGCGGAAATACATCGGTGAAAGCGACCGTCAACAACTTCTTTGGCGATGAGGAAGAGATTTTATACGTGAAAGGCAGCGGCTGGGATTTATCCACCATTGAAGCGCCAGGCTTTGCCCCAGTACGCCTCAAAGCCCTCCAGCGCTTGGCCGAGCTAGAACAACTCACCGATGCAGAAATGGTGACCCAACAGCGCGCCGCCATGCTCAACCCAAACGCACCCAACCCTTCTGTAGAAGCCATTCTCCATGCCATTATTCCGTATCGCTTTGTGGATCACACCCATGCCGATGCAGTCGTAACCGTCACTAATAACGCTGCTGGAGCAGCGCAGATTAAAGAGATATATGGCGATCGCGTGTTGTTGATTCCCTACGTGATGCCGGGGTTTATTCTGGCTCGTAAAATTCGAGAGATGACCCAAGGGATTGATTGGTCGCGCTATGACGGCATGATTTTGATGAATCATGGCGTATTTAGCTTTGCAGATGATGCGCGCACTGCTTACGAGAACATGATTTCTCTGGTGACGAAGGCAGAGGCGTTTTTACAAGAACGCAAGGCCGTTTCTTTTGCCGAAGCAGAGCCTCAAGTAAATTGGTTAACCCTGGCAAAAATTCGGCAGCAGGTCTCTCAGGTGAAAGGGGCACCTGTGCTCGCACAGCTCGATCAGCGCCCAGAGGCGGTGGGCTTTTCAGCATTACCAAACATTAGAGCGATCGCAACTCGTGGCCCCATCACCCCCGACCATGTGATTCGCACCAAAGCAATTCCGGCCGTGTTAGATGGAACCACAGGGGATGGAACCACAGGGGATGAAGCCGCACAAATCCATGCGTTTGCAGAAAACTACGGCCAATATTTTGCACACAATACCAACGGGACGCTCACTCAGCTGGATGCAGCGCCCCGTTGGCTCGTGTGGCCAGGATATGGCACCATTTCTTGCGATCGCAGCATCAAAGCCACCCAAATTATCACCGACATTATTGAACATACTCGCCGGGCCATTCAGATGGGAGAAGCCTTGGGCGGGTGGCAAGCCTTAGCAGAGTCTGAACTATTCAGTATGGAATATTGGGAGTTGGAGCAGGCCAAACTTGGCAAGCAAAAAGCCGCATCGGAATTTCAAGGTAAAATCGCCCTCATCACTGGCGCGGCCAGTGGCATTGGGAAAGCTTGCGCAGAAGCGCTACATCGTCAGGGGGTTGCTGTGGTGGGGATGGATCTCAATCCTGAGATCAGCACAATTTTAAATAAACCTGGGCTAGTGGGCATCCCCGGAAATGTAACGGATGAGGCAGCCGTGAAAGAGGCGATCGCTGCCGCTATCCAACACTTTGGCGGCTTAGATATTCTCGTGAGTAACGCAGGCATTTTTCCGCCAGGGCAAACCATTGAAGCCCTAGAAGCTAACATTTGGGAGAAAAGTCTCGACATTAACTTAATGAGTCAGCGGGCGCTGTTGCGTCATGCCATTCCGTTCTTACGTCATGGCATTGATCCATCCATTCTCTTTATTGCCTCTCGCAATGTGTTGGCACCGGGGCCAGGAGCGGCGGCCTATTCTGTTGCAAAAGCGGGATTAACTCAGTTAGCACGTATTGCAGCTTTAGAGCTTGCCCCTGAAATTCGAGTTAACATTCTGCATCCAGATTGCGTTTATGACACAGGCATTTGGACACCAGAGGTATTAGCAAGTCGAGCGGAGCGCTATGGCATTTCTATAGATGAGTACAAGTCTCGTAATTTGTTGAAGCAACCAGTTTATTCTGAGGAAGTTGCTCAGATGGTGTGCACGATGGCCAGCAAGATATTTGGGAAAACAACAGGCGCTCAAGTCTCTATTGATGGGGGGAGCGATCGCGTTATTTAGTAGTTATTTTTTAATAGGGACGTATTTTCTGCTTAGGCTAGCCAGATAAAAATAGAACTTTTGCAGAAAATACGTCTTTATTTTTTAAAATATATCTTGGAAATTTTATAATTTTGCTTAGCTTGACTCAGCCAGCTTTTATTTGGCTAAAGTTGCCAGTCGTTTCGGCAATTCAATCATAAATTCTGTCCCAGCGCCTTCATCCGAGAAGCATGTAATCTTTCCATTGTGCTTTTCAGTCACCAGTTGATAGCTAATCGCCATGCCCATCCCCGTACCTTTGCCCACCGCTTTAGTCGTAAAAAACGGGTCAAAGATGCGGTTTTTAATCTCTGGAGCAATACCCGGCCCGTTATCCGAAATACTAATCACAATGCTATCAGCCCGTGTTTCAGTGCGAAGTCTAATCTGTGGAACAGCATTGCTTAAAGTACCTGTAAAACCAGTGTCCAGAGCATCAATCGCATTTACCACAATGTTCATAAAGACCTGATTAAGCTGACCCGCATAACATTCAATTAAAGGCAGGTCATCAAACGCTCGAATAATTTCGATTTCAGGGCGTTCAGGTTGAGATTTAAAGCGATGCTGCAAAAGCATTAGAGTGCTTTCTAAGCCTTCATGAATATCAACGAACTTATACTCTGATTCATCTAGTCGAGAAAAGTTACGCAGTGATAATACAATTTTTCGAATCCGCTCAGTACCTGTTTTCATAGAAGAAATAGTTTTCTCTAAATCCTCTTTAATAAAGTCAATTTCTAGGTCTTCCGCATGGAGTTCAATTTCAGAATGAGGAGTGGGATAATGCTTCTCATAAAGTTCAATAAACTCTATAAGATCATTCATATAATTGCCTATGTGTTTGATGTTGCCGTGGATAAAGTTAACTGGATTATTAATTTCGTGGGCAATACCAGCAACCATTTGCCCTAAACTAGACATTTTCTCTGTTTGAATTAATTGAGATTGGGTTTTATTCAAATCTTCTAGGGTTTGAGCAAGGGTAGCTGTTCGCTCTTCAACCCGGCTCTCCAACAAATTATTAGATTCCTTTAGTCGATTTTCTGCTGATTGTTGCTGATTGATAGTGGCTAACAAAATTAATATTGTTAGGCTCAAAACACCGATAAATGACTGCAAAAGTATTAAGGCATTAGCCGGATCTATCACAGCAAACAGCCCTCTACCTTGGGATGTTGCGATAATCGAGATGAGTGACAGGCTAACCACCAGCACCGTTCCCCCTCGCATACCAAACCGAAATGCCGCCCATACCAGAGGGAGCAAAAACATGTACTCCAACGGATTTGCCAAATGAAAGGTCTGCCATAAAACAAACGTGGTTAACCCTATTAAAAGAGCAAGTTCACCTATTTTATGAGGCGTTATTTTCAAGCCGTTAATACCCTGATTCCAGGCCAACACAAAAGGCGCAAAAACCAAAAAGCCAACGGTGTCAGCAGTCCACCATGTGCGCCATACGGAGACATAATCAGCGGCAGAAACTGAACTATTAAGATGTAGCAGCGTTGTGCCTAACGTTGCATTAAATAGGGGGGCTATGCTCGTTGCGGTAGCAAATAAAAGCGTATAGCGTACGGTACTTAAAAAAGCCTGGTTACCATTCCACTTAAGGATTAACGCGGCTGCAACTATTGATTCTATAAATTCACCACATCCCATAACCAACCCAATAGGTAGACTTTCGTAGAAAGTAGTATCTAGCAGCCAGTACCCTAACAAAACCCCTGGCCAAACTCGAAATCGACTTAATAACAGCGCCGCAAGAGAAATCCCAGACAGCGGCCAAATAGGCGTAACATCATTAACCGTAGAAAACTGAAATGCCAGCAAACCCACCACATGAAGAATTACAATCATTAGCCCATTAAAAATGATCACTTTCCGTTGAAGAAAGCTAGCGATAGCTGCGTTTAAACCAGAAAGGGAATATCTACTGACTGTCCGAGAATTAGAGGAATCCATATTAAAGTAATCTCAATCAGAAAGGGGCCTTTTCATACATGGAAGAAAGCCCCTTTCTGATTGAGATTAAAAATAACGTTTCCGTAAAAACCCTTTATTAATCAAACTAAAAAACTGAAAGTCTCAAAATCAAAACAGTAAGAGGCCATCTCAAAATGTATGTTTTGGGTTAGGCGTAGTTTGCCCAGGCAGCAAGACCAAATGCCAACTTGCAGACATATTTTTTGGGCCTAGACACGGAAAACAGTAGGTTTCAGGATTACCCACAACTTACGGATAATAAAAAGCCTCGGCATTTCATTATCCGTAGAATAGGACGCAGAACTGAAGCGGATCAAGGTCTTTAATCGCAAAGACATCTCTAATCAAATATGAGAAGTATTATTTTTTCAGAAAAAAGCAGTACTTCTCATATAAACAAGGGTTTTCAACTAGAGTCAGAGGCTAAATATTTACTTTTACAACATAATATTACGTGGCATTACATAGAGTTACGTGCTATTACTAGTAGACAAGGAAAAATATTTACTATTTCTTAAGGAGCCTTTTGGGATGGTTGCTTCGTCAGGAACGGTTCCAGTAGCGCAATCTTTGTCCCCACACGACTACTCTCAATTTTCCTCACAGTACTCACAGTTGAAAATTGAGAAAAGCTACTTCCTAGCTTTTAGAGCTGCCGCAGAGCTACTTGAAAAACACTGTCGTATCGGAACAAAATTGCTGGATTTTGGGTGTGGAACGGGACGATCAACTCGTTTCATGAAAACACTAGGGTTTGAGTCCACTGGTGTTGATATTAGTCAAGACATGCTTGAACAAGCGAGGCAGGCGGATCAAGGAGAATATTGTTGGCTCGAATCAACAAAAATTCCATTTCCGGAACGAAGCTTCGATGTCATTTTTCAAAGCTTTGTTTTACTTGAATATAGCTCTCTATCTCAAATGGTCGATACATTTGAGGAATTCAATCGTGTTCTACAGGATGACGGCATTGCAATCATCGTCACAGGTTCTGAAGATTACTATCGAAATGATTGGTTATCTTTCAAAATGGGAGAATCTGATGAGAACGGCCATGAGAACGTTCGCCCTATGACTTCAGGCGATAAGGTTAAGGTCGCGATAACAGACACAGACATTGTGTTGTTTGACTACGTTTGGACGAATAGTGACTATCAGCAGGTTTTCCAAAAGAGTGGATTTGATGTAATTGACATGGTTAGCCCCTTAGCGCAGGGGAATGAACCATTTGAATGGGTGAACGAATGTGAGGTTCCCTGTTGGACAATTTACGTCTTGAAGAAACAGTCGGCTAACCCATAGACAGCCCCCCGTAAGTAATATTTATTGGCTATTTACAGAACAACCTGAAGCCTGCTCTGTAAGCCGTGTGGGAAGTTAATTTCCCTATCGCAAACCACATTATCAAATATCATTAGGAGCATCTACATCTCATGGTTGCTGAGTTTATAGTGTCTGGCTCGTCTCAAGCAGCCGTCCAAAGCAAAAAAAAGAGTAATGTCGTAGCATTTCCGCTAAGGCAAACAGCGCTTTCAGAACCCTCTCTTCAGTGGTTGGCAAACTATTCTCAGAAGAGAAATTATGTAGATAGCTATGCGCTGCCTGGATATTTTTTAATCACTGGGCGAAAAGGGTTATCTCTTGTGAATCAGCATGATGGATACTTTCCCGTATGCTGCCATCCAAACCTCAATGAGAGGTTGCTTATTTTCCCACCGGTTGGAAGTGCCACTGCCATTAGTGAGTATTTGCATACCTTAGAGCTGTGGCCAAGCAACGGCGTGCAGTTAGCTCGAATTCCGCTTGAAGAACAAGAATCAATTGTATCCTCTTTAAAAAAGGAATGGGATGTTGTCCCCATGCAAGAATCTATTCTTGACTGGGGCAAGTACCCTGTGCGCAGCCTAAACGTTAAAGCGATGGCGTTGAGAGAAGGCAAGCAGTTCAAGAATCATCGCCGTAAATATAATTATGTCAAGAAAAGGATCGAGGGAGTAGACATTACAGAGAGCTGGGATAGCAAAAAAGATAATAAATTTGAAAAATTCATCTATCAGTGGGCTCAGAAAAAACATTCTCACAATGGGGAATTCAGCCTAGATGACTATGTTTCGCCCTATCTTAAAATCATCTCTATGCACGCAAACTCAAGTGTGCGCTCAGTCTGTCTTTTATTTGAGAATAGTGTAGGTGAAATTCTGGGAACAGTCGTTGTAGAAATCTCTAATGGGATAGCGGCTACTTACATGAATATTGCCATAGATGAAATCTCACATTTCCCAGCCTACATATTAATGAAAACCTGTGAATTTCTTTATGAGGAGAACTTAGCGGAAGTCTTATGTTTAGGCGGATCTGAAGAAAATGGCCTAGATAAGTTTAAATCAGATTTACAGTCATGTTCAGATCGCACTGACAGCCGTCTATCTTATCATTTGAAATCTTTTCTGGTTAAACCACCACTAGCTAAACCATAACTAGCTAAACCATAACTAACATAGAACCTAACCACATGAATACCTTTCAGCTAAAGCTCGGAACCCTTGTTTCCTACAATGGACTTGCAGAACATGAAACTGGCAAAGTAATAGGCATCGATTCCTACAGCAAAATTGAGAATTCTAATGTAGTCAAAACATGGGTTAGTTATTCTATAACCTCTTCTCCAGAGCTTGATGTCAATGAGCAAATGACAAGCGGCGCTCGTTGGTGGCTCACTTGGGATGGCTCAACGCTGCGCGAGTGGATATATGCAACCGAAGAGAATGTTGATCTATCGGGACAAACGATAGAGGCCGTAACGGGTGATATTGCAGTCACGTTTGAAGGAGATGCTGGTGTATCCACATCCAACGGACAATTATTTGTGTGTCAGGGAAAAACCTATCCAGATGTCTGGCATGCAAAGGAAACGTTCTACACAGCATCAGGTGACAAAGAGATCATTTGCTTTTTTGCCCAGCCCATTTCCCAAGCTGATCTACTTACGATTACAACCGTAGCTTGACAGCTTCCCCCCTTTGATAAGTGGCAATGAAAACAGGCCACATTTAGGAAAGAAAAAGCGCGGTTCATACTTAGCGGTTCATACTTAGCGGTTCATACGTAAGGGATGCGGCTCCCATACGGCCTTAGCCCAACAACTTTACTTTAGCCCGTTATCTAGCTCTCACGTTGATTTTTGGCGATAGCTGGCTGCTGAGTAAACTTTCCAGGTTGAATCAGAATTAAGTTCCAGCACCTTGTGGTGATAGTCCAAAAGTGAGGGCCGATGACCAACACTGACATAAACAGACTGCATTTCTGCTAACAGATTATAAAGGTAGCGCTCATTATCAATATCCAAAGCGCTGGTAGCCTCATCCATGATGGCGTAGGCAGGCTGCGACAGCAGTATCCGCGCAAAGGCAAGTCGCTGTTGTTGCCCTAAAGACAAAACGCTAGACCAGTCATAAATGGTATCCCATCCACCAAAGCGCTTAGGTAAACCGCTCAAGTTCACTTGCTTCAAAACATGGGCCAATGTTTCATCGGCATGGTCGTAATTGTAGGGATAGATAAGTTGTTCTCGGAGAGTGCCTAGCAGCATGTAAGGCCGCTGGGGCAAAAACAGCATTTCGTTCACATCAGGGCGTGAGATCTGGCCTTTGCCATTCGTCCATAGCCCCGCGATCGCCCTTAACAAAGAACTTTTTCCGCAACCACTTGCCCCAACAATCAGCAGGCGATCGCGAGGCTCAATCTGCAAAGACAAATCGCTTACCAACGTTTGTTCTGAATTAGGCGTGAGAATAGTTAACTCATTTAATCCGAACTGAGATGACACAGTTGTCTCTATTTCATACTGATGCTTACGCTTTTGAGGTAAGGCAGGATCATCCATACGCTCATAGAAATTCCCGAGTCGGTTAATGCTAGCGGCAAATTCAGCAATTTGTTCAATGCGGTTCGTAATCAGCGATAGCGCACTCAAAACCTGTCCAAATGCGATCGCAGCCTGCGTAAAGGTCCCAAAATCAGTTTCGCCCGAGAAGTACAAAGGCGCAACAATCACATAAGGAACAATGCGAGTAAAGTAGTTGTAGCCATACTGAAACAAATCGATCAGCGATCGCCAAATAATCAATAGATCAAAATTACGAATGGCGGTTACTAAGCGCTGGCTAATCTGTTGGTGCTCTGGATCCTCACCCCGATAAAAGGCAATAGATTCGGCATTATCTCGCACATGCACCATCCCGTAGCGAAAATCAGCCTCTAATCGAAGTTGGTCATAGTTAATTTTGATTAGCTTACGCCCTGCAATCACAGCAATCAGCGTGCCAAACGTTGCATAAATGAGCAGGCCAATAGTCAGCGTTTTAGAAATGGTGTAGAGAATGGCGGTAAATGAAATTAGCGTCAATACAGAATCTAAAACATCCAGTAAAAACGACAGCGTTACTTCCGTAAACGATTTAATATCTTGAGTAATCCGCTGGTCAGGATTATCAATTTCTGTATTTGCCGAGTTAGAGTCTAATTCGTAATAAGAACGATTCGCGAAGTAGCGATCTAAAAAGTGTTCAGTTAACCATTTTCTCCAACGTAAAGCCAGTTTTAGCCTGATATAGCGGTACAGAACCAACAGTGGAATAGCCCCTATGACAATTCCAGCATAGACAAACAAAAACTGCCAAAAGGTATCCGCTTCTCGCTGATTTAGCGCAGTATCTACAAATCGAAAAACGTAACTAATCGAAACGTTAACGCCATTTACAGTAAAGGAAAGTAACAGCAGTACCCCCAGCAGGCTCCATTGAATCACTCGCTCGCTTAGCAGTCTGCGCAGCCTATAAACCACTAAACCAGCAATGACCAAAACAGCGCTGGCACCATAGGGCGCCCAAGAGGCGAGTAGCCCATTCACCCGTTCAACCAGCGGCCCAGCCACATTCGTAAAGAAATCAGGAAATACGGCTTTCCCGGCGAATGTAAGCCCGACTGTCAGCCAAAAGGCAACAGCCACAACAGCCACTAGCAGCAGCAGCAGCAAACCTAAATATATGCCCGTAAGACGCTGACCAATCGGGAAAAAATAAGGCTGGGCAATAGTAATAAAACGTTGCCACAGTCGGCGATCAAATCGGAAACGTGATTCACGATTAGGGGTAGAAGTAGGCGGCGTTGACATAGCTTTCCGGTAAAGGCAAAAAACTTGAATAGAACGGTCTAACTTGATCCACTATCTTAAGCACAACCCCTGCTTGTGTGACAAATGGGTAAAACAAAGCATCGGAGCATTTAAACGACGAGCAATTCACAGGCAAAGTGCGAACGCCAGCAGTGATGAAAATAGAACAGCGACGTCATAATAAATAGCATCCACCAGTGCAGCCAATGGCGATGAGATCTCCCTGTGAGATAAGAGGGTAGCTGGTGAGATTGGGATTAAAAAGTAGTGATAGCGCGATCGCCACTCTATTTTGGCTTAATGAACCACCGCCTGAAAGACTCAACATCTTAAATGGCTCAACGTCTTAAATGGCTTCTCAATGGCCCACCGTCTTAATAGCCATAGGTTAAGACAACCTTGACTACTATCGTTTTTGCCATTTAGCTGACTACATTAGTAATGGATTGCCGTCCTCAAATCCAACGTCTCTTTATGACTCCAGAAGCCACGCCCTCTTCTAGCACCATTAAACTAGACCCCACCTGGAAAGCGGTTTTAGAAGATGTGTTTGCCACGCCCAACATGCAGACCCTCAAACAATTTTTAAAAGCAGAGAAAGCGGCTGGCAAAATCATTTATCCGCGTGGCTCACTGATATTCAACGCAATGAACAGCACCCCCTTTGACCAAGTCAAAGTTGTGATTCTCGGGCAAGACCCGTATCATGGCCCAGGCCAAGCTCACGGCTTAAGCTTTTCCGTACCAAAAGGTATTGCCAAGCCCCCTTCTCTGCTCAATATTTTAAAAGAAATTGAACAAGACTTAGGGATTCAACCCGCCACACACGGCTGCCTAGAAGGCTGGGCAGAGCAAGGCGTGCTACTTCTCAACAGCGTGCTAACAGTAGAACAACATAAAGCAGCCTCCCATAGGGGAAGAGGCTGGGAACAGTTTACAGATGCTATTATCAGCGCCTTAAATCAACAACGAAACCATCTCGTGTTTCTGCTTTGGGGCAGCTATGCCAAGCAAAAAGGAAAGTTCCTTGATCGCAGCCGCCATCTGGTGCTCACATCGCCTCACCCTTCTCCCCTATCAGCGCACCGTGGGTTCTTTGGAAATCGGCACTTTTCCCAAACCAATGCGTATTTACAACAAAACAATATTGAACCCATTTCGTGGTCACTGTAGCGACTATCGCTCTCGTCTCCTAGCCCCTTGCTCCCTTGGGGTAGATGATGCTCAACATAAATGTTTGGATAGAAACGAGAGGGTGTAATGAATAGCCTGGTCAGATACGTTTCTAATCTCTGTACCTTCTTTCTTACGGAAGAAATCAGTCAGGGTGGGGTGGCTGGTCCTATTACACAGAAAGTCTGGCGGCGCTTGGGCAGACGGAATCTGACGGGTAATACTAGAGATTCGCGGCTCCGGACAAATGGGATCATGCTCATAGCGCAGCGTCAGCACTGGCGTTCCTGACTGGGCCGCCGCTTGAATGTCCTCAGGGGGCATGCCAAGGTCTTCTTTCCGTCGCCGCGACCCTATTGAACCCAGAGGAAGGCTAGGCTGAGCCGCAACCCCTACCGCCACAGAAGCATGCGAAATAGTGGCCAGAACAATCCCCCCAGTCATGCACATCCCGACTACGCCCACGCCCTTGCTGCCCTCAGCTTGCCCATGAATATCTGCAGCCAGTTCACGCACCCAACTGGCAATGGGACTGGTCTTACCTAAGCGAAAAAACTCGAACTCACGGCGTATACAAAAATATGCCGAAACTTCATTAACGCGCTCTCCTACTTTTCCATAAAAAATAGGTGCATGCACAGTGAACGCCTTACCTAGCCGCATTGCTAGCTGCATAAAAGCCGGAGCAAAACCATCTATTTCGTGCATTAAAATAATGGGTGGCCCATGCCCACCAGACCATACAGGATGGCTGATATCACCAAAAGACTTCTCTGTTTCTGTAAACATTGCCTGAAACTCACTGATTATTTCTGACATTGAATTCACCTGAGAACAGCTTCAATAGAATCAAATTTTGACTAGAAACAGAATTTTGGCTAAAAACACTTGAGCTAGCAGCTCAGGTATGGTGATTACCTTTCCAAAGAGACGGTTTCAATCAGGGGGCAAATGTCTCCTGGCTGAGAATGTGGCTGAGCATCGGCCCAGCGATCGCGATAGGCTTCCAAATCCGACTTAACTGCCATCATGTCTTGAATTTGAGCGTCTAGCTGCTCAATTTTTTCTTGCAGACGCGATCGCACCAAACCACAGGGCAACTCGCCATGTTCATGCACCGTCAATATCTCACCAATCTCTTCCAGTGAGAACCCTAACGCCTGTGCCTTTTTAATAAACTGAACCTGATGCACTGCCGACTGCGCATAGTAGCGATAGCCATTACGCCCTCGCTGCGAAATCAGCAATCCTAACGCCTCGTAGTAGCGTAAAGCGCCCACCGCCGTACCGGTTCGCTTAGAAACTTCGCCAATTTTTAAGCCTGCTGTCACCGTCATAGCTGTCACTGCCGTCAGTAGCCCCTCACACGGTTCGTCTTCTTATCTATCTATCCTAAACCCTACAGCCCGCCGTAAGATAAACCACAGCCCAATGTTCATAACGCTTTATCTCTCCTAGTTCCCACACTTGACCCTGCACCTAGCTGTAGAGTTTATGCTGCTAGCGATGGCTAAAACCAGGGGCAATTAGGCCGCATCAACATGAACGCGAACATGACAACAACAACCCTAGTGCTTAAGGGGATGAGCTGCGCTGCCTGCGCCAACAGCGTTGAATCGGCCATTGGGCAGGTAATCGGGGTGAACCATGTGGCAGTCAACTTTGCCACCGAGCAAGCCACCGTTGAATACAACAACGCGGCCACTAGCGTGGAGCAGATTCAGGCGGCTGTAGCGAAAGCAGGCTACGAGGCCAGTGCAAGAGCCGAAATCAGCCTAACGGAAGCAGATGCCCAAGCCCAAGCCCAGGGAAATGAACAGCAAAAAGAGCTGCTAACCAAAACCATCGTCAGCGGTGTGATTGGCTTAGTTTTAATACTAGGGACGTTACCAATGATGCTAGGCATCAGCATTCCGGGCTGGCCCATGTTTTTACATAATGCATGGCTTCAGCTAGTGCTAGCCACACCGGTATTGTGCTGGTGCGGTCAGTCATTTTATAGCGGCGCGTGGAAAGCCTTCAGGCACCGAGCCGCCACGATGAATACGCTGGTGGCCTTAGGAACTGGTGCGGCCTACCTCTACTCGCTTTTTGTCACGCTATTTCCTGATTTCCTCTTGGCTCAGGGGGTAGCACCAGATGTTTATTACGAAGCGGCAGTTGTAATTATCGCACTGTTGTTGTTGGGCCGATATCTTGAGAATCGAGCGCGGCGAAAAACGTCAGATACCATTCGTCAGCTCATGGGATTACAGGCCAACACCGCACGGGTTATCCGCGCAGGGGAAGAAATGGATATACCGATGGCAGAAGTGGTGGTGGGTGATGTGATTGTGGTTCGACCAGGAGAGAAAATTCCGGTGGATGGAGAAGTCACAGACGGCCATTCTACAGTGGATGAATCGATGGTGACAGGAGAACCCATGCCAGTTCCCAAAGGGCCGGGAGAAGAGGTGATTGGGGCCACTTTAAATAAGACAGGGCGCTTTCAATTTCGGGCCTCACGGGTAGGTGCCGATACGGTGCTTGCACAAATTATTCAGCTGGTGCAGACTGCGCAAGGCTCCAAAGCACCTATTCAAAAGTTAGCGGATCAGGTAACAGGGTGGTTTGTCCCAAGCGTCATGGCGATCGCTATTCTCACTTTCGTGCTTTGGTTTATTTTTACCGGCAATGTCACCTTTGCCCTCCTCACCACAGTCAGCGTACTCATCATCGCTTGTCCCTGTGCGCTAGGTCTCGCAACGCCTACCTCTATTATGGTGGGAACAGGGAAAGGCGCAGAAAACGGCATTTTGATTAAAGATGCAGAAAGCTTGGAACGTGCCCATCAGCTACAAGTTGTTGTTTTAGACAAAACCGGGACACTCACTGAAGGCAAGCCCACAGTCACTAATTATGTAACGGTTCGAGGCATCGCAAATAGCAATGAAATAAAGCTATTGAAGTTAGCCGCAGCGCTTGAACGCAACTCTGAGCATCCTTTAGCAGACGCGGTAGTGAACTATGCACTCTCGCAGGGCATAAAACTCAAAAACCTGGCAGCAGTTAAAGACTTTGAAGCCGTTATAGGAAGAGGCGTTCAGGGCATGTGCGATGGCCATTGGGTACAAATTGGCACTGAGCGCTGGATGCAGGCGCTGGGAATAGACACGCAAGCGCTTCAGGCCCAGCGACAAGCTTGGGAACAGGCCGCTAAAACCACGGCCTGGATTGCAGTAGATGGCAAAGCAGAAGCCCTTATGGGCATTTCTGATGCACTCAAAAAGACCTCTGCACAGGCGGTGAGCACATTGCAGAAAATGGGGTTAGAAGTGGTGATGCTGACAGGAGACAATCAACAAACAGCCGCAGCGATCGCCCAAGCAGTTGGGATTCAGCGAGTGTTTGCAGAAGTGCGGCCCGACCAAAAAGCTGAAACAATCAAACAATTACAGTCAGAAAATAGGCATACCAAAACCAGACAGGCTAAAACTAAACAAATCGCTATGGTGGGTGATGGCATTAACGATGCACCCGCGCTAGCTCAAGCCGATGTAGGAATTTCAATTGGAACAGGGACAGATGTAGCGATCGCAGCCAGTGACATCACCCTCATTTCCGGTGACCTGCGCGGCATCGTAACCGCTATTCAACTTAGCAAAGCCACCATCTCCAATATTCGCCAAAATCTATTCTTTGCCTTTATCTACAATGTCGCAGGCATTCCCATCGCAGCCGGAATTCTCTATCCCATTTTTGGCTGGTTATTGAATCCAATGATTGCAGGAGGAGCTATGGCCTTTAGTTCGGTTTCTGTGATAACAAACGCCCTGCGGCTTAGAAACTTTAAAAACATAGATACTGAGCAAGCAAATCTTCGATAGGCAAATATTCAACCATCAAATAAGTATTAAAGCAGCAACTTTAAAGCGCCATGAAACTTACTTTTCCAATAATTACTTTTCCAATAATTACTTTTCCAAGAAATAAATCAGGCTACCAATGGATAATGCCAAAGCTACTTAGCGCTAGCTTACTTATTGGGATACCTGTGGGAACGAGTCAAACCGCCACAGCCCAGATTATACAAGCCGAACCTTCCAACTCAAACACAGATAGAAGCACAGGCCAAAACATAAAACAAGTCAATACAGGCGAAGGCGAGCCTCATCGACTTTCTCACCCCACTTACGTTAAAGCAGGCGTTGCGGCAGTCGGATTCGGACTCATTGGCCTAGAACTTTGGTGGTTTCTTTTTGGAAAAACAAAAAACAAAAATACGCAGCAGCACCCAAAAGACTGACATACATTAAGTCTATATTCAGACCATCTATCTTCAGACCATCTGTATTCAGACCATCTACCGGTGATGCTCTGTTATTTGTGTTTGAGTACAGGTGTAAGCTGCTCTGGAATATTATCTAATTCAATGGCATTGCAGCCTAGCTTATAAGCAAACTCTACTGGCCGACCGGCGAGTAAGCCATCGTAGAAACCGAGGGAAAATTTGATTGCAGCGCGATCGCCGATGGCCTTTTTCATGCCAACTACGTAAGGAATGTGCTGAGCGATCGCATCCGCTTGAGCTGCAGAGTAGCAGGCATTGAGCACCACGCATTCCACTTCATCAGAAAAGAGAGAGAATAGATTTGCGATCGCCTCTGTAGAAACTAACTTAGACTGGCCCGTAACATCTTCAAACAGTAGTCCCTCTGGCGCTGGCTTTCCAGTTTGAACAGCGCCTGTTTCTGCTGAAATAACTACAGCCTTACGTGAATCATCTGGGGCATCACTAGATGAGGCAACCCCAATCCCATGCCCAGAGAAGTGAACAATTTGCGGGCTAGTATCGAGTAAGGCGCGCTGCACGTCTCGGGGGCGGACGGCCCAGCGTTGTTCTATGCGGAAGCGATCGCGATATTTTGACCTTTCCAAGCCTGCCTGAATTTCTCGGACTTCTTCGCCTAGTCGCAATGGATTTGTATCTTTTGGATTTGCGGCTAATACCAAAATCGTTTTAACTGGCGGATTAGATGCTGAAGGAGAAGTAAGTTCTGCTGAAGTCGAGGATACGGAAGTAGAAGTAACAGAGTTGCCAGAGCCGCTAATGATGACAGAGCCGCTGACATTACCGAAGACTTGACCGCCAGAGATTGGGCCGATAGTTTGGGTTTTGTTACCTTTTACGGTTTGGGTGATTTGGGTAGTGGAAGTGCTGTTATCTGACTGAAAAATGGTAGCGAGCTGATTGGCTAGGGCTTCGTCATTGGCTAAGAGCTTTTTTAGCTGATTTCTAAGGGCAGCTTGGGAATCTTCATCCTCAGGCTCATTTACAACGTCGGCTGCGGCTTCTTTGGCGGAGGCTTTTGCGTCTACTTTTGACCCGAGCACGGCCCACACCATCTGCGCTTTTTGCCAGACAGCTTCGCCGAATTGATTGGCGGCGGTTTCTGTTTCAGTTTCGTCTGCGCCCTTACCGAGTTTCAGGAAGTAAGGAAGAAATGGGGTGAGGAACGTGGCCAGCGTTGAAATTTCCATGTAACTTATTTTTTGGTATATCACCTATGGTTTCAGAAATTATGTTGGAGTTGGCCTATCAGCAGACAGAACGCAAAAAAATATTGCTGGATGAATTATCCCAACGATAGATTAATTATTCTAAAGATAAAGGT
>JBGCGG010000038.1:0-11074 GCA_045110585.1 Phormidesmis sp. | reverse complement strand
GCCTCTTTCCTTCAATCCCTTGTTATACTTTGGCCAGTTACGGCGACGGCGTTGACTCATCGGTTTTGCTTTTTGTGTGGTTACTTAAAACTTACCGTGTCACGCCGCTCCCGTAACCTCATATTGGTGCAACAACGCCGTCAAGAATTAGAAAAAAGAGTGACTGATTTGCGCCATGCTCTCCAAGTCGATGAGGCTTCACGAGCTGTAGAATATTCGACTGATCGAAAAGCCACTGTCATAAGTACCCCTTCTCCTGCACTGCATACCACAGAAAAACTAGAACAGTATTTGAAAAGTTTGTATGCCGATCTTATCGCGCCTGTTGCAGATGCCTTGCCCCCAGTTTCTTCGCCGTGCGCCTCTCAGGCATCAGCTCATCAGGCACCAGCTCATCAGGCATCAGCTCCTCAGGCATCAGTCTCTCCTTCTTTAGAAATTGATCCATCAGTTTCTCCGCTTTTAGTGATTGAGCCGCATAGCGCACTTTGGCTATTGCCCTTTGCCACGCTTAAAACATCGGACGGCACTTGGATGGGTGATCAGTGGCCTCTGCTATATGCCCCGTCATTAAAAACGCTAGAAGAGATTCGTCAGGAACCTCCCTATGCGCCGCTGGCTGATTCTAAAGCTGTGGTGGTGGGTAACCCAGTGATGCCCACCGTTCCGACAAAAAATGGATTTCAGCTTACGCTGAACAATTTGCCCGGCGCAGAAAAAGAAGCCAAGGCCATTGGTAATGTTCTTACCAATGAGAAAACGCAGATACTTATTGGCGCTGAGGCGACAGAGGCTCGTGTGAAAGAATTGTCTCAGACTTACAATATTATGCATTTAGCGACGCATGGTATTGCTTATGCGAGCGATCCACTGGCTTCTTTTGTGGCGTTTACGCCAACAGACACTGAGAATGGCTTGCTCACGGCTAGAGAGGTGGCTATTAACCGTTCGCTACCGCTAGATTTGGTGGTGTTGAGTGCTTGCCAAACGGGGCTTGGTAAAGTCTCTGGAGACGGTATGGTTGGGTTGAGCCGAGCTTTTTTGATAGCAGGTGCACGGACGGTTGTTGTGAGTCAGTGGAGTGTAGATGATGCGGCAACTGCTGCGCTGATGGTGGAATTTTATCGGGCGTATTGTCAGCATGGGCAAAAGGCGATCGCGCTCCAAAGCGCTATGCAATCTATTCGTGCCCACCCTAACTACGCCCATCCTCGATATTGGTCAGCCTTTCTCGCTGTGGGGGCTGAAAGTTGAGGCGCTAAAAGTTGAAGTGCCGAAAGCTGAGGTGCTAAATCCGCTACACACTAACTGTTTGGGCATTGCAATAGTCAATGAGATGCTTCATCCGATAGCCCATGCTTTCTAGCACCTTCAGTGCGGCCTTGGGCTCTTGTGTTAAATAATCGATAAAAACAGATTTTTCTAGGATCATGGCTCGTACTTCTGTTTTTGCAATGATATCGGCAGAGCGTACCTGATCGGTCAAGAGCGCTAGCTCGCCAAATACTTCCCCTGCGCCCATGGTGTCGATGACTTGGTCGCTGCCAGGGTGGCGCACGTTGACTTCTCCTTCCCCAATGACAAAGGCACAGTTTCCGGCGGCCCCTGCCCGCAGTATCACTTCGCCCGGTTGATACAGCGCGCAGCCGTATGAATGGATTAAGTCTTGAAGTTCGTTCTTTTGCGAAAATTGAACGAAGGAGTCGTCTAAGTCTCTGGCAATATCTAAAATAAGCGGCACTAGGGTGGGGCCGATTTGAGACGGATTCTTGTCATGGGTGCCTTCGCTCATTCCTTCGTAAATGCCTTCGCAAATCATGGTGCGAAAGCCAATTCGCTTGAGCCTTTCAATGCTTTCTATATTTACGGAGGCAATTACGTGGGTAATGTTTTCAGAGATGGCAAAGTAGCTTGCGACCAGCAGCATTCCCATGGTGGTGTGGATGGCTTGGGTTGGCTCCGCTTGTGCTCCTTTTTCAGAGGCTCCTTTTTCAGAGGCTCCTTTTTCTAGTAGGGTCTTTATACAATGCAAATCACAGCATAGGGCTTTGCTATTGGCGGGCAGCGTTTCTCGTAAATCTGACCAAATATCAGATGGCATACCTGCTTCACTGTCAAATGTAAGCCGCAGACTGCCAATGATTTCGTTTTGATCCATCGCGATCAGATGCGTCGTTGAAGGAAAGGTATCGAACCGATCTATGACTCTTTCATCTGGCTTTTGGGGGGCATCGTCACAGGGCTGATGTGAATGCGTGAGAACCTGATGTCGGAGTTTAAGAACTTCGTCTATTTGCTGGGCTGTTTTTGCGATCGCAATTTTCAACATGCGGTTTAATCCCAAACGAAGGAAGTTTGGGCAAAAAGAGGGGGAAACACAAACTATCAAGTTTGCTTGTAGTATTCCCTATCGGCAAATCAGACTAAATCCTGGAGGCAGGTCAGTAGCTACGCAGGCTAATGGCGTCTAAACACAACAACGAGCAAATGTCCTAACGCCTCTTTTCGACGTGGGGCTGAGGACATTTGCCCCTTGACGATTAGTTAATGGTTAGTGAATAGGTGGTGCCATGAGCACAAACCGCAGATGCAGATTCTGCGTGACGGGTATAGCCCCAGTCGCCATCAGCGTCGCGTTGCTGATAGTCCACACGAATTTGCGTGAGCTGACCATTCACTTTCTCCAGCCGACGCGTCTTTTTCCAGGTGCTGCCGTTGCTGACTTTATGGCTGCCGATGGGCTCTGATCGCCAATCGCCGAGCGCATCTGGATCATAGTAGTCAATATCGACAATTCTAATTTCGCCACCGGTACTGTTGGTGACATGCATATTCACATTGCGACAGTGCCGAGTTGCAGCTTCTGCTGGAGAGCTTGAAGCCAAAACAGGTAGGAATGCTGTAGAGCAGATAAAGCCAGTGCTGATGAGCTTTTGAGCAATTTTACAAGTCATGGTTTGTGCTTTTTTCGAATGAGCTAATTGAATGAGCGAGTTGTTTCTGATGGGTACAGAAGCGGTCTCGCGTGCCCCCTTATACGGACTTATCAGGCCCCTGCGAATGTTTTCTGCAAATTTCCAAAAAAAAACAAAAAACTGCTACACCCCTTGTTGGTAAACAGATATGTGCAACCCCCTAATTTACTCGCTATGCCCTTGTTCACCTGCTACGCCTTAGTTCGCAGCGGGGCTAGTGTTGCGATGGCTTAGGCTGCTGCCTGATGACCCGATGGCGTCTCAAGGCGTTTATTGAGCTGCTTGGCAACAGCAGGTGGCTTGGCCGTAAAGTGAATGCGAAAAACATCTGCCGCTGGCGTTTGTTCTATCACCTTGGCGTAGGTATCCTCGCTATAAACAGTTTGATTGGCACTTTCGCGGGTACTTTTCTCTGATGCAATATCTAACTCAAGGTTGAGCTTAAGGTTGCTTAAAGGAAGGAGCGTTGGCGGCGACAGGGTTTCTTTTTCAGCACGATGTAGCTGTAGTAGCGCGCCTTTTTCCGATAGCTCAATCAAATAGCCTTCTGTTGTTGTTTTATCGATATGCTTACCGTCTAGTACGCTAAAGCTGGCCTTAATAGGGGATGCTAACGCTACGAAATGCTCTTCTTGAGACTGTAATGCTAGGTTATAAGGCTCACCCACGCCGCCCACATCGAAAATGGTAATGGGTTGGGCGACGCCTTTTGGTTTGACGATTTGTTCTCCTCGAATCTGTGCAATTGGTGCTGCTGCGTTTAAAGTCTCTTGAGAGATTAGAATTTGCCCGCCTGTTGTAAACGATTCAATTCGATAGGTTAGGTTTACCGGAGCGCCAACAATCCCATATTTGGTGCGTTTTTCTGAGCCGATGTTGCCTACTACGACTTCGCCGGTATGGATGCCAATGCCCATTTCCAGTGGTTCAAGATTCCATGCCTGCATAGTGGCATTTACTTTTTCCATAGCAAGCTGCATATCTACTGCGCAGGCAACGGCTCTTTGGGCGTCGTTTTCTCGGCGGATGGGTGCGCCGAACAGAATAAGGATGCCGTCTCCCATAAATTCATCGATGGTGCCGTTGTGGCGGGTGATGACATCGGCCATGCAGCCTAAGTAAAAGTTGAGGACTTTGATAACGGTTTCGGGGGGGAGGCGCTCGGAGGTAGCGGTGAAGCCCCGTAGGTCTGAGGTGAGGATGGTTATTTTTCGGCGATCGCCTCCCAGCTTTTGGCCTTCTGGATTTTCGAGTAATGTGGTGACAATTTCGTCACTGAGGTAGCGGCCAAAGGTGCGGCGAATGTCGTTGGCGCTGCGGGCTAGGTACGCCATGATTGCAGTTGCTGACCCGGTTGCGGCGAGTAAAGAGGGAATGACGGGAAGCCACCATCCGAATAAAAAAGGGAGATAGGTGGTTGCGGCGAGCGTGGCAGTTGCCGCTAATACAATGCTGCTTTTTTGCCACAGTTTGTTTTGGGGGTGGCTGCTGTGATTAAACTGCCATACCAGCAACGACCCGGTGGTTGCCCAGAGTAAAATCCAAGCCCACTCAGCCCACTCAGGCCAGCTTTTAATTATAGGCCGACCGTCGATGGCCGCGCTGATAAATTGGCTGGTGAGATTGGCATGAACTTCTACACCAGACATCACTTCCGGTACTGATAGTAGGGTGCTGCTGTGGGGCGTATAAAAAGAGTCGTTGGAGCTTTCACTCACTGCGCCAATGAGAACAACTTTGTCCTTGGCCCAATTAGGGCCTACGCGATCGCTGAGTATGTCCATTAATGAGACAATCTCAAAGGAGTTAGTGGGGCCCCGGTAGCGGATAATCTGTTGGTATCCGCCTGCATCTGCGCCGACGTAGCCACCGTTGTTTTTTTCGAACGGTTTAAAGAGTGTTTCCCCTAGCCACCAAACATCCTGTTCTACTTCTTTGGGGCTAATGGCTTCTGCCTCTAAATACAACAGAGCCAGGTAAAAACTAAAGCTGTAAACAGTGTTGCCGTCTGCATCTTTGATCCAAATAGGGCCACGGCGAACCGTATTATCCGCATCTGGAATGAGATCATTGGCCCCAATTTGTTCGAGTCCGGGTGGCCCTGCTACGGTATCTTGACCAGACTTACCCACCACTTTGCGGATGCCAACCAGATTAGGTGTGGTTTTAAAAATATGAGTTAGGGCTTCATTACCTGGCTCTATGGGTAAGTCTCGATAGATATCTAGGCCGATGGCACGGGGGGAA
Source organism: Phormidesmis sp. (assembly GCA_045110585.1). Taxonomy (GTDB): domain Bacteria; phylum Cyanobacteriota; class Cyanobacteriia; order Phormidesmidales; family Phormidesmidaceae; genus Phormidesmis. The sequence continues at coordinate 5,852 of JBGCGG010000038.1, read as the reverse complement.
GCGGCTTTGATTTTGGCGATCGCTTCAGCCAGCACTTTATCTGAAACCAGTGCCTGATTCAGCGCTGTCAAGTCATCTTCATTGACTCCGACAATCACCACCCGACTATCGGGCCTTTCTGGAGGATGCAGTCGCATGTACTGATCAAAAGCGGCCCACTCCCAAGATTGAAGTAGGCCAATACTGCGTAGCAAAACGACAGCAGCGGCAACGCTAGGGGTAATAGTCAGAACGCCCCGCCCTTGCCAAAACAACTGCCGCCATTTTTTAATTTTCATCGGTCATTGCGAGGGGTGATGCTACCTATCTATAGCCATGCTTCCCACTGACCTTACATTCGCTGCATCTGTATTTGCTTCGCTGGCATTTGTCTCGCTGGTGCTTTCTTCAAAGGTATTTTCTTCGTAGCTACTCTCTTCGTAAGGGCTCTCCTGATAAGCACTCTCTTGATTCCCAATTGTGATTTCTTCAGTCAGCATGCCAAGCCCCACAGAAGATAACAGATCTATCCATAGATGGGGTTGTTCGTCTTTTAGCAATGCGGCTGTTTGCAGCGTTTCTTGCCAGAGTCCTGCGCTGGCATATTCTTCTAGCTGCTGAAGAGGGCTAGCGGCATTTAGCGTCTCTATCAACTCAGCATCTGCTTCTACCCGGTGCAATAGCCCTTGTGTAACGTAGTCTTGAGCACGGTTGTTCGGGTCACAGATGATAGAGAAATCCCAGTAGTATTCCTGTCCAGGTTCTAACAAAGGCGTGCCAACAGCAGTGAGTTCAGGTAAATCTACCTTGACTAGACTGTTTTCATAGAGACCTGTTAATTCAATCTGTTGTTCGTAAATGGCTTCGTTGTTGGCTACATCTTGAATATAAATTTCGGCGGTTTTGTTATTGAAGCTTTCTGATACATGGAGCCAAAGGGATGCCTGCTCACTAGAGAATGTACTTACGTTATTACTCGGAACCAGTGCACGAGCAGACCATTCAGACCATTCGTTACCTTCACACCATTCTCCTCGGGTTCCGCCCCCAGCCGTCCGTGAGGGCGCACCGCGATCGCCCGCATCTGGAAATTCTACTGCCTGAGCGGGCTGCATCAAACCGAGTGCTACCGCTAGTACGGACGACAGCCCAATTGCCCACTGCTTTTTGATATTAGGTCCGTTTTGAGATTGCATCGTTCAATGTCCCTGTTGAATTAGCGTGATCATGATTTACGATTTCCCTTGCTGCTTGAGCATGGGCTATTAGACGATCTAATGCGATCGCCTCATCGTCTGACAGGGGTATTAACCTCATAGAATTTGTGATCTGCGATCGCTTATCTATGATTCTACGGAATCCGGTTTTATATCATCTATGTGATTACCACTATGCCTACTTGCTAAGTCTAAAGGGAGATTCTCTAACGTTTTAGCTTTCAGCGCATTGTTTTTTCTTATTCGTTACTGATTACGAGCTTGGAAAATGTTGTTCAAGCCAGCCTTGCAATTCAGCCATTGCTGGTTTCCAGTAGTGGCCTAAGCATAAATCATGGGCAGCGCCCTCGATAATACTTGGTGTAACCCCATAGCCTGTAGCCAACGGAGCAAGGGATTTTGCCCTCGCAGCAGGATCGCGATCGCCTGCAATAATAGAGATAGGCACATTAGATCGAGTCTTTTTTGGAATCTTACGTCCCATCAAATCCATAAAGATTTTGTCAGACTCCGGCTGCCTTTGAAATTTGGAGACATAGGTCCGAACAGATTCGGGAGATTGCCCTGAAAATAAGACCTGATATTGCGGTTCAAATTTGGCCCACATACAGGAAGAACGGCCCGTGATTATGCCGCCTAATGTGGCTAAGGGGAACCGTTTGAGCATCCAGCTCATGAAGCTATTCATCGCGGGTTTAAGATCCCCAAATCCCATCAGCACAAGTCCCGAAATGCTATTTGTTGCTGCATAATCACGGGCCAGTACCGAGCCAAGGGAGTGGCCAATGAGAATAGGAGGAATACCTGTTTGTGCTTCTACAAAAGCAGCGGCGTAAGAGACATCTGAGAGATACTCTCGATAACGGCTTGTGTGGATAGTGGTGTGCCCATTACTGTTGCCATGCCCACGTAAGTCAAGCGCAAAGCAAGTCCATCCAGCTTGCACTAGGCAAGGCATGTAGTGTGTTTCGTACATCCATGCACCTGCGGTATACCCATGCAGCATAAGCAGTGGAGGGCGAGTGATGGTGCGTTCAGCGAGCTCAGCGCTGAGTTGACTTAAGTTTAGCTGCGGCCCTGTGGCTGTCGCAGGCAGAGTGTGGCGAATGAAAGGCATAAGACTCGCTATTAAAGATAAAAGGCATGGCTAGCTGATGATGGAATACATTTGAAACCAGCCTCTAAGCGCTCGGTGTAGTAAAAATACAAAAATTGACTGGTTTTATGTTTGCCATAGCATCCTTAAATACAAGATTAATCGATCTTATTAAGAAATGCGATCAAAAGCCATCCAAGAAAAATATGATCTGTATGCTATAAATTAGATCGAACGTTTTTTATTCATGCATGGGGCATGGATGGGATTTATGCCTCGATCCAGAGAGTTTGATGAAATGGAGGCTCTAGATAAGGCTATGCGGCTGTTCTGGAGGACTGGTTATTCAGAAACATCGGTACGTGATCTTGTTGAGCATACGGGGGTTGCGCACGCTGGCCTCTATGCTGCCTTTGGTGACAAGCGTGGTTTATTTGAAGCAGCTTTGCGTAAATATCAGCGTGAACAAATGGCCTATATTTTTGGTCCAATGGAAGCTGAAGATGCTGGATTAGCAGAAATAAATGGTGTTTTTGAAGCTGTGATTGAAGGTGCTCGTAGTGGCAGCTTTCGGAATGGATGCTTTCTGGCAAATACAGCAACTGAGTTCAAAGGGGATGCGGGTTCTGTTTCGACAATTGTTCAGGATAATTTTAAGCGACAGGTTCGAGCTTTTCGCAATGCGCTAAAAAATGCGATCGCACAGGGTGATCTTCCCAAATCATTAGATATCAAAGTTGCTGCAGATAGTCTGACGACGGCCTTTTATGGACTTTCCACACTGACCCGTGCCGGGGTGCCGACCCTAGCCATAGAAAATGCCGCCCGTGCTGCTATGGCTAGTCTCCGATAATTTTTTTGCCTTATTTAAGATCAATCAATCTTTAAAATATGCCCTTAAGGAACTCAGCTCATGATGCACCTATCAACCATCCCGATTATTTTTCTGGTTCAATGCGGATTTTTGATTTGGGGCGCGAGGGTTGCCCATATTCGCCTAGGGCCAATTGTAGAGATCATCTCTGTTTTTAGTTTGTGGGGCTTTGTGAGTGCATGGCTCGCTTTGAGTGGTGTTTACGATAGCACGGCGTTTTTAACCCTTTTGCCCGGATTTTGGCTGCCTATGATGCCGATTGTTCTCGGCATTTCTCTTCTTTCTCGACGTACCGTTAGGCGATCACTATTAAAGATTGTTTATCAGGTACCACCCCATGCTTTTGTTGTCTTACAGTCTGTTCGCATTGCTGCACTCGGCACATTGATTAAAACAATTCAAGGTCAATTTCCAGTATCGGTTGAACTTGCTATTGGCCTTACAGATCTCGCGTACGGTGTGAGCGCACTGTTCATATATAGATTCGCTAAAGCCAATCAGATCTCGTTAGATGCGCTTGTCCTTTGGCAGGTTGTTGGCATTCTCATTATTGTTATTCCAGGTGAGCTTGCCATTCAGACGGCGCTTCCTGGGCCGTTAGAGGTTTTTTCGAATGCACCTACCGCATCTGTAATGCTGGACTACCCAATGGTGCTCGCTCCGAGCTTGGTCGTCCCAATCTTTTTTCTCTTTAACGCAATGGGCGCAGCCTCTGCGATCGTTGCTGCGCACTCTCCTGTTACCCCCACTGCCAAACTGTAAGGAAACATTATGACTAATCGTACAGAATATAATTCTCGAATCCTTGTCGTTGGAGCCACAGGCCATGTTGGCTCTCAAATTGTTAAAGCCTTATTGCGCCGAGGTTGGCCCGTCCGCGCACTTGTGCGGAAACACGATGCTGTTATTCACGGCGCTGAAGGAAACCTTGATTATGCGGTGGGTGACCTCCGTGATAAAGAAAGTCTGGAACGTGCTTTGCAAGATATTGATATAGTTGTCTCAACTGCCAATAGTATTATTCCTGCTGGTAAAACACTATCCGTAAAATCTATTAGTGAAGACGGTTATGAGAACTTAATTTCTGCCTGTGAGGCTGCTGGTGTGCGTCAATTTGTACAAAGCTCAGTGCCAACATATAAAGGTGACAAAACTATTCCTGAACTTGCGGGTAAGCGGGTTGTTGAAACACGACTCACCCGCTCTCCTATTGCCACTACGATTGTGCGTAATCCAGCTTTCACAGATGTTTGGATGGTGATGACAGGGGCAAAGCAGGCAATGGGTAATGATCCTCATGCCACCACTCGCCGCCCCTTTGGCTTTATGAAACTATGGCAAAATTTGACTGGTAACCTTGTTGTTAAGCACGGTTTTTTATTGGCACCTGGTGGAAAAAAACATGGTGCACCTCTTATTACTACCCGCGACGTTGCTGAAATGATGGTAGGTACAGTGGGTCGCCAAGATGCGTTCAATCGCATTATTGAAGCTGGTGGCCCAGAATGGCTAACTTGGGGCGATGTCGCCGAACTGCTATCTCAAAAGACGGGCCGTAAGGTTAGGACATTGACGATGCCAGGTTGGTTTGCGGCTTTGGGGCAGGTGATGCTGCAGCCGTTTATGCCATCTGCGGGAAATGTGCTTGGTTTGGTTAAGCTGGTCGCTTCCTATCAGCCCCATTGGGAGAACCCACCGGTTGTTGCTGAATTTGATTTGCCTGTGCAGATGACAGTTTCGGACTACCTTGATAAGAATTGGCAAGCAACATAAGAACGATCATAGGACTTGCCCACTACGGTTTAAGTTGTGATACGTCGCTTTGCCGTTTGTGGAGGGTAAGAGAAGTTGCCAGATAAAGCCTGAGTTCCTTCTTGTTTCATTTAAGAAGTGATGCCGTAGACGGAACGGATTTGTCAGGTTGTCGTGATTACTGGATGAATCCCCCCTTTTGCGGTTTTCTTCATTAAAGAAGCTTTAGCGGACTTTTTTTATGATGATGGATTCCGTTATTGAGCGGAGTGTGGTTTGTCTTGAGCTGAAACGATTCACCTTTTTCAATTTCAATATCTTTAGTTTAAATCTCAAAAAAACCTTATGTCACCCCTCTTCTGTGTCTTGTTCCTCAACATGATTTTATGGGCAGCCATTCTCGTTATGCAGCCATTGTTGCGAGGTATTCAGCATGGTTTTCCTTATGCGCTGGGGAACTTTTCTCAGCGTCAACCGCTTACCCCTGGCGAGCAGCGCCTTGTGATGGTGTGCAACAACCAACTTGAAGCCCTTGGACTTCTTCTTCCAGCTATTTTTTTGCTTATCCATTTAGATATCAGTAGTCAACGCATTTTTTATGCTGCCTACACTTACACCCTGGTACGTGTGCTGTATACGTTTGTTTCGCTAGCTGGCATTCCTGTTATCCGTTCCGGCCTTTGGGCCATTTCACTCCTCGCATGGATTTATATGGTGTGGCCACTTGTTGGTGTGTTTTAAGCGTTTCTCAATGGCAAAAGCTTAATTTTTAAAAATATCGACGGGTTCTCACTCGAGATATAGTCAAATCTGGTGTACGGGAAAATCAGGCGACCTTCTTTTCTTCTACATCTGAGATCTCTTTCATCTCCTCAATACGAATGCCATCTTTAAATTGAACGCCCCCAATCACATCACCCAAAGACTTGAAACC
>JBGCGG010000037.1:0-6459 GCA_045110585.1 Phormidesmis sp. | reverse complement strand
GATAAAAATCTAAACCCAGTTCCCTTGAACACTCTGTCATGGCACAATGAATGCAATAAATTTTGTCAGAGCCTGATTCTAAAGCGTTTCAGGCTCTTTTTCTTTTGTACTGCAACTGGTCGTGAATAATCCAGGTTAGGTTATGCCTTGAAATATTTTAGTCTGAACCGAGAATAGTTTCATATAATGAGCAGTGCTACACCCACTCACTCCACTTGCGGGTATGAAAACTGCTTTTTTTAGTGCCAAAGCCTACGACAAAAAATCGTTTGAGCAAACGAATCAAACCTTTGAACACGAGATTACGTTTTTTGAACCCCGACTCACAGCCAAAACCGTTGCACTGGCCGCAAACTTTCCTGCCATATGCGTATTTATTAATGATGAGTTAGGAGAACACTCCCTACGAGAATTAGCAGCCAACGGAACAAAAGTTATTGCCCTACGCTGCGCAGGCTATAACAACGTAGATTTAGACGTTGCCAAAGCACTTAATCTCACTGTTGTACGCGTTCCAGCCTATTCTCCCTATGCGGTTGCAGAACACGCAGTGGGTCTCATTATGATGCTGAACCGTAAGCTATACAAAGCTTATAATCGAGTCAGAGAAGATAACTTTGCCCTCAAGGGGCTTCTGGGTTTTGACCTGCACGGTAAAACAGTTGGCATTGTCGGCACTGGTAAAATTGGCGAGTGCTTTGCGCGCATTATGCACGGCTTTGGCTGCCATTTATTGGCTTACGATGTCCAAGAAAATCCAGCCCTGATAGACATGGGCGTTAGCTATGTGACATTGCCAACCCTGCTGGCCCAGTCTGACGTAATTTCTCTGCACTGTCCGCTTTTGCCCAGCACATACCACATGCTAAACGAAGAGAGCTTTAACCAGCTCAAACCGGGAGCTATGGTTGTGAACACAAGCCGAGGCGGACTCATTGATACGAAAGCAGCCATCGGTGCGCTTAAGTCTGGGCAGCTTGGCTACTTAGGCATTGATGTGTACGAAGATGAGGGGAGTCTGTTCTTTCAAGATCTCTCTGATACGGTTATTCAAGATGATATCTTTCAGCTGCTTCAGTCTTTTCCAAATGTGGTGATTACCGCGCATCAGGCATTTTTCACCCAGGAGGCTCTCTCTAACATCGCCAACACCACACTTCAAAACATTAGCGACCTTGAAGCAGGAAACAGCTGCCGTAATGAGGTGAGTAAATAGCCTCATTAGCAGTATTCGTAGCGGCTTAGACAATGGCCTTTTTATAACGACTTCTTTACAACGACTTCTTTACAACGACCTCTTTAAGTATTGTTATGCAATGGCTCTAGATAGCAGTCGCGTACTCCTTCATTAAAGTACCTCGCTGACGCAACTTTCTCAGCGCTGAGCGCTCCACCTGTCGCACACGTTCACGGCTAATATCCATGCGATCGCCAATTTGTTGCAGAGTCATTTTGCTACCCGTATTTAGTCCGTAGCGCATTTTAATGACTGCTCTCTGTTGTTCAGAAAGCGTCAACAGCAGCTTTCTCATATCGCTTCGCAATAAACTCCGCGTCGCATATTCTTCTGGCAACATTCCTTCGTCTTCTAGCAAGTCACCCAGTTCGCTCGTCTGCTCCCCGCCAATTTTCATATCTAATGACAGTGGCTGTCTGCCCTGCTGCTGAAGTTCTCTCAGCTTTTCCATAGTAATAGACATCTCATTAGCCACTTCCGACAGCTTGGGCGGACGCCCTAAAGACTGTGAAAGCTTACGCTGCGCTTTGCGCATTTTTCTCAGCTTATCGCTAATGTGAATCGGTAAGCGAATCACCCGGCTGTTGTTACTAATCGCGCGGGTAATCGCTTGCCGAATCCACCAGTACGCATAGGTCGAAAACCGATAGCCCTTGCCAGGGTCAAACTTTTCTACGCCCCGTTGCAAGCCAATGGTGCCCTCCTGAATCAGATCCATCAGTTCCAGGCTTTGCCCGCTATATTTTTTGGCAATAGAGACTACCAAACGCAAATTGGATCTGACCATTTTGGCACGGGCGCGCTTGCCAGCTTCCACTTTACGCTTAAGTTCTTCTGTAGAAAGGCCCGCCTCTTTGGCCCACACATCAGGGGCTAGCGAATCTTCTGAAGAATCAACCAAATCAGACTTGGTTTTTTTCAGCGCCATGTACTGCTTAACAGTCTTTCCCAGCTTAATTTCTTGCTCGTGGGTTAGCAATGGAATACGACCGATATTCTTTAGATAGCTCCTGACCAAACTTGAATTTTTGGGCGTGTTTTTCATGCAATAATTAAAAGTAGCGATAAAAGCAGAACAAAAGACAAGCTTTTCCAAAAGAGTCTTATCTAACTGCTATGTACGGTTTTTACAGACCTAAGTTTTTACAGACCTAAGTTTTTACAGACTTAAACTAATATCTTCGGCTAGTGCAATCTATCTGTACGGGCTAGTGCTTATATTTTTTTATATAGCCCACGGAACACATTTGGACGCACTCAAGAAAAGAGAAAGTAGTGAGCCCGAATGTAAACGACACAGGTAAACGTGACAAAGGTTTGAGATGAAACTTAAGTGTGTAAAGTTTGCCGTAGCTGATTATTGCAGATTACCAAAATTAAAAAATCTATCAAAATAAATAGTCTTTCTATTCATTTTGATAGAGATCTGTTGATATTCTTGTTTATCTTATTCGATGCATCGCAGGCTATATCTGATACCGGCTGTCGGTGGCTGATTCGCTCTGTTGGCTCTGTTGGTTCAGGGGGCTTGTTCTAAATATGACCTCGTAAGCACAGATGGCCTCAAAGCTTAGACATTTGATCTAACCCGTCAGCACTATCTGCTCTGGACTTCATCTTTTCTACGCAGCTCAGGTCTTCCCGTAGGCACAAGTTTTTTCTCTGGTGACATGTAAATATTTATATGGCGAAAGAAAAAAATAAAACATCCATGTCACTTATTACAACCAAGCTACCCTCTGGACGTTGGGGCATCTTTAACGGCGAGCGTCTTTTGCTGACGGTGGGCAATGAACAAACGTTAGAAAGTATTTTGAGTCATCTTTCTCGTAGGCAAATTCCTGTGAGCGTTTGCCGCTGAGCATGTTAATGAAATAGTTTCAATGGTTTTAGGCGCGGGTGTGACTGAGATTTGGCCAGTGATGGAGCATTTTGAGAGTGATCACAGGAACACTCTCAGAATGCTCCCTTCGGTCATGCTTGGTTCCTGTCTACCAAAGTAGCAAGCATCTCATTGACTGAAATAGACAACCGCTTTCAGAAAAGGAAGAAAAGTGAGGATTAGGGAACAGCCGTACAACTCTCCCTAAATTAATCTGTCACCTTGTCTGTCACAATAAAATCTCCTTAATCCTGCGCCTTCCACTGTTCGCGTCTTCCACTATTCGCCTCTTTCAATATTCGCCTCTTTCAATATTCATAGTCTTCAGATAGCCTGAGAACGTTTGCTCAAGCAGAGATTTCGACATCCCAAACTGATCTAGACTGTAATCATGCTTGCCAAGCGCATCTTTGGGATTTTCAGCAATAAACTGCTCCATTTTAGTTCGGGCCACTTCTGCTAGCGGCATTTGAGCATGGTTACAAATTGCTTCAATGACTGTCATAGGAGACTGGCGCAAATCTTCATAGAAAACATCGAGAAAGGGCGATTGTTTAAGAGGCCAGTTCTGACGGATGGCGTGTGATCGCGCCCAACCCAACTGCCATCTCTCCATCTCCTCTTTCCCCACCTCTTTAGGATCTACCGCACCAGAAAATGCCTGCCGTAGCGTATAAGTGTTACTGGTAATGGAAGGAATAGTGCTAGCCGGATGACGGTGCGTAAACACAACAACAGCATCTGGATAGGTAGTCAGCAGCGTTTCTAAATGGAGAAGGTGAGCAGGCGCTTTAAGCACCCATCGAGCCGTCGGACGATTCACCTGTAGGTGCTGTAAAAGTGCGCGATGAAACTGATAGCCGTGAGTGAGTGGCTGACTTTCGGCCCACTGCCGATAGGTAGGCACCCGGTAAGTGAATGCAAAGCGCATACTTTCAAAACTAGCCCCCATCAAAGCAATGCATTCGGCAGCCGCTTGTGCGCCATACTGATAAATCTTCTTGTACTTAGGATTAATCCGGTTAAACCAACGAAAGTCCCGATCAGTGGTGGCAATACGCTGTTGGGTAGAAGGACAATCTATGCCAGGATTAGGCGGCGGAGAAGGATAAAGCGATTCCCAATAGCGCGGCACCAGCAACTGTGAATCTTGAGAAAGAAGATTATGCAGAAAAGAACTGCCCGTACGAGGAAAACCAAGAATGAAAATAGGCCGCTCAATCGGTTGATGAGCGATCGCAGGCAAACTTTGCCGATCGCTTACCAGCCGCAAGCGATTAGCCAATAGTTTCACCAAATCGGCCCTAGCCATCACCCGCCCTTTCACAGATAGCTGAGCTTCCTCATTCATCGATTGAATCAGCAGCCGAAAAGGAGCCTCAAAAGCCGGATCGCCATAGTCCTCTAATCCTGTTTTACGAACAGCAGCCTTTAAAAGAGCGTCCGCATCAAAATCACCGGCAATCTGTCCAATCATTCGCTATCTGTATTAAAAACGGTTTTGTATACTCACGCATATTGTAGAAGTTTTCGTGAAAATCATTTTTGAGAGGTGTATTCAAAACCTATTAAAAAGCTACTTGCCCCCCATCTCGGAAGCATTCCAGACACATCTCGGGCGTATCCTGGGCGCACTCAGTTAGAAGCACTATACACTCGGCCCTTCCAGAACCCGCCCTGCCCTTGCCAGTGATGACGGGCAGAATCTAACGTCATTAACAAATACAAAAAAGCAATGCCCGGCAGCGCCAATGCGCCCCCAGCCGAACCGCCATAGAACTTGAGCGTAGGCCAGTAAGCGATCGCCATTAGCAACCAACCCACACCCCCCACAAGCGCAAGCAGCCATTGCCCCTCCGCTAACCCCAAAGCCACCGCCAAAGGCAACATTGCATACACCAGCAACATACCGAACACGGTGCCTATCAGCAGCCAAGGAGAATAGTTAAGCTGGGTATACGCGCTACGGGTCACCATATTCCAAATACTTTTGAGGCTAGGGTAAGGGCGCAAGCTACGCGTGTCTGCACTCAGCCCTAACCAAATCGGCCCGTCTTTTTTCACCGCAGCACCCAGCGCACAGTCATCAATTAGGGCATTGCGAATGACTTGTAGCCCGCCCATGCGCTGCAAAGCATTGAATCGCAGCAATGCACACCCCCCCGCCGCCGCCGCCGTTTTCTTACGCGGGTCGTTCACCCAAGGGAACGGATAAAGCATTTGAAAAAAGAATACAAAAGCCGGAATCAGCCGCCTTTCCCATGCACTTTGACAGCGCAACATCACCATCAAAGAAACCAGATCTAGCTGGTCTTTTTCGGCTTTATTCACCAGCTGCTGTACGCTGCCAGCATGGTGTTCAATATCTGCATCTGTAAACAGAACATAGTCAGGACAAGCGGCCTGCTGTTGCAAATAATGAAAGCCTTGCTCCATAGCCCATAGCTTACCTGTCCAGCCAGCAGGCAGCGGCTGACCACTCAGCACCGTTAATTTCGCTTCTTGGCCGCAGTCTTTCGCCACCTGCATCGCAGCCGCCGCCGTGCCATCCGTACTTTGATCATCTACTAAAACAATAGACAGCGGGCCAGAATAGGTTTGGATGAGATGGGCGCGTATGGCCACAGGAATCAGCTCAGCTTCGTCTCTAGCTGGAATAATCACAGCGACGCTGGGCTGTACAGAAAGCTGATACGGAGCGAGATCGCCTTCTTCCAGGAGCTGATCCGCCCGCCAAAACTGACCCCAAACAGCCAGTAGCCCCACCCAAATCAGTAGGGCTAGCGCCGATAGCGCCAGTAAAATCAGTTCAGTTGCGGCCATATCAGCATCTCCTCAGCGTTAATTTTCTTCTGAGAAGATATTAAACCCTTCTTCCTCTATAGAAACAGGCGTAGTGCTTAGCGCTGTACCATTGCCGCTGGCCGCAGGCTCCGCCGATGAAACAGGATTAGAAGATTGTGCGATCGCAGAATGGTCTCCAGCAGAGGCTGCTTCCTTAGCCGCTCGGCGCTTACGCTCCGCACTCTCCTGCTGCAATACTCGAAAATTCTCCACAACACGCTGCTCCTGCTCAATCACTTCACCCGAGCGCACTTGCATATTAGTAAAGACAAACTCAACAGCATTAGCCTTCGAAACAGCAGCCAAGCAGCCCGCAACAGAGAGAACTGAAGCCACAAAAATTTGGCGTTTCATGCGGCGTTGTTGCAACAATATTAAAGGGACAGTATGATTCCTGCCTTGCCTCCAGTTGAGGGCTATACCTTGGTTTAACCGACATAGCTATCCGGCTTAGCGACCTGAATCATGCGATTTAGCACAAGACACTGCACCTTTA
>JBGCGG010000036.1:0-74836 GCA_045110585.1 Phormidesmis sp. | reverse complement strand
AAGCGGGCACAGCGCCGGCAGCAGACTCGCCTCCGTAAGCGCTATCAACTGCCTGCCTCGGGCGCTTGTACCTACACGCCTATTCGTAAACGATTGTCTTTGTTGGAGAAATGCCTATGACCATAGCAAATGACCCACTAGTCACTCTAAATTCTGAAGAAGAAGAAACGCTGCTACAAGACCGATATGGTGAATCTACAGCCTATTGGATTGGCATCAATGATGCCGATGTGGAGGGGCAGTGGGAATGGGTGAGTGGCGAAGCGGTTACCTACACCAACTGGGCACCGGGCCAGCCAGATGATTTTGGGGATGGCCAAGATTATGGCCACCTGAATTACCGAGACGGACAGTGGGATGACAATCCTGGCATCAAGGGAGCCGTTGTTGAAAACGGGGTGTATGTGGCGGCACCGACCGCAGGTATTATCGAGCTGGCTGCCAGCTACGACGATACGCTGTTTGGCGGTGGTGGTGATGATGCACTCTACGGTGGGGCTGGTAATGACTATTTGTATGGTGAGAGTTTAGCGAGTTCTTTAGATGAAGGGTTAGTTGCTCACTGGCATTTTGATGAAGGCAGTGGTCTAACCCTAGAATCTACGACAGGGAAGCACCATGGCACCGTTATCAGTGAGAATGGCAGTCTTGGTTGGGCAGATGGGTTATTTAACAGTGCTATAGATTTTGGCGACAACATTAGTCACGTGCGAGTGGCTGATAGCGATGAGTTAGATATTACGCGCCAAATCACGATCGCAACTTGGGTTAATGGGGATGAATTTCAGACTTGGGATGGATTGGTCACTAAGGGCATCGATAGTTCTGCGTACTCACTACAAGTCCTGGCTGATGGGCGGCTCAGGTTTCAGGCAAATCAATGGACGGGCGGTGTTCAAAATGCTTGGAAATCTGAGGGGCGATTAACTGAAGGTAACTGGCATCATGCTGCCGTTACTTACGATGGGGAAGCCATTCGTTTCTATATTGATGGGCAGCTAGACTCAAACATTTCTTATGCTGATTTTCAGTTTGATGTAACTGATCAGGATTTAGTGATAGGTGCTGATTTACCCGGCCACAATGAGTTCTTTGATGGCCAAATGGATGATACTCGCCTCTACAATCGAGCGCTGAGCGATACTGAAATTCTAAAACTTGCTGAGAGCAGTGCTAATACCTTTGAGTACAACGGCAGCACGTACCTACTCACTAGTGACACCATGACGTGGACTGAGGCTCAGGCAGAAGCTGAAAGCTTAGGTGGCAATTTAGTTACTGTGAATGATGAGCAAGAAAGAGAATGGCTGAATCGTACTTTTGATTGGGATGATCGCCTTTGGATAGGCTTGAGCGATGCTGCGCAAGAAGGCACTTGGCAGTGGGCGAGTGGCGAAGACACTGATTACACTCACTGGACGCCTGGACAGCCTGATAATAATAGCGATCAAGATTATGCTGTGATGAATTGGGAAGACGGCAAGTGGGCTGATGCTTGGAATGATGGGGAGTATCGCTGGAATGGAACGAGCTGGGATTGGGAAGGCAACTACCGAGGCATTATTGAGATTAAGCAGTCGGAAGAAAGTCAGAACGATGTGATTGTTGCCGGTGTGGGTAACGATACGGCCATTGGTGGGGTAGGTGACGATATTATCAATGGCTCTGATGCGGTTGCGGCGGGCTACTTTGAGCGCGACCAGCTCTGGGGCGGTGCGGGCGCAGATACTTTTGTGTTGGGCGATTACAACCAGGCTTACTATCAAGGTGAAGAAAATCAAGACTACGCTTTAATTAAGGATCTTGATAGTTCGGATACGCTACAGCTATATGGGTCGGCGGGGGATTACACCGTTGAACAACAAGGCAGTGATACGAGCCTTTATTACAACGGGGATTTGGTTGCAGTCTTTGAAAAGACTACGGATGCTTCGGTTGTTCTAGCTCAGGCTAACTTTGTGTAGCTTGTAGCTAGCTGCGGTTAGTTTCACGGCGTTGTATCTGAGTCGCGCTACAGGTGTACGCTCCTCAAAAGCCCGAATCACTTTCACAGTGATTCGGGCTTTTACTTTGGGGCCCTAAAATGAAAGATGTGTGAGTTGTTTTCGCTATATTTTTTATGCCATCTGTGACTGCTCAAGGAAAAACCTTTCAGTGTGAAAAGGGCGCTAACTTACGGCAAGTGCTGCTGGCCAATGGTGTGGCGCTTTATAGCCCTCGGGCGAATTATGTGAACTGTATGGGAATTGGGACGTGTGGGACGTGTGCTGTGGCGATTGAGGGTGCGGTCTCTGGGGTGAATTGGCGCGATCGTGCCCGCCGTTCATTGCCGCCTCACAATGCTGAAAAGCCGCTCCGCCTTGCCTGCCAAACGAAAGTGCTGGGGGATATACAAGTCACTAAGTTCAAGGGCTTTTGGGGGCATGAAGAGGAGGTTGCCTGGACGTCTACAGCGTCTGTTGATGAGGCATGACAGCAGCTCGCTGTGAGGCGTGGCAATCGCTTGTGTTCTAACTGGTTCGACAGATGCAATAAATGTGTAGAAAAGAAGTTGAACGCTGTTATCTACAGACAAGGGAATGCTACAAGTAAAGTAGATATGATGACGGAAAGGTAGATTCATGGCTAATAGACAGGCACTGGGACTGGGCGCCGTTGTACTGGGAATTGTGTTAGCAGCTGGATTAGGGATTCGGAGTGCGGCGAGTTGGCTGTCACGTTCGACGCCGGGAACCACCAATCAAGACGGCATTGTGTCTTTGAGTTCTAGTGGCGATCGCAGCAATCTTTCAGAATTTGATCTTGCGGATAGTGAGCTGGGTAGCGCTGCGAACCGCTCTAATGAATCACTTATTGGTCAGGCGAATAACAATAGCGACGCGACTCAGCCGCTTTCGTCATTAGAAGAAGCCGGTACCTATGTCCAGCGTCAAAAACGTGTAGAGCAAGATGCTGTGATTGCGAATACGCCGGTCGAAGTGATTCCAACGGCTAGTAGTAATGCAGTTGCTTCGCAAGGTAACACCACCGTAACGCAACAGCCTACTGCACCTGCGACAACGTCTAGGTCCACATCTACTACGACACCTGCGGCTGATCCTGTGCCTGCCCTTTGGTAGCCATGCTTTCGCGGAGTGATTTTGCTGTTGTCGGGGCGGCTGTTTCGTAACGCATGTTTAACCTGTACGGCCCCGATGTAAGCATCTGTTGAGCGTTCCGTTTGGTTCAGCTTAGGTGGTTTAAGCTAGGTAGGCACATGAACTATACATAGACCACTTAAGTAAGATATGGGGCCTTCAGACGTACCTTCGGACGTACTTATTGTAGGTGGCGGAATTATAGGGTTGGCGATCGCCTTAGAGCTACATCAACAGGGTGCTCAAGTCGCCATTCTGAGCCGAGACTTTGGCGAATCTGCGGGGCACGCTGCGGCTGGGATGCTAGCCCCCGGCGCTGAAAATATTTCATCTGGCCCGATGGCTGAGCTGTGCCGGCGCAGCCTTGAGCTATACCCTACCTGGACTAGCAAATTAGAGACCCTAACCGGACAAGAAACCGGCTACTGGCCTAGCGGAATTTTATCGCCGAAGCTAAATAAGGGCGTCTCCCCTCCGCCGCTATCTGTATCATCGAGTTCTGCTTCATCGGGTTTCGCTTCATCGTGGATAGATGGACAAGCCCTAAACAACTATCAGCCCGGTCTGAACGAAAAGGTTACGGGCGCTGATTTATATCCTGAAGATGCTCAGGTAGACAACCGCGCCTTGCTTAAAGCACTGAAGCTCGCTGTTCAAGATGCTGGCATTCAGGTGCAAGAGGGCGTGAACGTTGAAGGGATAGTGCGGCAAAATGGCACAGTCACTGGCTTGAGAACCTCGGCTGGAGAAAAGCAGGCTGCCCATTACGTTTTGGCAGCAGGTGCGTGGTCTGGTGAGTTAGTGCCGGTTCCTGTGACTCCTCGCAAAGGGCAGATGCTCTCGCTGAGAGTGCCGGTTGGGTATGGTCAAAAACAACCGCTCAGGCGTGTGCTATTTGGCGAGAAAATTTATATCGTGCCTCGGCGGGACGGCAGAATTGTGCTGGGTGCCACGGTTGAAGATGTTGGGTTTGCGCCGCACAACACGCCTGCGGGCATAGCTCAACTGTTGAGCGCAGCGGTTGAGCTATATCCTGAGCTAAGTCATTTCCCGATTGAGGAATATTGGTGGGGGTTTCGACCGGTGACACCGGATGAGTTGCCCATATTGGGGGCAGGGCCTTGTGAAAATTTGACGTTGGCAACCGGGCATTACCGTAATGGCGTTTTACTCACCCCAATTACGGCGAAACTAATTGCGGCGCATATTTTGGGTGAACGTGATCCGCTGTTGGCGGCGTTTAGCTATCGACGTTTTGAAAAGGAGCGTTTTGAAAAAGACCGTCTTGAAAGGAAGCGTTTTGAAAAAGAGCGTTTTGAAAATAGAGAGCCGTTAGCGACTGTCTCTACGCCTGAAGGGCCAGTGACAGAGCTTGCTGAGCGCGAAGTGGCTGAGCGCTTAGCTGTGCGACCTTTAAAGAACGATATTAAACAGAGTGGTACTCACCAGATAAAAAACGATATCAAACACGATATTAAACAGCGCGGCATTCCTCAAATCGATACGAATCCGGTATTTTTTGTCAATTCTTCTTCTCTTCCTATGCAAACAATCGACCAACCTAGACCCACAACTTTGACCCAAGATGTGCTGACGATCGCTGGTAAGACCTTTGGTTCTCGGCTCATGACGGGAACGGGGAAGTTTAGTAGTTTGGACACCATGCGCCAGAGTTTTGCGGCGAGTGGCAGTGAGATTGTGACAGTGGCGGTGCGGCGGGTGCAGACAAATGCCCCTGGACATGAGGGGTTAGCTGAGGCAATTGACTGGAGCCGGATTTGGATGCTGCCGAATACGGCGGGCTGTCAGGATGCGGAAGAAGCGGTGCGGGTTGCGAGGCTAGGCCGGGAGATGGCCAAGTTATTGGGCCAGGAGGATAATAACTTTGTGAAGCTGGAGGTGATTCCAGATACGAAGTATTTGCTGCCCGATCCGATTGATACCTTGAAAGCGGCTGAGCAGTTGGTGAAGGAGGGGTTTGCTGTGCTGCCTTACATCAATGCGGATCCGCTGCTGGCAAAACGGTTGGAGGAGGTGGGCTGTGCAACGGTAATGCCGTTAGGCTCTCCGATTGGCTCTGGGCAAGGGATTCGCAATGCGGCGAATATTGAAATCATTATTGAGAATGCGAACATTCCGGTGGTGGTGGATGCGGGGATTGGTACGCCGAGTGAGGCCGCGTATGCTATGGAGCTGGGCGCAGATGCGCTGTTGATTAATAGTGCGATCGCCTTGGCAAAAGATCCCGTTGCGATGGGGAGCGCAATGGGGATGGCTGCGGTGGCCGGTCGATTAGCGTATCAGGCGGGGCGAATTCCGGTGAAGTCTTATGCGAGTGCTAGCTCTCCTATAACGGGAACGATTAGCGGCTGATGTTTTGACCGTAAGCGTGTTTTAAAGAAGGTTTTAGGATAGATCTCTGCCTTTCGGTGGTTTATTCGTTGGGGACTGGAAAAGGCTGGTTAATTTTGTTATATTGCTTAACATAAACAAAAGCAGGCTTTTAATATGCGCTACACAGAAGAAGAAGGCGGCAAGTTGAATAACTTTGCAGTAGAGCCAAAGATGTATCAAGCCGAGCCTCCTACTGGTGCTGAGAAGCGTAACTACGTCATCCTTGGTAGCATTGCAGCTACTTTGGTTGTCGGTCTTTTCGTTGTGGCTGCAGCAGTTTCTTAAGCATCTAGTTTGCATCAACAGATTTCATGAATATTAAAAGAGGGGCTGGCCAATTGGGTCAGCCTTTTTTGTTGGCCGTTTACCTCTTATAGGGATCTATGGGGGATGGCGCTATAGAGGCATGGGTGGCTGTTTCTCTGCGTGGGTGTGTCATTCGCTGATGACGCGGCGCTATAGTAAGAGCGTATTAGTAGGGCTGCGGGCGGTATTTTTATGGTGGCGCGTTGGGTTTCTGGGCCGACTTGTAGCGGTAAGACGACGGCGCTGATTGAATATGCGCTTAGCTGTGGGGCGAAGCAAACTCAGCCTTTGCTGGTGTTTGCGGCAAATGGCGATAATCGGATTGCGTTGGCCGGTCGGTTGCGGGATGCGCTGAGTGATCACGTAGCGACTTTGACCACCACGCCTGCAGGTTTCATTCAGGATGAGGTCATTTTATTTTGGCCTTTACTGGTGCAAAAGCTGGGGTTGAAAGCACAATTTCCCCTGAAGCTACGGCCTGAAAATGAGCAGGTGTTGGCCACGCAGCTGTGGCAGCCGAAAATGGATAGCGGTGCGCTGCTAGTGGATGGATGGCGAGAAGCGCGAATGGTGCGGCGATCGCTGGATTTTTTGCAGTTGGCTTCTCAAAACTGTGTGCCCGTGAGTGAGATTTCAGGCATGTTATCAGCGGGCATGCCGTCAGCCTTGGCTTCGAGCGCGCTTTGGGAAACGGTGGGTGAGGCGCTGGCCGAGTGGCAAGACTGGTGCTTGCAGCGCGGCCTTTTAACGTATGGACTGATGAGTACGTTGTATTGGCAACATTTGTTGCCGATGGAGAAATATCAGGCTCAGCTATTGGCGCGCTTTAGCGGGGTGCTGGCAGATGATGTGGATGAGTATCCGGCGATTTTGGCACGGACGTTTTCGGTCTTTTTAGAGGCTGAGCGCACTTGTCTGTTTACTTATAACGCACAAGGCAAGGTGCGGGTTGGGTTAGGCGCTGATCCGGATGCGATGGTGGCTCAGCTAGCGGCCCATTGTGAAAAAGTTGAGCTTGAGAAGGGGGCGTTGGATGCGCAAAAAACAGATTCTTTAGGCGTTTGGGGCGATCGCTTTGCGAGCTGGGTGGAAGATCCGCTGGCGATGCCAGATTTGCCGGAAACGGTGGCGTTGATTCAGGAAACGTCGCGGGGGCATATGCTGCGCACGACGGCAGAGGCTATTGCTAATGCGGTGGAAAGCGGGCTGGTAAAGCCCCACGAGATTGCGGTGATTGGCCCTGGTTTGGATTCGATTGGGCGCTATAGCTTGATTGAGATTTTGACGAGTCGGGGAATTGCGACGGAGTCGTTGAATGATCAGCGGCCTTTGATGAGTTCGCCGATGGTGCGATCGCTGCTATCAATGCTGGCGCTGATTTATCCGGGGTTGGGGCGATTGGTTGACAGGGATGCGATCGCTGAAATGCTTGTTGTTCTGAGTCAAAGCCTCTCTGGGCTAAGCATGATGAGCACAGATGCCGCCGCCGCGGGGGCGCCGTGGTTCGATTTGGTTTCTATTGATCCGGTGCGAGCAGAGCTGATTGCCGATCATTGCTTTGTTCCAGATATTGAAAATCCGAAGCTGATTCCAGCAGAGGAGGCGTTTCCTCGGTGGGATCGGCTGGGGCATCAGGCGGCGGCGGCCTACGAGCGAATTTTGAGCTGGATAAAAACGCAGAAGCAGCTTCGTCAGCAGCGCCTGACCTTTAGTCCGGTTGCTTCTGTAGATCGTATCGTTCAAGATTTTTTGTGGCGGGGCAATCATTTGCCGTATGACCAGCTGGCGACGCTGCGTGAGCTAATGGAAACGGCGCAGTATTTTTGGGAAGTGGAGGAGCGGTTGCGTTTAGTGGATGGCCCTCCGGATCCAGCGGCGATGAGCGATGTGGGCCGGTTTATTCAGTTAATTCAAAAAGGGACGGTATCGGCGAATCCGTATCCGGTGAAGCCGATGGTGACGGAGCGGCAGGGCGTGACGATTGCGACCATTTATCAGTATCGGACGCAGCGGCTGAACCATCGCTGGCAGTTTTGGTTAGATGCGGGGTCGCCGCTATGGGGCATGAGTAGCGGTGAGCTATTTGGTGCGCCAATCTTTTTGCAGGGCTGGCCGGGTAGGCCGATTTCGTTGGCAGAGACGGAGGCGGCGAATGAGGCGGAGTTAGGTCGAAGTTTGCGTGATTTGTTGGGGCGAACGGAGGAGCGCGTGTTTTTGTGTCATAGCGAGCTAGCGCTGACGGGGCAGGAGCAAATGGGGCCGCTGATTTCGTTGATTGGGGCGGCGAGGCCAGTGGAGGATGAGCTGGTGGCGAAGCCAGTGGCTGCTGAGGTTTAGCGTAGAAGTGTTTTGGGGCAATAAGACCCACTCCTGCGTCCCTCCAGGATTAGCTCCAGGGGGGATTTACTTTGCCAATGCACACAACAAAAATCGCGGGACTGCTAAATCTGCCTTAGGTGACAAACAGGGCGCGATCGCTGACTACAAAAAAGTAATGACGCTGTATCAGCAACAAGGAAATACCAAGCGTTACAATTCGGTGGAAAGACGCCTGAAGAGCATCCGCCAAATCTAACAACCCTATGTCCATGAGAAGTTGGTCGCAACTGCGCCCATCCTGCGCCACCTTCCAACAAAACCGTAGAAGGCGGCGCAAGCAACTCACTTAAGACGATAGGGTTCTACCGTCGAACCTAACGACGACCACCACCTCGACGATTCCCACGCTGCGCTCGCATTTCAGCCAGTTGCTCCCGCTGCTGCTCTGTCAGTACCGCCTGCACGTCCTCCTGAGATGACTCACGAATGCTCCGCAACTGATCTCGCTGATCCTCAGAAAGATTTAGCTCACGCCGAGCACGACGGCCTTCCGCCTTTGCCTCATCCCAGGCCGCCTGCTGCTCAGCCGTCAGGACGCTACGCATTTGAGAGCGAGTATCAGTGAAGATGCTCTCGATGCGAGCAGACTGCGTGTCAGTGAGGTTCAGCTCCTCGAATTTCTCCCGCCAGCGGCCTTCATTTGCTTGTGCGGATTGGGTCATTGCCAATGGTGCGCTGAGCAGAGCGATCGCAGCTACACTACCCAAGGCCAAAGATTTGAGATTGCCAGACTTGAAAATAAAGGTCATAGGTCTATTTTTTGATGTGATGTAGGTTTACAAGAGCGGTGTGCCTGTCGCGTCAGGCGCTGCTCCGTTTCGAACACTCTCAGATTAGGAAATTTACCCTCCCCTTGTGAGGCCGCAAACGTCACGATCACACCCATGACTTTCGTCATGATTGGCGTCATGGGCCTGGTCATGGGTCTCAAAATTGGGCGATAGTTTGGGCACGTGTGAATAGATGCAGGCAACAATGGGCAAAGCCATTCAGCTCCAAAATCATCCCTTTCGCTTTCTGCTGTATTTAGAGTGGGGGCTATTAGCCGTCGCGATTGTGAGTGCGATGGAGGTTGCGCCGGGGCCAGCGTTTAGAAGATCGGCTCCACTGCCGCACAATCCCGTATGGGTGATTGTGGCTTTGCTACTGTTTGGGCTAATGGGCTTGTACTTGCCTCAGAACCGCCAGAAAGTTCAGCGGTTAGGGCATACGCTGGGGCAGGTTTTGCTGATTTTAGTGCTGTCGGTCACCTCTGTGAATGGGGGGCGCATCTTTCCGATGGTGTACTTGATTTTCGTGATTCGAAGCTGCCTGATGTTTGGACTGGTGGGGCGCTTGATGATGACCAGCGTGGCGTTTGTGATGTTTGTGACGGGGCTGCAATTTCGATTGCGATCGCTCTCTGGTTTGGGTCGCACTCTCGCACCTCCCGTTCGCCGCCGCCTGGGTCATGTCATTGTCGGCCTTCAGCTTAATTTTATTGTGTTATTTGGCCTTTCTTTGCTGCTGGCGGTGCTACTCATTAATGCCCTCCTCACCGAGCGGCGAAGTCAAAAGCGGCTACAGCAAGCTAACCAAACCCTGCGCCAATCTGCGCAAGAAATTGAAAAGCTGGCCATGGAACAAGAGCGCAGCCGTATCGCCCGCGACATTCATGATGCGCTGGGGCATTCGCTCACCGCACTCAATATTCAGTTAGAGAGTGCGCTCAAATTATTGGAGAAAGATCCGCCTCGGGCGCATCAGTTTTTAAAGGAAGCAAAGCGATTAGGCAGTCAGTCTTTACAGGATGTAAGGCAGTCGGTTGCTGCGTTACGGCAAGATCCTTTGGCAGGGGTAACGCTGGAAGAAGCGGTTGTGAAGCTATTGGCAGATCTGGAAAAAGACCAGCGCATAAAGACCACACAGACGATTTCGATGTCGCAGCCCCTACCGACAAACTTGAGTGTGATCTTGTATCGAATTGTGCAGGAAGGGCTGACGAATGTAGTGAAACATGCGGATGCGAGCCATGTTCATTTGCAGCTGGTGAGTTCTGCGGCGGTGGTGACGCTGACGCTGGAAGATGATGGTAAGGGGTTTGATCGGGGCAAGGCGAGTACCGGTTTTGGCTTGCAGAGTATGGGCGATCGCGCTAAAGCTGTCGGCGGCACGTTTACCATTACAAGTCCTGTATTCTCGAATGCTGGCCATTTAGAGCGGGGTGCGGATGGCGGCACCCGAATTCAAGTCAGTTTGCCAGTGACCAGCTTATCCATACCCAGCTAGCCAATCTGTTAGCCAACTACAACGGAGTTTTTGCCATGATTAAAATTCTGATCGTTGAAGATCAAAAGCTTATCCGTGAAGGTTTAATTGCCCTGCTGACGCTAGAGGATGATCTGGCTATTGCCGGCGAGGCTGAAAACGGTCAGGTTGCATTGTCTTTGTTGGGTGAGCTGGCTGCGGAAAGCTTGCCAGATGTGGCGCTGCTCGATATGCGAATGCCGGTGATGGATGGGGTGGCAACGGCCAAGGCGCTTCAGCAGCAGTATCCCTCTATCAAGATACTGGTGCTGACCACATTTGATGATGATGAGTTGATTGCGCAGGCGATCGCGGCTGGTGCCAAAGGTTATTTGCTTAAAGATACGCCCTCTGAGGAATTGGCGATCGCGATTCGATCAGTGGCTAAAAACTACGGCCATTTTGGCCCTGGCATTGTTCAAAAAATGATGAGCCAAAAAATGATGGGCCAAAAAATGATGAACGCGCAGCCGTCAGTAGTGGCTGCTGCGCCCCTCAGCGAACAGGCCGACGAACTGCGAAAGGATGCGCTGTCACCTGAGATTGCCTCGCTCACCCCTCGGGAACGAGAGGTCTTTACATTAATTGGGCGCGGGGCCAGCAATAAAGAGATTGCGGCGCAGCTTTATCTATCGGAAGGGACGGTAAAAAACCATGTGACCAATGTGTTGGGCCGCTTGGGCGTGCGCGATCGCACTCAAGCTGCGCTACTGGCCCAGGCTTACAAACAGCAGATGCATTCTGAGGCATTGCGGCCAGAAGAAAAATAGTAGAACCGTGACCAAATAGGGTACAACTAAGCTGACTTTTCTATCAACTACTGTTGATATTCCCCCCTTTTCTATTTCTTCTGGCGCTTTACAAGCCTCAATTTTCCGGGGTTTGCTAGCCTATTTGAGCATTCATCAACTTTTTCCTTGACGAATGTTACCGACGTTGCTCTAATTTGACTTACATTCCACACCCCATCTATGAAGTCTTCCCATCCCGCTGATCCCGCCCGTTCGGCTGCGACGCAATATGCGGCCTCTGTCCCTATGACGGTGTACCGTGAGCTGGCTGCCGAGCTAAGAGCCAATAAGGCCGTCATCGACTCGCTCAATAGCCGAAATCAGCAGTTGCTTCAGCAGAATCAAATGCTCAAGCATGAGATTCATAACGTTGTGCAGGCTACGCAGCAGTTAGGTAAAGCCGCTGGTATTGCGATGCCTGGCGGTTTGACTCAAGGGTTTCCTTCCTCCATTGCACCCGATACCCTTGCCAAGCTAGTGCGTGATGAGCGATCGCATCCTGAGCAATACGATTATTACGAGCAGCCCGACCCCGCGCTTCAGCCGCCGATGCCCGTGCCTATTTCTAGCGTGGGTGCAACCTCCGCTAAAGAAAATCGCGGTCTGCGTCCCATTGAACAGCCATCTGCTGTAGCGCCTAGAGTAAAAGAGGCGATCGCGAAAGAACCCAGAGCTAAGAAGAGTCTTGAAAATCGCTCTGCGCCCATGGCTAAAAAGGTCGTTAAGAAAGTGGGCACTGCCCCCAAAAATAGAGGCATTGACCAAAATTTAGAGAAAATTGCTAAGCGTCAAAAGGCCATGAGACAGGCCGTGGCTAGAAACGAAGCCTCTCAAGCGCGCCCCTCAAGTGCGCTTCAAACATTGCCACGGGGCAAGGTTCAAGCGCCGAAAAAGCTGTTTACAGAGCAAGTGGGTGAGTATCGCAATGCACCAGATGCTGAAGAAGCCAAAGAGATTGGTGGTATTTGGCTTGTACTCTCGATTATTTTGATTATTGTGACGGCCTTTGGGGCGGGTTTCTTGATTATGAAACCGCTTTTGAATGATCGCTAAGATTCATGTTCACTAAAATCCAGGTGTGGTGTTGCGCTGTGGTATTAGTAGATTCAGTTCAGATTCGGCAAACACTGGGAGATGTGTAGTTAAGCCATGAAAAGAGTTGAAGCGATTATTCGCCCCTTTAAGTTAGACGAGGTAAAGATCGCCTTGGTCAATGCCGGAATCGTTGGGATGACGGTTTCAGAAGTGCGCGGCTTTGGCCGTCAAAAGGGCCAAACTGAGAGATATCGAGGCTCTGAATACACCGTTGAGTTTTTACAGAAGCTGAAGCTTGAGATTGTGGTGGAAGATACTCAAGTCGATATGGTGGTGAGCAAAATTGTAGAAGCGGCTCGCACAGGCGAAATTGGGGACGGCAAAATCTTTATCAGCCCTGTTGATGAGATTGTTCGTATTCGAACTGGAGAAAAGAACCTAGAAGCGGTTTAAGCGATTCTGCGCTACAACCGTATTCACTTCTTTAAGGAGGTAGTTTTTGGCTATCTCCTTTTTTCGTTTTCATTTTTTCGTTTTCATCTTCCATTTTTTCGTCTTCAGCCATTCATGTCCTTGCAACCTTCATCCGCTTCTTCTGCTTTGCCTTCTTCTTCTTCTTCTTCTTCTTTGCCTGCGTCGCCTGTTCAAACCGCCGTCGAAAAAGACCTACAGACCTTTGCTCGGTTTGGTGTAGACCTTGGCCTAGAGCGCATTGAAGCGCTGCTGGCATCGATGGGTAACCCTCACCACAACGTGCCGATTATTCATGTTGCCGGGACGAATGGCAAAGGTTCGGTTTGCGCATATCTGGCCTCAGTGCTGACGGCTGCGGGTTATCGAACCGGACGCTACACTTCACCGCATTTGGTGAACTGGACAGAGCGCATTTGTGTCGATGGTGCGCCCATTCCCTGGGACGCGCTGCAATCATGTCTTGCTGCTGTGAAGGCTGTAATCGATGCGCAGAAGCCAACGCCGACGCAGTTTGAAGTGTTTACGGCGGCGGCTTGGCAATATTTTGCTTTGCAGCAGGTGGATGTTGCCGTTGTAGAGGTGGGATTGGGCGGTCGCTTGGATGCCACTAACGTTTGTCAGCAGCCTTTGGCGACGGTGATTGTTTCCATTGGGCGCGACCATTGGCAACGGCTGGGCGATACGCTGGCCAAAATTGCTTCAGAAAAAGCGGGCATTTTGAAGGCGGGCGTAGATGTGATTGTGGGGCCGCTACCGGCGGAGGCCCAAGCGGTAGTGGATGCTAAAGCGCGGCAGATGAACGCACCGATGAAGCGGGTAGTGCCTGCTGAAACCGTGGAAGGCAAGCCCTTAACCCTCACTTACGAGGGCATTGACTATCAACAAGCGTTGCTAGGCGATCATCAAAAAGTGAATTCTGCTTGTGCCGTAGCCACTTTGCAAAGCCTTCGTGCTCAAGGTTGGACGATTTCTGATGATGCCATTATTAAAGGGATGGCTAGCGTACAGTGGCCTGGAAGATTACAAAAAGTTCAGTGGCAAGGACAGTCGCTGCTGATTGATGGGGCGCATAATCGTGATTCGGCGCGATCGCTCCGTACCTATATTGATCTCGCGTATCCGAACCAATCCATTACCTGGCTAATGGGCATGTTGAGCACCAAAGATCACGAGGGCGTGTTGATAGAACTGTTGCGGGCGGGCGATCTCCTCCATCTTGTACCTGTCCCAGGTCACCTCACTGCCGAACCTGAGGATTTAAAAGCGATCGCGCAAACCCTCTGCCCGACGCTCGCGAAAATTACAATTCACCACGATTTACCTACTGCATTATCTGTCGCACTGCCTACGGCATCAGAGGATGCACGGCCTGCCGGAACCTCACCCACCGTTTTGTGTGGCTCTCTCTATCTCATCGGTACTTTTTTCGAGAAATACAGCGTTTGAGAAATGCCGCGTTTAAGAAATGCAGCCTGTCAGCGTTGTCGCTTTTGCGAATTGTGCTCGCCAAGGACTACACAGGACTACATGGGCGTCAGATAGCAGCCTGCAATTTTCCAATCTCCCATAGTTTGCTGCTGCATCAAGTACGTTGCCCGCACTAGCTGACCATTCTCATCCATTAGCATTACTTGCTGCGCGGGGAGGCCATCCACCTGCTGAAAGCCTTCAAAGACTACTGATCGCGGTGAAATGACGGGCGGATAGGCCGCTTTCACCATATTGATAAAATTTTCAGCGGTGCCAAACTGCACTTGAATGCCAGGTGCCGCCTGAGAAAATGCAGCGACAGCATTACCTTCTTGAAACGCCACAATCTGCTGCTCAATTACCTGACGGATGGCCATCAGATCCGCTTCTGTAATGTTCACCCAACCCGTCGCGCTGTTCCACGCGTCCCTGTCAACACGCTTTCATTATTGCGCAGGAAAAAGATACCGACAGCTATTATTTGACAGAAAGGCCAAATTAAAAGATCCAGATAAACTGTCGCTGATACGATACGCTGATGCGGGTCTCTCCCACCGCTTATCGGGTAGCTCACCATGCCAATTATTGACGTTAAAAACCTTGGAAAGGTTTATCCCGTGGCTATCAAAGAGCCTGGTATGAAAGGGACTTTACAGCATTTCTTTCGCCGCAAGTATCGCAATATTGAAGCCGTTAAGCAGGTCTCTTTTTCCATCGAGCCGGGCGAAATAGTGGGCTTTTTAGGGGCAAATGGCGCTGGTAAAACCACCACGCTCAAAATGCTGACGGGGTTAATTCATCCCTCTACCGGCAATGTTGCGATCGCTGGCCACATTCCCTTTAATCGCCACCCCGCTTTCCTCAAACAAATCACCCTGGTGATGGGCCAAAAGCAACAGCTCATTTGGGATTTACCCGCCGCCGACTCTCTTCGCATTAACGCCGCCATCTACAACATCAGTGATGCTGAAGCCCGCACTCGTATTGGCGAGCTGGCGGAAATGCTTTCCATTCAAGCCCAATTAAAGCAGCCCGTTCGCAAACTCTCCTTGGGCGAGCGCATGAAGGCGGAAATGCTGGCTGCGCTGCTCCATCGTCCGCAGGTTTTGTTCTTAGATGAGCCGACGTTAGGGCTGGATGTGAACGCGCAGGTTGCTGTCCGCAATTTTTTGCAGGAATACAATCAGCGCTACGGTGCAACTGTCCTGCTGACCAGCCATTACATGGCAGATATTACGGCATTGTGCGATCGCGTTCTGGTCATTCACCAAGGCACACTCATTTACGATGGCTTGCTCGATGGTCTTTTAGATCGCTTCGCACCCTACCGCGAAGTGTCTGTAGAGTTTGATCGGCAGCAAAACATAGACCAAGCAAAACTCACTCCCTACGGTGATTTACAAACCTTAGAAGGGTGTAAAGCAACCTTTTTAGTCTCTACCGGAGATCTCACTAGCACCGTCTCTAAACTTTTAAATAACCTGAAAATTCAAGATCTCACCGTCACAGAACCCCCCATTGAAGATGTAATTGCCCGTGTTTTTGCCTCTGGCAAAACAGATGCCTCTGGCAAAGAGCAGATGCCGCCGGAAAAACGTAACTGAGGAAACGTCTCCATGCCTCGATCCCTTAAAATCGCGCGCACCTTTCTCTCTGTTTACTACGCTTACATGGTGGAGTATCGGGCCGAGCTGATATTTTGGGTGCTTTCCGGTAGCTTTCCGCTCATATTTTTAGGGCTGTGGAACCAAGCTGCCCGCAGCAGTGATATCGGTTTTACGCCGACGCAATTCGCACAGTATTTTCTGGCAGTGTTTCTGGCCCGTCAATTTTCAGTAGTGTGGGTGATCTGGGATTTTGAGAAGGAGGTTGTACAGGGCAAACTATCGCCCTTATTGCTTCAGCCCGTTGACCCCGTATGGCGGCATTTCTTCGGACACTTAGCCGAGCGCTTCACGCGAATGCCGTTTATTTTGCTGCTGGTCGGTTTATTTTGTCTACTCTATCCCCAAGCCATTTGGATGCCGACGCCTTACGCTCTATTTTGGGGCACCGTCAGTCTCATTCTGTCGTTTTGCCTGCGCTTTTTAATTCAGTACACCTTTGCCATGCTGGCTTTTTGGGTGGAGCGAGCCACCGCCATTCAGCAGTTTTGGTTTTTGTTTTATACCTTTCTTTCAGGCATGATTGCCCCTTTGGAGCTATTTCCGCCGGTAATGCGTGAGGTGGCACTGTGGACGCCTTTCCCTTACATGATCTACTTTCCGGCTAGTTTGCTGATGGGGCTGCCTGTGGACTTGGGACGAGGACTGTTGACGATGGCGATATGGGGGGCGATCGCTCTGATGATTAACCGTAAGCTATGGAGAGCTGGTCTAAAACACTACTCCGGAATGGGCGCTTAGCGGCGTATGCATAAGTTGTTCGTTATGTAGGTGATGTAATAATTGATACGTATTTAACAGGAAATTAAAGCCTTGATGCGTACGACTGCCGACCTAGCGCGTACGACTAAAGACCTAAAAAAGCTGCTGTTTTAAGTGGTTTCTATACCAAATTTCGACAATTCAACGAATATTGCTTTTTAATCACTAAGTGATTATACGAACAAGATTAGGCAACATGGCTGATGTAGCGTCTACGTGATGTTTACTATGTTTACGTATACAGAAGAGTTACGTAGTAATAAATACTTACGTACGTGTACGTGCCATCTCTAAGGGCTTAGGGTCACTGAATTTATTCGCTGCCTTCTAAGTGCTTGAGTGGGTCAAAAGTTAGTCAGACAAATCTCACCCTGACGGTTTAATCGCCGTTTTACACCGTTCCTGGTCTGATTGAAGTCCTTTTAATTCATTGCCCCCTGAAAACCGCAGGTAAAGGCACTGGCCCGTATACCCGAGATATCTACAGATTTACCACCAGAGTGCAGCCAAACTTAGGATTGAGTTCTAAAAATTGATGAGTAGTCGTTTAATTCCACTAAGACAACCTGTTTCCTATGCAAGAGGATCTCTACAGGTGCTTCCACAGCCATCTGGGAATCCCGCTGCTACCATTCGTGAAATTCCTTTACGTGAAATTCCTTTGACAGAGCTGTCCAACAACGACTTGGTTAGCCGTTGTCAAGATCCTAACCGCAAAGATAGAGCGGCTTTTGAGGAGCTGGTCAGCCGTTATCAACGCTACGTAGATAAGCTGCTTTACCACCTTGCTTCTGATTGGTCTGACAGAGCCGACCTTGCTCAGGAAGTTTGGATTCGGGTTTATCGCAGTATTCATCGCCTCAAGGAGCCTGCTAAGTTCAAGAGCTGGCTAGGCAGAATTACGACTAACCTCTTCTATGACGAATTGCGTAAGCGTAAGCGCTTTAAGGGATCTATTTCATTAGATGCCCCCCGCTACTCCAGCGATGGTCAGTATGACTGGGAATTGCCTTCTGTTGAACCCACCCCTTCTGACACCATGATGACTCAAGAGTTTCATGATCATTTGAAGCAGGCGATGGCTGAGCTGCCAGATGTTTTCCAGAAAACGATTGCCATGCGTGAGCTACAAGGGTTGTCATACGAAGAAATTGCCAACATTACAGGTGTTTCTTTAGGAACCGTTAAGTCTCGTATTGCAAGGGCGAGACAGCGGCTTCAGGAGAAGCTCAAGGTGTACTTGAATGCGGATGAGGTTCCCGCAAGTTAGGTCATAAACCAGTAGAATCTGCGCTGATGTGCGCATTCTTCTTTATGAGACTTTAATATTTTCTCTAGGTTCCCGCGATGAATCATTAAGCGGTATATCTATTGACAGAGAAATATTGAGTGTCCGTATGTACATTGGCTTCCCTCAGTTGAAGCGGTACTGGCGGGTTCTGCGGTTGTTCTGGCAGGTGGCGATCGCTGCCGAGTTGGAATACCGTATCAACTTCGTTATTGCCTTGATTAGTAGCTTAGGCGGTTTAGCTGGAAGTTTGTTTGGCTTGTTCTTGTTTTATAGAACGGACTACACCTTCCAGGGTTGGTCATGGAATGAAGCCCTGATTGTGCTGGGTTTATTTACCCTGTTGCAGGGTATTTCAGCGACTTTCCTGGTGCCTAATCTCAATAAAATTGTGACGTACGTGCAGGAAGGCACTTTAGATTACGTGCTGCTCAAGCCGGTTAGCTCACAGTTTTGGCTGAGCACCCATACCGTATCCCCTTGGGGTACGCCGGATCTGATTTTTGGGCTGATAATGATTGGATACGCAGGCAGCCAAATTGGGCTGTCGCCGTTGGCTTACGTGGCAATGTTGCCACCGCTGGCGCTAGGGGTGATTAGCCTTTACAGTATCTGGTTTATCTTGGGGGCGACCAGTATTTGGTTCGTCAAAATTTATAACGTGACGGAGGTTTTGCGATCGCTTTTAGAAGCGGGACGTTTTCCCGTCTCTGGCTACCCTGCTGCCTACCGTGTGTTCTTCACTTTTGTTATCCCCGTTGCTTTTCTCACCACCGTGCCTGCCCAAGCCATGATGGGGCGCATTGAGCCCATTTGGCTACTCGGTTCTGCGCTTTTAGCCGCCGCTCTGTTTCAAGCTTCCCGTTGGTTTTGGCAGTTTGCGCTACGTTTTTACACCAGTGCCTCAAGCTAGCGAGTAGCGTGAGGCACTGGTGTGTTATTAGCGGTTGTCTTATTTGCGTTGTCGCTCTGGCGCTACTGTTTTTTCTGTGACTGGATTGCCTGTGACTGGATTTCTCGATACTGGATTTTCCCGTTACCAGATTTCTCGCTACTGGCCAGCAGGCGCTAACTGTCGCACATCGGTCACCTGCCCTGTCACGGCTGCAGATACAACCATGGCTGGACTCATGAGTAATGTTCGGCCAGAAGCTGAGCCTTGACGCCCCTTGAAGTTGCGGTTAGAAGAAGACGCGCTGATTTGAGTGCCCTGAAGTTTGTCCGGGTTCATGGCCAAGCACATAGAGCAACCTGGCTCTCTCCACTCGAAGCCAGCCGCTTCAAATACCTTATGGAGTCCTTCTGATTCAGCCTGTTCTTTAACTCGTTCAGAACCAGGAACGACAAACGCTTTCACACCTTGGGCAACGTGGCGACCCTTGGCCACCTGCGCCGCCTCACGCAAATCGCTGATGCGACCGTTGGTGCAGCTACCGATAAAGCACACGTCAATCTTGGTGCCTTCAATTTGCTGGCCGGGTGAAAGCTGCATGTAGCGGTATGCTTCTTCCGCAATCACGCGCTCATCCTCTGGAATCATGTCAGGGGTTGGTACCTGCTCATTCACACCGATTCCTTGCCCTGGGGTAATGCCCCAGGTAACGGTTGGGGCAATTTCTGCCGCATCAAATTTCACGACATCGTCGTAGTCTGCGTCTGCATCGCTGCGTAGGCTATTCCACCATGCAACCGCCTCATCCCACTTTGGCCCTGCGGGGGCAAAGTCACGGCCTTTGAGATAGTCGTAGGTGGTCTGATCTGGGTTTACATAGCCGCAGCGTGCGCCCCCTTCAATCGACATATTGCACAGGGTCATGCGGCCTTCCATCGAAAGGCTCTCGATGGCGCTCCCGGCAAATTCGTAGGCGTAGCCGACGCCGCCTTTTACACCCAGCTTCCGGATGATGTGCAAAATAATGTCTTTGGCAAAGACGCCGCTGGGCAGCTCACCATTTACCTCTACGCGGCGAACCTTGAGCTTGGCAAGGGCGAGGGTTTGAGAGGCCAGCACGTCGCGCACTTGGCTGGTGCCGATGCCGAATGCGATCGCGCCAAAAGCGCCATGCGTAGACGTATGGCTATCTCCGCAGGCAATGGTCATCCCTGGCTGAGTCAGCCCCTGCTCCGGTGCAATGACATGCACAATGCCCTGACTCCCAGAGCCGACGTTATAAAACCGAATGTCGTGCTCTTTTGTATTTTTCTCTAGTGCGCTCATCATCAGCTCCGCCATGGGGTCAGCGAAGGGGCGCGACTGATCTTCTGTTGGCACAATGTGATCGACTGTTGCCACTGTGCGCTGCGGATACATGACTTTTAGGCCGCGCTCGTTCAGCATGGCAAAAGCCTGTGGGCTGGTTACTTCATGAATCAGATGGAGGCCAATAAAAAGCTGGGTTTGGCCAGAAGGTAGCGTGCCAACCGTGTGGGCGTCCCAAACTTTATCGAAGAGAGTGCCTTTGCTCATAAGAAGACGAATTCAGCGAAGCGCGAAAAGTAAAAGGAATAAACCCTATTGGAAACAGTATCCAAAGGATCAGTTATCCATAGTAGAGCATGGTTTTGGTAGCCGTGAAATTAAATCGTCGTAATGTAATCTGACGATAGATTTTGCTGTAAGGGTTGGTTTTTTGCCATGAATGCAGTTGCATTTTTCGGCGCAGTTGAGACGGGGTTACTCTATGGTTTTTTGAGCCTTGGGGTGTATTTGTCTTTTCGGGTGTTGAAGTTTCCTGACTTAACGGTGGATGGGAGCTTTCCGCTGGGGGCCGCTGTAGTGGGCACGCTGATTGTTGCCGGATGGAATCCTTTTGTGGCAACGGGCATTGCGGTTATGGCAGGCTGCGCGGCGGGCCTCTGTACCGCAATTTTGAGCGTACGATTTGGCATCTTGAACTTGCTGGCCAGCATTTTGACCATGATTGCGCTGTATTCGATTAATTTGCGCATTATGGGCAAGCCGAATTTAGCGCTGCTCAATCAGCCTTCTGTGCTAGATCCGTTTGAGGCGTTGCTGGGAGGGTTGCCCCCTTTGCTGACGATGCCTGCGATTTTGCTGGTAGGCGTGGGCATTGCAAAATGGCTGGTGGATGCCTTTTTGAATTCGCAAGTAGGATTGGCGATGCGAGCCACAGGGCTAAATCCGGTGATGGCGCAGGCACAGGGCATTGATACAAATAGGTTAATTTTGTTGGGGATGGCGCTAAGTAACGGTTTGGCTGCGCTATCGGGTGCGCTGTTTGCACAGCTTTATGGCTTTGCCGATGTGACGCTGGGCGTGGGCACGGTGGTGGTTGGGTTGGCGACGGTTATTTTGGGGGAGGCGCTGTTGCCTTCTGGATCGGTTGTGTTAGCAACGTTGGCAGTGATTATAGGGTCTGTGCTTTATCGGATTGCGATCGCGCTTGCGCTTAATTCAAGCTTTCTCGGCTTCCAAGCCCAAGATCTCAACCTTGTAACGGCCATTTTAGTGGTGCTTGCGCTGACCTTGCCCAATGCAAAGTGGTTTTCCTGGCAGAAGGCTAAATCGGCCAAGTAGGGGCTAGGCAGACTGGTGTTAACAGTAGGTTAAGAAAAGGCTCAGTCTTCAAAAGCTGCCTCTTCAAAAGCTGCCTCTTCAAGAGCCAGCTTTTGAGATGGACTGTTTTCAGCGGCGTGTAATGTCCAAGTCGCGTTTAATGCCGTTTAGCACCTCTTAACCATCAGGCCGTTTCTAAATTCTCAAAGCTAGCGATCGCCTCACTCTCATCGTATTGAGCTAGGCCCACTGTTTGGGGCGTCAAAATGAGCTGACGCTGCTGAATCTTTAGCCAACCCTCGTTTTTAAAATCACGCAATAAGCGAGTGACTGTTACCCGAGTGGTTCCGATAATGGTCGCGATTTGGTGGTGTGTGAGCCGTAGCTTAATTCGCACCCCTCCGGGTTCTACATGGCCAAAGTCTTGCGCTAGCTGAACTAGCACGTAGCGAAGCCGATCCGCAACGAGCCTTCTGCCAGAAATGGCTAACCATGCCTCAGCTTGCTGAAGTCTGCGCATGAGCTGGGGGAAAATGCCTGCCATCAAGGCGGGGGAAGATTCTACTTCCTCCATCGAAAGGGGCAACAAATCAATGTCTGTGAGGGCCGTTGCCCAATAAGGTTCCACACTTGTCATGGCTCTCCCAAAGGCCATCGAAGGCCCGCAGAGTCCCACAATGGTTTCGCCACCATCGGCGTGAATGGTATGCAGCTGCACCACGCCCCGATACAGAATTTGCAGGTCTTGATGCTGCAAAGGCACGTTGCGACCCGCTGAGTAGGTGATGAGCGATCGCGCTTGATAAAGCTGTTCTAACAGTGTGACGAACTGGTCAGAGTGCTTAGCTTTAGCACGAAGCTGGCCATTGGACTGGGCGGAAATGGAAGTTCCCAAAGACAAAACAGATTGGCCCCATATTCGTTGACTTGACTCAACAAGACTGTAGAACAATGGTTTAAATAGGGCGTTAACGGAAAGCGAAGGAAAGGTTAAGGCTGACAGGTTTTACCTGCAAGGCCACTGCAAGCCACGGGAAAAAATCACGGACAGATACTGTTACTTCGTGACTTTTAGAGGTGGCGTTTAGCTAGCTTTTTGATGCGACACTTCAATGACTGTGTGCACATTTCCCCGAGGCAAAAAATCACCCTTGATGTTTACAGAGAGGGGATCACAGGCGGCTACGAAGTCATCCATAATGAGGTTGATTGATTCTTCGTGAGAGATATTGCGATCGCGAAAACTATTGATATAAAGCTTGATAGCTTTTAGCTCTACGACCTTTTTATCTGGTACGTAGTCTACGTAAATGGTGGCAAAGTCTGGATAGCCGGAAAACGGGCACTTACAGGTAAACTCTGGCAGCGTAATGCTGATGTTATATTTCCGTCCGGGGCGAGGATTGGGGAACGTAATGAGAGAACCTTCCTGAATGGCCCGCTCTCCGTATAGCGGTGAGTCTGAAGTCGCTGTTTGAGCGGTATCTTGATCCGTGTTTGGGGCTGTGCTGTGAGAAGTTGCCATGAACGCTGTTGAACCTGGTTTTGATGATTTTTCCACGTTTTAGCGTAACAAGGAGTGACCTATGGTGAACGATTGTCCTCGCCCGCAAATTTTCAACCGCGTCCTGATTGGGCAGCTTTAGCGAGTCAGCAGAAACCTAGAACGATTCACTCGTTTGCGCGCTTGAACTAAGTAAAACGCGAGCTGTGAAAAGGCAAAGCTTTAAGGAAAAGGCGATCGCTGCCTTCATCACCAAATGCTGCACATAAGACAAACTGCCGAATAAACTTTGTCGGAGTCCTTGCGCAACCTGACGAAAACCAAACTTGCTAAGACGAACACTTTTCATAGTGAATAATTCTCCTGATGAATCGTTTGTCTACATTGTGTGTTCCACACAACTAATCTTGATATGCGGAACACGCACACGCTAACAGCAGAATCAACTAACTGCAACTTTTTTTAATATAAGCGAGTTTCTGTTATATTTCGTTACTTTGTTTTAATTTTTTGTGGTGGCGATGCTGTTGGTGCGTTCTCCCAACGGTCGGTTAACGTAAGAACGTCGTAATGTTAGGCCATAGTCAAACAGCACCTCAAGCCTTTAAACTTCAGGGAATTAATTTACAGATGCGGTACAGGCTTTGACGTTTCCTTTAGTTCTGAAAAATTTCTGTCAATACAGCACAATATTTTTCATCGTCACTGTTTTGGGATACTTCGCCGCCGCTGGAAGTCTGTATTGGGCGCTTTTTGCCAGATCCTCTTCTCGATTTGGAGGGCCTCAGCATAAACGATTGAAAAATATGGCAGAGACTTGGCAGCTAGTGCGCAGCGACGTGCTGCTCTCCGTACTCTCCTCCGGCATTTTTGCTGTGTGTGCCGCTGTAATGACGCTCGCTTATCAATTTGGCTACACCAGCATTTATCTACAGCCACAGCAATACGGCTATGGCTATCTTGTTTTTAGCTTGGCGCTGATCATCGTTCTGCAAGACGCATACTTTTACTTCACGCACCGTCTTTCTCACCATCCCAAATGCTACCGCTGGCTCCACAGTGGTCATCACCATTCCAAAAATCCGACGCCCTGGACTGCCTTTGCCTTCGATCCGGCAGAAGCCATGATTCAATCCATCTATTTGATAGGCGTAACCTTGTTCATCCCCGTGCACTTATCCGTTTTGGTGGCAGTTGTCATGGTGATGACTATGGGTGCACTTATTCACCACTTTGGTGTGCGTTTGTTTGAAGAAACGGCCTTTGGCAACTGGCTAGGAAGCTGGATGGTGGGATGCACTCACCATTGGCTCCACCATCGTAAATACACTGTCCACTACAGCCTGTACTTTACGTTCTGGGACAGAGTTCTCGGCACGCAGTACGAAGGCTACTCAACAGTGTTGACACCTTCTGCTGAGCTATCTGTCGTTGAGGGACGCCAAAAGAATACGCGTAAGACCCTTGCGTTTCCTGCCCCACTGGATAAAGCGTCTTAGTTTTTAATGAATTGAGTTTTTAATGCATGTGAGAGGTTCGTTACGAGATGATAGGCGGCGTACAGCTTGGCTCAGGCTGCGTGAGTCTGGGCTTGGGCAGTAGTGGTGAACGCTTGGTTTCGGCTCCGAAAGAAAATGACTGTAATGGCTGAGTTGACGAAACCTGGCATTGCAGTCAATAAAAGGCTGCTAACTGCTTGAAGCTGTTTTTAGAGATACTTTTGCAGCAGTAAAGACAGCTTTTCTTTCGTTGCGGCCGGGGCCTTATCTAAAGGTGTGATGATGGCGTACTTCAGTGCGGAATGGGCGTCTGATGTTGGTGGATTTTCGTTTAATCGCTTCACAACTTCGGCAATTACCTTTTGCGCATTCACTGCGTTCTTCATCAAGTTCCCAATCACCATCTCCACGGTCACATTGTCATGATCAGGATGCCAGCAGTCGTAGTCGGTCACCATTGCTAGCGTGGCGTAGGCTATTTCGGCTTCTCGGGCGAGCTTCGCTTCCGGCACATTGGTCATGCCAATGATGGTGGCATCCCAGCTGCGATACATATTTGATTCGGCCTTTGTGGAAAAGGCTGGGCCTTCCATACACACATAGGTGCCGCCTCTGTGAAGGTCAACGCCTTCTAAGTTTTGACTTTCGACGGCGTCGCCTAAAACCTTTGCCAAGTTGTTGCAAACGGGGTCCCCAAAGGAGATATGCGCAACAATGCCTTCTCCAAAAAAGGTGGAGACTCTGTTTTTAGTACGGTCGATGAACTGGTCGGGGATGACCATATCGACGGGTTTGGCTTCGGCTTTGAGCGAACCGACGGCGGAGGCCGAGATGAGATATTCCACGCCGAGGGACTTCATGGCATAGATGTTGGCGCGGAAGGGGAGCTCG
The DNA here is from genome assembly GCA_045110585.1 of Phormidesmis sp. Lineage (GTDB taxonomy): Bacteria > Cyanobacteriota > Cyanobacteriia > Phormidesmidales > Phormidesmidaceae > Phormidesmis. The sequence continues at coordinate 49,439 of JBGCGG010000036.1, read as the reverse complement.
GAGGGCATCAGGGCATGGCCTCTGCCGTGGCGAGCCAGAAACGCGACTGAGACGCCGTCAATTTTACCGACGATGAGAGCGTCTGAAGGTTTGCCGAAGGGCGTATCAATATTGATTTCCTGTACGTCTGTTAAGGATTCCATTTGGTACAGACCACTGCCGCCAATGATGCCTATCTTGGCCTGCTGGGAAGGTAGCTGGCCTGAGTGTTGATCTGAGGGGCTGTTGGCGGAATCAGTCATCAAATTTGCCTATTTCGTCGTCAAGGGGAATTTTACCGTTCTCATCTCTACTTAAAACGTTTGTGCCCAACATGTTTTTTGCTTTAAGAGAAAACACGTACGGAACCCTTTTTCTGATACTCAGTGCCATAACGGATGCATCAGACGGCAAACACAAATCGCTCGACACCAATCACTACCTGCGAGCTAAGTGCGCCCCCGTCAACGTTCTTGAAATCTCCTTCATTCAACAGTTATCGCTATGGGCTTTCTAAAATCTGGGTCGCTATCTATCTCCTTCTCCGTTATTGCTACTGCCGCTGCCTTTGGTCAAGCGCTTCCCGTGGCGGCGGCTGGCTCTTCTGACTATCGCCCTGCGGTTACACAATCGGTGATAGAAGATCAGGCAACGGGTGGCATTTTGTCGGGTGATAGCCCCGAATCCAGAATGGCGGATGAGTTCGCGAATCGAGGCGTTCAAGCGTTTACCTCAGGCGATCGCGAAACGGCCTTTGGCCACTGGGAGCAAGCCATGCTGCTATACAGAACAGCAGGCGATCGCGCTGGAGAAGGCCGCATGCTAGAAAACCTCAGCGTGATTCACCGGATGAATAACAAAGCGGTTGAAGCATTGGCCCTTTCCCAGCAAGCGCTCAGACTGTATCAAGAACTTGGCAACGCTCAGAATCAGCCCAGCCTATATCTCAACTTGGGCAGCGCTTACCGTCTTGCAGACCAGTACTCTGAAGCCATTGAGGCTTATAGCACGGGCCTATCTATCTACCAGCGCTACGCTGATGATGCAGGTGCACGCATCATGCTCTCTCTCATTGCACAGAGCTACACCGATCAGGGTGATTTTGCCAGCAGCATCGACTTCCAAAAACAGGCACTGCAAATTGCGGAGAAAATGGGCAATCGTGAAGCTGAAGCTGAGGCGCTGTCTGAGCTTGGATTTGCCCACGTCATGACCAACCAGCCTGCTGAAGCCGTTGGCTACCTGCGTCCGGCCTTGGCACTCTTTAAGCGCATAGGCGATCGCCCTCAAGAAGTGGCCACCCTTAATAACTTGGGCCGCGCCGCTGCACTCAATGAAGATTACGACCTTGCCCTTGATTCCTATCAGCAGGCCCGCGTTATCTTCCAGCAAATGAACCGCCCCGCGCAAGAAGCGCATCTGCTCGTGAACATGGGGCAAGCGCAGGTGGGTGCTGGTCAAGTAGACGCTGCTATTTCTTCTTTCCAGCAGGCTGTGGCCATCACCGAAAACATTCGTCGCCAGCAGCCCTATGCAATGTCGCTTCCCCCTCGCTTAGAAGCGGCTTATCGCAACCTAGCCACTTTGCTTCAGCAGCAAAATCGTGATGACGAAGCACGTGAAGTACTCAGCATGATTTAGGTCATGACTGGGGCCTGCTGAGTACTGGTTACTCAGTGGTGTTTTAAGCAGATTTTTTAAGAAAGTAGGTTTTCCTCACACTGCGCTCTATCGTTAGGTCGGCTATGCCGCCTGGGTAGGGCGTATTTTTTTGTCTGGGGTGGACTGAAGCAGCCATAGCCCGGTGTAGGTCATGCCAGAATCATCGGGCCGAATCAGTAGGAAGTGCAGTCCTTGGGCGGCAAGTTTGCGCTCTGTGAAGGTGCGGGCGGCTGCGGACACATCGTTATCTTGAAAGGTCGCCATGATCCAACGCTCGGCAAGTCCGGCTTCTAATAACAGGCCGTCGGGTGGGCCAGGAATGTATTGCAGCATGACGGGCGTAACGGACTGGAGCCACTGAGCTAGGTCCATCGATTGCCGCCCCCCGTCGATGATGACGCCTGGAATGGGCAGGTTGCTGGGTAAACCCAGCTTAATCGGGGTGAGATTTTCAGGCAGTGCCGTGATGGGAATGGGTTCCTCGCTTAGGCGCGTGAGGCCATCTGCGTTGATGGCTGCGAACTGCCACTGTTCACCCATGAGATAGTCTGCGATTGGGGTGGGTGCAGGCCGCTCTATCGTAGTGGCTTCGTAGGGTTCATGGGTGTAGTTGTTAAGGCTGGGATACCAGGCGGCGCGTTGGTGGAGCCATTGCTTGAGGGCTGGTGTGGCACGCGTGGGGTGGACGGTCGTGGGGAGTTCTCGGCAGGCGACCTCGGTGAGGCTAACGGACTGGGGCCGAAAGATTGCGATATGGGAGGGCCATCCGCCAGCACGGCTTTGGGCGATTTCTAGCTGCTGGCGAATCCATGGGGCGCTAACGTCGGCTTGGGGACAAAATTCGGTGTAGGTAAAGCTCATATCTGGGGTGCAAATGAGCAGTTCCCAAAGGGGCTTGGCGTCCGGATTTTGAAGCGGACGGCGATAGAAATCTAACTGCCAGGGAAGTTGCATAAACGCAGTGGGGCGTGACGGAAGGACGAGCAGGTGGGCTATATTTCTCTGTGGTTTTACAGAGAAATATAGGGCTGAAGGTTCGAATTGTTTAGGTTTTGCGGCGAATTGCAGATCCACCTATCAACGAAGGGTTATATTTAATCGAATACGCGCAAACCTGAATCAAGCTTTTTCATTATGAACCCTGCTCTTACCCAGTTTGGCGATCGCATGTCTCACCTAACGGGTGTGCGGGCGATTATGAAAGATATTATCGAAACACTGAATTCGAGCAAGGCCTCTAACGAAAACAAAGAATTTATCAACCTCAGTGCGGGCAATCCAGTGATTTTGCCAGAGGTTGAGCAGCTCTGGCGCGATTGTACAGCGGACTTGCTGGCTAGCGATGAATATGGTGAAGTGGTTTGCCGCTACGGCGCTAGCCAAGGCTACGAGCCTTTGATTGAAGCGATTCGAGATGACTTTAATCAGCGCTATGGCCTCAGCCTCACATCACGCAATATTCTAATTACCCCAGGCAGTCAAAATCTTTACTTTTTGGCAGCCAACGCACTAGGCGGATACAGCACGGCAGGCCAGCTCAAAGATATCGTGCTTCCCTTAAGCCCTGACTACACGGGCTATGGCGGTGTTACGCTCTATCCTGAAGCTGTCAAAGCGTATCGGCCCTTTATTGAGCTAGGCGACGATCCGCATTCTTTTAAATATCGCCCTGATTTTGACCAGCTAGAAATTAACGAGAACACGGGCTTCGTGCTGTTTTCTCGTCCCTGTAACCCGACGGGCAACGTGATTACTGGCGACGAGGTGCAAGGCATCATCGACTTAGCGGCTCCTCACAATGTCCCTGTCTTTGTCGATTCGGCCTATGCACCGCCATTTCCCGCCCTGAACTACACCGAAATGACGCCTGTGTTTGGGCCAAATGTTGTCCATTGCATTAGTTTGTCTAAGGCTGGTTTGCCGGGTGAGCGAGTGGGCATTGCCATTGGCGATGAGAAGATTATTCAGATTCTTGAAGCGTTTCAGACGAACTTGTGCATTCATTCCAGCCGGTATGGTCAAGCGATCGCAGCCCGTGCTATCCGCAACGGCGAACTTGCCAAAATTGCCGAGACCGTCATTCGGCCCCACTACCAAAACAAGTTCGCCATTTTAGAAGAAACGTTGGCTAAGCACATGCCTGACAGTGCTCCGTGGCGTTTGCACCGAGGCGAAGGTGCCATCTTTGCATGGCTGTGGATGGAAGATTTGCCCATGACTGACTGGGAGTTTTATAACGAGTTGAAGAACTACGGCGTGATTATTGTGCCGGGGAGTCCGTTCTTCCCTGGATTGAAGGGGGATGATTGGGCGCATACGCGCCAGTGCTTCCGCATTAGTTTGACTGCAACAGAGGCGCAAATTGTGACGGCGCTGAAGCACTTGGCAACGCTGACGGATAAGGTCTATTCGGCGAAGCCTGCGTTGGCTGCAGTGTAATGGTTGCTGATGCGATGACCTCTAAAGATTTTCAGAACAGCTTGCCAGAAGCCAGCTTGCCAGAAGCCAGTGCTCCGGAAGCCAGTGCTCCAGAAGCCAGTGCACCGAAAGATGATTGGCTGTTGATTGGTCGGATTGTGGGTGCCCATGGCCTGAATGGGCACGTGAAGGTGTTTCCAGAAAGTGATTTCCCGGAGCGGTTTACGCAGCCGGGCGATCGCTGGCTGAAAAAGCCCAATGGTGAACCTGTCCAAGTGAAAATTACCAGTGGCCGGTATTTAGACGGCAAGAGCCAGTATTTGGTGAAGTTAGAAGGGGTGAACTTTCGCGATCAGGCGGAGGATTTGCGCAAGGCTGAGCTACTGGTGAAATCGAGCGATCGCCTGACTTTAGATCCTGGCGAATTTCATGTTTCTGACTTGATTGGTCTGACTGTCGTTTTGCAATCAGACCAGTCTGTTTTGGGCACGGTGAGCGATGTCTTTACCACTGGACACGACATGCTGGAAGTGGTTTTGGCGAATCAAGGTGAAGCCTCTCAATCAGCGCTATCTGGTGAGGCCCCAACTGCTGCTGAGCCAGAATCAATGCATTCGTCTCTGCGAACAAAAGGGGTTCAAAAACTAAAACGACAGGCTAAAAAAAAGAAGAAGAAAAAGGCGCCCAAAACACTGCTCATTCCTTTTGTGGAAGAGATGGTACCCGTTGTTGATATTGAAGCAGGCAAAATAGAGATTACCCCGCCGCCGGGGCTGCTGGATTTATGAGTGGGCGATACTCAGTTCTTTTGCCTTCTGGAAACGGGCCTTCTGGAAACGGGCTTTCTGGAAACGGGCCTTCTGGAAATGGGCCTGCCGAAAATTAGCCTGCGGGAATTTTTTTAGCCTTCAAGGTGATGGTCAAATACTTTTGAGGTTAACTTTTGGCCCGCTGTTGAGTGCTTCTCTGATGCGAACAATCTGCGTGAGCACATCTTCTAACTTATGGAGTGGCACCATGTTTGGCCCATCACTAAGGGCTTGGTCAGGATTTTCATGGACTTCCATAAACAGCGCGTCGATGCCGATGGCTGCGGCTGCTCGAGCGAGATAAGGCACAAATTCTCGCTGACCGCCGGAGGTGTTGCCTTGGCCGCCAGGCATTTGAACGCTGTGGGTGGCATCGAACACCACAGGATGGCCAAACTCTCGCATTTGCGGGAGTCCGCGAAAATCAACCACTAAGGCGTTGTAGCCAAAGCTGGTGCCGCGCTCGGTGAGGAGAATGTTTTTGGCGCCGCCGTCTTCTAGTTTTTTCACTACATTTTTCATATCCCACGGGGCAAGGAACTGGCCTTTTTTGACATTAATGGCTTTACCTGTGGCGGCTGCAGCGAGGAGTAAATCGGTTTGGCGGCACAGAAAGGCTGGAATTTGCAGCAGATCAACGACTTCTGCGACGGGGGCGGCTTGGTAGCTTTCGTGAATGTCTGTGACGACGGGGATGCCGAATTCTTGTTTGACGCGGTTTAGAATCGCGAGCCCTTGATCTAAAGACTGGCCTCGGAAGGAGCTAATGGAGGTGCGGTTGGCTTTATCGAAGGAGGATTTGAAAATGAGGTTAACGCCAAGGCGATCGCACACTTTCTGAATCTCTTCAGCCATTTTCAGCGTAAAATCCTCGGATTCAATTACGCAGGGGCCAGCTAATAGTGCCAGGGGCTGATCATCCCCAATCGAAAACTTGTCCGCAATTTGGGTTTGAATCGTCGGCGGTGTTTGCTCCGTCGCGGAAGTGTTAGGGGCGGAGGGGTTAGCGGCTGAGGGCTTAACGGGCGTAGCAACCATGATTTATAGCTTTCCTTCTGCGATAAGAGCTTGGGCGAGGGTGAGATCTTCGGGGGTGTTGATTTCTATGATGCCAGTTTCTGTTTGACAGACGCGAATGCGATAGCCGTGTTCTAAAACGCGTAGCTGTTCTAGACTTTCGCACTGCTCTAGGGGGGTGGCTTCTAGCTGGGTGTAGGTGGCCAGGAAGTCGGCGCGGAAGGCATACAGGCCGAGGTGATGATAAACGGGCGCAGCTTGCTGTTTGCGGAAGTAGGGAATGGGCGATCGGGAAAAGTACAGCGCATTGGACTGGCGATCGCAAATCACTTTTGCCACATTAGGATTTTCCAAATCATTCTCTAAATCCAGCGGACAGGCCAAAGTCGTCATATCTGGCAGTGCCGCCTCGGTGAGATAAGGCGCTACCAGCTGATTAAGCATGTTAGCGCGAACAAAAGGCTGATCGCCCTGTACGTTTACTACTACCTTATAGTCCGGATGACGGGCGGCAACTTCTGCAATCCGGTCCGTACCTGTTTCATGGGTGTCAGAGGTTAGCTCTACCTCGCCGCCAAACTCGCGGACGCACGCTGCAATTTTCTCGCTTTCTGTGGCCACAATCACGCGGTCAAATGCTGGGCAGGATTTGGCAGATTCGTACACTCGCTGCACCATGGTGGGGCTATCAGGGCGACTCCCAATTTTGACCAGTGGCTTGCCCGGAAACCGTTGAGACTGATACCGCGCTGGAATTACCGCTAATATGCTGACTGCCATCTAAACCCTTACGTATCGAGCTCACTAAACCCCATAAACATACGACAAAGCGGACATCGACAGAAATCTTGTAAGGGCAGTGCTACAGGCCGCTACGAACCACATCGTGGAGGCGAACAATGCCGAGGCTGTGGTGCTCTGCATTAACCACTGGGAGGACGGAGATTTGGGATGGGCGATTTTCCATCAGCTGTAAGGCTTCGTAAGCAAGGCATGGGGCGGTTATGGTCACTGGGTTGGCGGTCATGATGTCATGGCTGCTGATGGTGGCCCAGTGCGATTGATCGGTTTTTTCAAAGGTGCGGCGCAAATCGCCGTCGGTGATGATGCCCAGTAGTTTTCCGCTGTGGTTGGTGACGCTGACAGCGCCGAGGCCACCGTTGCTGATGGCCGCAATGACTTCGATGAGTGGCGCTTGTTCTGTGACGGTTGGCGCGCTGGTGTGCATCAAATCCGAGACTTTCAGGGTGAGGCGTTTGCCCAGCCGTCCAGACGGGTGGTTGAATGCGAAGTCTTCGGGGGTGAGTCCTTTTATTTGCATGAGGGTCATGGCGATCGCATCGCCAATGGCCAAGGCCACGGTTGTACTGGCCGTTGGCGCTAGGTTCAATGGGCAAACTTCTTTATCTACGGTGGCTTTGAGCACGGCGTCGGAGCATTTCGCCAGCGGGGAATCTTCGTTGCCCACGATGGAAATAATCGGAATGTTGCGGTGTTCTAGGTAGGGCAAAAGGCCGATGAGTTCTTCAGTGTAGCCGCTGTTGGAAAGCGCGATCGCCACATCGGTTGGCCCTACTAGCCCCAAGTCCCCATGCAGCGCGTCGCTGGGATGCAGATAAATGGCAACTGTGCCCGTACTGGTGAGGGTTGCCGCAATTTTGCGCCCGACAATGCCCGACTTTCCCATGCCCAGAATAATGACTTTGCCGGTGCAGTTCTTCAGGATGCTGATGGTTTTTTGCACCTGCTCGGGCATCAGCGCTTCAGCGGCTTGATGAATGGCTTCTGCTTCCGCATTGAGTAAAGAGACTACCTGTTGGTGTTCTGTTTGGGCTGAGTGCGGTGTAGCGGCTAAATGATCGCTTTTTAAATGAATACTGGGCTGAGTATTGGGTGAGTGGGCCATAGTATCTGAGTCGGCGATGGGTGAGTCGGCGGGTGACTTGGCTATGGGGCTAGCTGATAGAAGTGGAGACTAGCTGATGGAAGTCTCCCGTGGGGTTGAATCTGGTTGGGTTTGTGGTTCTGTTTCGGTGGGGTCTTGTCGGGCGTGTTCGGTCGGCTGTGTTTGGGCCTGATCGCTAGGGATCTGGGTGCTGGCAGACTGGGCACTGGAAGCCTGGGCACTGGAAGTCTGGGCACTGGAAGACTGGGTGCTGGAAGACTGGGTGCTGGAAGACTGGGTGCTGGCAGACTGGGTGCTGGAAGACTGGGTGCTGGGGGGCTGCCACTGCCGGGGTTGATAGAACTTGCACTGGTTCATATTTTGGGCTGGCTTCACCTCAAACTGATGGGGGCCAACCATATCAAACACGTAGAAGGGGCGGCGGCTGAGCGTAATTTTCATCAGATAGGGATGAGGGCGTAACCCACAGTGGGGAAAGTTCAGCCGAATTTCTTGGCGACCAGGCTGAAGGGGGATGACTTGCCCGTCGCGATCGCTGTTCATATTCAAAATACAGTCGCTCCCCGCGTTAGGCTCACGAATCACGATATTGACCACCGCATTCTCAATCGGCTCACGTACGGTGCATTGAATGCAAAGCGTTGCCGGCTGACCGCTTGCTAAAGAGTCAGTCGGTTGATTGTCTGCATCGACAAAGTTAACGCGTTCAATGGTGAGGGCTGTTTGTTCTCGGGGTTTGGCCGTTTCTTGTTCGGCAGCGACCTCTTTTTGGGCCTGTACCTTTTTAGTTTTGTATTCGCCTAAAGCTTGCTCGTAGCGCCCAATGACTTCTTCGGCGGTGCCCCGCATAATGACCTCGCCGCGCTGTAAAAAAACAGCCGTGTTGCAAAGGTTAAGTACCGCATTGGAATTGTGCGAAACCAAAAAGAAGGACGTGCCTTGTTCACGCATTAACGCTAGCCTGCGATAGCACTTCGCTCGAAACATGGCATCGCCAACTGCGAGTACTTCGTCTAGCAGCAAAATATCGGGGTCTGTGAAAATAGCGCAGGCAAAGCCAAGTCTGGCTCGCATGCCAGAGCTGTAGGTTCGTACGGGCGCATCGATGGCCTCCCACACTTCAGCAAAATCTACAACGTCTTTAAACCGATGTTGAATATCCTCTCGCTTGAGCCCCAAAATGGCCATATTGATAAAAACATTCTCGCGGCCGGTTAGCAGGGGATTAAACCCTGCGCCCAGGGCAATTAGGGCCGCAATTCTGCCGCGAACCACAATTCGACCTGTGTCTGGTTTCATCAGGCCGCTGATCATCCGCAGCAGCGTAGATTTGCCGCTGCCATTAACGCCGACCAACCCGATAGACTGACCCCTTTTGACTTCGAGGCTGACGTTTCTCACGGACCAAAATTCGCGATCGCGCAACTGCTCACTGTTGCGCCCTTTCCCCACCACCTCACAAAAAATATCCCTTAGCCCGTATACATAGGAGCGCTTGAGGCTACGGCAAAACTTTTTGGAGACATTTTGCACCGATAGAACAGAATCAGCCGGGGCTAAATGGCTAATGTTAGTGAGCTGTCGGGCAGAGGGTTCGGTGCTAGAAGACCGGGAATATGGCGCACTCATGGGCTAGCTAATTCTCTCCACGAGGTACGGAATAGATAGGCGAAAAACCAGCCAGCCGAACAGAAGAACTGCGATCGCCAAACAACTCACCAGCACAAACTCTATGGGTTCTGATACTAGCCCTGTTGTCATCAGCTCGCGGGCGGTCACCAGTAGCGGCGTTACGGGGTTAAGGCGCACCAGCGTAGAAATCAGCGCCTGCTCAGGAACTGGATAGATCACTGGCGTGAGGAAAAACCACACTAACAAAATCACATCCATCGCTCGGGAAATGTCTTGTACCAGATGATTGATAGGGACTAGAAAAAGACCAATGCCGGTGCCTAGCAGAATTAGGCTAATAAAGGCCAAGGGGGCTAGCACAATTTTCCAAGTTACCGTCACGCTGAAAACAATGAACAAAATGAGCAGCAGTGCGAGCTTAAGAAGAAGATTAAACAACACCTGGCCCAGCTGCGACAGAATAATGGCCTCATGGGGAAACTTCACCCGCGACAGCACTGTTTTCGATGCTGTAATTGCTTTTTCTGGCCCTTTAAAGGCTTCTAAGAATGTTTGCCATAAAATAGTCCCGAGCATGACAAAGGCCGGGTAGGGAATGTCGGTTTCTCCGACATTAATCACCCCTGCGCTGCTCGCAAATGTCAGCCCTATGGCCGTAATCGCTGCCGGGACAATCGCCCACAGCGTCCCTAGAAACGAGCTGCGATACTGGGCTTGAATATCACGAATGCAAAGCCGCCAAGAAAGGGCACGTGATAACCATAAGTCATTCATCATCTCAGCTAATAGCTGACGCGGCATCCGAATGCGGCTGGCTGGTGTATAGACAGTTTCACGAAGGGATGGTGGTGCCATGCAGCGAAAAGGTGAAAGCTAGGACATTCTACTTGAACCGGGCCGGATGGACAAAATGCCGACTGTAACGAAGCCTACTGTGTTGCTTTTGCCGTGGCGGTGTCTGGGGTGGCGATATCAGATGTGACCATATCTATAATTCTTTGCACAGCGTCGCCAGGGACGAGGCGGGTTTGCGAAAATTTTGCTGTGCGATGGGTGAGCGCAGCTGTGCTGCTGGCGTCTGCGTTAGCGCTATCTGGATTGAGGCTGTTGAGATTAGTGCGGTCTGGGTTAGGGGCGTTTGTATTTTGAGGGTTTGGTGTGAGTTGAGGATCTGGTGGGCGCTGAGGGGCTAGCGTGCGCAGGAGCGATCGCCAATCCTCGCCGCTGCGCAGCAACATCAGCGGTTCGTAATTAGGCAAGTCCATGTCGTAGGCCACGATGGCAACATTTGTGTTGGCCCGCACCGCGTCTATGGCGACTGTAGAAGGCGTGGTAATCACCATGTCGGCAATTTCAATGAGGGCAGGCGCGGTGAAGACTTCCCAGGTCGGATCTTTAGGATCTGCAATGATTAAATTATCGGCGACCGGCACTTTCCCCTGATAGCGTTTGGTGAGCCAAAGCCCGGTGTGGTGTGGCTTAACCAAAAATGTAATGTGCGGATGCGCGATCGCCATCTGCTCCAAATCTTGCAAAAAACGCTGCCGGTAGTCGTCGCTGTATCGGCACCAGTGCACATTCTCGAACACGGCCACCAGAGGGCTATCGGGCTTTCTTCCAGGCACATTGGCTTTGATTCCAGGGGCATCTACAAACTTAGGACAGCCAATCGCCACGCATTTGGCTCGGGTTTCGGCTGGGGTTTTTGCCGGAATTGTGGCTAGTGGCACCCAGGTGAAAATCTTTTGGGAGGCAAACATAATTTTGCCGACCGGATACTCCTCATCGAAGTAGGTAATGCCGACATTTTCATAGCCGTGCTGCATGGTATATGTGGCTGCTCCCGTTTGGTTGACGCGCTGGGTCAGCGTGTAAGCACCCTTGTGGGCGTTGGCTGTGCTTTCGGATGCTGTGATCAGCGCACTAACGTTGTTAACACTGGGCTGTAAGCCTGCTACAGCGGCTTTATGACTGACGATTTGAGGGGCTATTCCGGTGGCGGAGAGCAGCGTGCCGATTCTGGGGGATTGGTTCCAAGCCTTATCGCTAACAGCCACAGCTATCGGATAGGTTGTGCTGGCCTTAAGACGAGTGATGAGGGGTAAAAGCATGTCCAAATCCTGCGGTAGATTCAGATACAGCAGAATTTTTTTGGGACGGTGCGCGCGCAGGCTGCTGAGTTTGTCCGCTAAGCGGCCAATTTGCTGAGCGCCCTTAGAAAGGAGGCTTTTGATCATGCTGGATTCCTTTCTCCTGCGGAGTGTTTGGATATGGAAGAATGCGTTCCAGATGGATAAGCCTCAGAAGGATAGGCCCCGATCTGATCGAGCAGGGTCAGCCATTTTTGGGCGATCGCCTCTCCGCTCAGCGTTTGTGCAATGAGCTGTTGAGCCTGTTCGACATGGGCCTCACCCACCTGCGGATTCAATAAATACTCACGTAGCCCCCCTTCCCAATCATCTAACCAAACGCAGCCTTTCAACCCATCTAATGCCGGTGTCCGACTGGCCACCACCGGTGTCCCCTGAGAAAGCGCTAATACCGCTCGATTCGCTGATTTGCAAATGCTATATCTCGATTGAGAGTTAGGGATAATCACCACATCGCTGGCCCGGATGTAGTCATAAATCTTGAGTGGATGCCAGCGCAAATAATCGGTTTCAAAAGGCAAGGGCGCTATATCTGCCTCATATTTTTCGCGATGATTGCTGATCACCATCAGTCTGAGCGAGCAGCTTGCGTTGACGGCTTGCAACGCATCAGCCACATCCAAAATGTTCAACATGCCGAAGTTGCCGTACTTGGCACCATGGTTGCCAAACCACAAAACGGTTTTAACCCCAGGTGCTGGTGGCCAAGGTTTTGGCCTTAATGGGGTGGGTTGGCTTTTGTTTTTTTTTGGCTTTTTAGAGGACTTGTTTGCGTGCTTTGTGTGGGTTGGGTTGGGGCAAGTAAGGTGGCCAGTGGCGGTGTGTTCGGGCGGTATCTCTTTTGGGGAGAGCAATCCCGCATCGCATAGGGCAACTTTGGCTGCATGTCTGCCTTCTTTATACAGTCGGCGGGCTACATGTAGGGGCTTAGTGGCTTGCTTAAAAGCTCTTGCCCACTTTGTCGATTTGAATGCAAATTGGATGTCTTCTAAAGATTCGCTGCCATCTGGAATGGTTATCACCCGTGGCGCTGTTTGAGAGTGGTTTGAATGAGGGTGGCTTGAATGCGCCAGCTCGGATACCTGCTCATCAGGCACCTGTTCATCAGACACCTGTTCATCAGATACCTGTTCATCAGGCACCTGCTCAATGGAAAGTGCTTTTTCAACTTCTGCTTTCATGGCCGTGCCTGTAGTGACAATCACATCTGCCATTTGCGCCATAATCTGAAAATTCTGCGCTGCAATATGGTCACTATCCGCGCCGTAGCCTTCAATAAAAATGTTGTCACACAGATCCAAAATAATCGGAACGCCCTGCTGATAGGCGCGCTTGCAAGTGGCGACATCGGCATGGTGAAAACTTTTTACAAAAATGATGGCCTTAGTCTGGGGTGTAAGCTTTACAGTAGCTAGGCCGCCATAGATTTTAGATTCTAGGCCGTGATGGGAGAGATAGCGGAGCGGCAAGAGGCAACGATACCGGAGACTCGCTACGTTGATATTAAGCGTTTGAATTTTCCAAACCAGCATGGGCGGCGGTGACGAAAGTTAGGTAAAAAGTTTTCGGTGAAGTTTTTCGGTGAAGTTTTTCGGTGAAGTTTGGAGCAGTGCGTTAATCCTGGACTTGTTGGCGAGGATGGTTATCACCCAACCTGTCATCACCCAATCTGTCATCACCACCAAGCCTGTTGTCACAAACCCATAGTCACAAAACTATAGTCACAAAATTGAGAGTCACAAAATTGAGAGTGCGCAATCAATGAAAAGAATTGCTATCGTCCATGAGTGGCTCACAAGTCATGCTGGATCAGAAAAAGTAGTCGAGCAGATTCTCCGGATTTATCCTAATGCGGATGTGTACAGCTTGGTTGATTTTTTACCCGAGGAGCTACGCTTTTTCATTCAGCACAAGTCTGTCAATACATCTTTTATTCAGAATTTACCCTTTGCCAGGCGGCACTTTCGCAGCTATTTGCCCCTGATGCCGGTGGCCGTAGAGCAGTTTGATCTCTCTGAATATGATTTAGTGATTTCCAGTCACCATGCGGTTGCGAAAGGCGTGCTGACTCGGCCCGATCAATTGCACATTAGTTATGTGCATACGCCACTCCGCTATGGCTGGGAACTACAGCATCAGTATCTCCATCAGGCTGGCCTCGACAGAGGGCTGAAAGGTAAAACCACAGGGGCTTTGACGCGTCTGATTTTGCACTATATGCGCATGTGGGATGTCCTCAGCGCTCATCGGGTAGATCGCTACGTGGCCAATTCTCAGTACGTGGCCCGCCGCATTGAAAAAACCTACCGTCGTTCAGCGCAGGTGATTTATCCGCCTGTCGATACGCAGCGGTTTATGCCCTTACTCAGTTCAAGAGAGGACTTCTACTTAACGGTGTCGCGGTTTGTTCCGTATAAGCGCGTGGACTTAACGGTGGCTGCCTTTACCCATCTGGGACTGCCGCTTGTGGTCATTGGAGATGGCGCGAATAATCAGAGCCTACGCAAGATGGCAGGGCCTAATATCCGCTTTTTAGGTAAACAACCTGATAGCGTTGTAGAAGATCACATGCAGCGCTGTCGGGGGTTTATTTTTCCACCCGAAGAAGATTTTGGGATTACCCCTGTCGAAGCGCAGGCTGCTGGAGCGCCTGTGATTGCTTATGCAAAAGGCGGACAATCTGAGACCGTATTGGATGGGGAAACAGGGTTTCTGTTTGCACACCAGACAGTTGAAAGTCTGGTACATTCGGTCAAAAGGCTACAGACGAGTGTGGATCAATTTGATGCAGATAGACTAAGCAAAAATGCCGAACGGTTTTCGATAAATCGTTTTCAGACGCAGTTTAGAGACTTTGTGGAAAATGCCTGGACGCAGTTTAGAGAGAGGACATAGCGCTGCAGAGGGCGAAGGGATGAGGGGCGCTGTCAATGGATTGAGAACTGCTCTGTTGCAAGCTGCTCTGTTGCAAACTGCTTTCCTCAAGGCCCTCAGAATGGTGCCATGGAGTAAGGAGGCGCTTCCGCTGCTGTGACTATCTATCAACCGCCTTTTCGCAGTTCTCAGGCAGCTAGTCTTCGAGCCATGCTCCCCAATGTCCGTACTCGACCCTGGTTGACGTTAGTGACCCTCGTCAGCATTGATTTTATGTGCCTGAGTATGGCAGGCATTATTAGTGTTTGGCTGCGGCTGGTTTTTGGCGGGCAGTTCTCGCCCGATTTGTATTGGCGACTGTGGCCGGTTGGCACGATTTTTATCTTGGCGTATGCACTCGCTAATCTCTATCCTGGGATTGCTATGAGCCCGGTAGAGGAGTTGCGACGCCTGACGTTAGCGACCACGTTGCTCTACCTCATGCTCGGGTCAGCTATTTTTCTGTTTCGAGAGGTTGCTATTTACTCAAGAGCGGCCTTTTTGATGGCATGGATTCTGTCTGTGTTGTTTGTGATTATTGGGCGGTATGGTGTGCGCTCGCTTTTTGCCCGTCAGTCTTGGTGGGGCTACCCTGTGGTGGTGATGGGGGCTGGCAAAACGGGTGAAATGGTCATCCGTACGCTGCAACATCAGCCGAGTTTGGGCCTCAAGCCAGTGGCTGTACTAGATGACGATGTGAGTAAGCATGGCATGCTTGAGGGCGTGCCCGTTGTGGGTACGTTGCCTATGGCGCCTGTGATGGCTCACGAACTCAAAATTCCGTATGCGATTGTGGCGATGCCTGGGGTTGCCCATGCTCGCCTTTCCCAGCTTTTACAACGTTACGGACGAACCTTTCCCCACCTGATGATTATTCCAGATCTCTTTGGCATGGCGAGTTTGTGGGTGGCGGCTAAAGACTTAGGGGGCGTACTGGGGCTAGAGGTTCGCCAGCAGCTTTTTTTGCCAGGCCCACGGTTGATGAAGTCCCTTTTAGATAAAGGGCTGGTGCTTTTAATCGGGATATTATCGCTGCCTTTTATTGTTTTAATTAGCTTATTTATTCGCTGCGATTCTCCAGGCCCCATTTTTTACCGTCAGACCCGTATCGGACAAGGGGGAAAGCTTTTCAAAGCTTGGAAATTCCGGTCTATGGTGGTCAATGCAGATGCTGCGCTCTACGAATATTTAGAGGTGCATCCTGAACTCAAAGCCTCTTGGCGGCAAGATCATAAGCTTAAGCAAGATCCGCGAATTACGCGGGTGGGTAAGTTTTTGAGGCAAACGAGCTTAGATGAACTCCCACAGCTGTGGAATGTGCTGGTGGGGGAAATGAGCATGGTTGGTCCAAGGCCCATCGTAAAAGAGGAGGTGTGGCGTTACGGTGACAAGTTTGATTTGTATCTGCAGGTTTTGCCTGGGCTGACCGGTTTGTGGCAGGTCTCAGGGCGCAACAATGTGACTTACGAGGAGCGGGTGAACTTCGATGCTTACTATGTTCGCAACTGGTCAGTCTGGCTGGATATTTATATTCTTATTCGCACCATTAAGGTTGTTTTGGCAGGTGATGGGGCGTATTGATGGCGTCTGTTGACGGGACTAAGGAAACTATGGGGCTGGGGAATGCCCCAACGGAGCAGCGTATCCAGCGCCTTTGGTTAGCGGGGTTAATTCTGTTGCCCTACGCTAGCTACGCGGCGCTAGTGGTGCTGTTGGGGTTATTTTTACAGGCGCTTTCCCGGCGCGGCAAGGTTGTCTGGCAGCTCTGCGGACGCTGGGGGTTTGGCTGGCTCTCGGCAGGTCTTTTGTTGAGTGCGAGTTTCGGTATCAATAAGGGCGAGGCTTTTTTGCAGCTCACTAACTTTTTGCCGTTTTTTCCATTTTTTATTGTCTTGGCAACGGTGCCAGGTGTCATTAAGCAGCCGTTTCTGAAGCTGGAGCAGGTGGCCCGGTGGCTACTGATTACCTCCGTGCCGATGAGCATTTTGGGGGCTTTAGAGTTTTTGATTAAGTTCGATGCGATCGCGCCTACGGTGCAATCATGGCCTTTGCCACAACCCCTTTTATCGTTTATCTACGAGCCAGATTTTGGCCATCGTGCCCACAGTCTCTTTTCCCATCCCAACGGACTGGCGGCGTACTCTGTGATTATCTTTGGGCTAGGGTTAGGGCTTGTTCTGAAAGGGATAGAAGAAGGGGCTTTGCTGAAGCATGGGTCGCAGGTGGTGGCCTTGGGGTGGTGTGCGATCGCTATTTTTTGTACAGGGTCTCGCAATGGCGTGCTGATTACCTTGGTGTTAACGGCCATTATGCTCTACGCAGCGCGGCGGCATCGGTGGGTGATGCTGGTCGGGTTGGCAGGGAGCGGGGCGATCGCTGCTGCTGCGCTGAGTTTAGGGATTGGTGGGCGATCGCTTTCTTTGGCCATGCTCACGAATGATCCGAGAGTGGGGGTGTGGAGCCTGGCTGTCGAAATGATTCAGCAGCGCCCTTGGTTGGGCTGGGGCTTGGCGGGCCTAAGAACTTTATACATACCGGGCAGCATTCCAGATTATGAGCGTATTAACCATGCGCATAACGTATGGCTCATGCTCGCGGCAGAAGCTGGCATTCCAACGATGGTGGCCTTTTGTGTGGTGATTGGCACGCTCTATTTTCGGGGCATTTATGCCTACTTGAAAGGCAACTTACAGAGTAAAAAGCATGCTGTTTTGCTTAGCTACTTACTCGCCTTTGCCGCTTGTTTACTGTTTAACTTATTTGACATTGCGCTGTTTGATTCTCGGATTAATATTCTGACTTGGGGGTCGCTAGCAGGGGTATTTATTTTGAGTCAGGCCGTTTTAAGTGAGCGCGCCGCCGCTGATTCTGTGCCGGAGAATCACGTGCTATCTCCCGAAGACCCTCTCACTTGAACAATCCCTGAACGACATCTGAACATAGCTTCTCAACGTAATAGAGGCCAAAAAAGAGGTGAGGGTTGCAGCTAGCTAGCAACCCTCACCTCTTTTTTCAAATAAATACGGTTATGTCTCAACCGTCCATACAGCCGCCTAGATTAGCTTTACAGCTCTCAGGCCAAAGAAAAGACCCATCGCTGCGCCAAATAATGCTGCTAGGTAAACGACATAAATTATTGCGCCGCCCATACTCCTAAATCTCCTAAACTAAAGGTCTCAACACCCTCTTATTCAAACACAAATTGAATGGTCATGAGTACCCTCGCCAAAACCACCATCCGCGTTAACATCCCTCAAAACCCCTACGACATCCGTATTGCGCCCGGTGGATTGGATTATTTGGGGCCGTGGCTGGCAGGAGCACAGCCTGCGAGCGATACGCCACTGGTGAAGCTAGGGCAGAAAGTGCTCGTTGTCTCTAACCCAATTGTGTTTGATCTGTATGGTGAGCGTGCCCTGGCCTCGCTCACCCAGGCTGGTTACGACGTTTGCCACTGCATTTTGCCAGCCGGTGAGCAGTACAAAAACATGGCCTCCATCGAAAAAATCCACGATGTCGCCTACGAGAATCGCTTAGAACGTAGCTCTGCGATGGTTGCTCTGGGCGGCGGCGTTATTGGAGATATGACAGGTTTTGCAGCTGCTACCTGGCTACGCGGCATTGACGTGGTGCAAGTGCCCACCTCCTTGTTAGCTATGGTCGATGCTTCTATGGGCGGCAAAACAGGTGTTAACCATCCCAAAGGTAAAAACCTTATCGGTGCCTTTCATCAGCCCCGCCTTGTGCTCATCGA
Source organism: Phormidesmis sp. (assembly GCA_045110585.1). Lineage (GTDB taxonomy): Bacteria > Cyanobacteriota > Cyanobacteriia > Phormidesmidales > Phormidesmidaceae > Phormidesmis. The sequence goes on along the minus strand of JBGCGG010000036.1, from coordinate 31,199 downwards.
TCCGCAAGTGCTCAAAACCCTGCCTGTTCGCGAATTTAGAGCGGGCGTTGCCGAAGTGATTAAATATGGCGTCATTTGGGATGCCCCCCTGTTCGACAAGCTAGAAGCTGCTGAGCGCCTAGACGACTTTAACCATGTGAGCGAAGCACTCTTGCAAGACATGTTGGAGCACTCCTGCCAATCTAAAGCAGACGTGGTGAGCCAAGACGTAAAAGAAGCAGGGATTCGGGCCATTTTGAACTACGGCCATACCATTGGTCATGCGGTTGAAAGCTTGACGGGCTATAGCGAAATTAATCACGGTGAAGCCGTTGCCATTGGGATGGTTGCGGCCGGAAACATTGCTGTGGAGATGGGGCTATGGGATGCCTCTGCCACAAAGCGCCAAGATGCACTGATGGTTAAAACACATCTGCCCACGGCGCTACCTGCCAACGTTAGTATCGACGATATTCTGGTGGCCATTAAGAGCGACAAAAAAGTGAAGGAGGGCACAGTACGCTTTGTGCTACCTCGTTCGATCGGAACCTCATTTGTTTCGGATAAAGTCGATAGTGCACAGGTTAGAAACGTGTTGGAAAATATGGACAGAGCGTAAGCTACTGACGCTCTGTCTGGTTTCACGTTTCTATCCGGTTTAGCGTTTCTGGCTGGTTTAAGAAATGCTCAGGGCCTGAATTTGCGCAGAGACTTGTGCTAGTTTTTCAGACCCTGTTCGCCCTAGGCTGTCAGCAGCCATAATTTCAACGTTATGAATGCCGATGAAGCTAAGTACGTGCTTGAGGTAGCCAGAGGTGAAGTCAATATCAGATCCGACTGGGGTGCCACCAGAGGTGATGATTAGGTAAACGGGGCGATCGCTTAATAAGCCCACCGGCCCTTCGGAAGAATAGCTAAACGTGAGACCTGCTCTCGCCACCAGGTCGATATATGCTTTCATCGCAGCCGGAACCGAAAAGTTATAAATCGGACAGCCAATGACGATTTGATCGGCTGCTTTGAGTTCTGCCACCAGCGCATCAGACACAGAGAGCAACTCTGCTTGCTCAGCCGTTCTCTCTTCGGCAGGCGTGTTGTAAGCGACAACCATTTCTTCTGTGAGCAACGGTAGCCCCTGGGCTAAATCTCTTACAACCACTTCCGTATCTGGCGTTTGGGCTTGAATGCGGGTAATCAGCTCATCGGTGAGCTGGCGGCTCACTGAATTTTCATAGCGAGCGCTGGCATCAATGCGTAAAACTTTCATGGGATGAATTTTCCTTTTTTATTGGGAGAGTTTGTGTGGAAGGTTGGTCAAAGTCTCATACAGCCACCGTCAGGTAAACTCAGAGGTTGCCTGAACGGAGTCGTACTTTTTTTGATCGTGCTCTTTCGGTTTGTGTTACGAGCTGGTGGCTGTACGTTTCTTCAGGCCAGATCAAACAACAGAATTTCTGCTTCATCTTCAGTGGTTATAAAGCTGAGCTGAGCTAAGTCTTTGATGGCTGCGCCGTCTCCTGCTTGTAAGGCTTCGCCATTAATCTGGACTGCGCCGCGAGTCACCTGAATCCATGCTTTACGGCCTGTTGCTAGGTCATACGTTAGTGACTTGTGCGCGCTCAGCGTCGTGGTGTACATGCTGACGTCTTGGTGAATCGTAATAGACCCGTCACGCCCATCTTGAGACCCTAGCAGACGCCACTGATCTTGCCTTTCTCTAGGCGCAAAGTGCTTTTGTTCGTAGCCAGGTTCTAGCCCTTTTGCTTCCGGTAGAATCCAGATTTGCAAGAAATGAACGGGGGCAGTTTCTGAGGCATTCATTTCACTATGCGTGACGCCTGTGCCTGCGCTCATCCGCTGAACATCTCCGGGGCGAATCACAGAGCCTGTCCCCATGCTGTCGCGATGGCCAAGCTCACCTTCCAGCACATACGAAATGATTTCCATATCTCTGTGGCCGTGTGTCCCGAACCCTGCGCCAGGAACAACGCGATCATCATTGATGACGCGTAGATCGCTAAAGCCCATGTGCTGTGGACTCATGTAGCCGCCAAAGGAGAACGTATGCTGGCTGTTTAGCCAGCTAAACCGAGAGGTGCCTCTTTCTTCTGCTTTGCGAATAGTGAGCATGGTGCATTCCTCCGTGTCAATATTTTTCGTGTTTTTAGATGGGTTAGAGAGGCCGACGTGACGGCTTTATTCAACAGGCTTCTATTATGAATTGGTTTTTAAAAAATGACAATATGTCATTTTTTAACCCTATTGTATTCAAAATAGATACAATAGGTCTGTGAACAAAAGAACGCTACGGAGCAGCCACTGTGGACAAGCTAGAAGGGATGCGGGCCTTTGTAGAAGTTGTGAATCATGGCGGGTTTGCGGCCGCAGGGCGGCACATGGGGCTGTCGCGTTCTGTTGTGAATAAGCTCGTAGGTCAGCTGGAGGCATCGCTCACTGTGCGGCTGTTGCAGCGCACCACTCGCCGGGTTAGCCCCACCGATACAGGTAGGGCTTATTACGAGCGATGTGTCGATATTTTGGCGGAGGTGGCAGCGGCGGAAGTGGAGGTGACTCAGCTTCAGGCGGAGCCAAAGGGGACGCTGCGGATAAATGCGCCTATGTCTTTTGGCACGATGCATCTGGCTGAGGCGATCGCGCAGTTTATGGCCTGCTATCCAGATATTCAAGTGCAGCTCACGCTCAATGACCGCTTTGTCGATCTTATTGAAGAAGGATTTGATATTACGCTGCGCATTGCCGCGTTTCCTGATGATGATGTCATGGCCGTGCAGCCGTTGGCTGTCGTCGAACGGGTGCTCTGCGCATCGCCTCAGTATTTGGAGCGCAATGGCATCCCGACGCACCCCAATGAGCTAATGGCCCATGATTGCCTTAAGTACGGTCATTTTGCGACTGAAAACCGTTGGAAATTAGTGGATGACAAGGGGGATGCGGTGAGTGTGAGAGTGCGGTGTAAAGGCTATTCAAATAATGGTGAGGTGTTAAGAGAGTGGGCGATCGCCCATCGCGGCATTATTTACCAGCCCACGTTCATCGTTGGCGCAGCCTTACACTCAGGCCAGCTGATTAAAATCCTGGCTGACTACAGCCCGCCGCCCATCACTGCCTATTTGTGCTACTCACCCAACCGACATCTTTCTACTAAAATCCAGCGGCTCACAGCGTTTCTCCAAGACTGGTTCACTCAACCGAGTTGGGAATAGTCTTTGGCTAAATTAGCTTGAGGCCAAATGCCAAATGATATTAGGAGCCAAGATTGTTAGGCCGAGAGGGTGATTGTTAGGCCGAGATAGCGATTGTTAGGTCGAGACGGAGACAGAAGAGGGGTTAGCCTGCTTCGTTTTTTCTTTCGTTTGGGCAAGTTGCTCAGAAACGGCGGCAACTTCTTCTAGGCGCGCTGCCTCGACGGCTTCATCTGTTTGTTCTTCTGCTTGAAGATCTGCTAGCTGAGCGGCTTCCAGATCTTCTTGAACGCGCTTGGAAACGAAGGCCACAAACGTAGTGCTGACAAACCCCGCACTAAACAGCATCCATCCTTCAATTACGTAGGTCATGAAATGGTTGAGTTCGCTGATAGACATGAAAAGAGCCTCCTGAGCGCTACGAATGATGGATGTGTGTGGGTCTATTGTGCTGCGACAAATTATTTGACTGTAGCAAAATAGTGAACATCGTTTGGCCCTATTATGCTTGCTCACTTAGAAAGATTCAATCTTAGGCAAAGGCAAGATTCCCGTGCGAACTGGTGAGCATGGCTTAGAAACCACTCCGTACGGGAGATCGTAAGATTAGAGGTGGATAGTTAGCAAAGAGTATAGATAGCTATGGTCTCTAGTGTTTCTCGGGTTTCGGATGTGGCTGAAGAGGGCGCGAATGGTGCGATTTCGGTTGCGGCTAATCGCATGGCTTCCGTTAGCCGCACCACCAAAGAAACTGATGTGCAGGTCACTCTAAACGTAGATGGCACTGGCAAATGTACCGCTGATACCGGCATTCCGTTTTTAGACCACATGCTGCACCAAATTGCGTCACACGGTCTATTTGATTTGGAAGTGAGAGCCACCGGGGATATTGAAATTGACGATCATCACACCAATGAGGATGTGGGGATTACGCTAGGTATGGCATTGCATCAGGCCCTGGGCGATCGCAAAGGTATCACCCGTTTCGGTCACTTCGTAGCCCCCCTCGATGAAGCCCTCGTCCAAATATCGCTAGATTTTTCCGGTCGTCCGCATCTGGGGTACGGCCTAGAGATTCCCACTCAGCGCGTGGGCACCTACGATACTCAGCTCGTCAGAGAGTTCTTCGTCGCCATTATCAATCACGCTCAAATGACGTTGCACATTCGTCAGCTAGATGGCATCAACTCCCATCACATCATTGAAGCCACCTTCAAAGCCTTTGCACGGGCCATGCGGATGGCCACAGAGGTAGATCCTCGTAGAGCAGGCACAATTCCTAGCTCCAAAGGCGTGCTTTAGGCGTCGCGGGCGAGGCGAAAAAGTCAGCTGGTGTTAATAATGAAGGGCCACTTTATCAGCAGCCATTTCTCTAATGGCTGCCGGCTTTTCTCGGTTGTTAGCGGCTTCTGTATTAGCGGCTTTTGTGGCCATCGTTATCTGGTAGTTGCGCATAAAGATCCCAATTTTATTGAGGGCTTGAGCCACTGCTTTTTGGCATGAAATAGGCTGGGTGCATTTTGCTCTGATTTCAGTAGTAGGAAGCTGCAGCCACCACGCCTGAGGAGAGTGTCCATGACAGTTATGAAGCGCTGTCAGCAGCATGGATGGATGATTTTGCGCTGGGGCCTGCTTCGATGATCGGCGCTGATCGCAGACCTTGTTCAAAGGGTTGACCTTGATTTGAGAGCAAGGCTGCTCAGACGGTGTGATGAAAATGGCGTATTCTGAGCGGGCTACGGCATCGGCATGGAACGAGGGAATATTGTGCCGATATGCATTGATGGGTGATTGGGCGGCGTCGGTCGAAAGAAGTAGCGATCGCACACCTGGCAAATTCCACTGGGCAATCTCTTTTGAAATTGCCTGGGTCACTTCTGTTTCTTCACAGCAAATGATGCAAAATCTTGGCGGCTGGCTGAGGTTTGCCGCCGCTTTAACGGGCTTGCTCACGTTAGAACCGTGAGTTGTCGTTGTTGCACCTGAGGTTGTTGTCGTTGACGTTGCTGTGTTGGGGGTCGAAAGTGACATTTGTTATTTCTGTTATTTCAAGAGACTGCAGCAAGTTAGGGGAGCACGTCTGCCTAAAGTGAAACAGACGAGGCGATAACTGTAGCAATTTTGACAAATGAAATCGTAAATCCCTTAGAAAAGACTTAGATTTCCATCTGTATCAAAAGTGTTATTCCGAGGAGGTAAATCACCGAGTAGCAGCATCCAGCAGAGGTCTCTAAAACCCCTGAGCTACTTACGTTTTATCCATCTTTAATGATTCAATCATGCCCCACATTTAGGGTCGGTTTGACCGTTCTTGATGAAATGTTATTTGATGAATTATTAAGTTGATGACGTAATCCTGAGAATTCTCTCAAAACAATAAAAACAATCGCAGAAAACCAGGCATTGAGAAAGCTAGAGAGAAAAACAACTTATTCAGGATCGGATGCTTGAGTCGCACCCAATACGATGTTGGCCATTTGTACGCCCCAGCCTAGAATCGCAACCAACAATAAAATGATCAGTGGTGTGAGTCCTGCAAAGGGGAAAACCACTAGGAGCAAGATCGACATCAAAATAGCAAGACGAACAGAATCGTTATTCATGGTTGTTGATGGTGCTAAGGGGCGTTGAGAACGATAGCTTTCGCTATGTTGTTTAATATAACTTTGGCGATAGTGTTCGTGGCGCTCTCGATGGCTGAAACGCTGAAAAACCCTAGCTTAAAAAGTAGCTAGAAGCGCTTCCAGCTTGTGCTTTGCTGCATTAAATTCGATGGCAGCGTATGGGCTGTTGTTGCGTTCTGCGCGATTTAATTCGCTGACTCAACGACTGTGTCAGCGCGTTCAATCACCGCTGCGGGTAAGGTGACTCCCATTGATTCTGCCGCTGCTGGATTCACAAAGAGTTGCACAACATCAACAAACTCTACGGGTAAATCACCAACCCTGCTTCCCTTCAGAACTTTGGTGACCATCTCGCCGGTTTGACGACCCACGTCGTAGTAGTCAAAGCTGATGCCTGCGATCGCACCTCTCTCTACAGAATCCGTATCGCCTACAAATACCGGCAAGTTGTTATCTTGTCCCACCTGAATCACAGACTCCAGTGCCGACACCACCGTATTGTCCGTGGGTACGTAAATCGCATCGACAGAGCCCACCAGACTGCGTGCGGCTCCGTCTACTTCACTCGACGCCGACACCGTTACCTCTTTGACCGCTGTAAATGCTTGTTTAGGGGCTTCTGTTTTGACAAGCTCCACCAAACTCACCGAGTTCGCTTCCCCTGCGCCATAAATTACGCCAATGGTTTTTGCCTCAGGGAGCACTTCTCTGATCAGGGCCATGTGCTGATCAATGGGTGATAAATCACTCACCCCGCTGACCAGTCCCCCCGGTTTTTCTGCATTCTGGATGAGGTCTGCGCCCACTGGGTCGGTGACGGCTGAGAAAATGACAGGTGTTGTTTTGGTAGCGGCAACGGCGGCTTGGGCCGTAGGCGTCGCGATCGCCACAATCACATCCGGCTGTGCGCCTGCATATTTACTCGCAATCTGCGCCGCCGTTGCCGGATTGCCTTGGGCACTTTGCCATTCCCACCGCAGGCTTTCACCTTCTGAGTAGCCCGCCTCGGCAAGTGAATCTTTTACGCCTTTGCGTACCGCATCTAAAGCCGGATGTTCCACAATTTGCGTCACGGCTACAAACGGTGCTTCATCTGCGCCGCCTGCAACTGGCGCGCCATTTCCACAGCTTGTAAGTGAGGTACTTAATGTGCCAAAGAGGCCCACAAACGTAAGAGCAGCAAACTGAACGCGTTTAGAGGCGGTGCGTTTAGGGAAAAACATGGCTATTAATCTCCACCGTATTGCGTTTTTAGCTCAGTAACTCTATCATCATCAATTTTTTGAATGAGGACAGGCGGCACTGCAAAATTTCGGCCTGCTTTCAAAATAGATAAATCAGTGGCAGCGGTCATGGTGCTGCTACGTTCGTCGTCGGTGAGTTGCAGGGCATCAAAGAGGGTTTCAGCGGTTGTGGGAATAAAGGGGGCTGAGGCGATCGCATACAGTCGAATCAAGTTAATGCAGGTTCGAATCACTACTGCCGCTTGTTCTTTGTCTTGTTTAAACAAGGTCCAAGGCGCGCGCACGTCTATGTATTGATTGCCTGCTGACCAAAGGGCGTTCAACGTCTCGGTTGCTTTACGGAACTCTTTGTTATGGAGGTGCGATCGCAATCCTTCCACCAACTCCTTACACCGGCTTTCTAGCTCCGTTTCAGCCTCACCCGGTTCACCACCTGCAGGCAATTCATTGCCAAATCGAGACGCCGTAAACTTCAAAATTCGGTTAATGAAGTTGCCAAAATTATCTGCCAGCTCCTTATTTACCTTTGTTTGGAACTGTTCCCACGTAAACGCAGAATCTGAAGACTCTGGCGCAGAGGCCATCAACATGTAGCGCCAGTAATCCGCCGGGGCAATGTCTAGCGCCTGATCTAAAAACACCCCGCGCTTAGAACTTGTGGAAAATTTACCGCCATAATAGTTCAGCCAGTTAAAGCCCTTGATGTAATCCGCCATTTTCCACGGCTCTCGGGTTCCCAAAATCGTTGCTGGCCACATGATGGTGTGGAACGGCAGATTATCTTTGGCCATAAACTGTGTGTAGTTCACATCTTCTGTGTCATACCACCAGCTTTTCCAATCTGTCCCAGCCTCGTCACTCTTGTTCTGCTCACTCCATGCTTTCGTGGCCGACACATAGCCAATCGGCGCATCGAACCAAACATAGAAAACCTTGTCTTCAAAGCCCTCTTTGGGCACCGGAACACCCCACTTCAAGTCGCGAGTAATGCCTCGGCTTTGCAAACCTTCATCTAGCCACTTGTACGCGATCGACTTGGTTAAGTTAGGCCATTCCGTTTGCTTATCAACCCAAGCGCGAACGTCATCGCTGAGCTTATCTAGGCGCAAGAACAGATGGCGGCTGGTGCGCACTTCCACATCGGTGCTGCCCGAGACTGCTGAACGTGGCTCCAATAGATCGGTAGGGCTGAGCATTTTCGTGCAGTTCTCGCACTGATCGCCTCTGGCTCTGTCATAGCCACAGTTTGGGCAGGTGCCTTCTACGTAGCGATCTGGCAAAAACCGTTCGTCCGCAACGGAATAAACCTGCTGCGTTTCGCGCTGTTCAATAAATCCCTGCGCCTCTAGCTGGCTGAAAAAATACTGCGTTAGCTCTTTTTGCTCATCTGAAGAGGTGCGCCCAAAATAATCAAAAGACAGTCCGAACTTTTTGTAGATATCCGCCTGTCGCTGATACTGCCGCGCACAAAAATCGGCCACATCTAAGCCTTCTTCCAGCGCCGCAATCTCAGCCGGTGTTCCGTGCTCATCTGTGGCACAGATGTACAGCACCTCTTCCCCTTCCTGCCGCAAAAATCGTGCATACACATCAGCAGGCAGCATCGAACCGACTAAGTTGCCAAGGTGCTTGATGCCATTGATGTAAGGAAGAGCGCTGGTGATGAGATATCGCATAAAAAACGGGCACGAAACGTTGCCAAAAAGCTGAACCATGGCTTTGGCCACCTAGCTTTACACACAAGTAGTCGCTAAAACCATTAATCTTTAGCGGGCTAAGTGGCGCGCAAACGGCGAATATAATTCGATGTTTGCTATGAGGCTCATAAAATTAACCTTACCAAGCCTAGCGGGTTGCGGTACGCCCTGACTAGCGAGATATGAGCAAACAGTTAGCCATCAGCTTCTCTGAGGCTTTCTTCTTTTGCTGTTCCCTTCAGATATTGTCTCGATAAGATGTCCCAGAAGATGTTCCAGTGCTCTTTTTTCAGTTTGTTCTCAGCCCATCGTGTTCAAGCCATTGTTTTCAGCTCATCATTTTCAGGCCATGTTAGATATTTGTTAAATATTTTCTTCCTTCACCCTTCAGCTGAAGATATATCCGCTAGGCCAGCGCCTGAAGAAAAGCGTTTTAAGAAAAGGGACTAGCTTTTCGCGATCGCCGTTTTTCCCGATACATATGCGCATCGGCTTGGCGCAGTAATGCCTGTAAGGTCAGTCCATCTTTGGGATAGTACGCAATGCCGATGCTGGCACTGAGACGCAATTGGTGCCCGGCTAACGTCACTGCCTGGTTGAGTGATTTGATCAGACGCGATCGCACCTCTGCAGCCACGCCCTGTTCATGTTCGTGCACCACCGCAGCAAACTCATCTCCCCCTAAGCGCACAACTATATCGCCCTGCCGCACGCTATTTTTGAGGCACCGTGCAAAGTACTGGAGTACCGCATCCCCCACATCGTGACCAAACTCGTCATTAATTGGTTTGAAATGATTCAAATCAATGTAAAGCAGCGCGATCGAGTCGTATCGTCCTGTGGCTGCATCTAAGCAAGGCATAAAAATCTCCTCCGCCTTCAGCTCTAATTGTCTGCGGTTGAACAATCCCGTCAAACTGTCCACATAGGCAAATGCTTCTAGCTGAGCCTGCTGTTGCTTTTCGAGCGTGATATCGCGAATGATCACAACCCAGCCCATGCGCCGCCCTCCTGGACTGAGAAGCGATCGCACTTTTACCGCCCGAAAGACATCATGCGTTCGCCCACTGCGCGAATCGGACATTAGCCTCGGCAGCTTGATAGTCTCCGTAAGCTCATCAGCGATGTTTATGCCTTTTAGTAATAAGCGATAATCTGGAAATACCCGCTCAAAAGGCTGACCAATGGCCATAGAGGCATCAAACTGACGACGACCTTCTTGGAGTGCACTCGGGTTGAGATCTACAATGCGCTGCTGCAAATCTAATAAAATAACCGCGTCTGCTGTGTTGAGAAAAACGGTCTTATAAGAGACGGGTGTGATATCTAAAAACTTAGCTCGGAAAAGACCAATATGAATGAGCAAATATGACACCGCAAACCCCACCGGCGTTAGGTCTAGGCCATACGAGGTAATGCCTGATATCACATACAGCACATTGAACACAAAGGGGGGTAGTGCAGCGCCCAGCAAGAGAAGAGATTGCTGACGGTATAGTCGAGAGCCTGAGAACGACGCACTCAGTAGCACCGCAAAGCCTGCTAGCAAAAGCACGTAGCACTGCGGAATCATTACATAGTTGAACCACCAGCCATGCACGATATCTAAATGAGGATATGGCTCCGATACAAAGCGAACGCTTTTCCAAATCCAGCCATGCCAAGAATCCGTCAACGCCAGCATTAAAGACACGGCTGGAATGACGCTCAATGCTTTGAGCACAGACGGCTTTAGCCACCCGTCCTGTTGGGTATAGCGCAGCGTAAAAGCCCACCACAAAACCGGAAAAGAAACGATCCCAAAATACTGAAGCTTCCCGAATATAATTCGTGGCGTTTCTGCTGGTGCAAGATGCTCAAAAATGGCAAAAAAGCACCAGACAAACACACTTCCTGTACATAGTGCAAACGCTTTAGCTCCATTTACCTCACGGCGCTGCCACGCATAGAGCGCCACACTGCCTGTGCCACAGGTTGCAATCAGTGGCAAAACAACAATGAGTAAGTGAAAAGGAAAACTGTCCATATCGCTTAAATGAAAAAGCCCACCGACCCGGTTAAAAGGGCACAGCGAGCTTTTCAATTTCTACGTGCTTAATGCAAGTCCTGGTGATGCAAGTCTCAGTGCAACTGCGTGAGCAGTGGCTGCACCAATCACCTTGAATCGTTATGCAGAAGCAGGATAAACGCTAACCTTCTTACGGTTCTTGCCCTTCCGCTCAAACTTCACAAATCCATCGACCAACGCAAACAAAGTATCATCGCCGCCTTTAGCCACATTTTCGCCAACATGGTACTTAGTGCCGCGCTGGCGCACCAGAATGTTGCCCGCAATGACCTGCTCGCCGCCATACTTTTTAACACCAAGTCGCTGTGCGTTAGAATCGCGACCGTTTCGAGTACTACCTGTACCTTTCTTATGTGCCATGACTCAAAAATCTCCTAGTCCTAGTGTGTGCTCGATACGTTCGTTAAGCTGCTTTCTTGTTTAGCTGTCGTTAGAGTCATCAGCATGGTTTCTGATGACCATGCTGATGATTTCCAATGTACAGTCTTACTCAGCTGTAATTGTTTTGCCACCGACTGTGATGGAATCGATCATCACTCGGGTTAGCTCTTGGCGATGACCCCGCTTTTTGCGAGTCTTTTTCTTTGGCTGCATCTTATATACGATAACCTTTCTACCGCGCAGATGGCTAACCACCGTACCGCTGACGGTTGCACCCTCTACTGTGGGCTGGCCAATGGTAATATCGTCGCCATTTTCCACCATCAATACTTTATCGATAGTGATCTTTTCATCTGCGTTCACCGGCAAACGGTTGATGTCGTAAAAACGACCGGGTTCTACCCGAAGCTGAGTGCCCCCAGCAGCAATAATTGCGTAAGCCATAATTCCTTATTTTCTAAATGCCGTACAGGTAGGCTACTAACGACGAATTAACGCCTATACCTTTACACCTGATCCGAGCTGACATGACAAGAACATATATTGTCTCGATATGTCGCCTCACCTGTCAAGAGGCACGATACGAAAAAGTAAGCCTCGTAAACAATAAATTTCGCTCTTTTTTTTCACTGTCTGTCTTTTTTCCCAACTGCCCGAGCAGATAGCTAATGGCCTGATCGAATAACGGCCTGGACTGGCGGCAAATCGCCCGACTGAGACAAGGTTGCCAAGTTGCTTCGGCTCACCGTTCCTGATTTTAGAAATCGCAGCGTCTCCTGGTACAAGCCCTGCCAGAAGAGGTTACTCATGCCTTGGCTCACCTCTGTCGGATCAATCATGGGATGCGGCACCATGGCTGCCGTTGGGTACTTGTATAGCCAGCTTGCATTATTAAGGGTGTTAACGTCTTCAAAAAAAGCCTCGTCAGTAGCAACATCGGCTGCATCTTCGTTTTCAGTCAGCACCATAAAGAGCGGGATGTCTTTGAGTTGGTCTGGGTTAGCTCTCACTTCACTGCCAAAATAATCGGCGGCGGTAAGTGCGCCGATGGGAAACTGCAAGTTTGGATCCCACCCTGTTTCATTAATGTTCAGGGGGCCAGTGAGTTGGACAAAGGTTCTACGAGCTTCTCCTTCTATTTTAAGTAGGGGTGCGTAGGCCACTACTTTCTCAATTCGTCCTCCAGCGTTGCCTGCTAATCCCAGCGCTGTCGCGCCGCCTACGGAAAGGCCCACGGTGTATATGGGGCCTGGCATTGCCGACAGCTCATCTAATCGCTGCTGCGCTTCAGTTAAGAAGTGGCGGTGGGAGGATGCAAAATAACGTTCAAAGTTGGGGTGCCCAGGTTGGGAAATGGCGGTTGCGAACTCTTTCATTTCAGGGGCCACTGTAAATGCCCGTTGCAAGAGTGCGTGCTGTTGGCCGGCCACGATGGTTTTGGTGACGGACGCTTGTTTGACAGCTGCGGCCAAAACTGGGTCGCTCAGGACTTTTTGCATGAGTGGCGCTGCGTATTCGGGCTTAAGGTCTATTTGAGGCCAGTTTTGGTGAGGGTTAAGACGATCATGGCCAGCCAGTGCGAGCTGATAGACGTTGAAGCCGTTGTGGAAAAGATAGTCGGCCAGACGCCACATTTGATGAGGGCGCATACTAAAGCCGTGAAACATCATCACCGTGCCGTAAATAGGCTGATTGGGGGGATGAAAAAGGTAGTAGGGATGGGAGCCGGGTCTTTGGTCGGGGTGCGATCGCACATCATTTAAATGTGCCTCAATGGCGGCTGTTGTGGCCTCAATCTCTGTTTTGGTCGGTACGCTCCGCTTATCCGTTGTCATGTCAGCCGTTCCTTCTTTGGCCATTTTCTTAATGCACCTCTCATCCGCACCGTTATGAATATCACTAGATTATGGGCTAGGTAGCCTCACTTAATCTATGGATGACATTTACCTCGTACAATTAGCCCGTACGCTTGCAGACACATCCCTTCTGCGCACGACTATTAGAGACCTATGAAGCCCTACCTAGCGGCTGCCCTCCAAATGACTAGCGTGCCTGATCTAGACGCCAATCTAGCCCAGGCAGAAGAACTTATTGACTTAGCTACCCGTCGTGGGGCCGAGTTAGTAACCTTGCCCGAGAACTTTTCATTTTTAGGCGACGAAAAGACAAAATTTAGCCATGCTGACGATATCTGCGCCGCCAGTGAAAAGTTCATTTACACCATGGCTCAGCGCTATCGCATTACGCTCTTAGGCGGTGGTTATCCCGTACCGGCTCCGCAGGGCCGCACCTATAACCGGGCGCTGCTCGTCAATGCCAATGGCGAAGAGCTTTGTAAATATGACAAGGTGCATCTATTTGATGTGAACTTGCCTGACGGTAATACCTATCGAGAATCAGAAGATGTTATCTCAGGCAACGTGTTGCCGAGTATCTACACATCTGAAAGGCTTGGGTGCCTGGGTATTTCGGTTTGCTACGACGTTCGCTTCCCAGAGCTATATCGCCAACTTTCTAAAGAGGGCGCAGAGGTTTTGATTGTCCCGGCTGCTTTTACGGCATTTACCGGAAAAGACCATTGGAAGGTCTTGCTGCAAGCGCGAGCAATTGAGAACACCTGCTACGTGATTGCTCCTGCCCAAACTGGTTTTCACAATACCCGCAGACAAACTCACGGACATGCCATGGTGATTGATCCCTGGGGCATTACGTTAGCGGATGCCGGCGATACCGTCGGCATGGCGATCGCTGAAATCCATCCCTCACGTCTGGAGCAAGTACGCCGCCAAATGCCTTCTCTGGAGCACCGCGTGTTTGGCTAGCTAGTCCTGTAACGCTCTTGCCCAGCCTTGATGCTACCTATTGATGTCATCAATAGGTAGCATTTAATGCTCTATCAATTTGGGTAGGCGCTTATGACTAAATGAACACTTCTGTGCCCACCTGCTCATGTAAAGTTAGACAACGAAGAGTAGACAACAATAGTCGCTACAAACAGCATGATTGATATAGGACTGTCCGGTTACGCAGGTGAAACGATGCATGGCTTCTTATCGGTGGCTAGTCATTCCGTCAGCCTATTGCATCCCATTGCCCGACCGATTCTGGCTGAAGTGGACGAAGCGGAAGTTGGCTCGCTGGTCATAGCGGGCATTTTGCTCAGCCTAATAACTATATTTATTGCAGCTAAAGTCGGCGGTGAACTGTGTGCCCGACTTAACCTCCCGTCTGTGCTCGGAGAACTGGTTGGAGGGGTCGTCGTAGGGGTTTCCGCCCTTAACTTGATTGTCTTCCCCGAAGGCGGGCTGATGCCTCATTCGGTTCTGATGGATTTAATCCAAGTCACCTCTCCTTTAGACCCGGAAAGTTTAAGAGCCGTTTTTAGTGGTGAGAGTGAAGCCCTAACTGTCTTAGCAGAGTTAGGCGTAATCATCTTGCTGTTTGAGATTGGACTAGAGTCGGATCTTAAGGAGCTAATTCGCGTAGGGCCACAAGCCGCAGTCGTTGCTGTTGTAGGGGTTGTTGTTCCCTTTGTCGCAGGTACTGCTGGACTGGTTATGTTCTTTGGCATCGATACGATTCCGGCTGTTTTTGCAGGCGCTGCACTGACCGCAACTAGTATCGGAATCACTGCGAAAGTGTTAGCTGAAATGCAACAGCTAAGCTCGCGCGAAGGACAAATTATCATTGGCGCGGCGGTGCTAGACGATGTGCTCGGCATTATCGTACTTGCGGTTGTGGCTAGTCTGGCTAAAACAGGTGAGATTGAAATTACAAACGTTATCTATCTTGTTCTAGGTGCTGCTGCGTTTCTCATCGGTTCTATTTTTATTGGCCGCTTAATTAGTCCTTTGTTTGTCTCACTCGTTGATCAGCTTCAAACGCGCGGGCAGCTCATTATTACCTCCCTGATTTTTGCCTTTGTGCTTTCCTACATTGCAGCAGCTATTCAGCTGGAAACCATCCTTGGTGCATTTGCCGCTGGCTTGATTTTGGCAGAGACGTCCAAGCGAAAGGAGCTGGAAGAGCAAATTACGCCGATTGCAGACATGCTTGTGCCCGTCTTCTTTGTGACGGTAGGGGCGCGGACAGATATCAGCGTGCTTAATCCGCTTGTGCCCGCTAACCGAGAAGGACTCATCATTGCCTCTTTTCTCGTCGTTGTTGCCATTATTGGTAAAACAATCACAGGCTATGCCGTGTTTGGTCAACCTGGAATTAACCGTCTTGCCGTCGGCTTTGGCATGATCCCAAGGGGAGAAGTGGGTCTTGTCTTTGCAGGCGTGGGTGCCGCCAGTGGCGTACTTTCAGAGTCATTAGATGCAGCCATTATTGTGATGGTCATTGTCACGACCTTTATTGCGCCGCCACTGCTTCGCTTGGTATTTGATATTGATGATGAGTCTGGTGGAGAGATAGCTGCCTCAGCGGAACCAGAAGCGGTTATCGCTGCGCCTGCTGTAGAGTCCACCGAATCTTAATGAACTTTTTCTGCGTGTTTATACGTAGAAAAGATTTGGTTAGGCTCAAGGGAAAGTTTAGAACACAGCTAGTCGATGACCCTAAGCGGCTCTGACTGACCTGAACAGATTGTTTAGATTCACACAGCCTCGTTACGCTTCAGATGTATGAGGAGCGGGCTAGTGCACGGCATTTTACGCTTCGCCTGGCTGTACGCATTCGTGATGCGTGAATCTGTGATATCTTCGTGCTTTCAATGGTCGGTTTATCCGTAGGGTTTGCCCTCAAAAGTAAAAAATATACGTAATTTGCGGGTTTTTCTGCTGGAAATATAAAAATAGGGCTGGTAAAAGAACCAAATCCGACTAAACTCTAAGCAACATTAAATCGCTTCATAAAGTGAGCAGTTTTACCTATGAGCATCCCCGCCCTTTCCAGCAAGCTGCGCTCCAATTTCAAGATTGGTGTTTTTGACAGCGGGGTAGGCGGTCTTACGGTTCTGAGAGAGCTAACCGCCCAAATGTCTCACGAGTCTTTTATTTACTTTGGTGATACTGCTCGGGTTCCTTATGGCAATCGCTCGAAAAGCGAAATTTTACGCTTCGTCCGCGAAATCATCACTTGGATGATGGATAAGGAAGTGAAAATGATCATTATGGCCTGCAATACCAGCTCGGCTTTGGTGCTCGAAGAGGTTCGCTCAGAATTCCCAATTCCTATTTTGGGCATTATTTTGCCGGGTGCACGGGCGGCAGTGAAAAGCGGTAAACGCATTGGGGTGGTTTCCACTCAGGCAACGGCTGATAGCAATGCGTATCAACAGGCTGTATTAGAGATTGAACCCACGGCGAAGGTATGGCAGGTTGGCTGCCAAGATTTTGTCCCTTTGATCGAAAGTGATCGCATTCATGATCCTTACACGCTAGTGGTTGCAAAGCGCTACTTAGAACCCCTCATTGCGGATGGCATTGATACGTTAGTGTATGGATGTACGCACTACCCACACCTTGCGCCTGTCTTCAAGCAAATTCTACCTAACTCTATTGAGCTTGTAGATCCAGCTAAGTATTTGACAGTTGCTGCTATGCAGGAGCTTGAGATCCTTCGGCTCAGACGCAGCAAGAAGACGGCTAGTTTGAGCCAACGGGACGACTCACGCATTCAAGCGTTTACTCAGTCGACTGAATTTTATGTCAGTGGTGATCCGCAGCAGTTCGCACAGGTTTCTGCGCAGTGGTTGGGCTATATGCCTGACGTTGAAAAAATTGCTGTAGAAACGCTAGAAGCAGTTCATGCAACTTCTGTGTCTAGCGATAGCGTCACCCACGCAGAAAACCGCTAAGGCAGATAGCTGCCTATATGCTGCTTACTTGAGTAGTAGGACTATCTTCGTTGATTGAGTCTTAATCAGATTGGAGCGAAGGCTTGAATAATGGACAACTGAAGGATGATGGTTTTATCGCAGGCGCTATTTCCACTAGGGATCCATTTTCACTAGGAAACTGTTTTCTCCAGAGAATTTGACCAGATATATCCTTTGCAGACGTTACATGTCTGTGGTTCTAGTACTCATCCACATCATGACGAGATATATCGTTAACAGATAACCTAGCGCGGGGAGAACAAAAGCAATTGGGTTAATTGAATAAACGTGAGGCATAGCGAATGTTGGGGCGAGGTGAGTTGTTGATTAATAAGCAAGCACAATAGGTGACCGCATCTAAATAGGCGATCGCACACAAACCGTCTGCATCAAGAATCATCAGACGTTACATCGCTCATTAGCGATCCAAAACCCGATGATCCGACAAGCCTCCTCCCTCACGAGGAAGCTTCCCAGATACAGAATCTATGAAATTACACAAGGGTTCAAGACACATGGAGCATCACTACTCGTCGTAGTGTTCTCCTTTATTTAGCCAATATCCCAATTGCGCAACAGGTGCCTGAAGGCAATCTCTGCGGGGGCTAACCTTAAACTCTTTCGATAAAGTCTTTTGATGTTTCAAGACTAACATAAGTTTTTGTTATCTGAGCAATTCTTATGACAAATATCCCTAACTTTTGACAGTGTCCAAACACCGTCATCAAAGCATTCGCAGGTTTGTGAAACAAAAGCTACAGATTTCTCCGTGAAGTCACGGATTTCCATCGAATGGACACTGCTCCATAAGAGGCTATATCTATGGAAAAGACTCGATTTAAGAGGCGATGCTCAGTTAGGTGTTTTCGTCATTCATGCTTTAGGTGAGTCCCTTTCCCAACGCAATAGCTTAGAATAAATACAGACAGCTTAAAAATTCGTAACTTAATCCGCCTGAGTCGCGTACTCCATGACCTCAGCCACCTCTCTCTTTTCTCCCGTCGAATCCGACCTTGCGCTTTTAACAGATAACTTAAAAAATCTGGTAGGTGCTCGCCACAAAATTCTATACGCTGCTGCAGAACACCTATTTGGTGCAGGCGGTAAGCGAATTCGTCCGGCCATTGTGCTGCTGCTCGCGCGAGCGACTCAGCCGGATGGCGGCATTACCTCACGGCACCGTCGCCTAGCCGAAATCACAGAGATGATTCATACCGCTAGCTTGGTGCATGATGATGTTGTCGATGAATCTGCGACTAGGCGGGGCGTGCCGACCGTCCACAGCCTGTTTGATAATCGGGTTGCCGTTCTTGCTGGAGACTTTCTTTTTGCTCAGTCTTCCTGGTACCTCGCAAACTTAGACAACCTAGAGGTGGTAAAGCTCCTTTCGCGCGTAATTATGGACTTGGCTGAAGGCGAAATTCGGCAGGGCCTCAAGCACTTTGATACATCGCTCTCTATTGAAGCGTATTTAGAGAAAAGCTATTACAAGACAGCAACGCTGATTGCTAACAGCGCTAAGGCAGTCGGTGTCTTAAGCGATGTTCCCGACGCGATGTGTGAAAATCTCTACCAGTTTGGCCGCAGCCTTGGCCTGGCTTACCAGGTCGTTGATGACATTTTAGATTTTACGAGCTCTGATGAAGTTTTAGGGAAACCCGCCGGTTCTGACTTGCTGAGTGGCAATCTGACCGCGCCTGTGCTCTATGCCTTGGAAGAGGTTCCTTATCTCAAGACATTGATTGATCGGGAGTTTTGTGAGTCTGAAGACTTTGAACAGGCTATTCAGTTGGTTCATTCGAGCACAGGCATTGATCGGGCGCGCAGGCTGGCAAATCAGCATGTTGAGCATGCAATGGATTGCCTGAGCAAGCTGCCGCCGTCTGAATCTCGTCAGGCGTTGGAAGATATTTCTACATATGTGCTGCGCAGGCTAAAGTAGAATCCGAAGCTAAAGTAGAGGCCTCATTGGTAAGCAGCGCTGGAGCTTGATTCAGTTGTGGGTCGTGCTATTTGTTTAGGAGAGATTCTGATTGATTGCTTTGCTGAGCAATCAGGTGTTTCGCGTGCTGAGGTGAAGCGCTGGGCTCCGTTACCGGGCGGAGCCTTGGCGAATGTGGCTTGCGCATTAGTGAGGCTGGGTAGCGAAGCTGATTTTGTAGGTGCGGTGGGCTGTGACCACTGGGGCGATGCGCTGGTTACGCTACTGAACGACATGGGCGTAGGGCAGCTGGGGGTACAGCGGCGACTGAAAGCACCGACTCGTCAGGTTTACATTGTGAGCGATGAGGAGGGCGATCGCACCTTTGCTGGCTTTAGTGAAAATGATTCCACTGTGTTTGCTGATGCCCATCTCTTTGCGGACAGTTTAGCGTCGGATCGGTTTACCCATGCTGATTTTCTAGTGCTAGGAACCCTCTCGCTGGCGTTTTCTGATACTCGTCAATCTGTTGAGCGGGCTGTCGAATTAGCAAATGCGCATAAGGTGCCTATTTGGGTTGATGTGAACTGGCGACCTATGTTCTGGCCCCATCCTAAGGATGCACCGGGGCGCGTATACGATTTATTGAAGGCTGTTCAGTTTCTGAAGGTTTCAGTGAGCGAGGCTGATTGGCTATTTGGGACACAATCACCTGAAATGATTGCCCGACAACTTCCCCATTTGAAGGGCGTGCTGGTGAGTGCGGGGGCAATGGGGTGTCGCTATCAGTTCCAAGGGATTGGTGGATATGTACCTGGCTTTGCGGTTGATGTGGAAGACCCCACAGGAGCAGGTGATGCTTTCACAGCTGGGGTGGTGCATCAGTTAATGTGCAGAGGGCTGGCTTGTTTATTGGATAAGCGGGCGGCGCGTGAAGTTGTTGTTTACGCGAGTGCGGTCAGTGCGCTGACAACGACTCGGCCAGGGGCGATCGCAGGCTTGCCAACGCCTAAAGAAATCGAAGTTTTTTTGTATCTCAATGAAGCTAGTCTAAAAGCACCTAATAATTAAGTAGATAGGCGGCAGCGACTATATAGCAAGGGAAAATGGCAAAAGAAATTGAGCGTAAGTTTTTAGTCCGGTCTGATCGCTGGCAAGCTTTTGTTGCAGCGACTGCCCCCATGGGTACAGCCTACTGCCAAGGCTATATTGCGACTGCCATCGCGGGGCAAAGTGTTCGCGTTCGCATTGCTGGAGAACAAGGGTTTCTCACGATTAAAGGCCCAGTGCAGGGCAAACAGGGGTTGACGCGTACTGAATTTGAATATGCGATTCCGGTTCGTGATGCACAAGAAATGTTAGAAACGCTGTGTGAGCGCCCCTTTATCTCCAAAACTCGCTATCGATTAACCCTGGGAGAAGTGGTCTGGGAGGTCGATGAATTTAAAGGAGACAATGCTGGATTGATGGTCGCTGAGGTTGAACTGCGCTCAGAAGAACAACCTTTTGAACGACCTAATTGGCTGGGCGCGGAAGTTTCGGGTGATGCAAGATATTACAATTCGAGCTTAGTAAAGCAGCCTTACTGCACTTGGACTCGCTAGCGCTCAGCCGGGTTGGCAGCAAATGGGTATCGTTTGTTAACTTCGATGGACGATTAGTTTCATAATCCGGTTGAGCAGATAACCCAGTTGATCAGACTTAGTGCTGAGCGCTAAGCTGCCCAGTTAACGTACGGTAGGCTGCTTGCGGTTTGCGCGATCGCTTCTTTTTGTGCCACTAACTGACCACAGGCATCCCAAGTACCATTTAAGAACATTTGTCGTGACCCTTCACCCATGCTGACTGGTAAAGACAAATCACCTGCGATCACGTTCATCTCATTGAGATCAACACGTATTTCTAAAGTGGGCGTTTCGGTAATCGCTGTTTGTAAAGCAGTTGCACCCTCCGCGTCAATGACGACGCAAGGCATGCCCATCGCTACGCAGTTCCCAAAGAAGATTTCAGCAAAGCTTTCGCCGATGATGGCCTTAATTCCCCACCGCGCGATCGCCTGTGGCGCGTGCTCTCGGGAAGACCCACAGCCAAAGTTTCGATTGACAACCAGTACGTTCGCCGTTTGGTACTGTTCTTTATTAAATGGATGATCTTCAATTTGTTTCCGATCATCTGCAAATACCTGCTCGCCTAATCCATCAAAGGTCACTGCTCGTAGAAACCGTGCTGGAATAATTCGATCCGTGTCAATGTCGTTGCCGACTAAGGGCAACCCTCGACCCGAAACGACCCGAACTTCAGACGACTGACTCATGGCTATTAATCATAAAACCGCAGCCAACATAGTAGCGTGATTTTTACGTTCAGCCTTCAATTTTTACGTTCAGCCTTCAAAAGGGTTAGAACTCAAAAGGGTTAGGTTTTACCCGATTAGAGCCGTGATAATTGAGGCTGTGAGATCTGAGGCTGTGAGAATAGGAATAGAACCTGTCACAACTGGAACTGTGAGAAAACACAGTAGTAAGGTCTCTGTCCATTCCACCACTGCTCCGTAGGTATCACCGGTATGTCCGCCCAGCTGCCGAGCAAAGTAAGCGCTGGTTAACAGTGCCAACGTAAATCCGCCCAAGGTTGTCTGCAACATGACCGGCGTAGAAACAACACCTAAAAATGCCAGGACAACACTGATCAAAATCATTGCAACTAGACTCGGCAACGTGTACCCGATAGAGGGAAATGCCGCTTTATGAAATGCACCTTTACCTTCTTTTTTGAGGTAAGGATAGCGGGCGATCGCCCACTGTTGGCCCCACCTTCCCCACGCGCAGACTGCGATTAATCCAAAAAAACGATCAGCGAAGCCGCCCTCAACAAAATGAGATAGCGCTACTACCTTCAACAACAACAGCATCACAGCTGCCATTCCCCCAAAGGCACCCATCCGACTATCCGCCATGACCGTGAGTCTTCTATTGTGATCTGGAACTGCTAAGCCATCGGCAGTATCCATCACCCCGTCCAAATGTAGCCCCCCTGTGAGTACAAGCCACAAGGCGATGACTAAAGTGCTGCATACCAGTACGGGCATTCCCAACCTCAACAGCATCAGATCTGTTATGGCCAGCAAACTCCCAACAACAACACCGACCCACGGTGCCCATCTGGCAGTTGTGTCAAAGGCCAAAGGCCATTGATTAGGCACTGGCAGGCAGGTATAGAACATCAGTGCGCCGTTCCAATTTGCTAGCGATTGCCTTATCCTGCCTCTCTTCATCTATTCGCCTCCTGTATAGCCCCTTTCTCTGCTGACTCAATGACCTGCTGATTCAATAACACCGATGGGCGGCTAATATGCCCCCTGTTTGTTCAGGGCCTCGCTGAGAAAATTCCTTACAAAGTTCCGACAAATCAGACGTACATAAAATGTTGGCAATCATACATGAGTCATGTGTTTAAGTAGTGATGTTTGCCGCGTCAGCGTTAGCCCATTAAGTGGAATCATATGGAAACACAGAGGCTTTTCATACCCTTCACGTGCATAGAGTTCGTATCTACGTATATCTTCGGAGCAAGAGAACCTATCTCTTTGTAAAGAGAACGACCGACTTATGAAGTGTTCCAAGATCTTACGTATCTGATATTGCATTCCTATAAAATTCGTATATGTTAGGGGTATATCTGCGGAATCGTTCAATTAATGGTTGGTTGTAGGCCCTTAACTTAACTGCAACCCAGCTATCTGGCTATTCCCTCTTCACCACGCTTTCCCGAAAGAGTCTTTTTGGGTGACCCCTGTAGTTTTCCTGTGGTTGCCCAACTGTTCTACGCAAATCGTTTTAAACAGACAGAATTCACCTCTAGCCTCAAAAAACAGCCTCAAAATGAACCACAAAAAGCACAGTGATTTGCCCGCACCTTGCCTTGTAGAGAATGGCATTGTTGTCCACAAAGCAGACATTCAAAGACTGTTGAAAGGCCTCCGTCATGTTAAATACATTCACCGTCAGAACAAAGAAATTACGAACGAAGGTGAAGGGCGTGTTATGGAGGTTTTTTGTGACCCTACGCAAGCAACCTTAATTGCTAACCGTAGCCTTTACATTAATCTCTACAGCTTTGACTACGCTGAAATGGTGACTAATGGACAAGAGACAACTATTGCCCTTGTTCAAGATGATCGTTGCCTGTGTTTAACACCTACGGACAATGCTCACGAAGCCCCAGCGTCTGGACAGTTAGATGCCGCCACTTTGGAAGCCATCGTGACAGAAGCGCTCTCTGCCAGTTGGGATGCATCCTTGGATGATGATAGAAACTTCTAAAACCTTCACCCTAAGGCCATAGAATGAGCACTCCTGTACGTTCAATGACCTTGTGAAACCAGTTCCTTTCTCTTATCAACTTGAGGCCCAGTGTAGCTGTACGAAAGCCCGTGCAGGCACGTTTCATACGCCACACGGCCCTGTGCAGACACCGCGATTTATGCCGGTGGGTACGCTGGCGAATGTAAAAACCATTACGCCTGCCCAGCTCAAAAGCTGTGATGCGCAGATGGTGCTTTCTAACACGTACCATTTACATCTACAGCCAGGAGAAGATTTGGTTGCGGAAGCGGGTGGGGTGCATAAATTTATGGGCTGGGATGGCCCTATGCTCACTGATTCCGGCGGCTTTCAAGTGTTTAGCTTGAGTGAAATGCGCACCATCACTGACGAAGGCGTTACGTTTCGCTCTCCTCGGGATGGCCGTATTATTGAAATGCCTCCAGAGCGCTCTATCGAGATTCAAAATAAGCTAGGGGCGGATGTGATTATGGCGTTTGATGAATGTCCGCCATATCCGGCTACGAGAGAAGAAGTAGAGGCGGCAACGTCGCGGACGTATCGATGGCTAAAGCGCTGCATGAATGCACATGACCGTAGCGATCAGGCTTTGTTTGGTATTGTGCAGGGCGGCACTTATTTGGATTTGAGAGCTGAAGCTGCCAGAGAACTTGCTGAGTTAGATTTGCCCGGCTACGCCATCGGTGGCGTGAGCGTGGGAGAACCGCCTGAGCTTATTGAAAAGATTGTGCAGGCAACGACGCCTTTGCTCCCTGAGAACAAGCCGCGTTACTTGATGGGGGTAGGGACTTACAAGGAAATGGCACAGGCGATCGCAGCAGGCATTGATCTCTTCGACTGTGTTATTCCAACGCGACTGGCGCGGCATGGCGCGGCATTGACGAAAGGTGAGCGGTGGAATCTAAAAAATTCTCCTTTTCGCCGTGATTTGACCCCGATTGATGCAGACTGTCCCTGCTACACCTGCCAAAACTTTACGCGAGCCTACATTTGCCATCTGCTTCATGCTAAGGAGTTACTGGCCTACACATTGCTGTCTATTCACAACATTACTGAGTTGATTGGATTTACGACGGCAATTCGGGACGCTATTTTGAGTGATCGTTTTTCAGAAACCTTTGCGGAGTGGTTGATTTAGTGGCTGATGCCGTTGAGATGGTGTGCGTTAGAAAATGAGAGCCACATCACAGATCGTGATAAAATATTGACCACTATTACATAAGCATTTTGGAGATAGCAATTTCATGAACGTTGCCATGATTACTGCACTAACCGTTGCAGAGTTGCCCGAAGCCTATCGTGCCTTTGGCCCCCTCATCGACGTTTTGCCCGTGTTGCCTATCTTCTTCTTACTACTTGCCTTTGTATGGCAGGCCTCTGTTGGCTTTAAGTAAGGCTGACTTCGAGTAAGGCTGACTTCGAATAAGGCAATCTTTAAGCTAGTTTCTCATCCGTTTTCAGATAGCTTTCTATCTTTATGAGTAGTTTTAGATGAGCGGATTGGGTGTAGCAACGCTAGGTGGCCACAGTAACACCGATATTGCAGCAACTGTATATAATCAGCCGTATATATGGGATGTGGAGCGTTTTAATTAGAAAATGCTAGTCGAGAAAGCATTTAATCCCTGAAAGGTTTCGACTGACTTTAGGCATTAGATGCTTTACAGCTGAATAATTTACGCCATGAAAAAGGTGCGCATTCAAAGCTTGAATGCGCACCTTTTGATTTTTGAGCGTTGAGAATAACGACACAGGAATAACGACACAGGAATAACGACACAGTGACTACAGCCGTCCAAAGGCTGTGAAACCTTAAGCTCCGCAAAATTTCTTAATAAAGGCTCATGGTGAACGCTTTTATCGGGTCGGAAATAAGGTGTAATCCGTAACTATCTTTAGATTTATTTAATCCCGGAATGAAACTGCTGAAAATGGCGTTTCTTTTTTCAGCAGTTCTACTTATAAATCAACTTTCATTTGAGGGTATAGGGGCAATCCCTACGTTCTTTTTCGGTTTAGTCTGGCCGGACGCCCGTGAGATTATTGCATCAACAACGTTACATGTGTACAAGTTTAGTTGCTTTCCGTTAAGTCCTCTTCGTCTCGAATTCGAAAGCTGCTGTCTAAAGCCCATTCAAAGTTCTATTCACGATTCGCTTGTTCTGCTTCAGGCCAACGTTGTCTGGCTGCCTAATTGGTATGCCTCCTGAGCATTTGTCGGTAACTTCCAAGTCCTTCTCGAGAATTTTACCTATGCGCCCTCTACAGCCCTCAAAAAAGACGACTTCTCTCGGTGTGTGTTCTGTAGCGTCTCAATCTCACGCTGATAGCTGGCTCTCTGATGCCGATGCTAGCTTTCTGCTCAAAAAACAAGCTGATTTGGCAGCGCAACAAAAAGATTATGCTCTTGCTTTGCGCTTGTTTGACCGCCTCATTGCGTATGAGCCAGATAAGGCAGAACATTACAATAACCGTGGTTTAGCTCACTATGCGATTCAGCAGTGGGCACAAGCTGAATCCGATTACAATCATGCGATCGCGCTTAACCCAGACCAAGACCGTACGTACAACAATCGCGCTAACTTGTATGCCGTACAGCAAAACTGGGCGGATGCGATTACTGACTATGACACTGCGATTGATCTGAATCCGCTTAATCTTCGTGCTCGCCTCAATCAGGCCATCACTTTTCGCGAAATGGGTGATTATGAAGAAGCCTTGGCTTGTTTGGATATCGCTTTGATCTTTGTGGGGAAATCAAGCAAGAGCAATCTGATGCGAGCCTCTGTATACGCCGAACGAGGCCGTACTCATCACCTGCAAGGGGGCTGGAACTGTGCATATGCCGACTACAAAGCAGCGCTTTCGCTGGCGAGCAATGATGCGGTGGCTCGCCGTGTCACCAAGTGGAGCACGGCACTGACTCGAATTTGTCGCTAAAGAGCAAAGCGAAGAACCGTCTAAATTCTTCGCTGTTTGGGCCGTTAGTCTTAATTGGCCGTTAGTCTTAATTGGTCATTAGTCTTAATTGATCGCTAGTCAGATTTTGGGCTATTACCTTATTCAATATCAATAGATTGAGGGCCTTTAGCACCGTTTGTATTGCTATTAGATGTTTTGCCTGCTGACCCAGCGGCTGCATGAGGCTCTGCCCCTTGTTTATTTAGCCAGCTTTTTACCGGATCTTCTGTTAAATCTAGCTGGAACAGTCCCGAGAAGAACCCGCCTGCAAATGCTACAGGCTGGCGGGCTAGTTCCCGTACAAAAGGGGTCAACTCATCCACAAACATACCTTTCTATTTCCTCAATTAAACGCTGATAGTCGCGATGTGATCTATGGCTTCTGTCGTATTGATTCTGGCCTGACGATTGACGATCATCTCTGCGCAGTAGCCTTTAAAATGATTTGCAAAGTATAAGTGCTATCCACACTTTGTTGCCTATCCCTTTATTAGTTTAGCGGGCAGGGGAGGGTTTGATGTTTTCTTTGAGGAACGCCTTTGACAGTGCATTTTTGATGGGATGTCTTAGCAGGAAGCTTGATGAAATGTCGCTGAGGTTTGA
Organism: Phormidesmis sp.; assembly: GCA_045110585.1. GTDB lineage: Bacteria > Cyanobacteriota > Cyanobacteriia > Phormidesmidales > Phormidesmidaceae > Phormidesmis. The sequence goes on along the minus strand of JBGCGG010000036.1, from coordinate 4,351 downwards.
GGGGCGCTCTCTACCGGAACATTCGCTTGCCGTTGGGATGAATGGTAGACCAGTTGGTTCGTGCTGTGGCTAATTGGGCTTCAGTGATGGTGGCTCCAGAGAGATCCGCGCCGCAGAAGTTGGCATCTTTGAGTTTGGCTGAGTCTAGTTTGGCTTTGGCTAGGTTGGCCCCTCTTAGATCTGCGCCTTCTAAGTTTGAGCCTGCTAGATAAGCGCCTGCTAGTTTTGCATTTTTGAGCATGGATTGAGATAGGTTGGCGCGGCTGAGGTTGGCATTTGAAAAATCAACTCCCAGCAGATTGGTTTTTCTGAAGTTAGCTTTGGTAAATCGTGCGCCAGCGAATACCTGCTTGCTCAAATCTAGCTGGGCAAATACTTGCCCTGAGAAATCTCGATAGCCTTTTGCATAGGATTCCTTAAGTGTTTGAGCCGTTGGCTTATTTCGTCTGCGGTCTACGCCTTGGTAAGAAGGTTGAGACTTGACGCGACGTTCTCGGCGGGCTCGGATGGCTTCGGCCATGCGAGAGGATGGAGAAACACGCGGTTCTTCTTTTGGGTTGAGCTGGGGTTGGGTGCTACCGGCCGTTGTCGCAAATGCCATGTTTTGAGCCAGACTCTCTAAATATGGCTCCATTTCCAACTCTCTCAGCACCTCGCCTGCTGACTGGTAGCGATTGTGCACGGAGATGTCTAGCATTTTTCTCAGCACCTGATCGAAATGGCCGCTCACAAAGGCGTATTCTTGCCAGCGCAGTTCTCCTGTTTTGGGATCGTACGGGAGGTCTTTGGGCGATCGCCCCGTGAGCAGAAAAATGCATGTTACCCCAATCGCATAAATATCGCTGGCATATACCGGACGCATCGCCATTTGTTCGGGCGGTGCGTACCCTGGGGTGCCAATGGCATAAGCCGTCAGCGCCGTTTCATCAGATGGGTCAACCGCGGGTGCATTGACTTTGTCTTTAACTGCGCCAAAGTCAATCATCACCAGCTGCTTATCTTGGTCACGGCGAATCAGGTTAGCTGGCTTGATATCGCGATGAATAATTTTGTTCTCATGAATGTATTGCACAACAGGCAATACTTCCGTCAAAAATTGCTTGACCCCTACTTCTGTGAAAGGGCCGCTGTGCTTAACTTCTTTTTGTAGCGTTGCCCCACTGACATACTCTTGTACAAGATAAAATTCTTGCGCGAGTTCGAAATAGTCGAGGAGTCGGGGAAGCTGGGGATGGTTGCCGATTTTGCCGAGAATGTTGGCTTCTCGCTGGAATAAATCTCGGGCCATCTCTAGCAGGTTGGGCACCGTGGTGGTGGGCCTTAGCTGCTTGATGACGCAAGACGGGTAGCCCGGTAAGGACTGATCTCGGGCAAGAAAGGTGGCTCCAAAACCGCCACGACCAAGTGCGCCAAGGACGCGATATCGATCACGTAGCCAGAGTTTACTGCCACAGGTTTTGCAGAGCCGAGCAGTTGGGGCATTTTTGGGCTTGGGGCAGCCAGTGGCTATGCAGTAAGTCATTTGAGGTCATGAGACGCCGCTGGCCCAGTATTCCCGTATCTTGAAGGGTGATAGATGCTCAGCGGAAGTCAATCAGATAGACACAGCGCGGATGACCACAAGCTTGGTGGAAAACGAGACTAAGAAACTTGATGGATAAGCGCTGTGCAAAGTACGATGGGGCGAGGCATTCCGTCTTTCTAATGCCGCTTTTTCACATCCCTATATCCCTTATTCCATGCGCGTCTCTGTAAACTGGCTCAAAGAACTTGTTGATTTCGACTACACGCCAGAGGCCCTGGCCGATGCCCTGACGATGGCGGGCTTTGAGGTAGAAGATATCGAAGATCGTCAGAGCTGGGCAGATGGTGTGGTGGTGGGCCGCGTGGTGGCTCGTGAGCCTCATCCCGATGCAGAAAAGCTGAGTGTATGTACCGTTGATATTGGGGCTGCGGAAAAATCAACGATTGTCTGCGGTGCGGCGAATGTCGGTGCAGATATGTGTGTGCCGGTCGCGACGGTAGGGAGTTATTTGCCCAGAGTTGATCTTAAAATTAAGCCGCGTGAGCTGCGCGGTGTGCCTTCATCAGGCATGATTTGTTCTTTATCTGAGCTGGGTCTTGCTAAAGACTCAGAAGGTATCTATATATTTGATGAGGCCAGCTTTGAAAGCGGCGATATTAAGCCTGGTCAAGATGTGCGTCCATTGCTGGGCCTGAATGATTTTGTCTTAGATGTGACCTCAACGGCAAACCGCGCTGATGCGCTGAGCATGGTCGGTATTGCGCGTGAGATTTCTGCGATTACAGGGAACGCGTTGAAGCTGCCGGTTTCAGATGTGGTGGCAGGTACTCAATCCTTACCCAGTAACGTGTCGATTGCGTTGAGTGAACCTAAAGCGTGTCCTATCTATATAGGTAGCGTTTTAGAGAATATTAAAATTGGCCCTTCTCCGGCATGGTTGCAGCAGAGATTGGTTGCTGCGGGTACGCGGGCGATTAACAACGTGGTTGATGTCACAAACTATGTGCTGTTGGAGTGGGGGCAGCCGCTGCATGCGTTCGATTTGGATAGATTGAAAGCGGCTGGTAAAGGGGCGTCTGTGGCGATTAGTGTGCGCTATGCGAAAGAGACTGAAGTGCTCACGACGCTGGACGACCAGGAAAGAAAAATGGCCGTACAGACCCTGCTGATTACGGCGAATGATGTGCCAGTTGCCCTGGCCGGGGTAATGGGCGGCGCTGAAACAGAAGTGATTGACACCACTCAAAATGTGTTTTTAGAGGCTGCGTATTTTGATGCGGCTGCCATTCGAAAATCCGCGCGGTCTCAGGGATTGCGTACGGAAGCTTCTGCTAGATATGAGCGTGGCGTGAATCCAGCTGAGTTAGCCTTAGCCAGCGATCGCGCCCTGAAACTGCTACAGCAAATCAGTGGGGCAACCTTGGTAGGCCAAGGTGAAGACCGCACAGAAGTCGGCCGCATTACGCCCACCCGAGAGGTGACGCTTCGCCTCGCGCGCATTAACCAAATTTTGGGCCCCATTGCCGCAGACCCTGGACAGCCTACGGCCCTAGATGCTGTAACGGTTGAGACCTTGCTTGATAAGCTGGGGTGTAAAGCGACCGCAGCGGGAGACGGCACCTGGACAGTAAACATTCCAGCTTACCGCTACCAAGATCTTGAAAGAGAGATTGACCTGATCGAAGAGGTGGCTCGCCTTTACGGCTACAACAAATTTTCTAACACGCTGCCCGCTCAAACCTCACGTGGATTTCTCACGCAGGAAGCGGCGCGATCGCGTCAACTTCGCGCTGCCTTTCGCGGTGTGGGCCTAACTGAAGCGATTCACTATTCTCTTACCAGCACCGATCCAGAGAAGCCCCAAGTTGTGCTGGCTAATCCTCTTTTTAAAGAGTACTCGGCCCTACGGATTGATTTGATTGATGGTTTAGTCGATGCCTTTAAGCTGAATATTGACAACGGCAATGGGCCGCTCAATGCGTTTGAAATTGGCAATGTTTTCAATAAGCCCGCAGATAATCCTGACGGAGAGCCTGTAGAAAATACGAAAGTTGGGGGCATTATTGGCGGCGATGCGCGGCGTGGTAAGTGGGTGACCAGTAACAAAGAGACACCTATGAGCTGGTACGAAGCAAAAGGGGTGTTGCAGGGTATTTTCAACACGCTAGGACTAGATGTAGATTATCGAACTGGCCATGGTGATGAGCGAATGCACCCAGGCCGGACGGCTGATTTGTTCGTGCGTGGCCGGACGCTTTTAGGGTCGTTTGGGCAACTTCATCCTGTGCTGCGCCGAGATAAAGATTTGCCAGATGAGGTCTATGTTTTTGAATTGAACTGGTCTGTCTTGGTGATGTGTTTAACCGGCAAGAGTGGCAAAGCTGTGAAGTTCTCGGCGTATTCTACCTATCCTGCCTCGGATCGAGATTTGGCGTTCTTTGCGCCTGTAGAGGTATCGGTGGCTGATTTGTCTCGTTCGATCAGCAAGTCAGGCGGAAAGTTGTTGGACTCGGTGACGCTGTTTGATGAGTATCGAGGGAAAGGGGTTCCGGAGGGTGAGCGATCGCTCGCGTTCAGATTGGTGTATCGCGCTGATAACCGTACCCTCACAGATAAAGATATCGACCCTGTGCATAACAAAGTGCGCGCTGCGTTAGAGAAAACCTACAAAGTGAGTTTGCGTAGCTAGTTGCCCCTGAAAAACTATCCGAAGCCAAGCCAGATAGACGTTACAGGCGGCAAGTAGCGGGATAGAATTACCAGATATGCCGCTGCTGTAGGAAAAAGCTTGCAAAATGAAGTCATCGCCATCAGCCTCAAATACGG